>JAQWOM010000016.1 GCA_029245865.1 Planctomycetota bacterium
TGTCGTCGGGCGATTCCTTCTGACAGTTGTCTACTTCGTTGCTGTGGCACCGGTCGCACTGATTTATCGAACCGTCTCCGATGTGCTCATGACCAAGTCGACTCCGTCGAGCACGTATCGCGATTGGGACTCCATCAACGAAACGCTTGACGACGCTCGTCGACAGGACTGACTCCATGAACATCCTTGGGCTTTCTTTCTATTATCACGATGGGTCCGCTGCGTTGGTGCAGGACGGGCATCTTGTTGCTGCTGGCGAAGAGGAGCGATTCAGTCGCCGCAAGCACGATCCGGGATTTCCGGAGAAGGCGATTCAGTTCTGCCTCGACCAGGCTGGCATCACAATCGAAGAAGTCGATTATGTGGTCTTCTATGAAAAGCCGTTCGTGAAGTTTGAACGCTTGTTGCTGACTGCCTTTCAGACGTTCCCGAAGTCACTACGCGTCTTCAGAGAGAGCATGCTCACCTGGATGCAGAAGAAGCTCTGGGTGAAAAGTCACATTCTAGAAAAGCTCAAGATCCCGAAAAGCAAGTTGCTGTTCGCGGACCATCACATGAGCCATGCAGCCGCTTCGTTCTTTTGTTCGCCCTTCGAAGATGCAGCAGTTCTGACCCTTGATGGTGCCGGTGAGTGGACGACGGCCACCATGGGGGTGGGCCATGGAACCAAGATCGAAATCAAGAAAGAGATGCGTTTCCCGCACTCTGTAGGCCTTCTCTACTCCGCGTTCACCGCCTACTGCGGTTTCGAGGTGAATGAGGGCGAGTACAAGCTCATGGGAATGGCCCCGTACGGTGAGCCCAAGTACGTCGATCGCATCATGAAGATGATCAAGATCGGAGAAGACGGCTCGCTCTGGCAAGACATGAAGTATTTCGCCTACCACTGGTCGGCAACGAGCAGTTTTACGCCTGCATTTGAAGAGGTGATGGGGCAGCCAGCGAGAGATCCCGCGCTGGAGGACAAGAGCCTTGACCCGTTCTATTGCGACGTCGCGATGTCTATTCAGAAGGTCACCGAAGACATCATGAAGCGGATGGTCAACCACTTGGTGAAGACCACGGGTTGCACAAATGTATGCCTCTCGGGAGGGGTCTCTCTCAACTCAGTGGCAAACGGCAAGTTGACGAAAGAAACCGATGCCGAGCAGATTTATATCCACCCGGCGGCTGGTGATGACGGTGGATCAGCGGGGGCGGCTCTCTGGGCTTGTCATCATCTTCTGGACCACCCACGTGTCGGGCCGCTTGAGCACGCCTACCTGGGCTCCGAGTACTCGGATGAAGAGATCGAAAGCTTCTTAACGAAGAATGAGATCCCTTTCGAGAAGATCGAGGATGACGAGGAGTTTTACGACCGAGTCTCTGACGATCTTGTGAAGGGGCTCGTCGGTGGTTGGTTTCGCGGACGCTTTGAGTGGGGGCCCAGAGCGCTCGGCGCACGATCTATTATCGCGGATGCACGCAGCACCGAGATGAAAGAGATCGTGAACGCCAAGATCAAGTTTCGGGAGGCGTTCCGTCCGTTTGCCCCGAGCGTTCTCGAGGAGCGGGCGCGCGAATACTTTGAGCTCGTAGAAAGTGACGAACTCTGGCCCGCACGCTTCATGCTTTACGTCGTGCCGGTCCGCGAGGAAAAGCGGGAAGAGATCCCGGCCATTACACATGTCGATGGTTCTGGCCGTTTGCAGACGGTCATCAAGAAGCACAACCCGGGCTATCACCGGCTGATCGAACGGTTTGCCGAGAAGACGGGCACCCCGGTTCTTTTGAACACGTCGTTCAATCTGAAGGGCGAGCCAATCGTCGAGACACCGGCACAGGCTTTCAATACATTCAGCCGCAGCGAGATGGATGCTCTCTATCTGGGCAACTATGTCGTCTACAAGGAAGCGAAGAAGATCATCGACAGCACGCCATTTATGTTGCGCCACGAGGGTGACCGAGTTGCGGAGATGGTCAGTTGATGCTGTCCGTAAGTTTTGCAGCCTTGCCGGTCATGTTGGCCGAGGGTTCGGGCCGCGCGCTTGGAACGATGGACTACATCTTTCTTGGCCTCTGGGCGCTGTTCTCATGCCTCTACTGGTCCACGTACCGGAAAGAGGAGAACCTTCTGCTGTCCGCGGCGAAGGTCGGGGCGCTGCTGGGCTTTGTCTATGGGGTGATTCGTGGTTTTGATTGGCTCCAGGAGTCGGTGCCCGCAGATCAGATCTACACATTCTGGGGTTTGTTGCCGGCTGCAACCGAGGAAGGCTCACGCATTCCCTTCATGGATTCCGCCTTCCTGTACTTCGTGATTGCGCTGTTGCTGCTTGTTGCCTGGTATTCGCGGCGTAAGTTTTCGACGGTGTGCGGAGTTGTCTTGTCCGCGTGGGACCGCGGCCACTGGTACATGCTGCCAGTCATTTTCATCCTGATGACCGTAGGCCTGCTGCTCGTTGCAGCGGCGGCCTCACCCGTGCTTTCGCCTTTTATCTACACCCTGTTCTAGGGTGAAGACGGGGCTCGGCTCCGTGCGCGGTCAAGTCAGCGCTGGTCGCTCGCTCCTGCTTGGCGCTCGGAGCCGACGCCTGCTTGCTTGAGTGCCTCACGGTGGGCTGCAGGAAAGAACCAGCTGGCGCCGTCTGAGACCTGCTCGGCCATGACGGGGAAAGCGCCTCGACCGAAAGTACTTGAGACCCACTGCATTCGATTCGCATACGGAGCGAGCAGCGTGAAGAGAATCCCAGCACAGGCTATGCCGACGAGAACGCCAAAGCCTCGGTGTTGGGCCGCGGGGTCTTCTTTTTTCTTGCCTCCGGCACCGCCGAGCAGGCGTGCCAGAGCAGGTAGAACGAGGAGCAGGCCTGCAATGAGCCCAAAAGCGGAGAGCTGGGAACTCGTATCGATAGGGCTGTTTGGCATCCAGCCCAGGACCGTCGGCGTCAGGGTCCGAGCCAGCCAGAGGCTGACCATGAGCCACAGCAACATGCCGAAGGCAGGGCCAAGGCCCCGCATAAGGCCCATGGCGACCCCCATGAGCATGAGAGCCACTGCGATGATGTCGATGGCTGCGACTCCTGAGAGCCAGTTCTCTACGCCATCCATGAGACGCCTCCGACGTCATGGAGAGATCGGTAAGACAGCCCCTATAATCCGATGCGCCAAGCCATCTTCAACAGAAACCTGAATCCATGCTTCCTTCCGACAAGCTTCATTCCGAGATTCCGCACTGGATCCGGATCCAGGATGTCGTCGACCAATGTCTCGATTTCACCCTCAATCTGTCCCAGAGCGGGCACCCAGGGGGGAGCCGGTCCAAGGTGCATGCTCTCATCACCTTGCTGCTCTCGGGGGCGATGCGCTGGGATATTGGTCGGCCAGAAAAGCGCTTTTCTGACCGATTCGTGCTGGTTGCGGGCCATGTGAACCCCGTCGTGTACGCGATCCTTGGGGTATTCAACGAAGCGCTCCGAGTCCGATATGACCGGACAGGGGACTCCAAGTTTTGCGCCCCGCTGGGGCGTGACTTCACGTTGCTTCCCGAAGACCTGCTCACGCTCCGTCAGAACGGCGGCCTTCCAGGGCACGCTGAATCCGAGGGGCGCACCCTGTTTTTCAAAGCCAACACAGGGCCTTCAGGGCATGGAGCTCCCTTTGCATGTGGGCAGGCCATGGCGCTCAAGCATGCAGGGGCAGGCGAGGTTCGTGTCTTCGCCATGGAGGGCGAAGGCGGCCACACAGCCGGCGCGCATCACGAGGTGAAGAACAGTGCGTGGGGATTGGGCCTGGGCAATCTGACTTACCTGATGGATTGGAATGATTACGGCATCGACAATCAGGCCGTGAGTAGTGTGGTTCCGGGCTCACCTCAGAGTTGGTTCGAACCCTATGGATTTCGAGTCGCTGGATGCGAAGACGGTTCGGATTTCGCTCAACTCATCGATGCGTTTCATGAGGTGCTCGGGCAGCGCGACGGCGCCGAGGCATTGCCCGGTTGCGTCTGGTTCCGAACTCGCAAGGGGCGCGGTTACGGGAAATACGACAACAAGTCTCACGGATCTCCTCACAGCTACAACGACGCTGAGTTCTGGGCTGTGCGTGAATCGTTTAGCGAAACTTACGGCATCACATTCGACGGCCGGGAAGGCCCGCCTCTGGAAGCTCGTGCGGATCGCGTGTCGCAGACTCGAGAGAACATGGACAGAGCTCTCTCGGTGCTCACGTCAGATGAAAACACCCTCAACTACCTCACGGATCGTTTGGTGGAACTGGGTTCGTCTGTGCCGACAGAGATCCCTTCTTTCAACTGGGACTTGTCGGCTGACCCGCTGAAAGACGCAGCATTGACCGACCCCGAGCAGCTTCCCTCGGAACTCTTTATTGAGCCGGGAGCAATGGCGCCAAACCGAAAGGGTTTCGCGAATTTCGGTGCCTACGCGAATGCACGCGGTCACGATAAGTTTGGACGACCGCTTTTTCTGGTGTGCTCTGCGGACCTCGCTGAAAGCACAAACATTGCTGGCTTTGGCAAGCCCTGGGGAGATTTTGGTGGCTACGGTTGGTACGAGCGCGAGTCTTCGCGGGGAGGCGTTGTGCTCCCGCAGGAGATCACCGAGTTCACCAATGCGGGGCTTTGCTGTGGCATGGCCTCCGTCAACTTTTCGGAGACACCTTTCGAGAACTTCCGTGGCTACTCCAGCGGCTGTTCCACCTATGGCTCATTCAGCTATCTGAAGTATGGGCTCATGCGGCTTTTTAGCCAGATGTGCCAGGACAGTCAGATCAAACTAGGACGAGTGATCTGGGTGGCCGGGCATAGCGGGCCTGAGACAGCAGAAGACAGTCGAACGCACTTCGGAATCTTCAGTCCCGGTGTGACCTCGCTGTTCCCGACGGACCATGTGGTCAATTTGCACCCATGGGAAGCCAACGAGGTTCCGGTCGCTCTCGCAGCGGCTCTGGGTAGTGAGATCCCGATCATTGTTCTGCACCTCACCCGGCCGCCCATCGAGATTCCCGACCGAGAGGCTCTCGGTATGGACAGTCATCTCGCCGCAGCCAAGGGCGCCTATGTCATTCGGCCCTTCGACAAGAAGCGTCCGCCTGAAGGGACAGTGATCGTGCGTGGAACCTCCACAACCGCCAGCATGATGAAGATTCTGCCCTGGCTGGATGATGGCGGCCCTAACGTGAAGGTGGTGGCTGCGATTTCACATGCGCTCTTCAGGCGCCAGCCAGAGGCCTGGCGCGACCGGGTCCTTCCCACTCACGAGTGGGCCGATTCGATGGTGGTGACCAACACGGCGGCTCGGCTCATGGGCAACTGGATCCCCCATGCCGTGGCGCGTGACTATGTCGTCTCGCCCGATTGGGACAATCGTTGGCGGTCAGGCGGTTCGGTGGATCAGATCACGACCGAAGCGCATCTCGATCCGGCGAGCCTTCAGGAGGGCCTTGAGCGGTTCGTCGCGGATGCCGAGGTTCGTCGCCAACGCATGCTCGTCCTTCTGGGTGGCTTGGGCACCGCGGCAGAGACCTGATGCCCTGGAGTCCGGAAATCGTCGAATTGTAGCTGGAATCGGGCTTTTTCTGGGACTCGGGGTTGCCTTTCAGGCGAAATGGCCTTATCTCCTGTGGGTTTAGATCGACCCGGAGAAATCCTGTCCGATTGGCGGCAAGGCTCACTCAGAGAGCGATTCGCCAGGGCTGGGAGCTCAACGTGGGCAGGCTGGCTTCGGCTTTCGCCGTTCTCGGCCTCGCACTCGGCGGGGGCCTTTCGTAGGAAGACCCTCCGGTCGATCGACATTGGGATACAATGGCGCCCCAAGGGTGGATTAAAGGGGCTTGGTTAGGGAGGGAAGGCATCATGAATATGACAGCAACGAAAGCATCACATGCACTGCGCGTGACCGAAAAGGTCCCAGCGGCCGTGGCCCTGGCCTTTCTCCGCTCAGATCCACGTGAGAACGTTTTTCTCCTCTCGCGCATCCAGCGCGGGGGCATGACGGACACACGCCACCCCTCCCATGGACGCTTCATCGGCGCCTACGACGAGGATCAGTCTCTTCGGGGCCTGATGTTTATCGGCAACACGGGGACTCTGGTGCTCAGCGTTGATGAGCCATGGGTCGCGGCTGAATTCGTGGACCCCCTCATCGAGGCGGGCTATCAGTTCAGCATCTGCGTCTGTGAGTTCAGTGCCGGTCGGGAATTCCTTTCCAAGTACAAGAAGAGAACAGGCCGCAAGCCGGTTCTGGACCGCAAACAGACTTTCTATGCCATCGACTCTTCCACGATTATCCGCAAGGGCATCAAGGAGATCGACATGGAGCAGGCGAGCCTCGATTCGATCGATGAGTTGACAGACCTTGCTTGCTCGATGGTTGCCGAAGATCTCAGACTTGAAGACAAGGCTATCGATCGTCGTCACTACCGGTTGCGGATGACCGAGAAGGTTGTCGAGGGTCGTGCCTACATCTGCCGGAACACGGATGGCAGGGCCATGTTCAAAGCCGACATGGCTGTTGCTGGTTCGGAGGGTGGCCTGCTCGAAGGGGTCTACACACCCAAGGATCTTCGCCGCAACGGAATCGCTACGCGCGCTCTCTGGACGCTGTGTCGCGATCTGTTTGGTCGGGATGCCGTGCCGTTCGTCGCTCTGCACGTCGACGAAAAGAACAAAGCTGCACGGCGTGCGTACGAGAAGGTCGGATTCGTGGAAATCGCGGATTACCGACTGACGCTCATGCCGCCCGTGGTCTGATCACGCAAAGGGCCTCCACAGCCGTTACAGGGGCGTGAGTTCGGTGCGCGGCTGGGAAGCCGAGGCAGGGGCCGTATGCGCTAGCTCTTGTTGTTGGCGAGCCAGCGCTCCGCATCCAGGGCAGCCATGCAGCCCGTTCCTGCAGCTGTGATGGCCTGCCGGTACTCGGCGTCTGCCACGTCACCTGCCGCGAACACCCCCTCCACGTTGGTGTGGGTGCCGTCATGGACCTGGAGGTAGCCAACCTCGTCCATTTCCAGTTGCCCCTTGAAGATCTCCGTGTTGGGTTTGTGCCCGATTGCGACGAAACATCCGTCAATCGGCATCTCGGTGACTTCGTCGGAGACGGTGTTGCGGAGCTTCAGGCCACGAAGGCGGCGCTTGTCATCATGCGTGAGCATCTCTTCGGTCACCGTGTTCACGAGGAACTCGATCTTGGGGTTGTCCTTGGCGCGCCGCAGCATGATCTGGCTGGCACGGAACTCTTCGCGCCGATGGATAATGCTCACCTTGCTCGCAAACTTTGTGAGGTAGTCGGCTTCTTCCATGGCGCTGTCTCCACCTCCGATGACAGCAACGTGCACATCACGGAAAAAGGCGGCATCGCATGTGGCGCACGCAGAGACGCCATAACCCATGAGGTGGTCTTCGCCCGGAATGCCGAGCAATCGAGCCGTCGCTCCGGTGGAAACGATCACGGTGTCGGCTTCGAGCTCATTCTTTCCGTCATTGAGGACGAAGGGTCGCTTGGAGAAGTCGACCGACTTGATGTAACCCGGGCGAACGTCCGTGCCGAAGCGAGCTGCCTGTTGCTTCATTCTCTCCATGAGATCGGGCCCGATGACGCCTTCCGGGAAGCCGGGGAAGTTCTCGACGTCTGTGGTGATCGTGAGCTGCCCACCTGGCTGGAGGCCCTCGTACATGACAGGGGCCAGATCTGCGCGCGAAGTGTAAAGCGCCGCGGTGTAGCCGGCGGGCCCAGAACCGATGATGACGACCTTGTGAGACATACTTTGGAGACTCCTTTTCTACGCGTCCTTCCTGGAAGGGGCGGAATGGTAGCACGCTCGTTCGCACGGACACGGTGGGGCTACAATGCCCGGATGACGATCTCGGATGACTGGAACCTGGATGGGGAGTCGGAGCCGGCCCTGGAGCAAGGCGATGGGCTGGAGACCCTCACGGTTCCCCAGGTTTCTGAGCGAATCGAGGGCATTCTGCAGCGAGGCTTTCCGCGTCCGTTCTGGATGGTCGGCGAGGCCGTCGGTTGGGATCGAACTCGAGCGGCTGCAGCCAATAAGAAGAGCGGCCGGCACTGGTACTTCGAACTGGTGGACGATCAGGCCAAGGGAGGCCGGCGTGCCTCCCTGAGCGTGAAGATGTGGCAGGGAACTGTGGAGAAGCTGTTCGGGAGGCATGGGCGACTTGCCGCTCGACTGGACCCGGCGGATGGGCTTGTCTTGAAAGCCCTCGTGAAGCCCGACTTCTACGCCCCGCGGGGCCAACTCAGCTTCACGATCGAAGACATCGACCCGGAGCACACGCTCGGAAATCTAGACAAGCTGCGTCGGGAAGTGCTCTCGCGGCTGCAAGAGGAAGGCGCTGATGAGTGGAACAAGAACCTGTTGCTGCCCGATGTCCCGTTGCGGCTGGGGCTCGTCACATCGCGCGGGAGCGCAGCTCATCAAGATGTCATGGAAACCCTCAACACCTCCGGACTCGGTTTCGAGGTGCTTTTCTGTGATGCCAGGACGCAGGGAGCCGAGACCACGCCCTCTGTCTGTGGGGCCCTGACCACGCTCGCTCGGGAAGCGCCGGATGTGATCTTGCTGGTGCGCGGCGGAGGTTCACGTCTGGATCTTTCGTGGTTTGATCGGGAAGAGATCGCCCGCGCTGTCGCTCAGTGTTCGGTTCCAGTGCTCACGGGCATCGGGCATGAGATTGACACGTCTGTTGCTGATGTGATGGCGCATACGCCCTGTCGCACGCCGACTGCTGCGGCTGAGTTTGTGGTTGCGCGTGCTCGGCAGGCAGCCGAGGAGCTCGATCGCACTCGTGAGCAGCTTCTGCTTCACGTGTCTCGCACGCTGGATGAGCACTGGAGTTGGCTTGAGCGTAGTGCTCAAGGTCTGCTCCGTGGCGCACACGGAGCGTTGCGAGATTCTGACGTGCTGCTTTCCAACTCCTGGTATGAGCTCACTCAGCGCACCGAGAGTGTGTTGGCCCGAGCACGTGAGGGTGTGGAGAGAGGTCGAGTACGTCTCGTCAGCGGTTCTCATATCGATCGGATCAATCGATTGGATGCCGCACTCCAGTCCGATAACCAGCATCTGTCTGCCATGGCTGACCTGTCGCTGACACGTGCTGAGGCTGCCATCGAGTCGGTGGCTCAGCGGGTGCGCCTGCTTGACCCTCGATCTGTCCTGGCCAGAGGATATGCCTATCTCAAAAAGCCCGATGGGCGCATCCTGATGGATGTTGCCGCGTCGAAGTCGGGTGAAGAACTCACTGCAGTGCTGCGCGACGGTGAACTCGACCTTCGTGTTGCAGCCACCCGTTCCCTTCAACCGCCGGCCGAGTCGTCCTGAGCCTCCTGGCTCACCGTTCGCGCCGGTTCTCCGACCCCTGTTCGCTCCTGCCCCGGAATCCAAACCATGCCTGCGAAGAAGGCTGCCAAGTCCACCGAGAAGACCACCTTTGCGGAAGCTCGCACGCGTCTCGACGAGATCCTTGAAGCCCTCGAGCGAGATGCCGATGACGTTGATCAGTTGGCCGCGCGTATCAAAGAAGCCTCGGAGTTGATCCGATTTTGTCGGGAGCGGCTTTCCTCAGCTCGGCATGAGGTGCGCGATGTGGTTGCGGAACTGGCCGCCGAAACCCAGGTCGAGGGCACTCCAGATGCCGAGCCAGAAACTTTTATTCCTGACGAAGACTCTGGTGAATCTGGTGACAGCGAAGGGTCCTTGCCCTTCTGATTTTGATTAGCCGTTCGCGAGTGCTTGGCGCAGGAGTGCGACAATCTCTTCAAGAGGGATGGCACTGGCGGGGAAGTCACCAGGGCTCATGTCCTGTGAGAAGCCGTCCCCCGCTAGATCTGGGTTCGAGAACCCCATCTGAGCGACGGGTTGATCGAGCGAGTTCACCCACCAGCAGGCTTTGTCGTGCTTGTTGGTCTCTCGCTCATTGAGGGTGCATACCAGGCGATCCAAGGAGATTCGGGGGGAGACCGCCCGAGTACCTAGGTCGAACCAGGATTCGACTCGGTAGAGAAAGCGGCAGCGGGTTCCAGAGCCATCTTGCTGTGCGAGAAGGACGCGATGGCAGCTCCCGGCAGCGTGGTTCAAGCCGAGGCGTGTGTGGGGGTGATTGGACAGAACAACGGCGAAGTCGAGCGCGGGCTCTTGATTGATGGTCACGCCGTCTTGCTGATCTACCCGCTCGATGTCTCGCAGGATGGCCTTCATGCGTTCTTCCCATGGCTCTACATGGGCAAACGGTTCGGCGATGAGAGAGGGCAGGTGTTCGAAGCACCAGGCGTAGCAGTTGGCTTTGCGCACCTCGGGTGGAAGGTCGGGGGTTGGAGCCAGCGGCGAGGCTGGATGATCGGGCAGGCCCATGATGATCAGTTCGAGCGCCAGTGCATCGGCGCCATGCCACGTGCCGAAGTCGCCCGTCGCCGCGGCGCGTAGCAGCAGATCTTTCGCAGCCAGTGCTTTGCCCGGCTGAAGCACGGCCCACGCGGACAAGACACCATCCGTGTCGTAGTGGTTGTTGGCCAACTGGTCGAAACAACCTGTCTGGCGAACGCGCTCTGCTTCAGGAAGTGCAGCCCAGGCGAGTGCTATGCCGGTGCTGAGGTCGCGCTTCAGGAGATCCGGAGTGCTGTTCCCCGGCCAGTGGCTCAGGCTTCGAAAGCCCGCAACGGTGCCATCGACATACAGAGTGCGCGCCGGTTCGGCGTCATGGGGCGCATAGAGAAAGCGGGGCGAAGTCATCCGGCGCGTTACCGGGCGGGGGAAGCCTTGAAGGACTTTCCCCGCCCGGGAGTCGCCCCCGTTTCCGGGGGTTTTCTCTCAAACTCGTATCGAACTCAGTGGCTCGATGCGTTGAGAGAAAACGTCTTTGCAGGACTTAGAGGTCGTGCGGACGAACGGTAGAGCGCTTGTTCGATGTTGTGCGTTCGCAAGCGGCCTCGAGCATTGACTTAACCTTGGCCGAAACGGCATCGGGCAATTCACCCGAGCACATCAGGCCCTTGGCCTTGAGCAACGCCTTGACCTTGCTTCCGATGATGAAGCTTTCCTTGTCTGACATCTCAATCTCCTTCGCGATTCGGAGGTGGACTCACGTGGATCGTTGGGCCGCCGAAAGCAACCGCAGGCGGAGAATACAGCCCTCAACCGGCTGATTCGCGAAGATTGTGAGGAAAACCGCCTTTCTGCACCCATTGCCGCGCTCATTTGAGGCTGCAGAGCCCAAATCTCGGGGAAAAAGCATCAATATGCCCCGATATGTAAGGGGTTTGCCGGGTCATGGGCCAGGTGGTGTGGGGGCTTCGCCCCGAAATCAAGAGGACTCAATGTGGAAGCTCGGTTGGTTCCCCTCTTGCGGAGTGTTACAGAAGACATGGATCGCGTCGGAGCTTGCCGATTCGGTCGATTTCGGCGTTGGGCTCAACCACCCGGCGCGATTGCCCACGAAAGAGAAATCTCATGAGAGCCCTCGCCACCCTTCTTTTGTCCCTCGCGTTGTTCCTGCCCGGATGCTCTGGTCGGGACAACTATCTGACGAATCGGGTCGCTGATTTCTCGGACATCATCCGTGTGCAATTCATGGCCGGTGCCGGTGTCGGAGCCAAGGTGGAAGCGACGCGCTTGCTCCAACTCGGTTTCGTGTACACCCACAACAATTTCGCCTGGGGTTGGGCAAACCGCCGCCTCGGTGCGTGGCGTGAATCCATCCGAAGCTGGGGTCTCATCGTCGGTCACTACTCCGAAGAAGTTGGTCCTCCGATGGACTACTACAGCGGGGACTATGGCTGGACGTTTGGTGAGAATGGCGTGGGCTTTCAGACCGCGACCGGTGGACTCGATCTTGATCTGCTGACATTCCGCGGTACGGCCATGTTGTTCCTTGGAGCTGATCTCGAAGTGCGCCTGGGCGAAGTGATTGACTTCATCGCCGGTATCTTCCAGTTCGATCCCGCAGCCGATGACCGTGACTACGAGAACATGCGTCGACGGGAAGCAATCGAAGCCAAAGCGGACGATGCGGACTTCAACGATGATGGCTCTGATGATTCAGACGCGACCGAGCATGAGTCTGGTGATTCGGACGCGACCGAGCACGAGTCTGAAAAGGCGCCGGACAAGGACAGCGCCTAGTCGGACGAAGTTTGTTTAGCCGTCGTTGGCTTGAGACACAGGTTCGACCAGCCGGGCATCCATGAGCCGGTGAGTCTCGAAGAGACTGAGCCAGGGGATGTCGCGTGAAAATGCGGTCAGTGGTTGGTTGCCTGTCGATTCGCGGATCGTGATGCCAAGGCCGAAGACCGAGTCAGGCGTGAGTCGAAGACCGACTGAAGGCTTTGCATCCTTCATGACGTGAACATCGGACGATCCCAGCCCAAGGGGCCCGGGTAAGTGGACCGTGACACGGTTTCGATCACCCTCTTGCAAGGTCTCGATTCTTGCGCCAGGAATCGGGCGCTCGCCGATGAAGACGCCCCGTGGCGCCTCGAAGGCACGGACACTGATTCTTGCAGGACCTGCGTAGACGTCCGAACCCGTGGCTTGCGCAGTTCCGGTGCGGGCATCCGAAGCCCAGCGACCCAGCGTGCCGCTGCCGTCCAGATCGACGAAGAGGTCGAAGCGCCCCTTGGATTCGACGGCGAGCACGAGTTCTTTTTTGTTCCAGCAAGCGAGCAACTGAATCGTTGGTGAGTGCGGGTCGGGACCACTGGCAACAAAGCGCGGTTCGGTGCCCTGCGGAATTTTTCCGGTGAAGTTTGAGAGCGGCCAGGCATCGTCTCCGTCCGATGAGCCGTCCCCATCTGTGTCCGGATTGATTGGGTCTGTTCCTGTGTAGAGACCGGCCATGAACTCCGCGAGGTCTCCAAGGCCATCTCCATCGGTGTCGACCGTGTCAGGCGAACTTCCGAACCGTGATTCGTCGAGCGGCAGCGCGGGGTCGTGATCGGCTAGCCCGTCACCGTCCTTGTCCACGACTTCCAGTGGGCGGCGATAGGGAGGTCCCACTTTCCCCCAGAATTCGGTGAGTCTGAGCAGAGCGGCCTGTCCGTCCCAGGCTTCGCCGACATCCAACTCAAGCCCATTTCCTCCGAGGAGCCCTGACGCATAGTCTTGCTCGAAATGGCCCGAGGGAAGGTCGTGGACGCCCACTGACGAAGCGATGCTCTCGTTCAGCACATGCTGCAATTCATGAACAAAATCCCAGGCCGCTGCTGCATCCGGGCCCATTGCGGCGGCCGGGGTGGCCACCCCGGCTGAGCGCCCAAAAGCCCCCGCGGTGTTTCCCAGGAGCGCAAAGTTGCCAAAGCTGCCTTCAAGGTCACCGGCGATGGCAAAGACGAGGCCATAAGCGTTGTTGGGAATCCCTTGCCGGCGGAGGTCGCGTTCCATGAACGCCATGGTGGGTCCGGACGTCGATGGGGTTGGTCCAGATCGCCGCATGAAGGTCAGGTCGAGAAGCAATTTCGCTGCCGTGTGTCGGAACACAAAGAGGCGTGCCGCTTCGAGACTTGCCTCGATACGCTTCGCTTCCTCTGCACCTCCGGGGAGTGAGTCGATGTAAATCACGACCAGGACCGGGAGCCGGCCGAGATTTTGGGAGCCTTCTGGTCGTGTCGAAAGAGCACGCGCACGAGTCTCTTCACTGAGATGTGTGAGCGGGTTGCCGAAGACATCAATTTCTCGGACCGAGTATTGGTGGGCAGATCCGGGGGAGACCTCGTCAATAAAGAGTTGTCCGTCGACTCTCCCAATCGAATGACCCGTTTTTTCGCCAGGCGAACGCCGGAAGATTTCGAAAGGGGGGGGGCCGGAGAGCTGGAGGCGAATCTGTTCATGCCCAGCCAACAAATTCGGGGCAGGGGGTGCGGGTCGAAGCTTTTGAACGAGCACCGGTTGCCGCTCGCTTTCGAGGGAGCCGACGCGAGCCGAGATTGTGATCGGGCCTGCAGCGCGTGTGATGACACGATTCCCTTCCACAAGAACAGCTCGGTTCGGGGACGCCACAAGTTCTGCAAGAGCGGTCAGGTCGGGCTTGCCTCCGAAGGCATCGCGCCCAGAGACAACGACGGGAAAGGCTCCTCCCTCAGGAAGAGTGGAGGGAACATTCTCGAGCATGATTCGGTCCACATTAACCTCGCCTAAAACTTTCAGTTCGGCGACATAAACAGGACCGGTTTCGTCGCTGCGTTCCACAGCGAATTCTAGTTTGGTTGTGGGAACGTTCCGGAGTCGGAATCTGGCCACACGCCCTTTCTCGACTTCGATTTCACCTGCGGCGAATCGGCGGCCGTCCTCGGCCACCACGGTGAGGCTGACCAGATAAGGGTCGCGAGAGCCGGGCTGGAGAGAAACCTCGCGGACCACCTGAGTGGGGCTGAAGGTCAGCATGAAGGTGGCGGATGATGACTTTGTGCGCACCGAGGTGCCGTTGCTGCGATCCATCAGGTCAGCTGGAGACCCGATATCCAGGGGGCTGGAATTTGCCTGGAGAAGTCCCAGTCGCCCCCAGCCAGCCAGATCGAAGTCGGTGTACACCTGCTCTGCGGAGGCGGGAACAACCGCTCCGAGCAGAATCACGACCAAGCGCGTGAGGCGGCGGACACCCTGACCTCTCATGCCTTCATGATCCTCTCCGAGGGCCGGAACGCAACCCGGCGTTGACCCAGGGCTGAGCGGTTATCAATGTGTGGCTCATGACCACACTGATGCTTGGCTCAAACCGGCTCCAGATCGAGGATCTTGAGCGTCTCCTGGGGCCTCGGCCCCCTCAACTCGCGACGGATGCCGAGGCCATGGAGGCCGTGAGGGCCGCTCGCCAGCTGATCGACGCGGCGATGGCGGACGGCGCGGTTCATTATGGGATCAATACGGGCTTCGGAAAGCTCGCAGGGGTCGTTGTGCCCCCAGAAGATCTCCGCGCACTCCAGGTGAACCTCGTACGCAGTCATGCCTGTGGTGTGGGGCAACCACTGGACCGTTCCATCTGCCAACTCGCGTTTGCGCTGCGCATTGCCAACATGGCTCAGGGCCGATCAGGTGTGAGGCTCGCGTTGCTCGAGCATGCGATTCAGGTTTTTAACGCAGGCATCATTCCCGTGCTTCCGGCGCAGGGCTCGGTCGGTGCCTCTGGAGATCTCGCTCCGCTGGCGCACATGGCGCTTGTCTTGATCGGAGAGGGGCGAGCTTGGAGTGGCGAGAGCGTTGTCGACGGTGACGTAGCTCTTCGCGATGCAGGCTTGGAGCCAATCGAGCTGCATTCCAAAGAAGGCCTCTCTCTTCTTAACGGGACGCAAGTGTCGACGGCACTTCTGGCGGACGCGGTGCTGCGAGCACGGCGTCTTGCCAAGGCCGCGGACATTGCAACGGCCCTTACGTTGGAAGCCTACAAGGGAACAGACGTGGCCTTCGATGCCCGTATCCACGACCTTCGCGGTCACGAAGGGCAGTGCATGGTTGCCTCAAACTTGAGGCGACTACTCGAAGGAAGTGAGCTTCGTGCATCACATGCAGACTGCGACCGAGTTCAGGACAACTACTGCCTTCGCTGTGCTCCACAGGTGCATGGCGCGACCTGGGATGGCCTCCGCTACATCGAGGGTGTTCTCATTCGAGAGGCCAATGCAGTGACGGACAACCCACTCGTGTTTCCCGAGGGGGATATTCTGTCTGGGGGCAATTTTCATGCGCAGCCGGTGGCTGTAGCAGCCGACTTCCTCAAAATATTGATCTCCGAACTCGCCAACATTTCTGAACGGCGCATCGAGCTTCTGGTCAATCCGGACCTCTCGGGATTGCCGCCATTTCTTGCGGAGGGCAGTGGCTTGCGTAGCGGTCTCATGATCGCGCAGGTGACAGCAGCTGCTCTTGTCTCCGAGAACAAAGTTCTTGCTCATCCTGCATCGGTCGATTCGATTTCCACTTCGGCGGGCAAGGAAGATCACGTGTCCATGGCGACTCACGCCGCTCGCCAGGCGGGACAGATTGTCGACAATGCGACCTTTGTTCTCGCGATCGAACTCATGTCGGCATTTCACGGGCTGGCGTTCGAGAAGACATACAAGTCCAGTGTGGGGGTGGAGGCCGCGCGAGGTGAATTGGCCCGCGTCCTTCAACCGCTCACCGAGGATCGAGTGCTTTCAGGGGACATCGAAGCCGTGGCGGAGATGGTGAGTGAGGGTCGGCTCATTACGGCGGTCGAGTCCTGCCTCGGGGCGCTTGGATAGAGGGCCCGGGTTGCGCAAGGTCTTTCGTCTTCTGTGAAAGGAAGACCAGAGGGCCTCGATGCGTCTGAAGTGATGCCCCACTCCGAGGGCGCTCGTCGTAGAGTGGTGTATTCGGGGATGGCTGCAGGAGCATTCAATGACACAACGGTCTCACGCGACTTTTGTCAAAGCATTGGCGGCCCTGCTTCTCTCCGTTGCCTTGCTGGTGTTTCTTGTTTTTTGGGGTGGTGTTGAAGAGAAAGTCGGTGAAGTTCGACTCGAAGTCGGATCCTCGCCAGTCGAGCAAGCTGTTGCGGCTGAGGGCCTGACCGAGGAAGGCTCAGAGGGGACGTCCGAGAGCGCCCTTCCTCTCAGAAAAACACGGCTTTTCATACGTGTTGTTCGCTGGCCGGACGGTCAGGCCGTTCCCGGGGTGGTGGTGAGGGTCCTCTCCAGTGAAGTGTCTTTAGGGAGTCAGGAATGGCCGTCGATCACTGGCTCTATGGACATCACCGTTCCGGAGACCGTGGACTCGTTGCGTATCGTTGCGAGCGCACCCGATCACACGACGGCCGAGGTTTCCGTGGAGCTCGGTGTAGAGAACGTGCTTCTCGAACTCCGGCCGACCCGGGGTTGGTTTGGACAGGTCGTCACGCCGTATGGGGAGCCTGTTGCTGGAATACAGGTTGCCGCAAGGCGCTATTGGCCTCCGCGACCTGCCTATCTCGACATCGGAGAAGAGCGGGTTAGCATCACCAGCGTCCAGGCTGTTGCTCCAGCATTCACTGGAGGGGCGACGAATCTCACGGGAGACTATTACGTCGAACCGTTCGATGAAGGGAACGTTGTTGACCTTGTGCTGTCAGTTGCAGACGAGAGCGTTGGTTCGGAGCGAATGCATGTTCCCATGCCACATGCCGAGCAACAGCTTCCACAGCTGGTGGTTCGTTCGACGGCGCCGCTCTCTGGGCAGGTGATCGACAGCTCGGGATACCCGGTCGCGGGTGTTGAGGTTCATGTCGATCGCGGTCCGGGTCTCGATCGTTACATCGAGGACACTGTGCTGACTGACGAGAGCGGGCGCTTTGCTCTGGGAAGGTTGCTGTCACCGCAACACCTCCGTGTTGAAGAGGGCCGTCGTTGGTTTCTTGGTGGATCGGCACAAGGAATGGAATTGCCGATGCGAGATGGCTGGGTTCGGGTGGAGTCAGACACCCCCTGGGTCTCACTCGTCCTTGATCCTGGAGGTGCAGTGTCAGGGTCTATTCTCGATGCGGCCACGAGCCGCCCGGTGCGTGAAGGCATGGCGCGGCTCGACGATCAGAATGGAGTTGCACTTGTGGCTGCTCTGGCGAGTGCAGAAGGAGGGTTCGAACTGCTGTTACCACCGGAGCGCATTGGAGAGCGTGTGACCCTGAAGCTGTCGGCACTGGGCTACGAGCCATGGACTCGTAGCACGGTTGTCGAACCTCTGAGCAGAATCTATGCCTTGCCCGAGTTTCTTTCGCCGGGTGGTGGTACCGAGCTGGTGAAGGGGCAAGTCCATCGGCTGGCAGCCCAACCTGAGCAGTCTGGTTCAGAGAAGCAGATGTCGTTCGACATGGCTGAAAGTCCGATGCCAGGTGTTGTCGTGCGGGCTTATCTCTCGACACGAGGGGGGGCGGTTGGTGAGTGGGTGATCGCTGACGAACGGCCGCCCGACTTCGAACTTATCTGGGAGGGTGTGACGGATACGAACGGAGACTTCGAGTTCATGGTCACAGCTCAACTCGAAGACCGACTCGTTGTGATCTCGGAATTGGCTGCGCCTGGTGGGGCTTTGCACCTTGGGCAGTGGGGGCCGCAGACCGTTGCTGTCGCAAGAAACGGGATTCGTCTTGCGCAGTCACTTGGGAAGCCAGTTCGAGTTGATATCGCGGGGCTTCATCCCAACCATCACTACTTCCTCCAACAGACGAGTTGGAACCCATGGACAGAGAGCAGTTGGTGGGGAGCGATTCAGCTCCCAGCGCGCAGCGAGGGATTGCAGAGTCTTTCCGTCCAGTCGGCAACTCGCGGAGCGGCTTTCTTCGATGTGCGGGTGGATCGCGGACCGGTGTCTGCGCCTGTCGCTTCGAGTGCTGATTGGCTGGACTTGTCGCGATCCGAGGCAATCCGTCTTGAAATCCCCGAGCTCCAAGCGGTGGGCGGAAAAATCCCGTCGTACCTCAAGACGGATTGGCCAGATCTCTGTCTCGCCTTTCTGGGTGCCCCTGTGCCGGAGTGGCGTTCTGAGTGGCTCGGGGAGAGCGATTGGTCTGTTCGTCCGAGCGAGGATGGAGTCTTCTGGTTGGAGGGCCTGCCGCCGGGCGATTACACGCTCATGCTGTATCGCCCGCTGGGAGCGGAAGGGGTTGAAGTGCTAGCGGAACAGGCGATTTCTGTGACCGCGGACCTCTCTCAACTGGTGCTCTGGCCTCGGCGCCCAGACGCGGGGACCGCTTTCTCCGTCCTGGAGCAATGATTGGGAGTGGGCCGCTTTCCTCGCAGCCGGCTCGGAGAGGACGCCGGACGTATGATCTGCGTATGATCGCGCGCTCTTCGCGGCGCATGTCAACGCGTCCACTGAAGAAGTTGTCCACGAACGGATGAATAACGATGAACGAAATCCAGAGCGATCGTCCCTACACTCCTGTGCGTGCGCCGCATGGCACGGAACTGAGCTGCAAGAGTTGGCTAACAGAAGCGCCTCTTCGGATGCTCATGAACAATCTGGATCCGGATGTCGCAGAAGATCCTGAACGGCTCATCATTTACGGCGGGTCAGGCAAAGCAGCTCGCTCCTGGAAAGACTTCGATGCGATCTGCGAAGCGTTGCGAGGTCTTGACGACGACGAAACACTGCTCATGCAATCTGGCCGCCCGGTCGGTGTGTTCAAGACGCATGCTGAAGCGCCTCGCGTGTTGATTGCCAACAGCAATCTCGTGCCCAAGTGGGCAACCTGGGAGCACTTCAATGATTTGGAGCGCAGGGGCCTGATCATGTTCGGGCAGATGACCGCCGGATCGTGGATCTACATTGGCAGCCAAGGGATTGTGCAGGGGACCTATGAGACGTTCATGTCCGCAGCGGCCAAGCATTTCAGTGGGGAGCTAGGAGGGCGCCTGGTGGTCACCGGCGGCCTGGGTGGTATGGGCGGTGCCCAGCCACTGGCCGCATGTTTGGCCGGCGCGACGCTACTCGCAGCTGATGTCGACCCACGGCGCATCGAGAAGCGACTCGAAACGCGGTATCTCGACAAGATGACGGAAGATCTCGACGAGGCCATTTCTACGGCGCTGGCGTGGAAAGCTGCAGGAGAGGCAAAATCGATTGGCTGGGTCGGAAATCAGGTGGACCTGCTGCAAGAACTCTTGGCTCGCAATGTGGTGCCGGATCTGCTCACGGACCAGACCAGCGCTCATGACCCTGTGGATGGCTACGTGCCAACAGGAATGACTTTCGAAGAGGCTGTTTCGCTTCGGGAGCGCGATCGCGATGCGTATCGCCGGCGTTCACTCGACACGATGGTGGCGCATATCGCTGCCATGCGCGCACTGCAAGACAAAGGCGCCATTACGTTTGATTACGGGAACAACCTGCGCGGGTTTGCTACGGAGGCGGGTTCGCCAGATGCATTCGAAATTCCAGGGTTCGTTCCAGAGTACATCCGGCCATTATTCTGTCTCGGGAAGGGACCGTTTCGCTGGGCTGCACTGAGCGGTGATCCGAAAGATATCGCAGTCACAGACGAGGCTGTTCTTCGGCTGTTTCCAGAAGACACGGCCCTGGCTCGATGGATCCGATTGGCGGGTGAGCGTATCGCCTTTCAGGGTTTGCCGGCGCGTATTTGCTGGCTGGGATATGGTGACCGCGCAAAATTAGGACTCGAGATCAACCGGTTGGTGGCGAACGGTGAAATTTCCGCGCCCATCGCCATTGGGCGCGATCACTTGGACTGCGGTTCCGTGGCCTCTCCTAATCGCGAGACGGAAGGGATGAAAGATGGCACCGACGCGGTGTCTGACTGGGCTCTTCTCAACGCTTTGCTCAACACGGCATCTGGTGCGACTTGGGTGTCTTTCCACCACGGAGGTGGCGTTGGTATGGGATACAGCCAGCATGCGGGGCAGGTCATCGTGGCTGATGGAACAGAGGCTGCAGCCGCTCGCCTTCAGCGCGTGCTTACCAACGACCCCGGGACTGGGGTCATGCGGCACGCACATGCGGGCTATGAAGACGCACTGGCGTGCGCGCGAGAGCGTGGAGTGAAGCTGCCGGGCTTGGCCTGAGTCGTTTCGAGGAGATATGAGGGGCTGCGCGAGGCGA
This sequence comes from Planctomycetota bacterium, assembly GCA_029245865.1. Classification (GTDB taxonomy): domain Bacteria; phylum Planctomycetota; class B15-G4; order B15-G4; family B15-G4; genus JAUIEF01. The sequence goes on from JAQWOM010000016.1 coordinate 20,548, forward strand.
ACCGCTGGGCGGTGGGGGTTCTGGCGCCGGTGCCGGCTTGGATTGAGGGTCCTCCAGAGCCCTCAATCGTGCGGACGTGCAATCTACACGGCCGATTCTCAACAATAGAGAGAGCGTGTCGTGCTGACGAGGAAATGCCCTCTCCGCATGCGGACGCGATCCGATGCTTCGGTGGGAGGTGCCATGGCTAGTTCCGATGATTTCGAAAAAGCGTTCGCCGAAAATGACCCTCCGGGTGAGGGCTCAAGGCCGTCCCGTGGTCCGGGAGGGAACAAGTCAGCGATCTTGGTCCTGGCTTTTCTACTTGTCCTGCTGTGCGTGGTGGTTTTTGCCAGTGGACACGGCGGGATTATCGAAGTGGAGGCCGATCAAGTTGCGGTTGTTGCCGACTATTTAACCGGTGAGTCCGAGGTTCACCTGGAGCCCGGTTACCAGTTCTTCATTCCCTTCTTGCAGCGAGGCTTTTTGTTCGACAAGAGCGTGCAGGAATTCGTGATGGAAGGTGATGTGGATCGCGATTCCAACCATGTGAAAAAGTTAACGGTGCGCGCGAATGACGGATCAAATCTGTGGTTTGACAAGACGCAGTTGCAGTATCGCGTGATTCCGTCGATGGCTGATGTTGTGCTTGCCGATTCGGGACTCGGGGACAACTTCAAAAACAACTGGGTGCGAGCCTATGCCCGGTCAATTTTACGTGACGAGTTTGGCAAGTTCTCGTCGTCTGCAATTGCGGACCCGACGAACTACAACATTGCGGCAGCTGAGGCACGAGATCGCCTGAATCGTGTTTTGCATGAACACGGTCTGGACATCATTCAGATCATCACGCCGAAGCCAAAGTTTGACCAGCGTTATGAAGCAGCCATTGAAGACAGAAAAGTGGCTAACCAGGAAGTTGAAAGACTCAGGGCTCGTGCAGAGCAACTGCGCCGCGAGCGCGAGCGAAGAATCGCTGAAATCAATTCTTCTAAAGCAGTCGCTTTTGAGTTCCTCAAGGGTTCGCTGAACGCCGAATTCATCGAAGCGCAGAGAGACCAGGTGCGCATTGAGCGGTCGGCCGATGCTTACAAGACGCGGATGGTTGGCGAGGGAAATGCCAGCAAAGCGACGCTTATCGAACAAGCGAGAGGCATGCGCGAGAAGGCGCTCAAGGAGGCCGAGGGGCTGCGGGCGAAGACGGATGCGCTCGCAAAGCAAGGCGAGGTTCTCGTTCGCGAACGTCTCGCCGAACGCCTCAAGGACATCGAGTTTTCCTTGGTCCCTTACACCAAGGATGCACAGCCCACGCGCATTGAGCTCGAAGGGTTAAGTGGGAGTGAAAATCTTGGAGGTGGACGATGACCGGATTGGCAAAAGGCCTGGCGACTGCACTGACCGTCGTGATTGTCCTCACATTAGCCTGCGTGCTGTTTTTCGAACGCGTGCTCCCAACCGATATCGGAGTTCGCCAGTCGCTGTGGGGCGGCGGCATTTCCGAAGAAGATTTCAAGACAGGCACATATCTGGGCATTGCAGGGGTGCACAAGTGGCACTACCTTCCGCGCCGGACGCACTTCCTTCACTTCACGGGAAGATCGAGCGGGAGAGGGACGCAGCCCCCCGGCCTGAGTGAGCACGGCTTGCCGACGACGATGTGGAACAGCCCCATGGAACTGCGCACCAAGGACGGCAACCTGACCACGATTGATATCACGGTCCCGTATCGAATTATCGACGGTGGAGGATGGCGCATCGTGTCAGACGGGATCATGACCGACTACACCGAAAACGTGAAGTCGAAGGTCGAAAGCGTGCTGCGCAGCAAGCTTTCAAAGCTCACTTCAGAAGATCTTCAAAGCACAGAGAAACGTCTCAATCGTGCAAATGAAGTGCTTGTTGATCTGAACAAAACGCTCGCGGAGTTTTATGTCCAGGCAGATGCGATTCTCATCCGGCGAGTGGCCTTTCCTGAGCAATACGAAGAGAAGTTGCAGGAGACCCAGTACTACTCTCAGAAAGAGAAGTTAGATACGGCTCTCACGGCTCAGGCGGATGAAGAGAAAGTGACGAACTCGATCGAGAAACAGATTGAGGCGGAGATCAAATCGACGGACGCGGAATGGAACAAAATCCTCCAAGAAGAGTCGAGTCGCTTTGAAGTGATGATTGCTGAGGTGCAAGCGAACGCGAAGGTTTACGAATCTCGTGTGCGTGCGGAGGGAGAGGCGGAGGCAATCACCCAGGAAGCCGAAGGCCAGCTTGCAGTCGACCAGGCCGAGGCGCTCCGCAACCAGCTCAGGAATGAAATCCTTAACTCCAAGGGTGGCTCGATTTTTCTGGCGCTTGAAGCTGCGGAGAATCTGAACATGCGGCAGGTCATGTTGAACAGCAATGACCCTCGCGTGCCCTTGGTGATCGATCTCGACGAGATGGCGAGGCTGCTCATGACGGGCAGCTCTCCCTGAGGCTAGAAAAGTCAGCTTGAAGAGGCTTTTCCGCTCACGAGCATAATTTCTCCTGGCAGTTCGAGGTGCCCTTCGTTGAACCAGCGCTGGACCTTTTCGGCAAGTTGGTTTCGCACGACTTCGACCACCGCCTGATCTAGGTCGGCCACTCTGTCCTCGATGGCGGGGGAGATACGTCGGTGGAGATCGAGGAGTTCGCGAGGCTGGAGTCCTGGGAACCTCATGCGGATTGCGCAGGTCTGTTCCTGGACTTGTTCAAAGCCAGCGGCCCTCATCAGGGAGGCCAGCGCGTCTTGCTCACTGAACTGGAAAGGTGTGGGGGTTTCCTGGTGAACCTCGGGGGGTGGAGACCCACAGGCTTCGAGTGTCTCGTGAAGGGCCGTGAAGTAGATGTTGTGCTCTCGAGGGCCCCAAACAACGTAGGTGGCCCGGCCCCGACATCGTAGGACGCGGTGGGCTTCGATGAGGGCATGCGCTGGGTTCTTGAAGAACATGACGCCGAAGCGACAGGAGAGCGCGTCGAAGGATTCCGAGGCGAAGGGCAGAAGTTCCCCGCGGGACTGTACAGCCGCAAGTCGGAGGCCTGCCTCTCGGGCACGCCGGGCTGTTGTCCGGGTCAGCGCGTCGATCGCATCGACGGCCACCACCATCCCAGTTCGACCGATACACTGTCCGAGTCTTAATGACGGATCGCCGGGTCCGCAGGCAACATCCAGCACAGACTCGCCTTCTTTGACCGCAAGAGATTGGAGGAGAGCCTCGCTGGCGTCTTTCGTCATGAGGCTGATCTGGTCGGCATAGGCACTGCTGGCGAAGGATGATTGCTGCCACCGTTCGAGTGACCACGGGTCCGCCTCGGGGGACCCTTCTATACGACTATTCATAGAATCCTCAGGCGAAGTCTCTTAACTGTATTCATTTCAAGTACTTATGCCGCATGATTATGCATTGACAGACTTTTTGAACTCGGAGTAGACTTCAGGTTATGTACGACGTGATGCGCCAGTCTCCCGATACTGCCCGCAGAGTACGGCAAAGCGAACCCTCTCCTCCCGCCCACCTCCCTGCATTCCAGAGGTCCGAATGAATCCCTCCTGCTTCCGAAAGCTCGGCCCAAGCATCGCTCTCGTTGTTGCGATCTTATCGCCGGCAGCGATTTCTCAGGCTGATGCGCCGATGCCTAATCCGGAGTTCCCGGACAACAATCCGCTTCTCCCCGAGCAGGATACGCTCGGAAAATTCCTGTTCTGGGAAGAGCAGATGAGTCACGACAACACGATGTCTTGCGGGACGTGCCACATCCACGAAAATGGGGGCAGCGATCCTCGCTCCAATGTGGCGACGCATCCGGGACCGGACAATGTCTTCGGAACAGATGACGACATCAACGCTTCGCCTGGCGTGCGACTGATTGATTTTTCGACGAACACCCTTCTCACTTCGGGTGCGCATGGAAGCGCCCCCCAGTCGACGGACCGGAAGTCTCCTCCGACGGTCAACGCAGGCTTATTTACGGAAGTCTTCTGGGATGGTCGCGCCGGGCAGGTGTTCACCGACCCGCAGACGGGCTTGGTCGAGATTGCTTATGGCGGCGCTCTCGAGAGCCAAGCTGTCGGCCCACCTTTGTCGGATGTTGAGATGTCCGCTGGCGGCCGCACCTGGGATGACGTCGTTGCCAAGCTTGCCGTTGTGACGCCGATGGCACTGGCGGAAGACATCCCGGTTGAGATGCAGGATTTCATGTCGGCCAACCCGACCTATGGCGACATGTTTGAAGCGGTGTACGGCACCCCGGAAATCACGTCCAAGAGGGTGGCCTTTGCGATCGCCAACTACGAACGGACACTTGTGTCCGATGGCTCGCCCCTCGACGATTTCCTCAAGGGAGTGACTCCCGATCTGGGGCCGTTCCAGGCAGGTTTCGATCTGTTCCAGGGAAGCGCTAACTGTGCGGCGTGCCACGTGATGCCGAGGACCATGGATGATGATTTCCACAACCTCGCAGTTCGTCCGGATGCGGAAGATATGGGCCGCATGAATCACACGGGCGATCCTCTTGACATCGCCAAGTTCAAGACGCCCATGGTTCGCAATGCCGCTCTGCGTGTTCCGCTCATGCACAACGGATCGATCGACACGATCACGGATCTCATCGAGTTCTACAATGACGGTGGGGGTGACTTTAACGAGGGCAACCTCGATCCAAACATCGTGCCCCTGAGTCTCACAGATCAGGAAAAGCAGGACCTGATCGACTTCATTGAGGTTGGCATGACGGACAGCCGGTTGGTCAACAATGTTCACCCATTTACGCGGCCGACGCTTCGAAGCGAACTCGCGCCTTTGAATGTGAACTATGGTGTTGCCAGCATGAACGGTTCGGGAGGGTTTGCGAGCATCTACACCAATGGTCCCGCCAACCGTGGCAATGAGAACTTCGTGATCGGCCTTGCCGATGCGGGCGGAGGTCTGCCAGCTCAGTTAATGCTGTCCTTCGTTCAGGATCTGAGTGGGGCTCCCTATCCGGATCCGCGTTACGACGTCAACATCAACATTGGCGTGGGAGCTTTGTTTCTCAAGTTTCCAACGGTGACCAGCGCCGGCGGCCAGGCGAGCTTCAACCTGCCCATTCCCGGGGATGCGATCCTTGCGGGTTTCGAGTTCTACGGACAGTGGTTCGTTGCTGATGTTGCGTCACCTTTGCTGGGCGACATTTTTGGCACGGACGGACTGAAGATCCAGATCCTCTGATCAGGCCTTTGCCGGGCTTCGGCCTGGTCTTCGACGGGCGTCGCGGCAGCAATCCGTGACGCCCGTCGTCAATTTCGGGCCACGGGCCCCAGTCAGCGCTGGATGCAGGGATCTCCACGCATGCTGTCGGTACGGCCTGCACTGGTCGAGCCGGTGCCGACATAACCCAGTGCAGAAAGCCGTTTCCGAGCCTGGGCGTCGAGGTTGTCGACGTTCATGGATCCTTCGTGTGCGGGGTCAGCCAAGAAATCTCGTAAGTGAAAATACAGCGGCTGGAATTCCTCGGGCAGCCCTCGGCCTCCTTCAAGTTGATCGAGTTCAAAGCCCTGGAGGAGATTGGTCTGCTCAAGAGGGTCGGCGAGCAGGTCATAGGCCTCGATGCAGTCGATGTCGAAGCCCGCTCCGGGGACGGAGTGGTAGGGGCTTTTGCGCGGAAAAACGTGTTGGCGATTCAGGATCAGCTTGTGTTTCCCGTCGCTCACCGCATAGATCAGGTCTTGCCACTCGATGATCGCATGGTCGACTGTAGGCTCGGCTGCCTCGCCTCGCAGCACGGGGGCCAATGTGGCTCCCTCCATTTCGGGGGCCTCCGGGAGGCCCAGTAGGTCGAGAACTGTCGGCGCGATGTCGATGTTCCGCACAACACCCGAAACGCGCAGTCCGCGCTGTAGCTCGGGTCCAGAGATGATGAGGGGTATGCGTACCACGCCATCGTAGATAGATGCCCCGTGATAGAAGTACCGGTTGTGATCGTAGAGCTCTTCGCCGTGATCTGATGTGAACACAACGTAGGTGTTCTCGAGTTCTCCCATCTCTTCAAGCTGGTCAAGAATGCGGGAAAGCCGGTCATCCGTTGCGCGTATGGCCCCGTCATACAGGCCTTCGATGCGCTTCAATTCCTGCTCGGATGGTTCGGGAGACCTGCCCAAGGTGATGTTTGCGAGATACTGCTCAAGGGCCATCGCCGAGTTGGGACCGGGGGCACGGATTGGGTCGGGCAACTCGGGAGTCTTGCCGAACCGACCGATGTAGCCTTGTGGGGGGTTGTAGGGTTTGTGAATGTCGTAAAAATGTGTCCACACGGCGAACGGTTTGTCTTTGTCGACAAAATCGAGATAGGACTTGGTTGCCCGTTCGACCCGATTGTCCCATTCGACTTGCAGCCGACTTTCATCATTGTGCGTGAAGCTTCCTCGTGACCCGCCGTAGCCATCTGCGGCAACATCAGCTCCGCGAGCGACCCATCCGTCCACCGGATGTTGAACGACAAAGTTCGAGATGAAGACGCCGGTCTGGTATCCGGCCGCATCGAGGCGTTCGAAAAGCGTTGTGTATTCAGGAGAGAGCGGGAACCCGTTCTCGCGGAGTCCGGTGGTCGCCGGGTAGAGACCTGTCAGCATCGAGGCCAGAGATGGGTGAGTCTGACCGCGGGGAGCGTAGGCCGTTTCGAACAGGACGCCTTCGGCTCCCAATGCATCGGCGCGGGGAGAGGGACTCGTGTCCCAGTCGGCATTGCCATAAGCGCCGAGGCGATCTGCCCGGAGGGTGTCCCAACTCACCAGAAGCAGATTGACGTCTTTGGGAGGAGTGGGGTCGCCACAGCTGCCCACGATGAGCAGGGCCAGCCCAAGTCCGAGTCGAGAAAGCATGCGGCGATTCCGCATGTGGACTCCAGCGGGAGCATGCCGGCGTTCGTACAAGACCAACCCCTTTGGCTTCAAAAGATGAGTGACCATGCTGTTAAGACGTTTTGAGTCCAAAACTGTGAGTATGCGGCGAGTGCACGTGTCGTCTCGCGATTGGGCTCCATGACACGGCCGTTGTTGTTCACGTTCAGATCGATGAGGAAAAGCCTTTCGGGGTCGACTTCCACGGCCGCCAGCTTCGAGGCGGTCTTGTGTTCGAACGCCTTGTAACCCCCGAGGCCATCCCAGGTGCTTTCAATGGTGCTGCCATCTGCAAAACGAGCTTCGATGACCACAGGGGCCTCGATATCACCCAGTTGGCGAACGACATAGCGACTCAACCACTGACCCGAAGCCCCGTTCTTGGTTTCCGGTGTAGGTGTGCTTGCCACTGCTCGATCTCCAGAGGCCCCCCATGTTGATCCTGGGTAGGGAGTGGTGAACAGATAGTCCCAGGCGGCTTGGAGCAAGGGGCCCTCCTCGCGGGAGTCTCTTGTGGTGCCTTCTTTCTCAATCGCTTGCCAGGTCACCGGGTCTCCTGGGCGACGCTGAGCACTGTATCCCTCCAGGTCCCGAATGCGCGTGGACTGCACCTCTTCGACGGTCCAGTCCACAGTTCCGGAAGTGTCAATGAACTGGCGGAGAAGTTCATCGTGACGTCCTCCTGTGAGTTCGTGCACGACCTGCAGAAAATCTTCTCCCGTGGGATGCTTAAAGGCGAAGCGTTGGACGTAGGTTTTCATGATCTTGTCCATCGTCTCGGTGCCGACGTGCCGTTCCAAGGTCTCCAGGACAAGCGCTGTTTTTCGGTAAACGAGGCCGCCGTATCCGGTGGTGAAATCGCGGGAGGGCGCTTTCAAAGGCCGAGCATCCGCGACCGGGCGATAACTCGATTTCCACCACGCAGGCCGATTCGCGCTCATATCGGGCAGCCTGAGGTTGTTGATGTTTGGAACCGTGTAACCCAGCAGGGAGGCGCGTTGAGCTGGCTTGGAGGGGGGCGTGTTCTGGAAAGGGCTGGTCTTCCAGCCGATGGCCGATTGCAGGGACAACTCCGAAGAGGTGAGCGGGATCTCTCCACGGATGCTGCCGTTGAATGCATCTCGGACCAGCTTTCGATCCAGGAAAGTCAGGAAGTCGGTCTGCCCTCGATCTGGCCAGTGCTCCTCGATGAGCTTGGTCGTTCCCCACGTGTTGATTCCTTCGTCGAGCCAGGCTTCCTCGACTTCGTCGGAGGCAAGGATGCCGTACCAGTACTGATGGCCAAACTCGTGTGCTGTGACATTCGCGGGAGCTTCTGTGAGGTTGACGAACCACTCCAGATGATTTGGGAACTGCTGGCTGATGGTGAACAGCATGGGGTATTCCATGCCGCCCCCCTGGCTGTGTGGTAGCCCGTCGATGACGATGCGTGAGTAAGGATAGGGCATCCACCATTCACTGGCTGCACGGAGACACGTCCGCATCACCGAAAGCACTTGCTCTGCCTTGGGTTCAGCGTAAGGCTGGCACAGGTAAACGATGTCCACGGAGCGACCAGAAACTGGATCTTGGAAGGTCGATTCGTATCGGACAAAGGATGTGTCTGCGCAAAAGGCGAAGTCATGAACATCCTGGGCCGTGTACCGGCGTTTGACGGAACCTTTTTCGCCTGACTCCTCCGGGCCGGGCTCTCCCGTGGCCTCGAGGATGACGGTTTCTCCGTCCAAGGTGGCCGGGTAGTGGAACGTGACGTCGTAGGATCCGAAGTCTGCGAAGAACTCACCCATTCGATAGAACGGCCGATTTTTCCAGCCGTTCTCATCGTGTGCGCAAAACTTTGGATACCACTGCATCCCGTCAACATGGTTGCCGACCTGCCCCATGCGCGCGATGACATCTGGAAAACGTGTTTCGAAGTCGATCACGAGTTCCATGCTGCCACCTGGTGGCACAGGGCTTTCAAGCGAGACTTTCATGAGCGTGTCGTCTATCGAAGTCTTGTCTGCGAGATCTTCTCCAGCCGCTGTTTTCACGGAGCGAATCTCAAGATATCCACCGAGTTCCTCTCCGCGCTCCCGGACGGCTTGCTCTCGATTGCCCTGAACCCATGTGGTGTGCGTGTTGCTGAATGCCGAGGCATAGAGATGCAGCCACAACTCACTTACAGGGTTTGACGTCTTGTTGATAAAGGTCGCATGTTCGGTGCCGCTCACAGCACGCCCTTCGATGTCTACAGAGACGTCCATGACATAAGAATTGCGTTGGTCAGAGAGCGCCTTGGCTGTCGGTGCGACCTCCGTTGCCGAGGTGGCTTTCGCGCTTTGAGGTTCAACTTGGCCGGCGAAAGAGAGCAGCAAAAACACACCCACCATTCCGGTTTGAGAGGCGCCGGTCGAAGGGGTGGGCGCTTCACCTGCTGTCCCATTTCGGGCCAAGTTGATTGACTCGCCGCCCGTTGCCGTTGCACGTGGCGCCACGATGACCCACAGGCGCGCGTCGACGGCCATGCGATAGATCAGTGCAGCGATCAGGAGCATCTGAGACACCTGCATGACGAGCACGAGGCGCCATTCCAGGCGCAGACCGGGAATGATTTCCCAGCCAGCCATCACAGCTTCGGTTCCCCACTTGTAGATCAGGAAGGCGACAACGATTGGCCACAGAGAGAGGATGCGGCCGAGCCCGATGGAAGGCAGATGCCGGGTCACTGCGGTGAGCGCTCTGAACCAACTCAGAACCACAAATCGTTCCTGGAGCAGCACGACTCGCAGTCGTGCGAAGCGACTCGCTGTCGTGGCGATGCCTAAGAGTGCAAGCATGAACAGCGTCTTGAGCGTCATGCTCCAGCCAAGGAAGCTTGCACTGCTGTTGTTCTGATCTGCTCGCAGTGTCGTCACAAAAATAGAGAGCTGATCGTTGACCCAACTCAATGCGAGCCAGGCAAGCAGCGACATGCCCAGCAACCAGACAAAGCGATGTGCGTAGCGCGCGCACGACGACAGGAATCCATCAAATCGCTTTTTGTCTGCAACCCTTGCGAGTGCGCCGGCAGAAAGAATTGTCCAGAGGATGATCCAGCAGAAGACGCTCCGACTCAAAAGATGAGACGTTTGTCCTACGGGATCGCTCTCACTTGTCCAGAAGTCGACGAAGGATTCATTGTCAAAAACTTGCAGAAGTTCTGACGCCATCGGACTGTGTGCGTAAGTGTTCATCACACCCGTGCGCACCGGCGATGAGATAATCCATGCAGCCGAGGCCGTGACGACCCACAGGATTAGAATGATTCGCCAGCAGGCGATCGTTGTGCCCACGGCGCCGCACAGGGCGGCGAATACTGTCTTCATCGAGAAGTGTCCTTGGCGTCCGGCAGAGAGAGCGAGAAGTCTTGGAGCGAGGGGATCAGATCGATGAGTCGCTGCCCATGGCGGGGGTCTTCCAGTAGGTTGAGCAGCAATTCCACGCGAGCTTCGCTGCTGAATGCCTGCATCATGGCGATGCGTTGTGATGCCGCGAGGCGAAGCGAACTTGCGATGCGGTCTGCCAGCGTGCCGACATCAAAACGCGCCGTGACATCAAAAACGATTGGCTGATCCATATGACTTGCCAGGCCATTCAGCAGTTGGCGGCGAAGCCGAAAAGTGACGGCAGGGTGATCATCCGTCGTGATCGGTTGACGGTCGAAACGCACGGTGCGAAACGGAGCACTCGGAAGTTCTTGGGTGATACGGCCGCGTCCGATGCCATGCAGCACAATGTCTGATGTCCCGTCGTCATTCTGCTCATCTCGAAGGAGTTGGCCGAGGCCGACGATGTCGGAGATGAGCGGACGTCCTTCGACGTCGTGGGTGTTGCCTGGGTGGAGAGTTCCGATGGCGATCAGTTGGTCGCCATCGCGCACGGCCTGCATCATGGCTCTGTAGCGGGGCTCAAAGATGTGAAGCGGCAGCAATTCGCCCGGAAGGATCGCGCCCTTTGGGAGAGGGAAGAGCGGAGCTTTCTCGATTTCTTGTGCCACGCCTCCACGATAGCAGGCAAAGCCAGTTCGCCGCAGCAAGCAGAGCCGCTCCTTCGTTGAGAGGCTGTCCGATGACCCGGCTTCTGCGGTGTGCGTAGGGCAGCCGGCAGTCAGGCGTGAATGCCGCGCTTCGGGCAGTCTGCAGCGAGGTAGCATTCCTCGCAGCGAGGGCTGCGGGCCGGGCAGAGTGTTCGGCCGAGGCGAATGAGGCGGTGGCTGAAAGCGATCCAGTGTTCGTGTGGGACGAGTTCCATGAGATCGCGCTCAACCTTGACAGGGTCAGTCTCTCGGGTGAATCCGAGGCGAGCGGAGATTCGCTTCACGTGTGTATCCACCACCACTCCGTCGGCGAGTCCGAAGCACTCTCCTCGGACGACATTGGCCGTTTTTCGAGCGACGCCCGGCAAGAGGAGTAAATGCTCCATATCCCGGGGCACCTCGCTGTTGTGTTCGGACACCAGGCGGGCAGCCATGCCGATGATGTTCTTTGCTTTGTTGCGGAAAAAACCAGTGCTGTGAATGACTTCTTCCACGTCGGCTTGGTCGGCTGAAGCGAGGTCAGCCGGTGCGGGCCATCGCGTGAAGAGTTGCGGTGTCACCATGTTGACGCGCACGTCAGTGCACTGAGCCGACAAGATTGTCGCGACCAAGAGCTCGAATTCATTGGCGTGGTCGAGAGCGCACTTGGGGTGAGGGTCGTGGTGTGCGAGCGATTCGACAACCCGTTGAAGGCGCTCTCGTTCTGCTGGAGGTGGCTTACGCCGTCGCTTTCTGGCGCGCGTCGCTTTCTTGCGCGCAGGCGTCATTCGAGAAGGCTGTCAAGGACAGCCGCCAGCACGCGCGTGTCACTCGACATCTCTGGGTGGAAAGTCGCGGCCCACACGGGCCCTTGGCGGACCAGAATCGGGTGGCCCTCGTGTTCCACCAGAACATCGACCTCAGGGCCTGTGTTGCGAATGAGTGGTGCGCGGATGAACACGGCTTCCATCTCGGGGCCGCCGAGTGTGCCAGGCATTACACTCGTGACGAACGAATCGCGTTGTCGCCCATAGCCGTTGCGTTCGATTTCCATGTCCAGCACATTCAGCGACTCTTGGGCGGGGCCTGTGACAGCCCTCGCGAGCAAGATGGCACCAGCACAAGTCCCCAACACCGGGCGACCCGAAGTGCACGCCTCGCGCAGGGGTTCGAACAGGCCTTCATCGAGCAGCAGCTTGAGCATGGTGCTCGATTCACCGCCGGGGAGCACCAAAGCATCCGCAGTCGACAGATCGTTTGCGGTCTTGATGGGTCTGGGTGTGTGGCCCAGCGCGAGGACGGCCTTCGAATGCGCTTCGAAGTCGCCCTGGATGGCGAGGATTCCTACAGAGGCCACTACCAACCGCGTGTCTGCAACATCTCGCTCGGGTCGAGCTTGTCCATGTCCAATCCCGCCATGGGTGCTGCTGCAATGGAGCGTGTCGCATCAAGCACAAGCGCTGGATCGTTCCAGTGCGTTGTTGCTTTGACGATGGCAGCTGCAAAAACTGGTGGGTCTTCACTCTTGAAGATGCCAGAGCCGACAAAAACTGCCTGGGCCCCGAGGGACATCATGAGTGCAGCGTCTGCGGGAGTTGCAATACCACCAGCAGCGAAGTTTGGTACGGGCAATTCGCCATTCTGAGCAACCATTCGAACCAACTCGTAAGGCGCGCCAAGGTCTCTTGCGGCCGTCATGAGTTCTTCAGCGCCCATCAGGGTGATCTCGCGCATGTCGGTGATGACCTGGCGCATGTGGCGAACGGCCTCAATGATGTTGCCGGATCCGGCTTCACCCTTGGTGCGAATCATCGCAGCGCCTTCACCGACGCGACGAAGCGCCTCGCCGAGGTTCCGGCAGCCACACACAAAGGGCACATCGAAAGCATGCTTGTCGATGTGAAATTTGTCGTCCGCTGGCGTGAGCACTTCGGATTCGTCGATGTAGTCGACTCCGAGTTCCTGAAGAATTTTGGCTTCCGCGAAATGCCCGATTCGAGCTTTGGCCATGACGGGAATGGACACGGTGCTCATGATCGACTCGATAATGTCGATACGCGCCATACGTGCGACGCCACCGTCTTTGCGGATATCACTTGGAACCCGCTCGAGGGCCATGACTGCGCAAGCACCGGCCTGCTCTGCGATGGTGGCCTGCTCGACCGTTGTGACGTCCATGATGACGCCGCCCTTGAGCATCTCAGCGAGGCCGGTCTTCAGACGGAGGGGGGTGTGCTCTTCAGTCACTTTGTTCTCCTGCTGGCCACTCCGTTGTTCCACGGGGGCACCTGTGCGAATTCCGAGTCATGGTAGCGCACGCGCTTGCCGTGTCGAGGGCCGTGGCGGTTCGCTGGTTGGATCGAGGGGGTGGTGACCTCTATGGCCCCATGGGGTGGCCGCAGTCCCGGGTCTCTTGGCCGGGAGGCCTGTACGAATTCCGGAAGGGGCCTTAAAGCGTGACTCTGACCCTCGAGCGGCGTCTTTCTCTCAGTTGAGCGTCGCCACTGCCCGAGAGATTTGACCGAAAAGGGCCTGCTGAAAGGAGTGTCGCCATGAGTCCGTGTGCCCCGCAGAGCCCGCAGATTGCCCTCTCTTTGCAGCGATTGTGCGATTCGGTTCCAGGTGCCATGTGCCGCCTGGCAGCGGGTGCCCCTCTGGGCATCGCTGCGCCCGTCGTGGCTCGGCATCTCCGGGACTGCATGCTGTGCCGGGAATTTGTGGAGGAACTCGGTCGTGTTCGACGATGGCTCGAAGCCGTGGAAACCCCTTATGAGGCTGCTCAGGATCTGAGCGGAGTGGAAATGCTGGGGCGGGAAGCGCTTGTGAGGGAGTTGCTTGCTCGGCTTGCACGAGATTTGCTGGCCAGGGGGCAGGGAAAGAGCCCTCGAGCACTTGAAGAGCGCCTGCGGGATGGCCGGCGGCTTTCAGTCCTGGCGGAGGGGCTGTCCAGAGGACCTGGCATGTCCGCGAAAGAACTCGCAGCTGTTGAGCTTGCGCTGCACGAGGGAGCGGTCGAACCGGAGTTCGCACTTGAAGGTGCGGCATGCCTGGATCCACTCGGGCTCGATATTGCTCTGGCCTGGCTTGGATTTCTCGAACGTGCGGGGCGTGGCACGCTTGCGCACAGCCTTACAGATGGGCTCTTGGCGCGATTTGGCTGAGGGGGGGCAGAGCGATGTGCCCGCTGTCGTGATTCCCAAAGGCCAGGGCGTAAGGTGCGACCCCGTCGAGAGCTCGGTAAGCCTCGCGGGCAATGGCGGCTAGGGGCATGAGCTTTAGCAAGATGCTCGCGCTTGGTTGTTCTCGAAGTCGGCAGGAAGAGCAAAAGATACGATGCGGAGCCATGGCCCGTGCTTTGCGAGTGGGCGACTTTCTGCCGGACTCGTGAAGCCGCATCGTGCAGGTAAGTGCTGGAGCAGCAGTCGCCGGTGAGCAGCGAGATCGATCAATTCAATTACGAGCATCCGCTCGAGTCCATTGCGCAAGAGCCACTCACAGCGAGGGATGGGGCGCGGTTACTGCACCTTTTGCCGGGCGATGCTCCATCTACAGAGAATAGGCGGTTTACAGATCTCCCCGAATTGTTGCGCGAGGGCGATCTGCTCGTCCTCAATGAGGCGCGTGTAAGGCCTGCTCGCCTTTCGGGATTTCGCTCCTCCGGGGGGCGTGTGTCGGTGCTGGTCATCGAAGCAGAAGGGCGCCTTGCGACGGTTCTTCTCGGAGCACGTGGAACCTGCCTCGTTGGCGAGCAGTTGCAGGTCGGGGGTGAGCCCTGGGACATTGTTGCTTCTCTTGGAGAGGGGCGGTTTGAGATTGAAGCTCAAGGCGAACGCGACATCGCGAGCCTGATGGCTGATGTCGGGCGTATGCCGTTGCCGCCTTACATTCGGCGTGACCCGCTGTCGGACCCACGTGATGAACCAGACCGGGAGCGATACCAAACAGTTCTCGCCCAGGGGAAAGCGGCGACGGCAGTCGCTGCGCCGACGGCGGGCTTGCATTTCACGAAAGCCATGTTGGCAACATTGCACGAACGGGGCGTGCGTACGGCGCGTCTCCGGCTCGATGTAGGTGAAGGGACTTTCCGGCCAGTGCGAGCAGAAAAGCTTGCAGATCATGAAATGCATGTTGAGCACTTCGAGATACCCGAGTCGACCGCAGAAGCTTTTGCAGAAACTCGAGCGGCGGGCGGACGCGTGGTGGCTGTTGGCACGACAGTCGTCCGATCGCTCGAGTCCGTCGTGACCGAGGACGGACAGCACCTCGCTCAAGGTCCAGGCTCGACCCAACTTTTCATCCGACCCGGCCACTGCTTTCGATCTGTTGATGTGCTTTTCACGAACTTTCATCAGCCGCGCTCCACCCTTCTGGTGCTGGCCACAGCATTTGGGGGCTATGAACGGGTCATGAGCGCCTATCGATATGCCGTGGACTCCGGATACCGCCTGTTTTCCTACGGCGATGCGATGTTGATCGAGCCTTCGGTTCAAGGGCAGACCGAATGCGTCTCGGGCGGCTAGAGTGTCAGCGATGACCACCCGTTCGAAGAACTCTGCTGATGACCCCGGGGAGGCGAGGTCTCGCCACGCGGAACTTGTGAGCGAGATCGCTCGTCACGACGAGCTGTACTACAGCAAGCAGTCGCCGGTTATTGCCGATGTCGAGTACGACGAGCTTCTACGAGAGCTCTTGGAACTGGAGGAGGCTTTCCCAGTTCTGGTTTCACCTGATTCGCCCACACAACGTGTGAGTGGACGCCCAGTTCGTTCGCTGGAATCGGTTGCCCACCGCAGGCCAATGCTGTCGCTCTCGAACACCTATGGGCGTGAAGATGTCATGGATTGGTTCGCAAGTGTGACTGACTTTCTTGGCGACAGTGCAGCGGAGGCGTTGTTCAACATTGAGCCGAAGCTGGATGGCGTGGCGCTGGAACTCGTCTATGAAAATGGCGTGCTGGTGCGGGCAATCACTCGCGGCGATGGAAAAGTAGGCGATGACGTCACGCACACCGTGAGGACCATCAAAGATATTCCTGATCGATTGAGCGGTGATGCCGCGCCCTCTTTGCTGGAGGTGCGTGGTGAAGTCGTGATGACACACGAAAATTTTCAGCGTGTGAATGCAATGCGCGACAAGGCTGGCGAGGAGCGATTCGTCAATCCACGCAATCTCACTTCCGGTACGTTGAAAATGCTGGATCCGCGCATTGCAGCAACCCGCCCCCTTGACTTCATGGCTTATGGGCTTGGGGAAACGGACGGTTTTGAAACGACTGGGCATTCAGACGCACTTCGCGCGCTGGAGCGCCTGGGGCTGAGGACAGCGGGAGATCTGGCCTGCCGCGGAACACTGGATGAGGTGCTTGCGCATCACGACGCATTGCTTGAACGCCGCGGCGAGTTGCCGTTTGACGTCGACGGATCCGTCATCAAGGTGGATGACTATGCCTTGCAGCAACGCCTGGGTGAGCGAAGCCGTTCACCTCGCTGGGCCATCGCCTTTAAGTTCCCTGCCCAGACAGCAACATCGGTGGTGCGGGAAATTCAGGTGCAGGTGGGGCGAACTGGAGCACTCACTCCCAAGGCTGTCATCGAGCCCACCTATGTGGGCGGCGTGACCATTGAGCATGTCACCTTGCACAACAAGGATGAGATTGAACGGCTGGGTATCAAGGTCGGCGACAGAGTCCTGTTAGAGCGAGCGGGCGATGTCATCCCCAAGATTCTGTCGGTGACAGAATCTGGAGAAGGTGCGCCGTTCTTCATGCCTACTCGATGTCCGTCATGCGACACAATCGTCATTGATGACCCGGGGGAGGTTGTGGTTCGCTGCCCGAATCGCTCTTGCCCTGCAGTGCTTGCCCGACGCGTCGAGCATTTCGTTTCGCGTGCTGCTTTGGATGTGGATGGGATGGGAAGCAAGCTCGTGGCGCAGTTGGTGGAGGAAAAAGTCCTCACAAGCCTTGGGGATCTCTATGCGCTTACCGGTGAGCAACTCATGAAGTTGCCTCGGATGGGCGAGGTGTCCGCGAGAAATGTTCTTGCAGGGCTTGAGGTGAGCAAGACGCGTCCCTTCGCGCGCGTGCTTTTTGGTCTGGGCATCCGGCATGTGGGCCAACATGTGGCAGAAGTTGTTGCGAATCACTGGCGCGATTTTGGAGCACTGCGTGAGGTGAAGTTCGAGCAACTCGAGGATGTGAACGAGATCGGACCCACTGTCGCGGGAAGCCTCATGAGTTGGTTGTCCGATGAAGTCGAGCAGGAGCAAATTGATCGCATGCTAGATGCGGGCCTCGCGCCCGCTATGAGTTCTCCTCCTGCGACAGGGGAGGGAATCCTTGCTGGACGCAGTTTTCTGTTCACAGGAGCGCTTGAACAGATGAGCCGCCGGGAGGCCAACGAAATGGTCAAAGCGGCCGGAGGCAGGCTCGTGTCCGGCGTGAGCAAAAATCTCGATGTGCTGGTGGTTGGTAAGAAGCCCGGGAGCAAGCTCAAGAAGGCAGAGGCGCTTGGTGTCGAGGTGATGGAGGAGAACGCCTTTTTGCGGCTGTTGAGGCCTTTTGAGACCTCGTGAGGATTTAGCCTGACTGGCGCGTCTCCTGAAATCGGCCTAAACTTTGAGACTCCGTTTATCAGATAGGAGTTCCATATGAAGATCGAGCTGACTTACTGCGCTGTTTGAAACTACGAGCCTCGAGCCGCCGGTCTGGCGGAGGAGTTGCTCAAGAAGCACAAGAGTGGAATCGATGCACTGGAACTCATTCCGAGTGACGGCGGACGTTTTGAAGTGAAGAAAAACGGAGAGCTCATTTTCTCCAAACTGCAGTGTGGACGGTTTCCCGAGGACGGCGAGGTTGAATCAATCCTTTCCGGTCAGCAGGAACCGGTTGTTTCCTGACGGCACCCCGAAGACTCTTCCGGACCAGTCATCGCGTGAAGAAACCCAAGGTTGTTCTGTTCTTGCCATCCCGGGTAGACCCCGAGTTCGGGGACCTTCCGTCAGCTGATCTTCTGCCGCTCGAATTGCTGCACATCGCACCGATCGCAGAACAGCAAGGTTGGGAGGTGTTGGTCATCGATGCGATGACCGAGCCGAACTACATGGAGCAGGTTCTCGAAGCGTGTGCGGATGCGCAGGTGTTTGGGAGTTCGGCCATCCTTGGTTTCCAGGTCTGGGATGGTGCGGCTGTGGCGGGAGCCGTTCGGGAACGCTATCCCGAACTGCCGATTGTCTGGGGTGGTTGGTTTCCTTCCGCCATTCCCGAACTTTACCTGGGTAGCAACATTTGCGATGCGGTCGTGCACGGTCAGGGTGAGGCAACGTTTGGTGAGTTGCTCGACGCCTGGAAGGACGGCGGGCTGGGCGCGGATCTTTCCGAGATTCCCGGTCTGGTCATCAATCGAGACGGCGCAGTGCACTGGACGCCGAAGCGGTCAGTGATTCATCTGAATGATCTGCCAGAGCCCTCGTTTCACCTGATTGAACTGCAGAAGTACTACGACTTGCAGAAGAGGGTTGCTCAGTTTGGCAACCGAGTACGCAATCGATTGCCTCCTCCACATCACCTTGAGAATCGACCTCACCGCGGCTTCAGCTACTTTTCTAGCTTCGGTTGCCCCGAGCCGTGTGCATTTTGCTGCTCGCCTGAGATCGCTGGAAGGCGCTGGGTGGCTTTGGATGCCGATGTGCTGGTGGACCGCCTCGCAGTGATCCACCGCAAAGACCCCTTTGACGTCTTGCGCTTTCAGGATGCCAATTTCGGGGTGGCCAAGAAGCGGATGGCAGAGTTTTGCGAAGGGCTGCTCGATCGCGGATTGAACATCAACTGGAACGGCACGATCGAGATCAAGCAGATCTGCCAGTACGACTGGGACACCCTCAAGTTGATGAAGCGGTCTGGCAACCACCTGATGTGGTTCGGCGCCGAAGCCTCGACCTGGGAGACGCAGCAACTCATCCGGAAGGCCATCCGAGAAGGTCAGACCGACGAGGCCATGCGGCGCATGCATCAGCTCGACATCAAGTCGGGCCTCACCTACATCATTGGCTACCCGGGAGAGTCAGTTTCGTCGATGTACGAAACTATCCACGAGGCTGCCACGATGAAGACGCGCTACCCCTCGTGCTCCGTTGAAGTGTTCCCTTACCGGCCGATTCCAGGCAGTCAGTTCTGGCAGCCTTCTATCGAAGAGAATGGTTATCCCGTTCCGACGTCTTTCGAGGAGTGGGGGCGATTCTTCGATTACAAGTTCAACTCATGGTGGGGGCCGATCCCGGGCGACGTCCAAAAGGTTTGGGCACGCTTTACTCAGATGGCGCCATGGTTTGACGGGATTGCCGGAGGCAAGGGGCCCATCTCGCATCTGCTCAGAAAGTCGGCGGGTGTGCGTTTGCGCAATCGGTTGTGGAAGGCGCCGGTCGAGTTCCAGATGTTTGACCTGGTTCGGCGCTCGCTGGGGCCTGTCTCTTCCTACATCTAAACCGTGTGGGGTGCCTCGTTGAGCGGGCACCTTTTGTTTCAGCCACCACGTGACCACGTGATGGCGGCCTGCGCTGCAGCCTCTGGGTCGCCGGCGTCGAGCAGTGCGCTGCCCATGGCGGCGCGTCGAGTCAAGACGTTGGAAATCAGGTGCAGGTTGTCTGTGTTCAGACCCCCAATGGGAAAGATGGGGAGGGCTGGAAACGCTTGGGTACAGCGAACGAATTCTGCGAGGTCGGCGCGGATCGCCCCGGCCTTCGTCGGTGAACGGGCGATCGCACCGAAACCGACGTGATCGACACCGCCTTCGACGGCTGTTCGGACTTCTTCTACGGTGCGCGTGGAAGATCCGAGCAGAGCTTCAGAGCCAAGCTCTTGCCGGACGTTCTGGAGCCCCCGAAGAAGGTCGCCCTCACCGAGGGCGCGGGCATCCTTGCGGCCGATATGCACTCCGTCTGCGAGCGGTTGCCAGCTTTTGTCTCGAAGGGCGTCCAGGTCGTCGTTCACGATCAGGAGGCCTTCGGGTGAAAGGAGCGGCCGGAGCGCGTTCAGCCAAGCCCTCCGGCTTTCTGTATTGCCGTCTTTCTGCCGTAATTGGATCAGGAGAACTCCAGACCGAATGACCTTTTCGACCTGCCCCAGCCAGGCAACCCCATCGGGAGTTGTCGGTGTTCGGGCAGCCTCGGTCGGGGTGGCGATGAGGTAAATCCGCTGCTGGGCAAGTCGATCTCGGACAGTGGCTGTCATTTCGGCACCGGGTCGCGGGTCTGTGAGGCGTCGCAATTCCGCCATTCTGGCAGCGAGTTGCTGAATGAGCTGAGGTCCTGAGGGCAAAAATGGGCCGGTAGGGGCAAAATCGAGGCTCCTGGCCCTCTGATCGGGCGTTGGGGGTCGTTGGCACCCCATTTGCTGTTTAGTCGGTCCCAATCCGGGCGGATTCCATGTACTCCACAAGCAAATCCCGTGCGCTTTCTGTGCTCGTCGGCGACGACGATGGTGCTGTGCGTGAGTGCGTGACGGAAGTCTTGGTCGCCCTGGAATTCGAGGTCTTCGCCGCCAACTCCGGTGGAAGTGCCTTGCAGATCCTCGTGAATGAGGCCATCGACTTCTCGATTCTGGACGTCGAGATGCCGGATATGACGGGCCTTCAAGTGATCGAGCGCTACGCGAGTGGCCCTTGGATTGCGGCCGCCGACAGCCCCCCTGAGCGCGTCGCGCCGCGGCATATGCCCACCATTTTCATGTCCGGGAATCCAGCGCTTGAGGTTCGCAGCGCCTGCGAATCGTTGGGCAACTCTTTTCTCGACAAACCGTTTGCTGCGCAAGACATGCGCGCAGCAGTCGATCGTATTCTCGAAGAGCTCGCGCTCTGAACCGTTCATCTCAGTATTCATCCACCCATCATCCCGTCCGGGTGCTCCGCCTCCTCAAGACCGCACTGCCGGCCAGGACTAGGAACCGGATCAGGAACTAGGAGAGACCATTCCATGGCGACCAAGACTGCCAAGAAAACCCGTTCGACGTCCAAAAAGGGAAGTATCACCCCGCTGGGCGATAACATTCTCGTGAAGCGGCTTGAGGCCGAGTCGGTGACCGCAGGTGGCATCGTGCTTCCCGAGAGCGCCAAAGAGAAGCCCCGCGAGGGCATGGTGATCTCCGTCGGCGAAGGCCGGGTGACAGAAGATGGGACCCGCACCGCTCCGCAGGTCAGCAAGAACGACCGCGTTATTTTTTCGTCCTACGCCGGCACCGAGGTGTCCTTCGGTGGTGAGGACTTCCTGATCGTTCGCGAAGACGAGATTCTCGCCGTCGTCGCCTGACCACTTCCCGCATTCCACGACTCCAAGAAGACAGAAAGCACCGAATCTATGGCTGCAAAGAAAATCGCATACGACGTCGAGGCCCGTGAACTTATCCGGTCTGGCGTCAACAAGCTCGCACGCGCCGTCAAGGTCACACTTGGCCCGCGCGGACGTAACGTCGTTCTTCAACGATCCTTCGGATCTCCAACGGTCACCAAGGATGGTGTCACCGTGGCCAAGGAGGTTGAACTTGAAGACCCGTACGAAAACATGGGCGCCCAGATGGTGAAGGAGGTCGCCAGTAAGACCTCCGACGTCGCGGGTGACGGAACCACAACTGCGACGGTTCTTGCGCAGGCGATCTTCCGCGAGGGCAGCAAGCTCGTGGTCGCCGGCATGAACCCGATGGACCTGAAGCGTGGCATCGATGCCGCGGTTAAGTCCATCAGCGAGCAGCTGGGCAAGCTCAGCAAGCCCACTCGCACTGCCGAAGAGATTGCTCAAGTTGGGACGATCTCAGCCAACAGCGACCCCACCATTGGCCGAACCATTGCCGATGCCATGGATA
>JAQWOM010000017.1 GCA_029245865.1 Planctomycetota bacterium
GCTCTGCCGTTCGCTCAGTTTGTCGTCTGCAGGGCCATCCGAAGCTGTTTTTCGGCTTCTCCGGCATCGTCCCACAACGCAACCTGCGCCGCGCTCGCATCCTTTGGTGTCAGGTCGTTGAGCCCTTCTTTCTCGTTCCAGGTGCGGAAACGATCGGACACCACGTTGAGAACAACCGGCTGTCGCGGTTGAACACTCACCCTCATCGGCACGAGATTTTCGCGCTGAGTTCCATCGAGCACGACCCCGATCTGGTACTCGCCCGCAGGTAAATCCAGACGCAACGCGTGGAACGATTGGGGCGTCAAACTCCAGCAGCGTGTGTCGGGCGGTTGCATCTCGGCCAGAAACAGATGCGCAAAAAACTCGGTGAACTTTCCGGCGTCTCGGCTCTCGCTGTTCCTGTTGGCTGCTTCGCCCATGGAGCGCGCAATGAATGTGCGGCTGATCAGTTGAGCGGCCGCCGCAGCGAGCAGCCGTCCCCGATCGCGTTTGTACTGAGTCATCAGGTCCCTGCCGTAGTCGAACATCAGCGGCACTTCACCGTAGGCCACGCCATCCACGAACACGGTCGCCGTGCGATAGACATCCGACCGCTCGACCATGACCGGAATGCGCAACTGATAGATGTTGCCGTCCACCGGAAGCGCCACCCGGTACTGACGACGGATGGGTGCCTTGCCCATCTGCACGATCACCAGCACGGTGCCACTCTCATCGGCGTCGAGTTCTTGCTGGTCCGTCGGGCGCAGCGAAAAGGCGCCCTTCACCTCTCTCCAGAAATCTTCGGCTTCTCCCAGCCGACCGCGCTGCTCCATGCAGAACCCGGCCAGTGCATTGGCGAAGTCGTTGCCAAACAATTCCTCTTCGGAGAGATCGCCCTGGGTCAGCAGCGTCCGCAAGCGGGACGCCTCGACAGCAGCTTCACTCAAGGCATCGGGGTTGTCGTGCTGCACGAGCCGATTGACCATGCCTTGCGTGTTGACCATCAACCGCTCGGGTGGCGTGGCGCGCCAGGGCTTGTTCGTGGCGAAGAGAAAGGAAGCAATGTCTTCCAGCGGCATCTGCGAGTAGTCGAGCACTTCGAGCTTTTGATCGACCTCGGCCAGCAGCCGCGCTGCCCGGGCGTACTGACCGTTGGCCTGCAAGGCCGAGGCCAGTTCGAGTTTCAGCAGCCCCGCGTCGTCCTCGCCCCAGCTCGACGAATCGAGGTAGGTCTCGAGCGTCGCGGCCGCCTGCCCGGGTGAGTTGTCATAGAACTCACGGTGCACCGGCAACATGTGCTGGTCGTAAGTCTTGCACGACACGGACAGCGCGCAGAGCGCGATAAGCCACGCCGCGCCGGAAGCGCACAGCCGCTCACCAGAAGTCCGTGCTCGGGACCGCCCGCATCCGCTCCGAACGGATTGCATGAGGTTGCCTTCGCTCACCCCGTGAGCTGCTTCGTCCGGTCGATCTGCTGCTGGAAGATGAGGCGACCTGTGTCGACTTCGACCACCTTCAAGAACAGGTAGTACTGCACGCGGCGACGATCTTTCGTCTTCTCGGCCGTGTCACCCACATCGCCGTAGATGAGGTAACGCACGCCAAGTCGCTTACCGGCCTCGGCCAGGGTGGCCTGGTCGTAGGCATCTCCCTTGCTGAGTTCTTTATCAATGGCCTTATCCGCCTGAGCGTCGTTGGCCACCACGACAAAGACACCGCTGTTGACCAGCTTGGTCTCCACGGAGGTGATCAGACTGCGCAACGCACCGGAGATGTGCTCGGTCGTGTTGTTCTCGATGCTCAGCACCGAGATGCGCTGTGGGTCGTCGGCCTTGGAGCCCGCCACAAAGGCGCTGGCCGCGAAGTCGGTGTACCACTCGTCGAGAGAGGTCTCGAGATCGGCCCGGTCGAGGCCTGTGCTGAGGGCGGCCTCGTCGATGGAGGCGTCATCCGATCCGCGTTCAAACTTCGGGCCGGAGCAGGCGATGACAGACAAGACCGTGACGGTGAGCAGAAGGAGGCGCAGCATGATTCGTTTTCCGCGAGAACTCGAACGTGTCGAGGCCCCATGATAGCCGGACGCCGCGAAGTGGCGAAAGTACCCAGAGGCCTGAAACGTCAGGAACCGACGCGAACATTGCACAGCATCCAACGGCTTGGGTCTTCCCGGTTGAGCAGCCCGACTGGCTCAGCCTCAGCCACCGAAATCGTCGTCATCACCGTCATCACCGTCATCACCGTCATCGCCACTCGCACCGCCCCCCCCTTCGGGAGCCACGCTTTCTCCAGGCATCACGACGAAGGCACCGCTGTTGCCCATCCAGAGAAACTCATCGTTGCCCGGATTGGTCTCCGCGGAGGTGATCAGGCTGCGCAACGCACCGAAAATCTGCTCGGTCGTGTTGTTCTCGATACTCAACACCGAGATGCGTTGCGGATCGTCGGCCTTCGAGCCCGCCACAAAGGCGCTGGCCGTGAAGTCGGTGTACCACTCGTCGAGTGAGGTCTCGAGATCAGCCCAGTCGAGGCCTGTGCTGAGTGCAGCCTTGTCGATGGAGGCGTCATCAGATGAGCTTGCGGCATTGCCTTCTTCTTCTGCCTGCCGTGGCTGGACTCCTGCCCCACCGTGAGAGTCCTCGAGGCGCTCCACGGCACGACGGAGTTCAGCATCAGACTGGCTGAAAACTGTATTCCAGCCAAGAACCGCCACGGCGATCGGGCGTGTGTCCCCATTCGCAACCATGTCGGGGCGCTGGTAGACATCCTCGAAGATCGTCACGATGCCCGTAAGGCTAAGCGCGTCAAACGTCACCGTCGTGTTGTCGACGATTTCACCAGCACCAGCAAAGGAACGAAGCTCGCCCCTTGCCAGTACGGCTGCCACATCGGAGGCCATGTCGATGTAATCGGGGTCGTCATATTCTGCCTGCACATGACCAAAGGCGATCACGCCGAGTCGCCTACCGGCCTCGGCCAGGGTGGCCTGGTCGTAGGCATCTCCCTTGCTGAGTTCCTTGTCGATGGCCTTATCGGCCTGAGCAACGTTTCCGCATGCAGACTCCAGGACGGACCAAGCGATGACAGACAAGGCCGTGACAGCGTGCCGGAGGAGGCGCAGCATGATTCGGTTTCCGCGAGAATCTCGAACGTGCCGAGGCCCCATGATAGCCGAACGCCGCGAAGTGACGAAAGTGCCCAGAGGCCTGAAACGTCTGCCAAAAGAGTGACGTGTTCAGTCAGGGCACAGAAACACGAGCGACCCGGCGAGGACGGCGAAGAGCCGATCCCGTATCCTTGCCCGCCGGTGGGCGACGTGTGCCCCCCCCGATCCACGAGGAAGCGTGCATGAGTCGGCGTCTGGACAATCCACGAATTGCTCACCCGTCTGCCAGACGGGTTGTGTGTCTTGCCAGCTGCCTGCTGAGCTTCTTGGTGCTCGTCACCTTGCCCGGATGCGCAAGCTCGTCTTCCGCCAAGCAGTCGGGCACCACCAACGCTCCGCCCTGGGTCGACGACGCGTACGCCGGCACGAACCGCATGGTGATGCTGGCCGCCGTGGGCGTGGCGCCGGGCATCGGGCGCGCCGCCGAAGACGCTGCCCGTCGCAGCGCCATGCGCCGCGTCAACGAAGACATCCTGTCCAGCGTGCGTTCCGAACTCACGACGCTCTCGGCGCAGTTCGCTTCCAGCGACGAGAGCACGCGCTGGGAACAGGACATGCTCGAGCAGATCCAGATCGAGTCCGAAGGCGATCTACCCGGTGCCGAAGTGAACGACCGCTGGATCGACCCGTCTGCAAACGCGACCTATGTGCGCGTCACGGTCGACCGCGAGTTGCTCGTGCGGATGTTGCTCGACCCGGTCGAAGAGTCACAGCTCAAGGCGCAGGGTTTGCTCGACGGGCAACAAGAGGCGTCGGCTGACGCGGCGCAGGAGTTGCTGATCACGCTCAAGGCCTACGCACTCGTGGCGCAGACCTTCACCGATGCTCTGCGCGCCAATTCAGCGGCCCGCTCGGGAAGCCAGAGCAGTCGAGCCACGCCCAATGTGGCGCGCGCACAACAGCTTTACGCCAGAAGCCGCACGATGCTCGACCAGCTGGCCGAGCAGGTGGCGCGCACGGCACCGCTCATGCAGATCACCGTGGTCCAAGGCGACGCACAGAGAGGCGACCCCTGGGAGCGGCTCGACAACGCCCTGGAAGGACGGGTCACGCTCGAAATCGACGGCGCGAGGCAACCCATGGCGCAGTTGCCCATGCGCTTCCGTGCGCCGTTGCCCGAGGGGGCACGCGCGCCCACGCTCGTGCAGAGCAGTGCCACCACGAACGCCGACGGTGTCATCCGTTGCGAGGTGAGTGAGCTGGCGGCCGGTCAACAAGGTGAAGGCAAGATCGTGCTC
>JAQWOM010000018.1 GCA_029245865.1 Planctomycetota bacterium
TCGATTGGCCATGCACACGCTCGAGTTCAGGTGCTCTAGCCCGCCGCCTCCGGAGTCCACCAGGGAGATGATAAAGGTGTAGTCCTCAAAGGGATGCTGTCCAAAGATCGAAGAGACTTCCGAAACAATCTTGGAGATGTCCTCGACCATCTTTTCCTTGTCGATGTCGGTCGCTCCTGCGAGCACGATTCGGTGAGGTGTTCCATCGAACTCAAAATCGAGTGTCTCGTGGGGGCCGACTTCGATAGGGCTATCAACAAGGATGTCAAAGTCCGAAGCAATCCAGCTGCCTTGCTGTGTGGGAAGGCCGGTGAAAACACTCCAGCCCGCTGGCGCGTCAATCGTGATCGCGTGCGCGGCACCGGGCCTGTCGGACACGCGAAAGAAAACGCCAGCTGGTGAAAGAAATGCATGATCTGCGTCGACGTGACTCGTTCTTACCGAGCGTTCATTGGCATAGAGCGAATACGAGATGCAGACTTCTTCGGAGCCCGTGGTGTTCACCCGCCAGGTGTTCTTGTTCAGCTTGGCGGCCGGGAGCGGATCTCCGTTGCTGTCGTGTGCGGTGAAGTCCAAGACGTGTCGTGCGAATTCACGCACGAGGTAGCTACCAGGAGTCCAGACGGGCATCGAGAAGTCGACCTCGTCGGCCGTGACATCCTTGATGCACGTTTCAACGCGTACGAGATGAGCTTGGCGATCCTCAAGGCTGATTTGGGTGCGAACCATATTTTGATCCAAGCGAACCGAGAGAGCGGAGTCCTGGGAGGCAGCGTGTCCGGCCGTCGTCAGTGCGAATCCCAGCAGTGCAAGCCGCATGAAGAATGTGGCGGGGGTTAAGAGGCGTTTCCGCTGTTTCATAGATGTGCGCATGGCCAGAGACCTTCGGACCATAGGGTCTGATCGGGCTGCCGATCAAGTTGACCGCAAGTTCTCAGTCGGAAAGGTCGGTGAGTACCGCGCGGATGTCGTCTGGAAACGGCATGGTCTCGAAGGTGTCGAGGTTGATGGCGACGATGGTGCAGAGAGCCTCGACGGATGGCTCGGATTCATCGCCATTAAATCCTCGGTAACGGAGTGTCGCAGAAGCATGTCCCAGCTTGGCTGTATCCAAGACAAGCCGCATGGGCTCCCCGAACCGGAATGGCTTGCGGAAGTCCGTGTTGATGTTGACCGTAGGAAAGCCAATGCGCCGGTCTGCCAGAATGGACATGTAAGGCACACCGAGCCGGTCGCCAAACATGTCTTCAAAGATCGCGTGGAAGTTGTCGAAGAAGCGCGGGTAGAACATGATCCCCGCATAATCGACCTGTCCAAATCGTACCGGTAGGATTGTCTCGTAAGCGCTCAAGTCAGTCTGCGTCCTGGTGTTCTTCGAGCCAGGCCATCTGGATGGCTTCGAGAATTTTCTCGCCACAGTGGTCAGCTGTGCCGACAAAGCCTGGCAGGGCCATGACTTGATCGCGCATGTCCGTGAAACGCACTGACAGTGGGTTCACGCCAGGGTGTGCTTCTTGTAACCGGAAGCCGATCTCTTCTGTGTCCGTCCAGGTGATCGTGTCCATACCTACTCCCAAGGGTGCAACCTGATCACGGTTGCTGTGGAGACGACGGTAACTTCGATTGCTCGCGGTTCAACTCTGCCTTGATGGCTTCTCCAATGGCTTGGTCTGCCAGTGCCTGGGTCTTTTCCCCGAAGGCGTCGCATTTTGCTCGTAGCTCGGCGATGTCCTCTCCCTTGGCTAGCGAATCCAGATGCGCCAGATCCGTTTCCAGGTCCTGGCGCTGTTCGTCTGTGAAAGGCATCTCTGGCATTGCGAGCACTCGCCGAGTTCCTGTGGCTAGATTGTTTGCCTTGTTGCGGAGTTCGACAAGGTCTCGAGCGAGGAAGTCGTCACGAGCCATCTTGATTGAGTTGCGGATGATGTCTTTTACTTCATCCCGGGTCAGGCCATGACTCGGAACAACCTCGATGGATGCCTCCACCTCGCTTCTTTGTTCACGCGATGTGACTGTCAGAACCCCGTCTGCGTCAACAAGAAAGGTGACTTCAACGCGGGGGAGGCCTGCTGGCATGGGAGGGATGCCACGCAACTTGAATGCTCCTAGCTGGCGACAGTCACGCACGAGTTCGCGCTCACCCTGGAACACGTTGATCTCAATGGACGTCTGGTCATCGACAGAGGTGGAGAACATCTCAGTTGCGCGCGCTGGCACAGTTGAGTTGCGCGTGACCAGTTTGGAGAAGGCGCCCCCGACAGTCTCAATACCCAGGGAGAGGGGGATGACATCCAGCAGCAAGAGGTCCTTGGTCCCGCCCGAAAGGATGTCCGCTTGAATCGATGCACCGAGTGCGACAACTCGGTCGGGATCCAACTCGACATGGAGCTTGCGCCCAAGGTCTTTTTCAACCAACTGGCGGACCAGAGGGATGCGCGTTGACCCTCCGACCATGACGACTTCATCAACGGCTTCGGGTTGGATTCCGGCGTCTGTGAGAGCCGAGTGGCAGCATGCCAGCGTTTCGTCGATCAGTGGCCGGATCGCCGTTTCGAAGTCGGCGCGGGAGAGTGTGAAGTGAACCGGCTCTTCTAGATCGAGATCGATCTCGAGCGCGGCCGTTTCAGATGCCGACAGCTGTTGTTTGAGTTGCTCTGCCGAGAGGCGAATCTGTTGCATTGCTTCCGGGGGGATTGTTGCATCGGAGGCGATGTGCTCTTTCACCGCGTCAAGAATGAAATCGACGATCAGCATGTCGAAGTCATCGCCGCCAAGGTGTGTGTTTCCGGCGGTGGCCGAGACCTTGTAGACACCTTGAGTGATCTTCAGAACAGAGACGTCGAAGGTGCCGCCCCCCAGGTCATACACAACGACGGTGCCTTCGCGGCTTGTGTCGAGCCCATAGGCCAGTGCTGCCGCAGTCGGTTCATTGACGATGCGAAGCGCTTGAAGCCCCGCGATCTTGGCTGCATCACGGGTGGCTTGCCGTTGCGCGTCATCGAAGTAGGCGGGGACAGTGATGACTGCGGACTTGACGGGTTTGCCAAGAGCTTCTTCGGCGGTACGGCGGACTTCGCCAAGAATCATCGCCGAGATTTCTTGTGGTGTGTACAGCTTGCCGTCGATGTCGATGCGTGCCAGCAAAGAGTCTTTGGCTTGCACAACCTGATATCCGAGCCGGTCAGACTCTCGCTGCTTGACTTCGTCAATGTTCTGGCCCATGAGCCGCTTCACGCTATGCACGGTATGGCGCGGGTGAGTGACGGCACGGTGGCGTGCTTTTTCGCCGACGATGTGGCTCCCGTCATCCAGGAACGAGACAACAGATGGAATCAATGCTTCGCCGTCACGCTGATGCAGAATACGCGGCCCATCTTTCCCGACGATGGCTGCAAGCGAGTTCGTGGTGCCAAGGTCGATCCCGATCACGATCTCTTGAGAGGCCTGCTTTTCGGTCATCGCGCGTTTTCCGTATCTCTGAGAATCCTTCGATAAACTCTTGCCTGATGCAGGAGGACGGCAATCTGTTCGGTATTCGAGTCGTGCGTGCTCAACTGCTTGGCGGGGAGTGTTTCACCGGGCTGAGGGCCCTTGTGTGCAAGGCGGGCGATGGTGGCTGCGCAGGCTGAGGCAACATCCTTCATGCGAGTTTCGATCTCGGTGCGCGCACTGTTGGCGATTTTTTGAACGGTCTTTTTGCAGCCCTGGGTTTGGGCGTCGTCCAACTCCTCGGAAACTTCCATGGCCTCCATGAGAAACTCGGGAGAGAGCGCTTTGTGTCGCTCAAGAACGCCGGGGTCATACAGTTCGATCAGGTATTCCGAGCGCATCTGATCGTCATTCAGAATCTTCCATGCTTCATTGAGAAGAGAGCTGTTCCGAACGGCGAGGGCTTGCGTTCGTTCGTCGCGCCCAGCTTGGAAGTCTGGGTGAAGAAGCCGAGAGAGTTTCAGGTAATTGAGCTCTGCTATGGCCGGATCGAAGGTTGCAAGTGAGTCGAGACCCAGATTTGCAAAGTGCTCGGGATCCCTACCTGGATCGAGGATCAACCCGCACGCCAGGCAGGCCAGATTGGATCCCGGGTCGGCACCGCATGCCGAGCATCGATTTGATTCAGATGGAAAAGGACGATCCGCAGCCACAGGTCCCGCTCGCCATGGGGTTCTTGAAGGTGAAGCCGCGGTCCATGAGCGTGTCATTGAAATCGATGGTCGTGCCCGCCATGTAAAACTCGCTTTTCATGTCGATGAAGACATGAAGGCCGTGTTGAGTCGAAATGATGTCGAACTCATCTGCCTCATTGACCTCGATGTCGATCTGGTACTCGAAGCCTGAGCAGCCTCCACCTTTCACCGAGAGGCGCATTGCCGTGGTGTCCGGGAGGCCCTTCTGATTGACGACGTGCCGGAATTCCTTCGCGGCCTCCTTCGTAATCTCGAGGGTCTCCTCAGGGGCGTGAGTGTCAGAGTCCGTGGGGCTCATTCCGAGTCAGCCTTCTCATCCGGATTTTGCTTCGATCGGTAGTCAGTGAGGGCGGCGCGGATTGCGTCCTCTGCAAGAACGGAACAGTGGATCTTGACAGGTGGCAGAGAAAGCTCTTCGACTATGTCGGTGTTCTTGATGCCGAGAGCCTCGTCGACGGTTTTGCCTTTCACCCATTCGGTGGCAAGGCTTGATGAGGCAATCGCTGAGCCACAACCAAACGTCTTGAACTTGGCATCTTCGATGACGCCATCTGAACTGACTTTGATTTGTAGCTTCATGACGTCGCCGCACTCTGGAGCGCCAACGACGCCAGTGCCGACATCTTTGGCTGCTTTGTCGAGGCTGCCGACGTTGCGCGGGTTTTCGTAATGATCCAGGACCTTGTCGCTGTAGGCCATGGGTGGCTCCTGTTGCTTTGAGGCGTTTGGGGGAAGAAGTCTGTTGCTGTTGTTTAGTGGGCGTCCCAGTTCACAGAGGACAGATCGATACCTTCTTGTGCCATCTCGTAGAGCGGGGACATGTCGCGCAGCTTGCGGACAGTCTTGATGACGGTGTCGGCAGCCGCGTCGACTTCAGCTTCAGTCGTGAAACGGCCAACGGAAAAACGAATGGAAGAGTGTGCGAGGTCATCGCCGACACCCAGGGCACGCAGTACGTACGAAGGCTCGAGGCTCGCCGATGTACAGGCCGATCCCGAGGACACGGCGATTTCGGGAATGCCCATGATCAACGATTCACCCTCGACGTAGGCGAATGAGATGTTGAAGGTCGTTACAAGGCGTTGCTCGTCATCGCCATTGAGTTCGACGTGGTCCAGGGCTCCGCGAATCTTTTGTTCCAGGCGATCCCGCAAGGCCTTGTAGTGGGCCTGGTCTTTATCGAAGTCGTCTTTGGCGATCTTGCAGGCGGCGCCGAGACCGACGATGCCCGGTACGTTCAGGGTTCCCGACCGCATGCCGCGCTCATGGCCTCCACCGTGCATTTGTGGGCTGAGTCGAACACGGGGTTTGCGCCGCCGGACATAGAGAGCTCCGACGCCTTTCGGGCCGTAGATCTTGTGTGCGGACATGCTCGCCATGTCGACATTGAGGTCGTTGACGTCAAAGGGCAGCTTGGCGATGCCCTGGGTCGCATCTGTGTGGAACCAGATGCCTTTCTCATGCGCGATGGCGCCGATCTCCTTGATGGGGTGGATCGAGCCGATCTCGTTATTGGCCATCATGATGGTGATCAGAACGGTGTCATCCCGGATGGCTTCGGCCACTTGTTCTGGCGTCACAAGCCCGTTCTTTCCCACTTCAAGCCAGGTCACATCTGCGAGGCCATTGGTCTCAAGGTATTTGCATGAGTCCAGGACGGCTTTGTGCTCAGTCACGCAGGTGATGATGTGCTTGCCTTTCTTGGCAAGCATCTCTACAGCACCCTTGATGGCGAGATTGTCGGATTCGGTCGCTCCACTCGTGAAGATGATTTCTTTGTCGCTCGCGCCCAGTAGATCAGCCACTTGCTGGCGGGCAATTTTTACGGCCTCTTCAGCTGCCCACCCAAAGCTGTGGCTTCGGCTTGCAGCATTGCCGAAGTTCTCCCGCAGGTACGGCATCATCGCGTCCAGGACGCGTGGATCCAGCGGTGTGGTCGCGTTGTAGTCGAGGTAGATGTGCTTGTTGTTCGTGGAGGGGGCGCTGGTCATGAGAATCAGTGTTTGGCGGGGAGCGAGTGGGACGGGGACTCCGTCATGAGTTGAGCGAGGTCGGTTTCATCGAGGAGTTGCAAGATCTTCTGGTTCACGTTCTGCATCGGGCTGCGGGAGCCGCAGACGTCCTCGTAGTCGCAGGCGTCTTGTGTCCCGCGAACGCCTTCAACGGCACAGTCTGTGAGCTGCACAGGGCCGTCGATGGCCTTGAGGATGTCGAGCAGTGAGATGCTTGCGGGTGTACGAATCAGCCAGTAACCGCCATGAAGGCCGCGCCGTGAGTCCAGGAACCCGGCTTCGCGGAAAGCCTTCAGCAGATTGGCGACCACGGTCTTGGGCATGTGGAATGCCGCCGCAAGTTCCGATGAACTCGCCTGGAGGCCTTCATTCCGGCCAAAATGACCGAGGATGAGGACGCCGTAGTCGGCCATCTTGGAGAAGCGGATCATGACGGATGGGGTGGAGAGTCTGGGGGCGCAAAGGCGCTGGGTGGGACGAATACACCCCTTTTGAGGGGCATGGCGAATTCATCCAATAGAATAGCTGCAAATCACTCCTCAATCTATCGAAAATACAGGAGTACGCTAGTCCTCTTTTTAGAGAGGCCTGGGGAGGTCGGTGTCTCGGCAGCGACCCGTTCCAGAGAACTCCGGCCTCAGGGCCTGTTTTGTGGCCGGACCAGCCCACTACAATGCCGCCCCCTTACCGCAACGACGGACCAGATCGAGCCCGATATGACTCACAGGACAGCAGCACGTAAGCCAGGAGCCGCCCTCGTGATCGAGGGAGCTTGCGCCCGCCCAAGTGCGTTCAGCCACTACGACCTCGGGGCGATCCACGATGACTACCAGGTCGAGGATCTCGCCAAAGTGGACGCTCGCCTCAAAGGCAAAGCCGTTCGATTGCGCAAGCTCGTGGATCTCGTTGGTCCCGATTTCTACGCCAAGTACATCACCATCGAATCAGAGGATGGGAAGTTCGCTGCGTCGCTCCCCCTCGATGACACGATGCGTACCGCGCTGGTGGTCTATGAGATGAAGGGCAAACCGCTCACGCGCGAAGACGGCGGGCCGGTGCGTTTCATCATCCCCTTCTTTGCGGACAAGTGCGCCAACGTCAAAGGTGCTGTGAAGATGACGCTCACCGAATCTCCAGGACGGGATACGCGTCCATCTAATAAGACGGACCATGACGCACTTCACGCAGCCGAGAAGACGAGCTAGGAAGCGCGCATAAGCGCACCGCCAAGTCCTTAACGGATGGTGTCTTTCCAGCATTCCTGCTGGAAGCCCACGATCAGCGTCTTACCCATGCGAATGGCTGGAGCTCGCAGGTTGCCTGTCGGGCCAAGGATGGCCTCGAGCAATTCCTTCTCCGGAGGCGGATCGCGCTTCAGGTCGTAGTCGACAACCTTTTTCCCCTTCATTGCGACGACACGCGCGGCGCGGCGAAGGAGAGCAATCGTCTCTCGTTTCGCGAACGTTTGCTTTCGAGCGTCCACCACCTCACGGGCGGTGACACCGGCCGACTCCATGAAGTCGTCGGCTCGGCTGCAGCTCGTTCAGCCCTTGCGGTGGTAGTACCAGTCGATCCGCCGACCCATGGTTTGTTTTCTCCGAGATTAGAAGGGGCGAGATTCTACCCCCCGCGGGCGGTTTGCAGAAAACGGCGCTTTTTCGGGGGGGCGTGCTGAAAAGGCTCGAGGGCTTAGAACCTGCGTATGGGCTGGTCAATTCGTGGCCCGTAGATGATCAAGGTGTCCGGAAGGTATGTCCCCAGAGCCTGCTCGAGGCGGAGCAGTTGCTGGAGAATGAGATCTGCTGTGCGCTCATCGCCGACCTGAAGGGCTAGCTGGTGTTGCTCTTGGAGCCCCTGCTTTGTCCCGGCAAAGTCGTTGAGGGCCAAGGAAGCTTCGATGATGGTCGCCCACCCATTCCAGATCGAGTTCATGTCGCGGACAGACTGTCCCACTCGGATCGCTTCGCGTGCATTGGCGCGAGCGCCAGTCGGTCGCTGATTCAGAATCTGGGCGCGAGCAATCAGGCTGTTGGCGCGAGACTGCCCCCGTAGATCACCAAGCTTCAAGGCTCGACTCAGGCTTTGACGCAACGAGGTCAACGCCTGGAGAGTTTCTTGCGCCGAGCTAGCTGTTTCGATCACGTTGGCACCGCGGGCAAGGAATTCGATTTGCTCTTCACGCTGGATGCGTTGGTCCGCATCCATGTTGAATATCTTTTCGATGTAGTACCGGAATCGTGTGTCGCCAATTCCCAGATCAGAAAGACGAGCGATTTCACGCACCTTTGTCTCAAGCTTCTCCGAAGCTGCGTCAGCAGAACGCGGGCTTGCCGACTCATTGTTAGTCATGCTGACCCAGCTGTTGCATTGATCGTAAATGTAATCTGACAGGTCCCACTGGTACTTGATCAATACGTCGGAGAGGGCAGCCAAGTTGCCATTGTCGTAGAGCTGGTCGAAAAGGTCTGAGCCCCGGGGAGGATTCAGGCGAGCTTCGACGCTCGGTTTCAGCTCAGCGTCGCGAGGATCCGTAGAGGTGCGCGGGTCGGAAACTGTTCGCGGGTCTTGGGTCGCGCGCGGGTCGCCAGCGCTCTGTGCGCCGAGGTGTGTCGCCAAGCCCAGGCAGCAGAAGAAGACGAGCGATGCCAGGTGCCACGGAGAGCGGGTCATCAGGCCTGCTCCAAATTCTTGTTGAGGCGGCCCATGAGGTAGCCATCCGGTGCCACCGTTGCATGGCTGAAACCCGCTCTTTGAAGCAAACCTTCGAATTCCGAGGTGGCGATGAGGGCCGAGAGCCTCTCGACGCCCGTGGATTCCACCTCGAGCCTGACTTCCGTGCCGTGATGGCGGGCTCGAACCTGCTGGAATCCGGCTCGCCGCATATGTGCTTCCACGGTGTTCACAGCGGCAAGGCGTTGGGCGGAGACCGATGTCCCATAGGGGATTCGTGAAGCCAAGCAGGCCAGGGCCGGCTTGTCGTGGTTGGGAAGGTTGAGTGCGGCAGCGAGTCGGCGCACATCTTGTTTGCCGATACCGCATTCCAGCAAAGGGGCGTGGACCGAAGCTTTGCGAGCAGCCTCCAGGCCAGGGCGCCAGTCTCCCGGGTCGTCCGCATTCGTGCCATTCAGAATCTGAGAGAATCCACGTTGCTCGGCAACGTTCCAGCAGACTGAATACAACTCGCGCTTGCAGTAGAAGCAGCGGTCAGGTGGGTTGGCGACGTAGCGCTCTTCTTGCATCTCATGCGTGTCGACAAACAGTACGGGGAGTCCTAGCGACTCGCTCAATTTGCGTCCGTCGGCGATTTCCTCAGGGGCCACGCTTGGCGAGACACCCATGACTCCTAGCGCGCGGTCACCATGGACTTCTGATGCGACCTTGAGCACCAAGGTGCTGTCGACACCAGCAGAGAAAGCCACGATGACGGACTCGTGTTGCGAAATGTTGTCCCGCAGCATGCTCAGAAGCTTTTCGACTCGCGCTGTGTCCTCGGAGGGTGCGTGAGAGGATGCGGTCACGAGGGCGCGTCCTGTAGGCCTCGGTCATGCCCGTCGTTGGGGGTGTACGCAGGTGTCATGTCTGCCGCCGCCATGGCTGCAGCTGAGATGACGTCTTTGACAGGCACGCCGTGTTCGTGTGCGAGTGCCAGGCAGTCGTCGTATTCCGGGGATACATTCACAATTTCACCACCGAGAACACCGCATTTCAGGCGGAGTGTTCCAAATCGCGTCTCAATCGGTCGATGGTGTCGCTCGAGTTCGACTCTGCGCACGTCGTGGCTGCGCACTCCAAGGGTTGTGGTTTCGCGGAGGATCAGCCCTGTGAGCACTCCCTCGAGTGCTGGGCGGCACACGACTTGCAGCAAGGTCCCCGGGCGTTGCTTTTTCATCTGGAGCGGAATCAGGCAGACGTCGAGAGCTCCTGCGGCGAACAGATTTGCAGCAACTTCTCCGTAGATTCGAGGGTCCATGTCGTCGATGGCAGCTTCGATGACGACGGCCTCCGGTGGAGCATTCTGCTCGGCCTCCACGCGTTCTCCGACGAGGACGCGGAGAGCATTGGGCCTGTCTTCTAGTGAAGCACTACCAAGCCCCATTCCTGTTCCTAGCAGGCGCATTGGCGGGGAGTGCCCGCTCTCCGTGCAGAGGGAGGCGAGGATGGCAGCTCCAGTTGGCGTGACAGTCTCGAGTGTCCCTGGAATGGATGTGATTGTGAATCCGTTGAGGAGTCTCGCTGTCGCAGGAGCAGGCAGGGGCAGTGTGCCGTGCTTCGTGTGTGTCGTGCCGGTGCAGATGGGCACTGTGCCGCATGATGCCGTGGTGATCTCTGAGAGGTCGAGCGCGACTGCGGTCGCAACCACATCGGCGATGGAGTCCATGGCGCCGACCTCGTGAAAGTGGACTTCGTCCGGTTCGCATCCGTGTACGTAGGCTTCTGCGAGAGCCAGGCGCTCAAAGATGTCTAGAGCTCGATGCCTGGCACGTTCGGTAAGTCGAGCCCCTTCGATCATCTGACGAATCTCCCGCCAGTGCCTTGTCGGGGGAGATTGCTCTTCGGTCACGACGAACCGAGTGCCCGATATGCCATGGCGCGTGTCACGCGTGAGTTGCAAGTCTGTGAAGGGCAGGCCTGTGTCAGCCAGGGCTGCTGCAAGAGATTCCCAGGGTACGCAGCTTTCAACAAGAGCGGCGACGGTCATATCACCCGCGATTCCACCGACGAGGTCGAGATGTAGATGCTTTGTCATCCGTGCGAGCTTCCTTCTTCACGCTCTTGAGAGATGAGCTGATCCGAGCGACTCGAGGAAGGAGTGGGGGGCTGGGAGGCGATTTCGGAGGGCACACCCAGGGGAGCGGGATGATTGATCAGTGAGGCAGCAGCAGCGGCTCCAAAGCCGTTGTCGATGTTGACCACGGTGACTCCCGCAGAGCAACTGTTCAGCATGGTCAACAGTGGGGCGACCCCGCCGAAGTTGGCGCCGTAGCCCACGCTGCAGGGGACAGCGATGACCGGGCAGGCCACGAGACCTGCAAGGACACTTGGCAACGCTCCGTCCATTCCTGCAACCGCAATGATGACGCGAGCTTTGTTCAGAAGATCAACGCGTGAGAGCAGGCGGTGCAGCCCTGCGACACCGACGTCATGAACCCGTTCCACGCGATTGCCAAAAGCTTCCGCCGTACGTGCTGCTTCTTCGGCAACGGGTAAATCCGAGGTGCCCGCGCAGGCCACCACGACCAATCCTTCGCCCGTGACTTCAAGGGGTCCATCATTCCACAGCCATGTCCGCGAGATCGAATCGTAGCCCTCGGCGTTGCCTGACTTCTCTGAGAGCGCGCCGGCGCATTGCTCGAAGGCCTCTTCGTCGAGCCGGGTGATCAGAACTGGATGGCCCCGGTGCATGAGTCGCTCTGCAATCGCCACGATCTGCGAGGGAGTCTTTCCTTGCCCGAAGATGACTTCAGGCATGCCATTGCGGAGGGGGCGATGGTGGTCGATCTGCGCGAAGCCGATGTCTTCCGACGGGAGGTCACGCAGGCTATGGAGAGCTTCTTCGGGCGAGATCGTTCCCGCAGCAAGTTGCTCAACGATGCGCTGAATGGAGGTCATGGTGTGGATGTCGGACACGTGAGGTCCTGGAGTGTACCCAGCAGCGGACCCCCAGACACCGCACTGGCGTGTAGGCGGGTCTCAGGCGGGGCCGAAGCGGATGCCTTGAGCCAGCGGCAGCTCGTCGGTGTAGTTGATGGTGCAGGTTTGTCGACGCATGTAGGCCTTCCAGGAGTCGGAGCCGGCCTCACGCCCGCCCCCGGTGTCCTTTTCGCCTCCAAAAGCGCCGCCAATTTCTGCGCCACTCGTTCCGATGTTCACATTCGCAATGCCGCAGTCACTGCCAGCATGCCCGAGGAAAGACTCCGATGACTGCACACTTGTGGTGAACACAGCACTCGACAATCCCTGAGGGACATCGTTCTGCAGAGCGATCGCATCGTCGAGGTCGTTCACGGTGACGAGGTACACAAGCGGTGCGAAGGTCTCTTCTTTGAGCAGGTGGAAATCTTTCGAAACGCGCGCGATGGTGGGTTGCATGAAGGTCCCACCTTCGCAGCCGTCGATGGTGGCCTGCTCGCCGCCCGTTAAGATCTCGCCTCCCGATTCTTTGACCGCAGCAACGGCGGCAAGCATGGCATTCACAGAGGCCTCATTGATGACAGGTCCCATGAGTGTGTCGCTCGCGAGCGGGTCTCCCATGTTTACCTGCTTGTAGGCCTGGCAGAGGCGAGTCGTGAACTCTTCTGCGATGTCCTTATGAAGCAGAACTCGACGCGTTGATGTGCAGCGTTGCCCTGCCGTACCGACAGCTCCGAAGAGGACGGCGCTCAGTGCAAGGTCCAGGTTGGCGTCATCCATGACGAGCAGTGCATTGTTGCCCCCGAGTTCCAGCAAGGACCGCCCAAGTCGTCCACCGACGACTTCACCCACTCGCTTGCCCATGCGCACCGAACCTGTTGCCGAGATGAGCGGTAGTCGGCGGTCAGCGATCATCGCTTCGCCGACCGGCTCCGCAGTTCCGCAGCAGAGGTTGAAGACTCCGCCAAATCCGGCGGGCTCCATGACTTCATTCACGATGTTCTGAACTGCAATGCCACAGAGGGGCGTGATCTCGGAGGGTTTCCAGATCATCGTGTCGCCGCAGACAGCGGCCAGGAAGGCATTCCAGGCCCAGACGGCGACGGGGAAGTTGAAGGCGCTGATAATTCCGATGGGTCCGATGGGATGCCACTGCTCGTACATGCGGTGACCGGGGCGCTCTGAGTGCATCGTGAGGCCATACAACTGGCGGGACAGGCCGACTGCGAAATCCGCGATGTCGATCATCTCCTGCACTTCTCCTTCGCCTTCAGCGCGGATCTTGCCCATTTCCATGGTGACCAGAGCGCCGAGTTCCGTCTTCTTGGCGCGCAACGCCTCGCCACACAGGCGGATGTATTCGCCGCGTTGCGGAGCCGGGAGCATGCGCCAGCGGAGGAAGGCCTCCTGCGCGGCCGCCACGCAGGCTTCGTAGTCGGCGGAATCGCCGTGGACCACACGCCCCAGGTTGGAGCCCGTTGCCGGGTTGGTGGACGAGAGAGTCTCTCCTCCTGGTGTGGCGACCCATCCTCCGGCATACACGCCGGACAGGGGTTTGTCGGTGGCTTGGATTCCGAGGCTTTGAAGGATGTCCTGCATGATGCCGAGGTCTCATGAAAAGGAGGGGCGACGATGCCGTGAGGTCGTGTCCTCTTGCCCATCGTCGAGCCCGGGAGCATACCAAGCGCCCCCCAGGTGCTGCTGAGCCGGGCCGAAGTCTTGAGACCGGCGTGGGCAGGCATTGTTTTTCCGAACTGAGACCGCCCATCGTCACACTTCAGACACGGGGGAGACCTCTCCGGTTCACAGGTGATCGCTATCGTGGGCCCTGTTATGAACGGCAACCCGCTCCGAACGCGTCTTCGGGGTGCGTCTGAGAATCATCCTGCCCATGTGCTCGAGCCTGCCTCCACTGCCTCAGTCTTCTGGCTCGCGATGGCCGATTCTCTTTGGAGCGGGTTGCCGCTCTTATATGCGCGATTTCGCCCACAGAGGGCCTTCGGCGGCAGAATGCAGCCCTTTGGCAACTCCCCGCGACAGGGGGCTTTCTTCCGAGGGCGGTCGTAGCGACACTGAGGCCATGACATCCATACGAAGCATTTTGGTCGTCGAAGACGATTCGGACATCGCAAACCTCGTCTGCATGAACCTCAAGAAGGAGGGTTACGAGGTTGTGCACGCTGGGGACGGCCGCAAAGGCATCGAGCTCTTTGATCAGGGGCTCTTCGACATGGTCATGCTGGATCTCATGCTGCCGCACGTGGACGGGATGGAGGTGTGTCGCCACATCAGAAGTTCAGAGCGCTATGTTCCCGTGATGATGGTGACGGCCAAGTCCGAAGACGCCAACAAAGTTGCAGGGCTTGAGATCGGCGCAGACGACTATGTCACGAAGCCGTTCTCGATCGCGGAGGTCCTTGCACGCGTCAAGGCGTTAGGCCGGCGTGTTGAAATGCTCACCAAGCTGTCAGACGAATCTGGTGAAAAAGCGCTCGAGTTTGGCGACATCCGCATTGAGATAGACAAGCGCATCGTCTTGCTAAATGGTGAAGATCTGAAGCTCACACAGAAAGAGTTTGAGATCATGAGGATCCTCTCTCTGACTCCAGGCCGGCCGTATTCGCGGCGCTCGCTTTGCGAGAAAGCCGGCGTTGAAAGTTTTGACGGAACGGATCGCACCATCGACACTCACATCAAGCGATTGCGTGCCAAGGTAGAGAAAGATCGCAATCGGCCGGTGTACGTGTTGACCGTCTGGGGATTTGGCTACAAGTTCACCGACAAGTTCTGTTAGCCGTGCAAAGGGCACGCTGGCTGCGTGGCTGAGCGGGTGTTCGGAAATCATTCGTGGGGCGAGTCGTGAACAAGCTAAGCGTGCGTATTGTGGCCGTGCTGGCTGCCGGGTTCGGTCTCTACGAATTCTTCGTGTGGGGCCTGCTTGGCGCCGAGAGCGCATGGCGGGAAGTCCAGAGAGGTGCCGCGGAACCCTCGGGCTGGATTCGCCCCACAGCGGCTGTTCTCGCAGGAATCTTGACGGCATGGGCCATCGATTGGTGCGTGATGCGCCGTCTCCGCCGCTTGAACCGTGATGTGCGGGAGGTGGCCGGCGGAGATCTTGCTCGGCGCCTGGGCAGTCGCGCCGAGGATGAGATGGGAGAACTCGCCGCGGGTATCAACTTGCTGGTGGATGCCCTGAGAGATAATTTTGATGAGTTGCGCACGAACGATGAGTTGCGGCGCCGCTTGGTTGCCAATGTTTCTCATGAGTTGCGGACACCTCTGACGTCGATCCAGGGTTATCTCGAGACGGCACGTAATGCGGGGCCGGTGAGTCCGGAAATCAGTTCCAATCTGGACATTTGTCATCGCGAGACTCGCCGTCTTGCAAGGCTGGTTCAGGATTTGTTCCAGCTAAGTAAGCTGGATACGCGCCAGTTGGAGTTTCACCACGAGACCATGTCGTTTGTGGAGTTGGCAGATCAGGTCGGGTTGGCCTTTGAGCAGCGCATGCTCGAAAAAGAGATCACTTTCCAAACCAGCTTGCCCGATGACGCCTTGTATGTCGTCGGTGACGGAAACCGCCTCGGGCAGGTCATCACGAATTTGCTGGGCAATGCCATCGTCTTCACAGATCGCGGCGGAAGCATCACCCTTGAGTGTGTGCAAGAGGGATCTCAAGTCATCTGTCGTGTGATTGATACGGGCGTTGGTATTGCGAGCAAGGATTTGCCGCATATCTTTGACAGCTTCTTTCACCTTGAGAAATCGGGTTCGCGTAACCTTGGAGGAACCGGCTTGGGCCTGGCGATATGCAAGGCCATCGTCGACGCCCATGGAGGCACGCTGCAGGTGGAAAGCCGGCAAGGAGACGGAACCACCTTCTGGTTCAGCCTGGATGCTGCTGCTGAGCCTGAGCTTGTTGAGCCGGCCGATTAAAGCCCGGCCTTGAGCCCTCAGTGGGTCCAGAGGGTTGTCAGGGCGAACACGCCGAGGCCTGCGAGGAGGCCCGTGACCCGGGCCCCGCGTTGTTCACGCCCGTGGAAGACCTCGGGAAGCAGGTTGTAGACCGCGACGTAGAGAAAGGTGCCCGCAGCGAGCCCCTCGAGGAGTGGCGCCCAGGAGACGGTATGGCTTCCGATTCCTTGAAGATGGCTTCCGACGAAGAGTCCAGCAGGAGACGCGATGCTGAAGATCCCAATGAAGGCCCAGGCTCGCCGAAGGGGAAGGTCGGCAAGGCGCATCACGGTGGCCAGTGAGAAGCCTTCAGCTGTTTTGTGAATGGCGATGGCGAGGATCAATGGCTTCAGCGCGTCGGGGCGTTCCGCCAGAGTGGAGAGCCCGAGGCCCACAACGAACGCATGCGTTGTCAGTCCGAAGAGGGTCCCTAGCCAGACAACCAGGTGCCCGCCCTTGTCTGCGACGCGTGTTCGCAGCCAGATGTGCTCAAGGAAGAACAGCAGAAGCATTCCAACCAGAGCTGCAGCCCAGGGGAGGCGCCCGAAGGATTCTGTGCCTTCTCCAAGGGACGCCGAGAGTTCTGGTAGGAGCTCGAGGAAGAGCGCACCAAGGAACACGCCTGCTGCCAGTGAAAGCAGGACGTGAAGATTTCTATCCGACCAACTGCGCAGCAAGGGAAGCAGCGCGCCGAGCAGGGCGACGCCCGCAAGCAGAAGGCTGGCGTGGAGAAGTGAGAAATCCATGGTCGACCGATCGATCCGTTCCGTGAAGCGTGCAAAGCATAGGGATCGGAAGGGGTCGGAAGAAACAGCTCATGCTTTCTTCGCCTCCGGGGGCGTCACGGAGATGCCGGGCACGGTCACTTCGGGCTTCTGATCAGCCCAAGGACTTCACGGCAAGGAGGGCCACCCGAACCTTGTCGAACTCTTCCTGAGCAGCTGCAAGGACCGATCGAGCAGGCTGAATCTCCTTGGCGCGACCCATGGCTTCGAGCTGTCTGCAAAGCTCGGAAAGCTGGATCGCACCCAGCTGGGCACAACTGGACTTCAGGGAGTGGCCATGCTGCATGACAGGTTCTGGGTCAGAGAGATCGAGGGCATGTGCGAGTGCCATGAGTTGGGCCGGCGTGTCATCCAAAAAGATGTCGATGAGCTCGCCGAGAATGTCGGGCCTCTGGTCATCCGAGAGCATCCGGAGCTCGTCCAACCGGGATTCATCGATGGGATGGGCGGCGCCTTGAGGATTCGTGATGTTGTTCATGATGCTTCCGGAAGTGAGTTGAGGCTGCCGTTTCGATTCAGCGAAGCCTGAAAACGAACGGACAGGCTTCCTATCGACTGGGCGGGCTCGAAAACTGAAGCCCTCTTCGGATGCAGATGATTGCCACGGGACGCTCGAGCCCTCGCGGGCCAATCGCTGGCAGAATGGCCAGGTCCCCGGCCGTACCTAGGATTTTTCCCGCGGTGGGCCGTTGGAAAGCAAGATTGCGATGCCGTGGGTCGAGTCGAAGTACGACAAGATAATCTGAGCTGTTGCTGTGAGTGGAACAGCTAAGAAGGTTCCCGTGATGCCCCAGAGAGCGGCCCACACCACCACGGACAAGATGACCACCAGGGGCGAAAGATTGAGTTCGCGACCCAGAAGTCGAGGCTCAAGAAAACTACCCAGGCTGATATTCACAGTGACGTATGTCGCGGCCACGATGATCGGATCAGTCAGGCCTTCGCGAGTGGCAAGTGCAGTTGCAATGGGCAAAATGGCCGCCGCAAAACTCCCGAAGGTGGGAATGTAATTCAGCAGGTATGTCATGAAGCCGAACAGCAGCGCGTACGGCAGGTTGAGATACAGCAGCACCGAGTAGCACAGCACGGCGGTCGCGAGTGAAGTGACAGTCTTTACGCCCAGATAGCGCTGGATGCGGTGGCTGATGGAGTGAAGCGCGCCACCTGCGTCATGACCGCGCGACTCTGCCACGGCAAGGATTTTTCGTCTGAAGACAGTCTGCTCGGCGAAAATAAAGATCATGTAGAGCACGACGAGGAACAACGCGAGCATGAAGTCGCGGACCGTTCCAGCGAGATTCACCACGATCGACGTGAGGTCCAGGCCTTGAATGAAGTTGATGATGGTGTCGCCGAACCCATCGGGCAGGAGGTCGTAGCTTTGAATCCTGTCGATCAGCTGTTCTTTTAGTTGTGCGATACCGTGAGTGCCGGTGACGCCTTGTTCACCAACAAAAGCACGGACTTCCGCATAGACGAGATTGCCTCCAGTGATGAGTGCGTAGAGCAGCAATCCGAGCAGAATGATGACGGTTGCCCAGGAGGGGATGCGGTAGCGGGCCAGGGCGCGAACCACAGGTTGGAGCACGTTGCAAAGCAGAACAGCGATGACCAGTGGCTGGAGAATGGAGGCCCCGGCAATTAAGACCCAACCCACAAGTATCGTGGCGATGATCCCGACCATCGCCGTGAGCGCTCGAAATGAAGATCTGCCCGGTTTGGAACTCTGCATGCCCGGCAGTCTAGTCTCCGCGCCGTGGGTATTCTTGCACCAGGATTCGAAGGAAACCGCCGACCTCGGCCAGACGTCCTTTTTTGATGCTGGGCGGGTCTCTCGTGTGGGCCCCGAGCCCACTCCCCGTATGCTCGACCTGAGTGGCGG
Organism: Planctomycetota bacterium; assembly: GCA_029245865.1. Taxonomy (GTDB): domain Bacteria; phylum Planctomycetota; class B15-G4; order B15-G4; family B15-G4; genus JAUIEF01. The sequence goes on from JAQWOM010000018.1 coordinate 18,449, forward strand.
GCGATGACTCGCTGTCAGCACCCTTTCCGATGGGTCCCCCCTATGCGATCTCTCGTTCGCGGAGACATCGACGGTTTCTTCGGGTTGGCGCTCGACAATCTAGTCCAGCTGATCCTGATCAATAGTCTTTGTCGCTATGTCTTGGGTTTCCCAGAAGAGCTGATCTACGGGCGGATCCTGCCCGGGGTGGCTGTCTCACTCTTGCTCGGAAACCTCTTCTATGCGTGGCAGGCTCGCCGTTTGGCCCGGGCGGAAGGCCGGACCGATGTGTGCGCGCTGCCTTATGGCATCAACACGGCCTCCTTGTTCGCCTACGTTTTTCTGGTGATGCTTCCCGCCAAGTTACTGGCGGAGGCTGCAGGTGCCGCCGATCCGAGTCGCGTGGCGTGGCAAGCGGGCCTGGTGGCCTGCATGGGCTCGGGGTTGATCGAGTTTCTCGGATCATTCGTTGCTGACCGCCTGCGACGTTTCACACCGCGCGCCGCCTTGTTGTCGACGTTGGCCGGTATTGCCATCTCGTTCATCACGCTGTCTTTTTTCTTGCGCGCCTACGCGCGGCCCGTTGTGGGTCTCGCAACTTTCGGCATTGTGCTTCTGACGTATTTTGGCGGCGTTAAATTTCGGTGGGGATTGCCGGGTGGGCTGGTCGCAGTTGGGGTTGGCGTCGCGTTGGCGTTTGCGACTGGCATTGCACCCGTTGGCGAGGCGCCTTCAGGAGGCTTGGGGTTCTATCCGCCGAAGCTGGCCCTGTCCGACCTGCTCGAGGGGTTGAGTGGTGGCGTGTTGATTGCCTACCTGGGCGTCATCTTGCCCATGGGGCTGTTTAATCTTCTCGGTTCGCTGCAGAACATCGAGTCTGCAGAGGCAGGTGGAGACACGTTTCCAGCTGCTCCCTCGCTGGCCATGAATGGCGTTGGGTCGATGGTTGCGGCGCTCTTCGGCTCGTGTTTTCCAACCACGATCTACATTGGGCACCCGGGTTGGAAAGCGATGGGAGCGCGTTCGGCTTACTCCGTGCTGAACGGAGCTTTCTTCACGGTGATCTGCCTCACGGGGTTGATGACGCATGTGGTGTACGCCGTGCCCGTAGACGCGGGTATGGCCATTGTGCTCTGGATTGGCATCGTGATCACGGCGCAGGCGTTTTCCGCCACGCCGCGGAGTCATGCGCCGGCCGTGGTCATTGGATTGCTACCGGGCATCGCTGCATGGGCCACGATGCTGATCAAGACCGCGTTGCGTGTTGCCGGCTACGGCTCTCAAGGCGGCCCCTCGTTCAGCGAGCAGATGATTACGGCATTCCAGGCAAGTGATGTCTGGTTGGCTGGTGCGTTTGCGATTGATAGCGGCTTTATCTTCACGTCGATGATTTTGGCTGCTCTTACGGTGTGCATTATCGAAAAGCGCTTTCGTCAAGCCGGGGGCTGGGCTTTGGTTGCTGCGTTGATCAGTTGCACAGGGCTCATGCACGGTTACGTTCTGACGAAAGGTGACGCGGTGTTGCACCTCTCGCTGCAGGCTCCGTGGAACAACTCCTGGGCGATCGGGTACCTGGCTCTCGCGGCAGTTTTGTTCGGAGCGCGATGGCTGACTGTGCCCGCAGTGTCCGGGAGAGATTGAACGTGGCCGCTACTTCTTGCTTTTGATCTTTGCGTCGGTCATGCCGAGCGGTCCGTCCTTGAGCAAAGAGCCTGAGTAGGAGTTGGGGCTGTAGATGCCTGTCAGGCTTTCGATGCCTGTCAGATTCACGGCAACGCCACGCGAAACGAAGGCCAGTGTGCCGAGACCGTCTAGTCGAGCTGAGACATCGAGCTCTTTGCCAAGGAAGCGCTTCTTGTAGCCAGGTTTGGTGGGGCCCGATTCGAAACCCTGGACGACGAGTGCGTCATGTCCAAAGAGGGGATCCTTGTCACTGCCGCCATCTTTATCGAGCAGCAAGAGGGAGGCTCGGCCCGAACCGGGTGCCCAGTTGAGTCGTGCGAGGCGTTTGAACGGAGCTCCTGGAGCCCCTGATGGAAAGGTGCGACCTTTTACGGACGTTTCGAAGACGAAGGGTGAGAAGGCAATGTCGCTTGGCGAGCCGAGATCACCACCGGCCATGGTGCGGTCCACGACACCGTCTTCGTTCATGACCAGAATCTCTCCGCTGCCAGAACTGGCCACGTAAAGGTTGTTGTCGGGGCCGAAGCTCAGAGAGGTTGGACCCCGAAGGCTTTCGGGCTCGATGAGGTCGAGCACCGCACCCGCGGCACCGATCACGACAAGTCGGTCGTTCAGATAGTCGGCCACGTAGAGCCTGCCAGTGTGTGGTGAAAACGCGAGGCCTTCGGGTCCGTCAAGTGATCCCACGCCATGCACACCGACCAGCACGCCACTGGGGTCGAACTCGAGGACCTCGTCGGTGCCATAAGAGGAAACCCAGAGGTGTCCATCTGGCGCAAACGCAAGGCCACGTGGGTCCTGAAGGCCGGTGTCGCTTCCGATGCTGTCGAGCGGCAAGCCGTCCCGACTGAACCGCAACACTTCCTGGCTCATGGAGGAGGCGACGAAGAGATCTCCATGAGGGCCGAACACCATGTCCGTGGGGCCGTTGAGCGCCGAGCCCGGGCCGACGCTCGCTCGTGGGGCTCCTCCGAGGGAATCGAAGACCAGCACCTGATCTTGGGAGAAGTCGCCCACATAGAGAGCGCCTTCGGGGCCGAAGGCCAGGCTTTGCGCCGTGATGATCCCCGTAAGTTGGGTGATGCCCGTGAGGTACGTCGGCTGCAGATTGCCATGAGTGTCAAACTCGTAGACCGAGTCGGTTCCATCTGCCACAAAGAGCCTGTTGGGCTCGAAGGGGGAGACGGGGTCGAGGAGGCCCGCCGCCACACTGAGGGCAGCCAGCGCAATCGAACAGGCAAGGAGGCGTCGGGGCATGATGAGAACGGCGTCGTGGTTTGTGGAGAGGCGGAAGGCCACAGCGTTCATCGCCTTCAGTAGAGGGGGACTTAAGCGCTGGCGGGTTACCCTGGCCGGTATGCAGGCAGCCTTCCTTGTTGTTTTCAATCGGTCTGGCCCACGAGGGGCGACATGACGTCACGTCCACCGGAATCAGCTTCTCCACAGAACTCCTTCGAGATCGTGCGTATGGATGTCGAGGGCACATCAAGCCTGGACGCGGACCCGGTGGCCGTCGAGGAACCGCTCGAGGTACGTCTCGGTGCACGCAGCCTGCTCGTCACCATGCGCACTCCCGGTGATGACGGAGACCTTGTGCGAGGGCTGCTGTTTACCGAAGGGCTTGTGCTTCGCCCAGGGGACGTGACGGCGGTGACGGCGTGTCGCGACGTGCCTGACGAGGCCCGCGGTAATGTGGTCACCGTGTCCTTGCGAGAGGGCGTGACGTTAGATGAAGAGCGCACCGCCCGCGTGGGGATGGTTTCGTCGGGTTGTGGGGTGTGCGGCAAGACCACCCTGGAGGCTATCGCCACCTTGGCCCCTCCGGTGCAGAGCGGCCCTCCCTTGTCGGCTCAGTTGCTGTTGAGCCTTCCGGAGGAACTGCGCCGTCGGCAGGCGGTGTTTGAAGCCACCGGGGGGCTGCATGCGGCTGCCCTGTTCGACAGGGAGGGGAACTTCCTGGCCTTGAAAGAAGATGTCGGCCGACACAACGCCGTGGACAAGGTGGTGGGCGAGGCTTTGCGCTTCGGACGCGTGCCCCTGGTGAACACCATCTTGATGGTTTCCGGCCGGGCTGGCTTCGAAATCGTGCAGAAGGCCCGCAAAGCTGGCATTCCTGTGGTCTGCTCCGTATCAGCGCCCTCGAGCCTGGCCGTGCGCCTTGCTCTCGATGGCAGGCAGACGCTGGTCGGCTTTCTGAGGGACGGCCGCTTCAATGTGTACGCGGGGGCTGAGCGGTTCGGTATGACTCCCGAGAAAGAGTGCGAACTGGACCGACCCGAGCCTGCTTGAGACCCTTCTAGCCGCTGTGTTTCCGGAGACGATGACCGTGTCTTTTTCGAGGCCCTTTGAGGTGATTGCTGACCCCATGTCGAGGACGTTGCCCGTGAGGCGTACTCGCCTCTCTTTGACTCTCCAGAGGGGCCGGTTTGCTCCGGCGCCTGCTTTCATGTGGGCACTCATGATTGCAGTCGGTTTGGTTGCGTGTGGGCCCAGCAGTGCAGGCGGCCGCAACATTCTGGTGATCACTGTCGACACGACGCGCGCGGATTTCGTGGGTGCTTATGGCGCCACGCTAGGCGTGACGCCCCGTCTCGATGCCTTGGCAGAGCAGGGTGTGGTTTTCGAAAACGCCTACGCGCCCATGCCGCAAACGTTGCCTTCTCACGCCACTTTATTCACGGGCCTCGAGCCCCGGCAGCACCTGGCTCTGGAGAACACCTATCAACTGGGCAGTGAGTTCCGGACGTTGGCAGAAGTCGCGCAAGAGCGTGGTTACAACACGGGCGCCTTCGTGGGGGCGCTGGTTCTGGACCAGGAGACGGGTATCCAGCAGGGATTTGAGACCTTTGATATTCCCGCGGGCCTCTGGAACGAGGCGCGTGCGGGGCACCCGCCGCAGCGTTCTGCGGAGCAGGTGACCGAGGCTGCGCTGGACTGGGCCCGAGATCTGGACTCGGACGAGCCCTACCTCTTATGGGCGCACTACTACGATCCGCATGCCGACAACGCGGCGGGATTCGAGCCTCCTCGAAGGCACCGATCTCAGGTGAACATGAAAGAGGTGCGGAAAAAGGTGCGCCGCAGTGCTTCGCTCGCCGGGAGCCTTTCTCCGGACCAGCGGGTGGAATACTGGGCTCAGTACGCCGCAGAGATTCGGTACACCGACGAGCAGGTGGGTCGGCTGCTTGATGGGCTGGCCGAGGAAGGGCTCTTGGACAACACGCTGGTGGTCGTGGTGGGTGACCATGGCGAGGGGCTTTACGAACACGGAATCAAGGCACACGGTGTGTATCTCTGGGAGGAAATGCACCGAGTTCCGATGATCTTCGTGCATCCAGATGGCGAGTTTGCCGGTCATCGGGTCGCCGGTCGGGCCGCTCTCCGAGATATCGAGCCCACCATCAAGCAACTGGCCATGGACATCCCTTCCGCCGGAGGGGATGAGCTGGGATTAGACCTCTGGGCGCATCTCCCCTCGACCGATGGGGAAGCGGCCCGTGAGATGCCCGACCGACCGATTTTCCTGGAGCGGCCCCATTTTGACCGTGACCGGGTCCGACGCCGGATCGTCGGGGTGGATTTGACGAAGGAGAATGCCTACGGCTACCTGACCGCTGTGCTCATGGGGCGCCATAAGCTGATTCGTCACCCAGATGGGACCACGTTGCGCCTCTATGACCTGGAGGCTGATCCCCAGGAAATGACCGATATCTCAGCCTCTGAGCCGGAACTCACGGCGCGCATGGCCGGCCTGCTGGAGGCCTGGATGGAGGGGTACGCGGTGGGCGCTCCGGGGGAGGGGGTGGAGATCTCGGACGAGCGCCGCGAGACCTTGAAGGCCCTGGGCTATCTCGGTGATGGGCACTGATCCGATCGGTGACGGGGCGCCCCAGGGATCGATCGCGACTGACTTTTGGATCAGTTTTCGGGGGTTCCATTACTTCCCCCGACCGGTCTGACTCAGCTACAGTGCCAGGGACTACATGGTCGGGCCAAAGTCTTGCTTTACTGACGGCCCACAACCGCTAGGACCGGGAGCCGTACGCGCGTGCCAGAAAACGCTCTGAACGACTATTTGCCGGTGCTCATGCTGCTCTTGTTCTGCGTGAGCTTCGCCGGGATCAATCTCCTGGCGTCGTGGGCGCTGGGCAAGCGTGCCCCGACCAATCCGGACAAGGACTCGGCTTTCGAGTGCGGCATGCAGCCGCTCGATCAGGGCCGGCAGCGTTTCAGCGTTCGTTTCTACGTGGTGGCGATGCTGTTCATCCTGTTCGATGTCGAGGTCGTTTTCCTCTATCCGTGGGCCATCAAGTACAAAGCCCTCGGCATGTTTGCTCTTGTCGAGATGCTCGTTTTCCTGGGTGTCTTGTTCATTGGCTGGCTGTATGTGGTCAAGAAGGGTGCGCTTGATTGGAATACTCAGCCGAAGCCTGGGCGGTTGAATAAATGACTGAAGCCAAGAACACGACCACGACGGAAATGGTTGTCCCCGAACAGAGTTCCGATACGGGGCTCAACGAGGAAGGTGGTTTCTTCGTCACCAAGGCAGATGCGCTGGTGAACTGGAGCCGAAAGAATTCTTTGTGGCCCTTGCCGCTTGGCTTGTCCTGCTGCGCCATCGAATTCATGGCGACAGCTGCGAGCAAATACGACATGGCGCGTTTCGGCGCGGAGGTCGCGCGCTTTAGCCCACGCCAGGCGGATCTGATGCTGGTCGCGGGAACTTGCACGTACAAGATGGCTGAGGCTGCGCGACGCGTGTACGACCAGATGGCAGAGCCCAAATGGGTGATCAGCATGGGGGCTTGTGCCAGCAGCGGCGGCATGTACCGCACATACAGCGTGGTGCAGGGAATCGACACGTTCCTTCCCGTGGATTTCTACATCTCGGGTTGTCCGCCGCGGCCTGAAAACGTGCTCAACACGATGATGAAGCTGCAAAAGAAAATCGATACCGAGAAGACGCTGCGGGCATGACCGAATCTGAAAGCCAGTACAAGAACGCAGTGCCGGCCTCCATGGTTGACCATGGTGACCCGATGGCTGCCGAGGCTGTGCACGCCGAGTTTCCGGATGTGACCCGGGTGGAAGAGTTTCGCGGTGATGTGCGGGTGCATGTTGATCCTGCGCGCGAAGTCGAGGTCATTCGCTGGGCGCGGGACCAGATCGGCTATGACCTGTTCATCGACCGGATGGGTGCCGACCGCGGCGAAGATGCTGATCCGCGTTTCGATGTGATCACTCTTGTCTACAATCTGAAGACAGACAAACGGCTGATCTTCATGGCCACACTGCCTGAAGAAGAGCCGACGACCCCGACTTTGATCGGTGTGTTTCGCGGTGCCGAATGGTTTGAGCGGGAGGCCTACGACATGTATGGAATCCGCTTTGAAGGCCACCCGGATTTGCGACGGATTCTGATGCCGGAGCACTTCCCAGACTTTCCGCTGCGACGTGAGTACCCGATGGAGGGGCGAGGAGATTTCGCTGCACCTCGGCGCGCTATCGGCGGCACCGTTGACGGTACGGACGGGAAGGTCGCGGTCCCCAGCCACCCGGGGCAGCCTGGTGAAAAACATGGTGATCCCTTTGGCCGTACACCGGGGAATCGCACATGAGCGACACACGCATGATGGATGTCGAAGTGGCCGAGGATCGGCACTCCGAAGCGATGATGATCAACATGGGGCCGCAGCATCCGTCCACGCACGGTGTCTTGCGGTTGGTGCTTGAGCTCGATGGCGAGGAGGTCGTCAGTTGCGACCCCGATGTGGGTTTCTTGCACCGAGCCAAGGAGAAGGTTGGGGAGACTTTCTCGCTGCACAAGTTCATCCCTTACACCGACCGGCTCGATTACCTGGCTCCGTTGAGCAACAACGTGGCGTATGCGCTCTCAGCCGAGAAGTTGATGGGCATCAGTTGCCCTCCGCGTGCCCAGGCGATTCGCGTGATCTGTCACGAACTCTCACGCATCTCGGCCCACCTGCTGGGGCTTGGCGCCTACGCGATGGATCTGGGGGCGATGACGATCTTCCTGTGGACATTCCGCGAACGGGAGACGATCTACTCACTGATCGAACGCATTTGTGGCGCGCGCTTTACCACGAGCTACACGCGCATCGGTGGCGTCGAGCGCGATTTGCCTGAGGACTTCTGGCCACTGCTGCAAGCCTTCGTGAAAGAGATGCCCGGGCGCGTCGACGAATACGAGGGCATGCTCAGCCGCAACAAGATCTGGATCCAACGCACGCAGGGTGTGGGTGTCATCACCAAGGAACAGGCACTGCAGTATGGGCTCACGGGCCCGAATCTCCGTGCGAGTGGCGTCGAATACGACGTGCGGAAGGCACACCCATATCTGGGTTACGAAAACTATGAGTTCGACGTGCCCATCGGCACCGAGGGCGACTGCTATGACCGCTATCTCTGCCGCATCATGGAGATGCGCGAGAGCGTGAAGATCTTGGATCAGGTGCTGAACACCATTCCCGACGGGCCCGTCATCAACCGTGAGGGCGATGCTGAGCTGAAGTCTGTGCTGCCTGACAAGCAGGCGGTGCTGACCAATATGGAGGCTCTCATCCACCAGTTCATGGTGGGGACCACGGACTTCAACATGCCCGAAGGCGAGGTGTACTTCTCTGCCGAAAACCCCAAGGGTGAGTTGGGCTTCTACATCCGAAGCGAGGGTGGCTTCAAACCGACACGACTCCGTATTCGCGGTCCGTCGTTTGCAAATCTTCAAGTGCTCACTGAGTTGGTCCCAGGGCACATGGTCAGCGATGTCATGGCCATTCTGGGGAGCATTGACTTCGTTATGGGCGAATGCGACCGCTGACGCGGTGACAGCAATCAAGGAGGCGTACTCAAGCATGTTCGCAGCGGAACTGGTGACCGAGCTCGAAGAGATCCGAGCACGCTTTCCATATCCCAAGGCCGCGATGGTCCCGGTGCTGCGGCGTTTGCAGACCGAGAAGGGCTGGCTCGACAAGGAAACTCAGGCCTGGGTGGCGGAGTTCTTGTCAGTGAACGCCATCGAGGTCCATGAGGTTGTGACTTTTTATCCGATGCTGTACGCAGATCCGGTGGGCAAGCATGTGGTGCATGTCTGTCGGACGCTTTCGTGTGAGGTCTGCGGCGGCAAGGAACTCTGGCGGCACCTTGAAAAGAAGCTGGGTGTGACGCGCGGTGAAACTTCGGCGGACGGGAAGTTCACTTTGCGTGCGGCTGAGTGCCTCGCATCGTGTGGGACGGCCCCGGTGATGCTCATCGACAATGTTCGTCACGAGCATGTGGGGCCCGAAGAAGCCGACAAGTTGCTCGGGGGAGTCGGCTGATGAAACTTTCCTCCGTAATCTCTGCTCGCTTCGGCAAGCCGGACAGCACGGCCTTGAAGGGCTATCGCGAAGATGGTGGTTATGCGACATGGCTGCAGGTGCTGAGTGAAAAGCGGGCACCTTCTTCCTTGATCGAAGAGGTCAAGACCTCTGGTTTGCGTGGCCGCGGCGGCGCAGGTTTCTCCACAGGTATGAAGTGGTCTTTTGTGCCGGGAGATTCGCCCAAGCCTAAATACCTCTGTGTGAACGGAGACGAGAGTGAGCCGGGAACTTTCAAGGATCGACAGATTCTTGAGATGGACCCGCACCAACTCCTCGAGGGTGTGGGTATCGCCAGCTATGCCATTGGTGCGCACATCGCGTACATCTATCTACGTTGCGAGTTCAAAAAGGGCATTGAGACGGTCGAGGCGGCTATTCGCGAGGCCTACGACGCGGGCCTTTTCGGCAAGAACATTCAGGGCAGCGGATACGACCTCGATGTCCATCTCACGATGGGTGCTGGCGCCTACATCTGCGGCGAGGAGACCTCGCTGCTGAACAGCATCGAAGGTGTTCGCCCGTACCCGCGTAACAAGCCTCCGTTTCCAGCGGTCGAAGGTCTTTTTGCCTGCCCAACGATCGTCAACAACGTCGAGACGATCTGCAACATTCCACACATCATCAAGAATGGTGCGGCGTGGCATGCGGGGCTCGGTCACTCCGAGGACCCGGGGTCGCGTCTGTGGTGCGTGTCGGGGCATGTAGAAAAGCCCGGCGTCTACGAGATCGAGACCGGCTACAAGCTGCAGGACCTTCTTGATGGTCCGTGTGGTGGCATGCTGGGTGGTCGCAAGCTCAAAGCCGTGATACCGGGGGGGAGTTCGTCGAAGGTCCTGCTCCCCGAAGAAGTGGCGAAGGTCACCATGGACACCCCAGGCATACGAGCCATGGGGAGCTCGCTGGGTTCTGCGGGAATCATCGTGCTGGATGAAACCACCTGCATGGTGGATGCGGTTCTGAACCTGATGCGGTTCTACGCGCACGAGTCGTGTGGTCAGTGCACGCCCTGTCGCGAAGGCACTCCTTGGCTTGTGAAGATTCTCGATCGCATCGAACGAGGCGAAGGGCGTGAAGTTGATCTCGAACTGATCGAAGATCTCGCGTCGAATATCGAGGGCCGTACGGTGTGCGCCCTGGCAGATGGTGCGTGCTGGCCGCTCACGAGCATTGTCCGTAAATTCCGCCACGAGTTCGTGGCCAAGATCCCCGTCTCAGCCCGAAAGGACGTCGTCAGCGCATGATCAAGCTCACGATTGACGGCAACGAAGTCGAGGTCGAGCCAGGCACGACCCTTCTGGAAGCAGCTCGCGCACTTGGCACCGAGATTCCGCACTACTGCTATCACCAGGACATTGGGTCGGACGGGAACTGTCGCGTCTGTCTGGTGGAGGTGAACGGCAACACCGATAAGTTGGCGATTTCTTGCCAGCAGCCGTGTGGCGAGGGCATGGACGTCCAGACCGAGAGCGAGTCGGTGGTCAAAGCCCGCAAGGGCGTGATGGAGTTCTTGCTCATCAACCATCCGCTTGACTGCACGATCTGTGATCAGGCGGGCGAGTGCCCGCTGCAAGATTACAGCTACCACTATGGATCTGGTGATTCCCGCTTTGTTGAAGACAAACGCAACAAGCGGAAGAAGGTCGAGTTCTCCGACAAAGTGATGTTCGATGCCGAGCGATGCATTTTGTGCACGCGCTGCACGCGGTACTTCGAGACCGTTCGGGATAGCCGACCCATCGGCGTCGAGAACATGGGCGGCCAAAGCACCATCACATTGGGACCGAATGGTCCCATCGAAGATCCTTACCAGCTGAACATCGTCGACATCTGTCCCGTGGGCGCGCTGACCAGCCGAGACTTCCGCTTCAAGCAGCGCGTCTGGTTCATGGATTTTGCCGACACGGTTTGTCCCGGATGTAGCAAGGGCTGCAACATCACGGCAGGTGCTTATCAGGGCAAGCTGCTGCGCTTCGTGCCACGTCGCAACCCGGACATCAATAAATCCTGGATGTGTGATGACGGGCGAATGAGCTACGAGAACTACAACATCTCGGAGCGTACGCGTGGCGCACTCATTGCTGGTGAAGAAGCCAGCTTTGAAGACGCCTTCGCCAAGATTGCCGAACTGGTGGGTGGTGGGGATGGAGTGGCTGTGCTTGCGTCCACGTCCAATACCTGCGAAGAGCTTCATGCTCTGAAGGCCTGGGCCGGCAAGGCGGGGATTGCACACCTCTGGCATGGCTCCAAGAGCTGGGAGTCGGACGACTTCTTGAAGGAGTCCGATGCCACGCCGAACACCAAGGGCGCGCAGATGCTTGGCTTCGAGCCCGTGCCGACGGAAGCCCCTGCCTTGCGCGGGTTGGTGGTCGCTGGAGAGGTCGAAGTGCCTCCCGCTCTGCTTGCAAACCTCGACTTCTTGGTGCTGCAGTCTCCCGTTGGCGGCGAACTGGCACCGGCAGCCATGGTGATGCTGCCTGGGCTGACGCGTGTTGAGAAGCAAGGCACCTGGGTCAACTCGGCTGGTATGGCGCAGGTCGTCAAGCCCGCCCTTCAGCCCGGTTCTGGTGTGGTCGACGACTGGCAACTCTGGCGCGATCTCGGTGGCGCAGATGGCGCAGAATGGTCGACTCTCAAAGCTCTGACGCGCGTGTGCCGGGCGCAACTCGAGGGCTCTGCCGAGACTCCCTTGGTGGCTACGGAATCGTGAACGTGTTCGATATCGCGGCCAGTCTCGCGAAAATCATCATCCTCACCCACACCACGCTCATCCTGGCGATGTACATGCCGTGGGTGGAGCGGAAGGTGTCGGCATGGATTCAGGATCGCGTGGGGCCAAATCGCGTGGGCTATGCCGGCTTGCTGCAGCCCATTGCTGACACCTTCAAGTTCATCTTCAAGGAAGACGTTGTCCCGGGGCATGTGAACAAGACGTTGTTCGTGCTTGCGCCCTGCTTTGCCGTGATTCCATCGCTTTTCATTCTTGCGGTGATTCCTTTCGGACCTGCCGTCCAGGTCATGGGGCAGTCGGTCGACCTCGTGATTGCAGACCTCGGGGTCGGCATCCTGTTCGTGTTCGCCTTCAGCGGTTTGGCCGTGTACGGAATCGTGTTTGCTGGTTGGGCCAGCAACTCGAAGTACCCGATGCTGGGCGGCGTGCGGGCTTCAGCCCAGATGATCAGCTACGAGATCTGCCTCGGCTTGTCGGTCGTGGGCATTTTTATGGGCGCCGAGTCTTTGCGCATGCTGGACATCGTCCAGCAGCAGATCGACGGTTCATGGAACATCTTCACGCAGCCGTTGGGCTTTTTGATCTTTGCCATCGCGGCTTTTGCCGAGACCAACCGCCTGCCCTTCGACCTACCCGAGGCCGAGACAGAACTGGTGGCCGGCTATCACACCGAATACAGCAGCATCAAATTCACGATGTTCTTCGCGGGTGAATATGCGGCGATGTTCGTTTTTGCTGCGCTGGTCACCGTATTGTTCCTCGGTGGCTGGGACTTGCCGTTCATGGACTCCGCAAGTTTTGCGGCCATGGGCAACTGGGGCGCGTTGCTGGGTTTTGCAGTGTTCCTTGTGAAGTCCTTTATGTTCTTGCTGTTGTACGTGTGGGTGCGTTTCACCCTGCCGCGTTTTCGCTTTGACCAACTCATGAATCTGGGTTGGAAAGTGCTTCTGCCTCTCGCGCTGGTGAACATCCTGATCACCGGTTTCCTGAACCTGCCCTGAGCATCCTGATGGCCAAGGTCGTTGAACGTCGCAAGCTGAACTTCTGGGAGGAGCTCTACCTCCCGGCGATTGTTGATGGACTCGGGCGCACTTTTCGGCAGATGTTCAAGCCGGAGATCACCCTGCAGTATCCCGAGCAGAGGCCTGTGATTGCGGACGACTATCGCGGTGCTCCAGGACTGGTGAAAGACGAAGAAGGCCGCGAGAAATGTGTGTCGTGTCAGCTCTGCGAATACATTTGTCCCCCGAAGGCCATCGTGATCGAGCCCGGAGAGGTCTCCGAGGAGACCTCTTATGACTACAGCGGTATCGAGAAGGCTCCTCAGGAGTTCTACATCGATATGTTGCGCTGCATTTACTGCGGCTACTGCGAAGAGATTTGCCCAGAGCAGGCGATTTTCATGACGGGTGAGTACGAGTTGAACGCTTCCACTCGGCAAGAGCTGGTCTTCGACAAGGCGCGCTTGTACAAACTCGGTGGCACGCGCCCCGGCCTGCTCAAGAAGTGGAAGCACAAGGACGACGGTCTCGCGGCGGAGGAACACTAGAGTGGAAGGCCTACTCTTCTACGTGTTCGGTGGCTTGGCGATTCTGACCACACTGTTCACGATCAGTTCGAAGAACCCTGTCTACAGTGCGCTGTGGATGATCGGGTCCTTTGCAGCGACGGCCGCGGTGTTCGTCTTGCTCGAGGCCTTTTTGATCGCGACTGTGGAGGTCTTGGTTTACGCCGGCGCCATCATGGTGCTCTTCTTGTTTGTGATCATGATGATCAACTTCAAGGCAGAAGAGCAGAAGGGGTTACGGCTTTCACCTCTCGCGGTGCTGGTTGCGCTGACCTTTCTCACGCTCTTCGGGCGTGCGGTGGGAGACCTCGGATCTGCCTCGGGTTCGAAGCCTAATGAGCTCGTCGGAACGCCAGGCGCCATCGCTGAGGTGATGTTCACTCGCTATGTGGTGCCCTTCGAAGCGGTGTCCATGCTGCTTCTGGCCGCCATTCTTGGAACAGTCGTCCTGAGCCGGAGGAATAGCCAAGCATGATTCCTCTCGAACACTATCTCTACCTCTCCGGCATTCTCTTCACGCTGGGATTGTGTGGCGTGATGATGCGGCGCAACGTGATCCTCGTCCTGATGTCGGTAGAGATCATGCTGAATGCTGCGAACATTGCGCTCGTTGCCTTCAGCAAATATCTGTCTGCGGGTGCAGCCGAATCGGTTCAACTCGATGGGCAGGTCTTCGTCTTTTTCACCATCGCGGTTGCCGCGGCCGAGGCGGCCGTGGCGCTGGTCATCGCGATGGCCCTCTTTCGACGGTTGGACACGGTGAACGTGGACGACGTCGCGAACCTTCGCTGGTAGCTGGCAGGGAGCCCTCGAATGTCCGCGCAAGGCGCCTGGTTGATTCTTTTCCTCCCGCTGGCTGCGGCCGTAGCCATCGGCTTCGGTTTGCACCGCTACAGGGTGCCGACTCTGATCGTGTCGATCGGGACGGTGCTGGTCGGCTTCGGAATTGCGGCCTTCTACTACCTGCCCGTGCTGCTCGAGACCGGGCCAAGCTTCATGGTCACCGACTCGATTCGCTGGGTGACAGCAGGGGAGACGAGTTTCTCGTACGGCATTCTGCTGGATGGACTCTCGCTCATCATGTTGATGGTGGTGCTGGGAGTCGGCGGCCTGATCTTTATTTACTCCCTGGGCTACATGAAGGATGACGAGGGCATCACGCGTTTCTACGGATGCCTTTCCCTTTTCATGTTCTCGATGCTCGGCATCGTGTTGTCGAACAACTTCTTCCAGATCTTCATTCACTGGGAGTTGGTGGGCGTTAGCAGCTATTTGCTCATCGGGTACTACTACAAGAAGCCCGCCGCGAGCGCTGCGAGCAACAAAGCCTTTCTCACCAATCGTGTGGGTGACTTTGGCTTCATGCTCGGCATTTTGATGCTTTTTTACGCCACTGGAACGGCCAACTTCCTGGACATGGCCACGGTCATCCAGTCACCGGGATATCTGGACGAGGTGGCGTTTCAGGTGGGAGGGGTTCACGGCTGGACCCTGACCAATGAGTTCTTCCTGTGGGTGTCGGCGACATTGACTTTGATGGGCATCATGGGCAAGTCGGCGCAGTTCCCGCTGCACGTCTGGTTACCCGATGCCATGGAAGGGCCGACCCCCGTCTCGGCGCTCATTCATGCCGCCACGATGGTGGCGGCCGGTGTGTTCCTGCTGGCCCGTGTCTTCTTTATCTACCTGCCCAGCGACATCGCCATGAGCATCGTGGCTCATCTGGGTATGTTCACGGCCTTCTTCGCAGCGACCATCGCGACGACCCAGTTTGACATCAAGCGCATCCTGGCCTTCTCGACGCTGAGTCAGCTGGGATACATGGTCATGGCCATTGGCCTGGGCAGCACCGATGTGGCGATGTACCACCTCACCACGCACGCTTTCTTCAAGGCGTTGTTGTTCCTCGGTGCGGGCGCGGTCATTCACGCGGTGCATACCAATGACATCCGTCAGATGGGCGGTTTGTTCTCGCGGATGAAGATCACGTCGACGCTCTTCCTGATCGGAACGCTGGCCTTGTGTGGCGTCTATCCGCTCTCGGGTTTCTGGAGCAAGGACGGCATTTTGCATCTGACGGCTCAGCCACCGGCCTATGCGGACGACATCTTCATCCGCTGGCTGCCGACCATCACGGCGGTGCTGACCTCGTACTACATGTTCCGGCTCTTCTTCCTGACCTTCGTCGGCAAACCGCGCTATCACGGCGAGCCACACGAAGCGCCCAAGGTCATGTGGATGCCCATGGCTTTGCTTTGCGTGATGGCCATTATTTCGGGCCCCGTGCTCTTCACACACGAAGTGCTCGAGAGCTTCCGTAGCGTCACACGTCCCATGGAAGCCATGGATTTCCATCACATCGATGGGGACTACCACACGATCTTGCATGCCCTGATGATCTTCGTCATCGGCGCGGGTGCAGCCTTCGTGAGTTTCTGGGCAGGTTGGGTAAATCCCGAGACCATCAAGAAGATGCTCGGCCCTGTTCACCGGCTCTTTGACAACCGCTGGTACATCGACGACATCTATGCGTGGATCATCGAGAACATTCAGCAGAATTTCGCCCGCTTCTGCGATGGATTCGACCGCATCGTCATCATTGGCTGTTTCGTGAATGGCTCGGCCTGGCTCACACGTGCCAGCGGTGCTGTGTTGTCCCGGTATCAAACCGGTTCCGTGCGCACCTACGCGCTCCTGTTCGCGGCTGGTGTGGCCGCTCTCCTCGCACTGAACCTCTGAGCTGATTTCCGAACCAATGCTCGAGACCCACATCCTCAACCTCTTGTTGCTGATCCCGGCCGCCGTCACGGTGCTGCTGTTCTTCGTCCCGTCGGAGAACAAGTTGGCGTGCCGTGCGCTGAGCGTTGGCGCCGGCCTCGTGACGCTGGTGTTGGCTGGCTACCTGTTCTTCCAGTACGACCAGGATGCAGGCGGCATGCAGTTCCTGTTCCGCATGGACTGGGTGCCCTCGCTAGGCATCCAGCACCAGCTGGCCGTTGATGGGATCAGCGTGGCCATGGTGCTTCTGACGGCCATCGTCTACACGGCCGGCGCTCTGGTTTCCTGGCATGTCGAGAAGCGCAGCAAGGATTTCTACATCTTGCTCAACGCGCTTGTCACGGGCGTCTTCGGCGTGTTTCTGTCGATGGACCTGTTCTTCTTTTACTTCTACTACGAGTTGGCCGTGGTGCCGATGTACCTGCTGATCGGGTACTGGGGCTCTGCCAACCGCGAGTACGCGACCATGAAGCTGACGCTGTACCTGACAGCGGGTGCCGTGGTCGCCTTGCTCGGGCTGCTGATGCTTTACTTCTCGGGGATTACCTCCGAGCCGACTTTCGACCTGCTGGCCATCAAGGCTGCGGTGGATGCGGGTGGCGGGCTGTCACTGGCCACGCAAAACATCCTCTTCCCCTTGTTGCTCGTGGGCTTTGCAACCATCGCGCCCATGTGGCCTCTGCACACCTGGTCTCCGGGTGGACACGCTGCGGCTCCTTCAGCCGCCTCGATGATGCACGCCGGCGTGCTCATGAAGCTGGGTAGCTACGCGATCATCCGCATCGCCATGCCGCTGCTTCCGGAAGGCGCCGTGATCTGGCTTCCCTGGGTGGCTGTGCTGTGTAGCTTCAACATCATTTATGGCGGCCTCGTCGCCATGAATCAGAAGGACATGAAGTTCGTCATCGGCTACAGCTCCAGCAGCCATATGGGCTACGTGTTGCTGGGCATCGCGGCTTTCAGCGATCTGAGTCTTTCGGGCGCTGTGTTCCTGATGTTTGCACACGGTGTCATGACGGCCCTGGCCTTCTCGCTCATCGGGTTCTTCTACGAACAGACACACACACGCATGCTGGACGACCTGGGCGGCCTCATGAAACAGATCCCGTTCGTGGGCATCTGTTTCGTGATGATGGCCATGGCCAGTCTCGGACTGCCGGGCTTCGCCAACTTTGCCAGTGAGTTGATGATCATCGTGGGGAGCTGGGAGCGCTACCCGATTCCGACCATCTGCGCATTGTTCGGTCTCGTCATCGGTGCCACCTATCTGTTGCGCACGGTGAAGGCCTCCTTCCTGGGTGAGATGAACCCCAAGTGGGAAAAACTGCGCGATGCACACGGCTGGCTCGAACGTTCGCCATTCATCTTGCTGCTGGCGGTTTTGATCTTCTTCGGATTCGCACCGTGGACGCTGGTGGATGTGATTTCCACGGGCGTTGAACCGCTCGTCGACACCCTTCATGCCGCAGAAGCGGCTCTCGGGAGATAGAGGACCTTGGACACCTCCCAGATTCTCAACGTCTTCGGCATCGAGATGTGGCTCGGCGTGTTGGCGCTCGTGCTGATCGTGGCGGACCTGATCACAGGGCGCGGCCGACTTACGGGCCCGGCCGACATGGTGCGGTTGGTTGCCATGGGCGGGCTTGCCGTGTTGCTGGCCTATGCCTTCATGCTGTCTCCGGCCGAGCAGGCTTCGAGTTGGGGGACGCTCGACACCTTCGCACTGTTCTTCAAGCGCTTCTTCATCGCCACGGCCTTGTTCACGTTGTTGCTGTCGGCTCCCTATGAAGCACGATTTACTGGTGGACGAGGCGAATTCCCGGCTCTGGTGGTCTTCACCACCATGGGCATGTGCATGCTCGCCTCGGTCAGTGACTTCGTGACCCTGTTCGTGGCTCTCGAACTGGTGACCGTCACGCTCTTCCTGCTGGCGGCTTACCGGTCAGGGCTTCCGCGCTCCATCGAGGCCGGTATCAAGTTCGTGATCATCGGTGCGGTGGCTGCGGCCTTCCTGGTCTATGGCATCGCGTTTGTTTACGGCACGACGGGCAGCCTCGACTTCGAAGGCGTGCGTGCGGCGTTGGCAGCCACCGACGAGGTGCCCAAGGGACTCACCTTCGGTCTGTTGCTGGTGGTGGTGGGGCTGGCCTTCAAGCTGGGTGCCGTGCCGTTCCATATCTGGGTTCCGGACGTCTATCAGGGCGCGCCGACTCCTGTGACGGCCTTCCTCTCGGTGGGCTCCAAGGCTGCGGGCGTTGTGCTGCTCATGCGGCTGGTCTTCACCGTGCTCGGTCCTGTGGCTGGCCAGTGGGCCACCTTGTTGGCAGGGCTGGCCGCGCTTTCGTTGCTGATGGGCAACCTGGGAGCGATTCCGCAGAAGGACATGAAGCGCTTTCTCGGTTACTCGGGAATCGCGCATGCCGGCTTCTTGTTGATTGCCATGGCCGTGCAGAGTGAAGCTTCCGCGAGTGCGGTGCTCTTCTACATGGTGGCCTACCTGTTCGCGAACATCGCGGCCTTCCTGGTGGTCATCGTGGTCTCGCGTACGCCCGACAATGCACACATGGATCGGATCAATGGCCTGGCCGAACGCTCTCCGTTCCTGGCGCTGGCGCTGACGGTTTCGATGCTCTCGCTGGCGGGAGTGCCGCCCTTTGCCGGCTTTGTCGGCAAGTTCCTCATCTTGCGCGCCGCTGTGGCAGATCCGGCACTGCTGCCGGTGGTCATCCTGAGTCTCGTGATGATCGTCGTTTCGCTGTACTACTACCTGTGCATTCTCAAGCGCATGTACTTCCGCGAGCCGGTGGACACTGGCGTGCTTGAGATCACCGGCTCCACGCGGCTGATTCTTCTGGTCTGCGTGGTGGCCTCGGTTGTGCTGGGCATCTACTTCAACCCCCTGGTGGTTGCCGCAGAGAAAGGCGCTGCCGCACTCTTCGGGTAGGTTGGTGTTGGTGGGCTGCGGCCCAGAACTCAAGCCGAGCTTGATAAAGAGATCCTGCCTTCAGTAAACAGAGGGTTCGATCGAAGGAGTACCCATTGACGGACCCGATTGCTTCTAGAGATGAGCCGGACGAGATGGAGGTGTCTCCGAAGCCGGTCATTCGAGTTCCGGAAGCTGGCCTTCTGGCGGTGGTGGAGCGGTTGCAGGGCCGGCTGAACACTCTGGAGCGTGAGAACGCTCGGCTTCGCCGCCGGTCGGAGGGCCTGTTTGGATTCGAGGAGAAGGTGGCCGCAAGCCTTGCCGTCCAGCAACGCGAACTCGAGGCCATCCGAGAGCAGATCGCGTTTCTGCGCCAAGAAAATGCCGAGTTGCGTGAGCGGATGGTGATGACCGGTCGCCGTGGGTCGTCAGGTTTCCTGCGTCGCATCGGCAAGAGACTGCCCGACAGCCTGCGTGTTCCTTTACGCCACGTGGCCTATCGTTCGCTGGCCCTGGTGGCACCCAACAGCCCTCTTGTGCATGCCTACCGCCAGTCGTGCATCAACACGGGGATGTCGGCGAAGGCGCAGCGCAAGCTGTTCGATGAGATCATGGCGAGCAAGCAGGAGGGTCAACTGGATGTGGTGATGATGCCGGTCATCGACTGGCATTTCCGCATCCAGCGCCCACAGCACATCGCAGCTTGCCTTGGTCAACTGGGGCATCGGGTGTTCTATCTGACCACGATCTTCGGGGGCCACGGCGGGCGACCGGGATTTCATGTGCTGGAGTCACCCGAAGAGAACGTCTTCATTGTGCAGTTGCACTGTCCGGAACCACATCCGGAGAACATCTACGCCAGGCCGCCCAGCAAGGATGTGGCTGACGAGTTGGCTGCAGGGCTTGCCTTGTTCTATGAAAACTTTCATGTCGAACGGTCGATCGCGATCGTCCAGCAGCCGTTCTGGGCGTCCGTGGCGCGGCGCTTGCCAGGAAGCCTGGTGGTGTACGACTGCATGGACTATCACGGTGGTTTCACCACGCACACGGATCTGATGGGCGCAGAGGAAGACCAGCTTCTGAAGAACGCCGATCTGGTGGTGACCACGGCGCTCGGTCTTTCCGAGCGAGTGGGCGTGCCGAATGTTGTGATTCGCAATGCGGCGGAAGTCGATCATTTCATCCGGCAGCCGGAAAAGTTGTCGCTGCCCAAGGAGCGCCCCGTTGTCGGTTACTACGGTGCCATTGCCTCCTGGTTTGACATGGACCTTCTTGTGGCCATGGCGCGTCGTTTCCCGGAGTGGGACTTTGTGCTGGTCGGTTCGACCTATGAGAGCAACACGACGATTGCCGAAGGCCTGCCCAATGTTCAGTTCACGGGTGAAGTGCCTTACGCGGACCTCCCGGGCTATCTGCACGCTTTCGATGTTTGCACCATTCCGTTCCAGATCACGGACCTCACGCTGTGCACCAACCCGGTGAAGGTGTACGAGTACCTGTGTGCTGGCAAGCCGGTGGTTTCGACGGAGTTGCCAGAAGTGATGCAAATGGATGACCACGTGCATATCGCGTCAACGCACGATGAGTTTGCGGCTCGGCTCGAGGCTGCTATGGAAGAGCGGCATGATGAAGAGATCATGCAGCGTCGGATCAACTGGGCGCGGGAGCAGAACTGGTCGGAGCGTGGACAGGCTTATGAGGAGGCGATTGAGGAGTCCTATCCGAAAGTCAGTGTGGTGGTGCTCAGCTACAACAACGTCGATTTGCTGAAAGCTTGCCTGCATAGCCTTGAGAAGTATTCCAGCTATCCAAACCTCGAGTTGATCGTTGTCGACAATGCTTCAGACGACGCGACCCGCGCCTTCCTCGCCGAGTATGAGACGGCTCGCCCGCTCGCAAACGTCGGCGACGTGAAGGTGATCTTCAATGAAGAGAACCTGGGCTTTGCGGCTGGAAACAACGTGGGAATCAAGCAAGCCAAGGGTGAGTACGTGATCCTCTTGAACAACGACACCTATGTGACTCGAGGGTGGGTGCTCGACATGATCCGGCACTTACGCCTCGACCCGGGGTTGGGTTTGGTGGGCGCTGTCACCAACAACATTGGCAACGAAGCCAAGATCGACATCGATTACGCAGACATGAATGAGATGGCGTCAGCAGCGCGCACGTACACCATGGCGCATGCCAGTGAGTCGATCTCTGTGAATTGTGTGGCGTTCTTCTGTGTCGGTATGCGGAGGTCGCTGATCGATGCAGTCGGTCTGCTCGACGAGGTCTACGCGCGAGGCTTCTTCGAGGATGACGACTACTGCAACCGGGTACGGCAAGCCGGCTTGCGAGTGGCGATCGCTGACGATGTGTTCGTGCACCACCATCTCTCGGCAAGTTTTGGAGCCATCGACCAGACAGAGCGGCAGCAACTGTTCGACGAGAACAAGCGCATCTACGAATCCAAGTGGGGGCCCTGGAAGCCTCACGTCTACCGCAGAGAAGGCTGACCCATGGTGAAACTCAAGACAGAGCAAGCATGGGGACAGCAGGACGTTGTGCTTGCCGAGCCGTCTTCTCCGGTTTTCATTCTTGGAGCGCCCTGTTCTGACGCCGCTTCTCTCGCGACCTCGTTGACGGCCAGCAAGGACTTCTGGACGTCTACCGAATCACACCTTTTGTATTCACTCGCCGGCCCCGACGAAAACGGCGAGGCGAAGCTTCATTCGATGTTTCAGAAGGCGAGTGCCAATGAGTCTTTCTGGCTCTCGAAGAACAGGGTCGTGTTTCCGGAGTTCGCCTCTTTCATCGGCCTGGGTATCGACCAGATGTTCCTGAGTCGCTCAAACAAGAAGCGCTGGGTGGAGGCGTCGTCGGAGAACACTCTGATCGCGCCCGATCTCAGCTACATGTTCCCCAAGGCGCGCTTCATTCATCTGTTGCGTGATGGCCGAGACGTGGTGGCGCTCATGCTGAAGCACGGCATGCAGGAGGACAGTGAAGAGGGATTCACCGCGGCATGCAAGATGTGGAACGTCTACGTTCAACGCGGCCTGGAGTTCCAGGAGATGTTCCCCGACAAGGTGCTGGAGATTCGGCACGAGGAGTTGGTGCACAACGTCGGCACCCAGGCCCTCCGCATCATGGAATTCCTAGGGGGAGCGGGCGCTGCGGCAGTAGGAAAGTATTTCACTGCGCAGTCGCACGCTTTCAAGGAGCGACTGTGGGAGGATTGGGATCGAGCCCGACGCGAGTTGTTTGTCGGTCTATGCGCTGGGCATATGACCGATGTTGGTTATGCCTAGGGCTTGGAATAGTCGCGATCTAGGCTTGGCTCCGAGAGCCCAGAATGTTTTGGTCTGTTTAGTCTAGACGAGTGAGTCGTGAGAGAGTTTTTCTTCAGGCGAATCGGTGCCCGGCTCAGAGCCTTCGGTAAGGCATCGCGCTCCAAAATTTTTCGAAAGAGGCCCATTGCGATGTCTATATGCATCTACTCGAAATTTGACCCGACGACGCTCGCTCCTCTGAATGACCACACGAGGCAGAGGCTGGATGAGACAAAACTCCAAGACTTTGATTTTGCAGGTAACTCTGTGCTCGATATCGGCTGCCACCTGGGGTTGCTTTCTTTTACGGCTGCGAAGAACGGAGCGTCTCAGGTCTTGGGTGTGGACGTCACTCCTCAATTCATTTTGGAAGCCCAAGAGAACCTCAAACAGTTTGCTGAACACAACGCGTCGGGCGAGAGAGTCACGTTTGAGGTTGCCGGCTTCCACGACCTGGAGCCTGCGAAACACCGATCTGACATTGTGTTCTGCTTCGAGGTCCTGCATTGGTTGACATTTCAAGGAACGCCCATTCCTGAATCGATCAAGAAGTTGCGCCAACTGACCAAGACGGACTTAATCATTGAGTTTCCATGGGACGTCACAGAGTCTTCGATCGCAGGTAAGGAGAAGCCACTCTCTGTGGACGAATACAGTCCGGAACTGATCTTCAGGCAACTCACAAAGCACTTCGAATTTGTGCGCGTGTTGGGATTCATGGAGTACATGGCGTCGTCTCAGGCCAAGCGAGTGCTCGTCCATGCAAGATGACGCCATTCTTCAGTTTGCGAATGGGTTTGGACTGCAATATGCCTCGGTCATATCTCCCCCTGCATGGGGGCAGGGAAAGGTCCGATTTCTTCAATTACAAGATGGCTCTAAACTTGTAGTCAAGGAAGTTGCTGCTGCGAGCGCTCTCCAGCGCCTGCCCCTCAATGTGGCAAACGAACTTTTTGATGTTCTTCATCAACACCCCCTTCATCTGTGTCTTCCGAACGAGATCAATGGGGCGTACGTTCATGAAGAGGGGCCGCGCAGATTTATGGTTTTTCCATGGCTCGGAGGCGATGTGCCGGCGGCGCCTCAGTGGAGCCTTTCGCTTGAGGAACATGTCAAATTCATTGCGACGATGAACAAAGAACTCGCTTCCCTTCCGGAAATCTTGTTAAGAGCACTGAAAGCATTTTCGTTTGAGGTGCCGTTTTCAAGCAAGGCGTATCGGCAGCGTTTGTCCGAGGCGAGCCTTTTTCTGGATGATGAGCTTTGCTCAGAGTGCGATCAGCTGCTGAAGCGAAGAACGTCGTCGTGGGAGCGGGACTGCTTCTCACAATTGACTCACGGCGATTTGCAAACGTCCAATATTGTGAGGCCTTTGGGCGAGAAGCTCATCGCAATCGATGTCGACAATTTCACGATTGCGAACCGATATTCCGACTTCATCTTTATCCTCGCCTCACGAGGGGCGGATGAGAGCGAGTTC
This sequence comes from Planctomycetota bacterium, assembly GCA_029245865.1. GTDB lineage: Bacteria > Planctomycetota > B15-G4 > B15-G4 > B15-G4 > JAUIEF01. Next base: position 42,283 of record JAQWOM010000018.1, read on the forward strand.
TTCCGCCTGAGTTCACTTTACGAAGACTTATATGACTCATCTGGTGGCAGCCTGAACAGCAATCAACTGACGCTCGCATTCCACGTTTGCCTCGGGTACATGGCGACCATCGTCCAGCGACTCAAGAGCGCAAGCCTGAAGGCGGGCAGGAGCCTCCCAGACGCAGGGCTGGGACCCATGCAGGAAAATGACCTCGATTGGATGAGAGATGCAGACCCTTCATGCCTGGATTCCGTGCTGATTCACATGCCGAGATTCCGCCAGGCATTCGCATTTCTATTGCGTGAATACGCGGTCGAGTCGCAGTAAGAGGGGTCTTTGTCAGCGCAATTCTTGTGGGACGCGCCTGGGTCCTTGACGTTGCAGTAAGGATGTAAGTGAGCGCGCGCTTCTGGGATGAAAGCGCTCCCAGAAGGCAGTTGTCTACCGACTCAGTGAAGGTTCACTTGCCGCAGTGCCGGGCTTTGAATTTCGATGTCGGACTCACCATCGTTTATCAAAGCAATCGTCGCTTTTACCGCGTGGTCTGATTGGGCGCTCACAAAACTGTACTTATGAAACTGATCGAGTGATGGAGTGGCCAGTAATGACCCAGCGACGACGAGCGATGGGTCGTCGTATTCTGTTTCGGGTAGCCAGACAACTTGTAGCCGGAGTGCTGAGGGGTGGGCATCTACAGCGCGCGCTTCGACTTCAAAGGAGTAGAGCGGGCGCTCGTTAGTGATAGAGGTCGGGATGACTTGCTTGATGCCACCTTTGCTTTTCAGGAGAACGGTCCCTCGCTCTGTATCAAAATGCACACTCTTGCCTTCTTCGCCAACGATTATCCAATTGACGTGTTTGGTGTCGTTGAACCCATCATCTTGAATAAGATTCACATCTTCGAGACTTAAGGCACTCGGTTGGAGATCGCCTTCGTGGTGAAACTCGTAGATGAAGACATTGTCGAGAATGGTCACGAGCTTAAGGTGCTGTGCCAATTCGGTATCGGTCTCGAGTCGCAAGCTCGGAGAGTAGTGCGCCCCTTTGTCGCGGATAGCGACATATGAGACGCCGTATTCTTTCAGTAGAGGCACCACCACGCCTGCTGATCTGAAACTGCCTTGCGCAGTCATGATTTGCGAGTACCTGAATTTGCCGAAATGATCTCCAAGAACGTTTGCCGGCTGAAGGAATGCGTACTTTGCTCCCTCCAGGCCCTGCGCAAAAATTTTTGTCTGATCATCGCTGTGTTCAGCCAACCACTGCATTGCCCTGTAGCCAGAAATTTTTCTTTCCAAGAAGCTCTCGCGTTGTTCGCCCTGCAGGGCGAGTGTCTCTTGGTCCGAGTCCCAGCCACCCGCTTGCAAAATACTGCTGACGAGAATGATGCCGGCGATTACTCCATAAGGGCGCCTTCCACGCAGGTGCATGCGTTCGATTCCAGAAACTGCTAGTACGGCAGCGACCGGAAGGATGTAGATGAGGTATCGCAGCTCCTGAGTGGTAAAAAACCAGGGAATGGTGAACGAAAGTATAAATGGCATAGCCCACCACAGCGACTTCCTGAACAGTCCAACGAACATAGCTGGAAGCGCGAGCAACCAAACAACGCCGAAGGCATAGAATCCGCCCCCTTGGAATCGGTCCTCGTGGATCACGATACGGTAGGGCAGGGTTATGAAGTCCCAAAGTGAATGCCCCATGCCGAGGCGCCCTATGCTCGCGGAGAGACGGCTCATTTCTTCTGCGCTCATGATGTCGTCTTTGTTGCCGAAGACGTCACCCAGGAAAGGCCACAAGGGGTTTCCCATTGCGAGCGTGTTTCTGATCAAGAGGGGAGACGCTAAAAGTATGGCGATGAGCGCGCCCCAACTGACAAATGTGCATGCGCACTTCAGTCTCGCTGCGGGGGCTGTTCGGAGCATTGCAACGCTCATCAGTAGCATGACTGGCAGTGCGACTGCCCATGCCTGAATTTTAGCCAGGAACACGAAGGCAAGAAATGCCCCTAGCACGGCTCCTACGTTTCTGGCCTCTGCTTTCGATGCGATGAGCAAGCCGCCCCCGACCAAGGCCAACTCTAGTGTCGCTGTGAGGTAGACAGTCGCCGGAAGTCCCAGGTAGCAGATTCCAGCTAGGCTCATGACGATCGGAGTGGCGCACACGAGGAGTGCGGCGAGTCGAGCGGCTTGAAGTTTCGCAGTCGGCATGATTCGCCGCACCAGGGAATGGGTGATCATTCCGAGTGCGAGGAGGTACGTGCCTTCGAGAAGTTTTGGGCCGAGTTCCCCAAGAATTGCCAGCAGTGGTGTGAACTGCAGTTGAAGCAGGGGGATCTGGAAAGAACTCCTGAGTTGCGGGATGAACGTAATGCCTCCGGAGGCGAGGTACGACTTAGCTGAGGCAAGGTGGACATGCATGGCATCGAAATGCCATGGGGGTGATGCAACTCTTGCCGGGTTCAGAAAGACCACTCCAAATGCAACGGCTCCAAAGGCACCCCACCAGAGGGCTCGCGAAGAGATGCTCTGCGGTGAAGCCTCTTTTGGCCGGCCAGACACCAACAGTCGAAGATAGCCTGCAAGCTCTAGTCGCCCTAGCCACGCCATGACAGCCACGATCGTCAGCGATACCAGAAGTGGGGAGACCATGAACGTCGAAATAGAGAACAGGCCAACGGCGTGTAGGCCCATGCCCAGGAGCCAGCCAAACAGCAGCAAACTGGTCTTCCCCAACGCATTCTCGAAGGTTGGGCCTCTCCGGAGCAGCCGCGAGCCGAACGCTGCATGGACAGCAAAGTAAACAAGGGCACCGGCTCCGACACCAAGAAGGAGGGCGAAGTCTGGCAAGACGTCGACCCCAAAGATGACAGTGAGTAGGCCCGCTGTAAGAATCACGATGAGCGTTAGCCGAGCAATTCTTGTGGAAAGCATTCGGAGGAGTGTTTCGCGTTTGGGCTTGCTCCAGATCAAGTAGCAAAGAGCTGAGAAGCCGGCAAGGATCGCTGCCGTGGCGACCGTCACGAGTATTGCCCCGAGAGACTCACGCGCTAAATGTGAGTTTGGCTCCGCGAAGTGTTCGGTGAAGTATTTCCACAATGCGAAGAATGCGAAGAGTACGTAGAGGGCTCGTGCGGCGAGGTGCATGGCTGTCCTGAGAGCGGAAGGCTTCTTGTCGAGGGTCTGCGTTAGTGCAAAGCCTGGTATTTGTTGGCTGTCTTCATGGTCAGTTGCATCTAAGCAATAGGAGTTTTTAACTGGTTGCCTTCTAGGCAGTGTCTCTAGAAAACTTAGCCACAGCTTGTGCTCGCGATTGCCAGCTATTCCTATCAGCGAATTCCATGCGGGGTGAATGGCCGTCAGGTTTTTCCACGACTGACTTCTTTAGAAGTGATGCGAGTTCTTCGACGGTGGTTCCTACGAAGAGCAATCCCTCAAAACTGTCGATGTCGGCGACCGGCGTGGCGACCACAGGTTTGCCGAGTGAGAGGTATTCATAGAGCTTGACCGGATTCGCTGCGGTGGCCACCAACCCTTGGCGGAAGGGGAGCCAGCAGACATCAAATGCAGCGATGTACGCGGGGACTTGCTCATAAGGGCGAAGGCCCAGTGCATGAATGTTCGGGGCCCTGGGGAAGTTCAAACGCCCGTCCTGAGGGCCCACGAAGACGAAATCGAATTCTGGCATCGCTGCAGCGACCTGTTGAATCAGTTTCGTATCCAACCATTCATAGAGAGCGCCCACAAATCCGACAAGCGGCCGTTTGTCATTGGGTGGAAGGTCAGCCGGTCGGCCGAGTCGTTTCGCGGAACTCCGAAACCATTCACTGTCAACGCCGTTCCTTATGAGGGTTGTGGGGATGTCCGATCGTTTGGCAAGAATCGACTGTTCGAGATGACCCGAGGAGACGACGGCGGCAGATGCTCGCTGCACCAGTTCATCTTCCCAGCGGCGGTAGAGAGGCCGTAGATCCGGGCGGGGAGCATGGACGTCGACGTGATCAATGCAATCGTAGATCACGGAGCGAAATGGAAGTGCATCCAGCCATTCATTCCATACAGGAGAGACGACGAGGGCCACTGTCTGTGAGATGTCGAGTTTGCGTTCTAATTGGCGTCGCAAGCTGGCGGCCCGGCGTTGTACGGCACGTCTCAAGCGGTTCTCTGAGAGGTGTTTCCACCAGGAAACCGGGTAAGCAGGCCATGGAGTGATGACATGAGGCTCCGCGTGGGGCACCACGGCGCGCTTGAGTCGGTCAAGCCCACTCCGGAGATAAGGGGGTTGGACAAAGGTGGTTGGTTGCCCGCTTTGAAGCCAAGCCTCTGTGATCATGCGCGTCCGTCCGACGAGCGGAAAACGCCAGGTGACAGCACTCAACCACAGCAGTTCGGTGGGTTCGGTTGGCTGAGCATCCCGCCCCATGCCGATTTATCTCCATGTGGATCTTGGATTCTCGTTTCAGATCTCGCTCTAGGCTAGTCGGACAGAGCCTCATCTTCTATGGGCGCTCTTGGAGAGGCGGTTCTGTCGATGGCGATCTCTTCTCATTTGCTTGCCGAGGGATGTATGGTGATCCGTGATTTGATCAGGTTGCGCCTCTCTCCGCTCAGGGGCAGGGTGTTCGTAGGTGATTGGTTCCACGACGAGTAGGGAAGCGGATTTCGATGGACATGTCTGGTAAGACGACTGGAGCGCGTCATGCGGTCGAGTTTGCACCGAGGAGGGAATCAGATTCTCTCAGTCAAACGGGTGCGAGCGGAGGTCACACTGAAACGGTGAAGGATCTCCGTGTTCTCATCATTGTGCCCGCATTGAATGAAGCCGAGAGCCTCGAACATCTACTTCCTGAGCTCTATCTGAAGTGCCCTCAGTTTGATTTTGTTGTGGTCGATGACGGATCGACCGATCGCACGGCCGATGTCGCTCGCTCACTCGGACCCCGCACACTCTTGGAGTTGCCATTCAACCTGGGAATTGGCGGTGCGGTGCAATGCGGTATCCGTTATGCATTCGAGCAAGGCTACGATGTGTGCGTGCAGTGCGACGGGGACGGGCAGCACGATCCTGCTGAGATCGAGTCCCTTGTCAGTGCTCTTGTAGAGCAGGGTGCAGACCTGGCCATCGGTTCTCGTTTCATCAACTCGGGAGGTTTTCGTTCGACGTTTGCCCGACGGGTTGGAATCGCGGTGGTCTCGAGTTGGATTCAGTTGTTTAGTGGGCGCCGGATTTCCGATCCTACAAGTGGCTTTCGCGCCATGAGTCGTCGACTCATGAAGGAGTTTTCGAACGAATACCCTCGGCAGTACCCGGAGCCAGAGTCGATCTATGCAGCCCTCCATCGCGGATTTCGTGTGGCAGAGCATCCGGTTCGCATGCGCGTGAGGCGTGGAGGGCAATCCTCGATCCGAAGCCTCGAGTCGGCTCTCTACGTTGTGAAAATCTGCATTGCGATTGCCGTGGACGCACTGCGCCGCACGGGGAATCCAGCGAGGAAATGAAGTGAACGAAGACCGAATCAGGTTGATCGCGGGTGCCGTCGCTCTGCTCTACCTGGCATTCATCGTATTCAAGCTCAGGACGCAGCAACTGTCTGTAAACAGTTCGCTGATGTGGTTGTTGTCCGGGTTGATCATGCTGCTGCTCACGGTCTTTCCAGGTCTTATTTACTGGGCGGCGCAGTTAGCTGGCTTTGAGGTGCCCTCCAATGCGGTCTTCGTCCTGTGGCTTTTGACCTTGACTGCCCTTTCATTTAGCCAGGCGGTTGCCCTGAGCAAAAATGGCGATCAGTTGCGCAAAGCGGCACAAGACAATGCTCTTTTGAGGCAAGTCCTGGAGGAGTCGAAATCAAAGGGGAGTTCAGCTTCGCAAGGCGATGCGAGCTGAAAATCTTCCTCATGAAGGAACGTATATTTGCCGGGAAGATGGTGTGACGAACTCAATGCAGGAGTTGATTCAGAGTTATCCGCGTGTGCGGCCAGAACTGCCCGCGTCGATAGCCGAGCATTACGACCAGGAGTATCACGACCAGCTGTCACGTAAACGACTCGCATGGTCCGCATCCAAGCGAGTTGAAGAGTGGATGCATCGCAAGGTTCGAGATGGCTCCCGAGGAGGAGCTGTCCTTGAATTGGGCGCAGGACCTTTGAACCATCTCGTTTTCGAAGAGCCGGATGGCGCTTACGACATCGTCGAGCCGCGCGACTTTCTCTACCGCGATTCTCCTGAACTGTCGAAAGTGCGTGACTGCTATCGAGACCTGGCGGATGTCCCGGCCGATAGGAATTACGATCGGGTTATCTCAGTTGCTGTGCTGGAGCACATTCCTGATTTGCCCCAGTGCCTCGCCAAGTGCGGAACTCTTCTCAAATCAGGCGGCATCTTGCAGGCTGGGATTCCCGAAGAAGGAGGGTTCTTGTGGGGCGCGGGATGGCGAATGACCACGGGGCTGTCATTCAAGTTGCGCACCGGGTGTTCCTATGGCCTCGTCATGCGCCATGAGCATCTCAGCGAAGCTCCTGAGATCGAAAAACTGGTCGGCTTCTTCTTTGAAGATGTTCGAGTTTGCCGCTTTCCCTTCGCACTGCATCATCTCAGCTTGTATGGCTACATTGAGGCGCGACGGCCACGGCTTGAACGCTGTCGAGAGTACGCCTTACTCGGATCGGAAGCCTGACGTGCAGCTTGGTTTAGATGGACGTCCTCTTTTGCGTGGCGGGCTGCTTCGGGTGAGCAGTCCGGCAGAGCATGAAAGTGTTGAGCCATCTTCCACTTGAACGACCCATGGCAGTGCTCAGAGGCGTAGTGGGCATGCACGTGCGAATCTTCTGGCGTTTGACCGCAGCCTCGCTGCGGACCTACTCATCGCAGCGACTTCTCGGGTGGGCGTGGTGGCTTTTGGATCCGCTGGCTCTGATCGCGGTGTACGCTCTCGTCTTCGGCGACTGGTTGAATTTGCGTGCGGGCCCCGAGGGGGCGAACTACCCGTTTTTCCTCGCTTGCGCGTTGATTCCGTGGCGGTGGTATTCGCTCGCAACACGTCGCGGGGGCATGGGTTTCGTGACGAGCAGTACACTGCTGAATTCCACTCTCGTGAATCGGCGTGTTGTCGTCACCAGCCAAGCTGCCGCCGCCACGGTTGAGAGCCTCCTCGGAGTCGGCGTCCTGCTGATCATGATGCTGGTCTACGATCGGCCGTGGTCACCGACTCTTCTGACGCTGGCTGTCCCACTCGCTGTCATGGCTCTCCACATCCTTGCAGTGTCTTACGCACTGGCTCCGCTCATGGCCATGCTTCCTGATCTGGGAAACGCTCATGAGGTCGGCCTGCGTTTGCTTTTCTTTTTGACGCCGTGTCTCTACAGCCTTGAGCGTGTCCCAGAGGCCTTTCGTTCCTGGTACGTCGCTCTGAACCCTCTGGTCGGCATTATCGAAGGCATCAGGCGCCCGCTCTACGAAGACCTGCCCCCTCTCTGGGGGGCTCTGGGTTGGTCTGCTTTGTGGGGTGTGCTGTTGCTGCTGGTTGGGAACTGGATTTTCAAACGGCTCAGCAACGATGCGATCCGAATGCTTTGAGCATGGAGAAAGACGTGGCAGCCTCTATTCATTGTGATTCGATGGGCATCGCATTTACGCGAGGCAGCCGCCGAACGATGCTGAAAAAGAGCCTCCGGCGTGCTCTGGCATCACATCGTCAGGCAGGTGAGCGCGATCCCTATCTTGAAGATCCGTCTACGTTCTGGGCGTTGCGTGACGTGAGCTTCTCGGTGGGTACAGGTACGGTGCTCGGCCTTTGTGGTCCAAATGGCTCTGGTAAGACGACACTTCTGCGCACGATTAGTGGAATCTATCAACCCGATGTCGGCAGCCTTTCCGTCAGTGGCCGTACCTCAGTTCTACTTTCGCTGGGCGCGACACTTGCTGCGAACCTTTCAGGCCGGGTCAATGCGCAAATGTCGGCCGCTTTGCACGGCGTTCCCAGTGCGCAAGCCGAAGAGCATGTTCAGCATGTGCAGGAATTTGCCGAGTTGGACGATGCGGCGATGGAGACGCCGGTGCGTTACTACAGCGCTGGCATGCGAGCTCGACTTGCCTTTGCCTCCGCTTCCGTTCTCGAACCCGAGATTCTGCTTGTGGATGAATTGCTTGGGGTGGGCGACGCGGCCTTCCGCAAGAAGAGCGGCGACCGCCTTCAAGAGCTCACCGGGACTGCGCATTGCGTGATGATTGCGAGTCACAGCATGCCATTCCTGCAATCGCTCTGTGATCGGGTGCTGTGGTTGGAGGCTGGCCAGTTGATGGCTGACGGCCCACCGGACGAGGTGCTCGAAGCCTACTCCCGTCGGAGCGCGGGGGCGGCAGCTGTGCCTACGACGGCGCGTTCTCGCCCTGGGGATTGAGCAACGGCTTAAGGGAATCACCCTAGGGCACTGCCCCGTCGGTGAGGCTGGGCTGCCAGAGCGTGCTGCCGGTGCTGAGTGGGGCGGCCTAAGGCTGGTGTTCAGGCGTGGCTTGCTGTGCGGGTCGATTGGGGGGACGCGCTCTCTGGGAGGTGACGTCTTGGTAGGCCTTCAACATTTTGCGTGCCGCCTGTTCCCAGGTGAACTCGGTGTGGATGCGTTCGCGAAGTGAGTTCGAGGGGGGCTCCTCGAGAGCTTCGAGTACAGCACGGCGTATCGATGCCGGATTGTCCGGCTGGCAGTAACGAGCGTGCTGGCCGAGATACTCGACCGTGCAGCCTCCCTCCGTGGCAACC
>JAQWOM010000019.1 GCA_029245865.1 Planctomycetota bacterium
ATGCACAACAAGGTTGAGGGTTATCTGAAAGAGCGCGCTGCAGAAGGCGACTCTCGGCCGGCGGCGCTCTACCTGCACTATCGCGACATTCACGGGCCTTATGTGCCGCCGCCGCCATATCACGAAATGTTTGCGCCCGAAGACTGGTCTGCAGCGCAACGTGCTGTGGCCTTGAGAGGCACTTGCCGCAGTCCGGAAGACCCTTCGCCGAAGTTTATCGAAGACCTGGAATACCGGTTTGCGCAGTACGACGGGGAGATTCGCTACACCGACGACGCTCTCCGTAGTCTCTTCGAACTGCTAGGCGAGTACGGGATTGACCTCACCAACACCGTGGTCGTGGTCACCGCAGACCATGGCGAAGAGTTTCGCGACCCTCACCCCGACGACCAGCAGGGCTGGACTCACGGACGAACGCTCTACGTGGAACAGGTTCGCGTTCCGCTCATCATCTCCCTCCCGGGCGACTCTCCTTCAGAGGGCCAGGTGATCGAAGCGCCCGTTGAACTTCTCGATCTTGCGCCGACTCTGATCGAACTGGCGAGTTGTGAGGGCGATGCGCTTCCTGACGAGTTCCAGGGTCGAAGTCTCTTGCCCTTGCTCCAGGGAGGCACGCGGCCAGAGCGGCCTGTGTTCAGCGGAGGGAACTATTCCCGCGGCCTCGTGATTGCTGACGGAATGGCCTATTACGCCTTCGACAAGAAAACAAAGAGCAAGGAACGGCGGCAATACCTACGACCCGATGAGGCGTACGTGGGGAACCCGGGGGCTCAGCTCTTCGACATGACACGTGATCCACGCCAGACCACAGATCTCGTTGATGAGCAGGGCGAAACGCGGAAACGACTGGAGGCCTTGCTAGGTCAATGGCTCGACACCGAGATCCGACATGGAGCGACTGGAACCGCAGAGTATGACGACGAAACTGTGGAGCAACTCAAGGCCCTTGGGTATCTGGGCGGGACGGACGGCGAGGGCGGGGACGGCCTCTAGGCGGCCTCACCCGCGCCAGGCGCGCCAGTCTGTTTCGTCGTCTTTCTCCTTGAGAGCGGCCTCAGGATCTTCGTCAGCTCGGGATCGCAGGCCGAAAGCTCGAAAGACCACGACCTGCGAGAGCAGAAAAAGAGTCAGGGCGACGAGAAGAACGCCGAGCACACCCGCCTGTGGCATCAACACCGCACTTCCGAGGAGCGCAAGTCCCACTCCGATCAACAGGAGGAGCCCGATCAGGAGCCCGAGGGACCAACCGCGAGAAAGAGGTGAAGGAGACATCGACACCACCTTAGCATGGGGAGAAGGCCTTGCTTGACCGCTACGCCCGAGCTCTTCGCAGTCTCACAATGAAGCTCGGAGGCCGTATGTTTGACCTCAGTTCCATCCTGGTGCCTTGATCATGTCTCCAACGCTTCGCTCTGTTTTTGAAATGACCCTCGTGCTGGGTACGGGACTTGGAGTCGGTCTGATCATGAATGCGGTGTCCGAGAACGGTCTCGACCTGCAACAGGATTACTTTCCAGGAGGTACCTCACGCACGGCGTCACCAGCCGAGGTGCCTCCTACGCCAGAGTCGGACTCATCCGCCGCAGGATCCATCGATCCCGAGCTTCTGAACCGGCTGGCGTCCAAGGGGCTGACGGCGGCGACCTTCGAAGAGGTCGTCGAGCGCTTCGAAGACCCCATGTACGCCTATGAGGCCTACGTGTTCATTGACGCACGCGACGATGACCATTACTCACAAGGTCACATCCCTGGTGCCCACCAGTTTGATCATTACCGCGCGGACCGCTACCAGGAGGCGATGCTTCAGATCATTCCCACGTCCATGGAGATCGTTGTCTACTGCAATGGCGGTGACTGTGAAGACAGTGAATCGGCGGCCCTCTTCTTGCTTGGATTGGGGGCAGACCCAGAGCGCATCCGTGTGTTCACGGGGGGCATCACGGAATGGACGGAACGCGGCATGCCCCTCGAGCAGGGAGCCAGGAATTCCGGTGTGATGTTGGACAAAACGCCATGAGCGCGAGCGATCACACAGCGCTTCGTCGGCTGGACGCCACGGGTCTTCCTCTGCTGCTTTCGCGGCTTGTCCTTGGGGGTATGTTTATCTGGCTTGGTGCCAGCAAGATCTCGGACCCGATCAGTTTCCTCAAACTGATTCGTGAGTATGGGCTTGTTCCGCCCGACATGTCCGTCGTGCTCAACGGCATGGCTGTTGCCTTGCCTTGGCTGGAAATCTGGTGCGGCGTCCTGTTGCTCCTGGGTGTTGCCCTGCGCGGTGCCGGGGCCAGCACGCTTCTTTTGCTGTGCATCTTTTCTCTCGCAATCCTGCTGCGAGCGCTGGACATCTATGCCACAGGAGGCCAGAGCTTCTGCGAGATCAAGTTTGACTGCGGCTGCGGCGCTGGCGAGCAGTTTGTCTGCGCAAAATTGCCCGAGAATCTCGGACTCATGCTGCTGAGCTTCGTGGTGCTCTGGTCCAAGAGCCGTCGGTTCTGTCTGGCATCGAGATTGCCGAAAGAACCCTCCTGACTCGAGGAGGGTTCTTAACCTTCCGAGTCGCCTTGCTCTTCCTCTTCTTCTTCTGGAAGCTCGGGGATGGTGAGTTCGCCTAGCCCCTCAAGAAGTCCTTCGAGCAAGCCGCCTCCGGATGCTGGAGTCGTCGGCGTCAACTCCTCGAGGCTGTTCTGCGCGTAGGAGCGAGCCTGAGTCAAGGCCGTCCGCCTCTCCGGGCGTAAGTTCACGGCGACGAGTTGCTCATCCGCCTTCGCAATGCAGAGCTCATACATCTCTCGCGCTCGGTCCAGATCGCGATTCAAGGCGCGGTGTAACAGAGACCCAAGGTCGTTGTAGAAACGCGCGTTCTCGGGGTCGAGTTCAACGCTCTTTTCGTAGGCCGTCAGTGCCTCTTCGTAACGATTTGTGTCCTCGCACATGATGGCGTAGTTGTGCCAGACCGCGGGACTCTTGGGGTCCGCTGCAAGGATTGCCTTGAGAATGGCGCGAGCCGTGGCCTGATCTCCGCGTTGGACGAAGGGGCCCACCGACCAGGCCAGCTCCGTCGCCATGCTGTCGATGTCTTCTTCTTTTTTCAGGCGCTGAGTGATGTCGCGCGCGCTGATACCGACGATGACTTCAAGAGCACGCGAAGACGCCTCGAACTCACGAGAGAGGCTGTATTGCTTGGCCAAATTGTAGAGCAGGTCGAATTGAGGGTCGTCCTGCCGTTCGGCGATGGCGATCGCCGCATCCACGGACTTGCCGGCTTCGCCTCCATCGCCGTAGATCCAGGCCAGCTGAGCGAGAGCTTCGGTCTGGTCGGGCGGCAACAACTCGACAGCCTTCAGATAGGCATCGACGGTCTCGTTGTACGCCGCTTTTGTGACCACCTCGTCGCCGGCAGACTTGCTGTTCCAGTAGACCCACACATTCGAGAGCCCTTTCAGCAAATGCAGGTTGCCTTCGTCGGGGTTCTTTTCGAGGCCTTCTCTGGCGAGCCTCAGGGCCTCTTCGTGATCTCCAAAGCGACGTAAGCGTATGTAGCCCAGTTCAAGGAGCGCGGCCTGGTCACCGGCGGGCGAGCGGATGACCGATTGCTTCACGTGCTCTTGAGCTTTGAGCAGCGCGGCGGTGACCTCATCCGAGGAAGCTCCCGCGGCGTGCAAGGCATCGGCGCGTCCCAGGTGGGTGCGGCCCAGTGCGAGAGCGACGGAGGCATTGTTTGGCTCTCCGAGCGCATTCAGTGTCGCCAGAGCCTCTTCGGGATTGCCGGATGCCAGCTGGACCTCACTCATCAGCACGCCTGCGGCCAGCGCGTCGGCCCCTCCTTGCACGACCAGAACGGTCAAGATCTGCATGGCGCCGTCCAGATCGCCGCTTTCAACAAGAGCTCTTGCAGAGTCGACCTCGGCAGCATCTTGCGGTGCTGGCAGGGCCATCACGAGAGAGACAAACATCGCACTGGCCATCATCATCATGGGAAGGTCCTTGGGGGTCGTCAGCCACTCGGGATTCTACCGACTCTTCCAGATTCGTTCTCAATGCCAGGGGCCGCTCGTGGATTCTCATGGCTTCCGCCTCGCAGTTGAGATCTATTTTCCAGGTGCCTGTTCCCGGGCGACTTGAATCCAGGTCGCTCGAACCGCCGAATAGCCACCTGCACACCTCAATGGCCCGCGTTATGCCTGTCGTCCTCTGTCAAAACGTCTCACGTATCTACGAGGGCCAGGGTGCCCGGGTCGTGGCCCTCGAGGGTCTTGACCTCTCGATTGAAGCGGGCGAGGTGCTGGCCCTGACCGGACCCAGCGGTTCAGGGAAATCCACCCTCTTGCACCTCCTCGGGGCCATGGATGAGCCAACCTCCGGCCATCTGGAAGTGGCCGGCCAGCAGCTTTCAGGGCTCGACGATGTCCACGCCTCGGCCTTCCGCAATCAACAGCTGGGGTTCATCTTCCAGGCCTTTCATCTCGTGCCGTCGCTTTCTGCTGCCCAGAACGTGGCGCTTCCTGCCCGACTCGGCGGAACACCGAGCCGGGTCGCCGAAGACCACGCACGTTCTCTTCTGGATTCAGTTGGCATCGGAGAGCTTGCCGACCGGCGCCCCGATCACATGTCTGGCGGACAGCAACAGCGGGTCGCTGTCGCGCGAGCGCTGATCAACGATCCGGCACTGCTCCTGGCCGACGAGCCCACAGGCAATCTTGATCACGTGACGGGGGGCGAGATCACCGAACTCCTCGTGCGACTCGGGCACGAGCGCGGCGTGGCTGTCCTCGTGGCAACTCACGACCCCGCGGTGACGGTCGCGACCGATCGTGAAATCCGCCTGTGTGACGGACGGCTGGATCGAGCCTGATGAAGGGGCGCATCCGGTCCGTGCTGGGCGTGCTGGTCTCGGACAATGCCGCGCACCCGTTGCAAACCTTGACGACGCTTCTCGGTGTGGCCGTGGGCATCGCTGTGATCGTGGCCATTCGTCTGGCCAGTGACGCCGCGCTGAATCAGTTTCGAGGCACCTACGATTCCATGGCCGGTGTCGCCACACACCAGCTCACGCGAGTGGGGCGCCTGGATCCAGCGCGCCTGCTGGCACTGCGCGCCCACCCGTCGGTTGACGCGGTTCAGCCCGTGGTGGCTGCTACGGTCCTCATACCGCCTGCCGTCGAGCCACCGCCGGGCGATCAGCCACTCGTCGTGGTCGAGGGCCAGGCCGAAGCACCTCGTTCCCTGCGACTTGTGGGCGTGGACCCCTTCCAGGCGGCGCCCTTTCTGCAGTTGTCTCCCGAAGCTCTCGAAGCCTCGGGAGATTCGGAACTGTTCACGCGACTCTTGCTCGAGCCCGGTCTCGTGGCACTCGGGCGAGAGACGGGCGAAGCCTGGGGATTGGCCGAGGGAGATGCCCTCGAGCTTCAAATCCCCGGAGGTCGGCGAACCGCCACGGTGACATTGATCGAGGAACCGCGCCTTTCGCAGGACAACCCACCCTTTGCTCTGGCCGACCTGGCGACGGCTCAGGAGTTGCTGGGGCTGAACGACGAGGTGCTGCGTTTCGATCTGGTGCTGAGTGACGAGGGTGCGGACATCGAACTGTTCCCGGGCGAACGCCTGGAGCCGGCTGCGTCACGTGGTGAGCGAGCCGACACATTGACCGAGGCATTCCGCACGAACCTGGCCTGTCTCGGCATGCTGGCCGTGCTGGTGGGTGCCTTCGTGGTGTTTTCCATGGCGCAGTTCGCGGTCACCCGCCGACGGGCACTGATGGGACGTTTGCGCTGCATGGGGTGCCCGGCACGCGTGCTGCTGGTCTCTCTGCTGGGAGAGGCTTCGGTTCTGGGTTTGATCGGGGGTTTGCTCGGTTTGCTGGGAGGCGGCCTTCTGGCGCGCTTGCTCGTCGGGGATGTGGCACGTTCGGTGGGCACTCTTTACGGACCGGTGGGCGGCCTTCCGATCCCCGAACTCGATCTGATCACGACCTTTCTGGCGCTAGGCACTGCGGTCGCAGCGTCTGTGGGGGCCACCGCCGTGCCGGCCCTTTCGGCGGCACGCACCCCGCCGATTGCCGTGGCTGGTCAGGCACCCGAGGATGCCCCGCCACCGCTCTGGCTTCCCCTGGGCCTGCTGCTGCTGGCGGGGGGCCTGCTGATTCCTACGGGCAGCGCGGTGATCTTGCCGTCTCTCGCGGTGCTTGCGGTCCTCCTGGCGACGGCCACGCTCATGCCGAGCTTGCTGGGGCGGCTCGTCCGCAAGCTGACAGATCCTCCGTTGATCGGTCTCGCCAGCGCGCGCATCAGCCGCAGCCTGGGAAGAACCGGCGCGGCTGCGGGTGCCCTGGCCATGCCGCTTGCCATGACCATTGCGGTCATCGTCATGGTGGGCTCGTTTCGGTCCGAGGTCGTCACCTGGTCGAATGCTGTTCTGAGTGCGGACATTTACGCCAAGCCGTTGTGGTTCGAACTGGCACCCGAGCGTGCGCAGCTTCCCGAGGGTCTGGTCGAAGACATGCAGTCGCGTCCTGGCGTGCTCGCGGTGGACACTCTCCGCATGCTGGAGCAGCCCTCGCCGGAGGGTTCGTTCATGGTCGCGGGTGCGGCGCTCGAGATGATCGAGCGTCGCGAAAGCCTCCGGGTTCTGGAGGGCCCGTCGCTTCCCGAGATCGTGGCGAGCTTGCGGTCGGGCCGTGTGATGATCACCGAGCCGTTGGCGCGCAAACGCAATCTGGGTCCAGGAGACACACTTGTGCTGCTGGGGCGTGAGGGGCCCGTGGAGTTGCCGGTGGTGGCGATCTTTCAGGACTTCTCGCTCGACCGGGGCTATGCACTGCTCGATGTGGATGCGTTTGGCTCTCTTTACGGAAAGACTCCCGTTCGCAACGCCGCCTTGCTTCTGGATCCAGAGACAGATGCCGAGGCCCTCGCACTGGAACTCAGCAAGACTTACCCGGGTGCTGTCTTCCGCACGGTGTCGCGATTGCGTGAAGATGTCGTGACGGCCTTCGACGACACCTTTGCCATCACCTATCTACTCCAGGCCATCTCGACGACACTGGCCTTGCTGGGCGTCTTGACGGCCTTGCTCTGTCTGCATCTCGAGCGTCGTCAAGAAATGGGCGTGCTTCGCGCGCTCGGTGCGCGCCTGAGCACCGTGGGCGGCCTGATGCTTGTGGAAGCCACGATGATCACGGGGCTGGCAGGTGCTGTCAGCTTGCCGGTTGGTCTCGGGCTGTCGTGGATTCTCGTGCGCATCGTGAACACGCGCTCTTTTGGCTGGTCGTTCCCCATGAACGTGGACGCGCCCGGACTCCTGGGTGTGCTTGCGCTGGCGCTCCTGGCGGGTCTCGCGGCGGCGTGTGTTCCCTGGCTCATGGTGCGTCGTTCGGAAGTGGCCCGATTGCTGGAGCCGCGTCGATGAATGCCGGGCGGATCCTTCTTCTCGCGGCTTGCCTGTTCCCTGCGCTCTCCCTGACCGCGCAGTCTCTCGATGCCGAAGGATTCCTGCGCGCCGGGCCCGGCCGAACCCTGGAGCTTCCTGCCGACCATGCCAGTCACCCAGAGACACGCACCGAGTGGTGGTATCTGACGGGGCCTCTCACGGACAGCGAGGGTCGCGAATACGGTTTTCAGGCCACCTGGTTCCGGCGGGCGCTGACCTTGCGCGCCTCGGAGCGTGCGTCGTCCATGGGGGTGCGCGATGTGATGCTTTTTCATGGCGCTCTCACAGATCTTTCGACGGGGCGTTTGCTTCATGCAGAGGCGACGACGCGCGCGTGGCAACCATGGGGAGGGGCTTCGACCGAAACCCTTGATGTCTCCGTGTTCGAGAACAGCTTGTCTTCCTTGCCGTCCGAGGAGGGGCGCACGGGGAGTTTGTTCTTTGACGTCGAGGGCACCCAGGTCGCGTTGCAGTTGGATCTCGCGGCCAGCCCGGTTTTGTTTCACGGCGAAGAGCCGGGGCTCTCGATCAAAGGCCATGAGCCCGGTCAGTCTTCCTGGTACTACACGCTTCCGGCGATTCCGGTCCGCGGGACATTGCAGTTTCCCGATGGCAGTTCGCGTGCTGTGAATGGACGCGCCTGGATGGATCACGAGTTTGGGAGCAGCCAGCTGTCAGGTGGTCAGGTGGGCTGGGACTGGTTCAGTGTGGTCTTGAATGACGACACGGCGCTGATGCTCTATCAGCTCCGGCTCCAGGACGGGAGTGCGGACTCGACGAGTTCGGGGACATGGGCGGCGCCGAAGGCTGAGTCTCTTCATCTCGGGCAAGAGGCCTTTGACGTCGAGATCCTCGGCAGCTGGACGAGTCCGGAGAGTGGGGCCACGTATCCCTCGGGCTGGCGGCTCTCAGTGCCAGGTCAGCAATTGGAACTCGTGGTGACTCCTCGGCTGAAGGAGCAAGAGCTCATCACGAAGTCCACGGGGGTGACCTACTGGGAAGGCCTCTGCCGTTTCGAGGGAACCCGGAAAGGCGAGCCGGTTGCAGGCGAAGGCTATGTCGAACTCGTGGGCTACGCGGACTCCATCAGCGACCGGTTTGCACCGGGCAGCCCCTGACGGACTCCGAGGTCTCGGCGAACTAGTAGTCTTCGGTGAGCGTCCCCGCCACCCAGTCATCGTTGTTGGCAGCCGTGCGGCCAAAGCCTCCGCTGACCGAGGCCCATCCGCCGTTGGCCGTGTTGTTCCGCCCCCCGGCGACCGAGGCAGCGCCGCCGTAAGCCTCGTTGTTGGCTCCACCACTCACCGAGGCGTAGAGCCCACTGGCCGTATTTGAGAACCCGCCGCTGACCGAGGCGAAATCGCCGCTGATCGTATTTTTGTTTCCAGAGACAATGCCGCCGGCCCGGGTGTAGTTGTGCTGCATGCCCACGACGATGTTGTGGGAACCGGTGCGGTTGTCATCGACTCCGCGCAGTTCGTTGTAGCCCACGATCAGATTTCCCAGGCCGTCCAGAGATCCGGTGGTGGTGCCCGCTCCGTTCACGACCTGCAGATTGACTCCCTCGATGCGAAGAGTCTTCTTGGTGTTTCCGAACCCGTCGGGAATCTGAACGATGCTCATGACATCCAGGAAGGCCGCGTTCAGTAGCTTGGTCGGTGATTCCAGATAGGGGTCTTGAGCGACGCCTTTCTTGTAGGGAGTCACCTGAGTTGTAAAGAACACAAAGCCGTCGCCGAGGTCGCTGGGCAAGGGGGTTTTCGCGCCGATGTTCAGGTCGACGAAACCATCCACCGGGATGGACAGGCTGTAGCTACCGGCTGCCGGATCGCTCGGCGGGAGTGCTGTCTTGCCCAGGACCGAGAACGCGAGCGTCTCTTCCCAGGGCACTCTCGAGTCATCTTCGATCTGAATCGTCCCTGCGCTGTCTTCGTAGAGCCGGGTCGTGACATCGAACTCCGTGTTGCCTTTGGCCTTGAAGGGCTTGAAGGCTCCCTTGGAGTTGGACTTGAGCACGGGAGCAAGGGCGTTGACCTGCGCTTCTGCAGAGGTGGCCACCGTGGCGGCAAGAAGCGTGCAAGCGATGACGCGGCAGAGTGAAGAAAGCATGAATCACACCTTGTGAGAGGTTGGGTACGAAGCCGTCGTGTGCCCCCCAAAACAGAGCACACCGGGGGCCCTCTATATAATGTCTCTCGAACGCCAGTTCGCCTTAAATTTGCCCGTATCCAGCCCCCTGGAGAGTGCCCGCAAGGGCACCTCGCGACCCCGCGGCACTAGGCCTTCAGGCTTTCCAGCAGTCGGCGCTGCTCCTGAGGGGGCTGCTTCATGAAAGCTTCGAAGGCCTCGTAGAACGCCTGTGTGCTCGGCAAGCCGGAAGACTGATTCAGAGCTGCTTCCCAGCCGAGCTCTCTCACCAGGGGAAAGAACTGATCGCGCAGGCCTGCCACGCTCTGGGTGGGGGACTTGCTGACCAGAAACACCATGGCCCAGGCTCCGGCGTCATAAGCCAGTTCACGCGCCTTGTCCTTGGCTTCGTCCGAGGCGATCTCGATCTCTTCGATGTCAGCGAGGGTCAGATCGGAATCACGGATCTGCTGGGCGGACGCCATGGACAGCATCAGCCGCTCGTAGGGATCGCCTCGTCCGTTCAGTCCTGGCAACCAGGCCTCGGAAAAGACGGCCGTGCCTTCCATCATCCAGGTGGGCATGGGGCCGATGGATTGCTGAAACACGTGCGTGTATTCGTGGACACCGCGCAGAATCGGATCGGGCAACGGGTCGTCTTCGAAGAACCAGTTGTGGACGTTGATGAAGACGAGTTCCGCCAGGCGCGTGTCGGCGTCGCGCACTTCCGATAGATAGGCTTCCGACTCGCCGCGTTCGGTGACCTCGACATAACGCTCCCCGAAGTGCTCCAGGCAGTCTTCGCTCGTCATGTCCGTGGGTTCGCTACGCCAGGCGCAGTACTCGTCGAGAAAGGCCGTCCACGCCGCGGGCTGAATCTCGGTTCCTTCTTCACGCCCCAGAACCCAGACGGTGGCCGGTCCGTAGCTGCCCCAGTAGCTCCGGGACATCTCGACACCCTCGCGCACGAGATCCATCCAGCGCGGGTCATAGCCTTCGAGTCGGTGGTACGTCGGTCCCTCGTTTATGGCGACGAGCGGCGACACGCCTTCCCAGTAGGCGGCTCCGACCTCGGAACTCGTGTGGTTGTCGCGGCAGGCCCCGAGGCTCAGCAGAGCCAGCAGTCCCGCGAGTCCCAGGAGATGGCGAGGGCCTAGGGCCAAGGCAGACAGAGGGTCGCCACCAGTCCATTGGAGAGGGCGTAGCCAAAGGCGGCCCCGGGATCCGGCGCGATGGCCTGGATGTAGACGGGGATGCCCTCCAGCGCCGGGTCGGCGGGCAGGGTCGTCATGAGAGTGGTTTCACCGCCGAAGGCAGGGAAGGGCTTCAGGAAGAACATCTGCGGGATGTCCACCAGCCACTTGCCACCGTTGAAGGGGATGTCGGCCTTGGCAAAGCTGCCCGCGAAGTAGACGTTGGGCCCAGGAATGAGGGACGCGCGCACCTGAAAGGTGCCGCCGAGTTCGGGGATGCCGATGCCTTCGAGTTTGAGGGTGTTGGCGAGAGCAGCCGCGGTGCCGTAGGTGTCGTAGGACGCGCAGCCGGCGGTGTAGACCACTTCGAGTCGAGGGCGCAGCAGGGCGGCGCCGGACTCACTGGTGAGCAGTTCGATGCCTTCGTCATTGCCGGTGATGATCTCGGGCAGGATGGCAAAGCCCCAGTTGGCTTCCCCGTTGGCCCAGTCTTGCACGGCCGAGGTCACATCGAGCCGGCGCATGTAGTTGCCGTTGGGGCTGTTGTCGCCCGAGAAGCTGGTGAGCAATCCGCCCAGTTCACCTCCGGACAGGCCGCCACCGAGCGAGTTCCAGGTGGAGCTCTCGTCCCAGGGGGTCGTGATCTTGTAGACCAGGAAGTCGGGATCAAAGAGTGGGTTGTCGATGTCCGAGTTGAGTTGCAGGGTGAGGGCCGCACTGACGACTGTTGCCCCGGCGGGCACATTCTCGGGACCGATGAGTTCGTCGAAGCGCAGCATGGCCTGGCCGCGGGAGTCGGTGAAGATCGAGTTCGCGACATCGTCATCCGAGATGCGCACGCCCGATTCACCGTAGGAGGTGTTGGGGCTGTCCTCGTTGATCCAGGTGTCTTGCGTGCCCGCGTAGTCATTGATGCCTTCTTGCAAGACAACGGTGGGGCGGGTTTCGTAGTAGTCCTCGACATCGAAGGACAGGCTGAAGGTGTGTTCGTTGGCTGTTTGCGTCTGCCCGAGAGTCGGCGAGAAGGTCTGGATGTCGATACGGTCGGCCCCGGTGTTCACATTCATGATGCGCAGCCAGCCGTTCCCGCCGTTGGGATCGTCTTGATAGTCGGCGAGGACTTCGTGGACGACCTTGCCGTAGGCGTTGGTGGCGGTCTGGCGGAAGCACTCGTGGAAGTGTCCGCAGTTCACCAGGAAGATGTTGGGATTCCGGCGCACGAAGTAATCGAAGATGAGAGGCGTGTGAATGCCACCGGGTGCGTAGACGCCTTCGAAGGCGTACCAGACCTCGGGGTAGTAGCCGGAGGCCACGAGGGGGACACCGGCGGTGTAGTCCTCGGCATCCTGCAGGTAGCGGTGGGTGGTCATGATGACCGGTTTGTCCCGGTGATTATTGAGGACCCCTTGCGCCCATTCCAGTTCGCGGTAGGCGGCATCGACTTCGATGTGCAGGCCGACGAATTCCAGATCGCCATCACTGAAGATCTGGTAGTTGCTCATGTTCGACGGCGAGGCGCCGCCGTACCAGACCTTGCCGGCGAAGCGATCGGGTCCGAAGAGGTCGGCGTAGTTGTCGGGGATGTAGGCCTGTCCCGGGATGCCGGAGGCGGTGATGTCGTGGTTGCCGGCGGTGGCGCCATAGGGGACGCCGGCGGCGTCGAGAGTGGCCATGGCGGTGTCCGCGACGGCCCATTCGGTGAGCGAGTCGGCGTGCTGGACGAGATCGCCGTAGTGGGCGACATAGCGAATGTCGAGCGGACCGAGTTGGTTCGCGATCCAGGTGGTCTGCGCGTAGAAGATCTCGGGGTAGAACTCGCTGTAGTTCTGGGTGTCGGGCAATCCGATGACCGTGAACGACTGGGCGAGCGTGGACGCGGGGGCCGCGCAGAGCAGGGTGGCGGCGAGCAGCGCTCGACAAACATGGCGGGAGAGTCTCATCCGGTCAGAATAACACCCTCGATCCGGGCCATGGGGGCTGAAAAGGATGCAGGATAGACTGGGCCCCTTCGTTCCTCGGGAGCCTCTCATGACCCCACATCACATCCTGCCCCTCACGACCTTGCTGGCCTGTCTCTGGGCGGGCGCGACCTCGAGCGGCGAGACCGAGGGCTTTGCACTCGAACCTTCGGACGAGAACGTCGCGGCGAGTCGCCTCGAAGGGGAGTGGGTGATGGAGTCGGCTCTTTGTCACCGCCTGTGGGAGAGCGTGGTGCGCACGCGAGAGCGTTTCGAGTTTCGTCCCGACCCGAAGGTAGCCGAGCAGGTTCCGGCGCGGGTGGTGGCCATGTTTGACGGACAGCGTGCGTTTCAGTCGGGGGTGATGACGCGCAACGAGGTCGAGCACCCTTATCTGTTGCTGAGTCTGCACGGCAATCCGTATGTGATCTGGTTTCGCGAGGTGGACGGCGATCCGTTCGGGGATCTCGAGGGATTCAACCTGATGGTGGTGCGTGCCGAGCGGCGGGAGGACGATCTCTTGTTTCTGGGGGGCGACTTCAACAACCAGCCATTCCTGGCGTATCAGCGGAGCGAGCACCAGGGGGCGTTGGAAGCTCTGGCGGAGGATCCCCGGGAGACCTTGATGGGTCACTGGGAGACCCTGGATCACGACGGTCAGTTGAGCGTGGCGATTCTGAATGACGGGACGGTGGTGCCCTATCACCTGGGGCGCCCGCCGACGGCGTCGGATGCGGGGAGTTGGACGTTGTTGAATGCCACCACGGCGCAGGTGGTGCTGGATGGTCAGACGCACACGGTGACGATCGAGAGCCCCGAGCGGCTGCTCTGGACCACGACGGACGCGGACGGAATCGTCACGGAGATCGAACTCGGACCCCGCCACAGTCACTGAGGCGGGACATCAGAGCCCGATTTCCTGTCTTGACGAGGAAATGCCTTCGCAACTCGATAAGGTGTCGGAGTCTGTTTTCGTGCCCCTCGTCATGGACCTCATGCAGCCCACTCGAGCATGCTCCAGAGCCTCCAGAGCAATGAGGCGCGCCCTCGTGCTTCCGGTGGGGCTCCTGTTGCTGGCCAGTCCCGTGCAGGGCATGCAGAGCGGGGGCATCGAGACCTTCGCAGCCGAGACGCTTTTTGATCAGGGC
>JAQWOM010000020.1 GCA_029245865.1 Planctomycetota bacterium
GTGGCCCTGTTCGCGGCATGCGCCCTGCTTGCCCTTCCATGCGCGTACCGTGACGCTGCGAAATTCGATGCCTTCCACAACGTGCCATGCGTCAGCGCCGCGGGATACGACTTCGATGCCGTAGAAGCCGGCCTCTTCGAAGGCTTTCAGGAAGTCTTCCTCCTGAAAAGCGCCTGAGATGCAGCCGCTCCAGAGTTCGGGGTCTTCCGCCATGTGTGATGGAATCTCTTCGTCACTCACGATGTCGGAGATGACCGCGCGTCCGCCACGGTTTAGAACACGGAAAATCTCTTCGAACATGACGCGTTTGCGGTCGGGGTCGACGAGGTTGAGCACGCAGTTACTCACGACGACATCAACGCTGTCGCTTGCAATCATCGGTCGTTGAGAACGCTCCGTTGCACTCCAGCTCTCGATCTCGGAGAGGTCTTGTTCACTGCGCACAGGGTGTTCACGCAGTCGGGCGTCAAGCACTTCGCGGTCGAGTGCAAGGTCTTCGATCCGCCCCTTGTGGAAGCTCACGTTTTCGTAGCCAATGCGCTCGGCGACAATGGGTGCATTTTTACGAGCGACCTCGAGCATGTCATCGGTCATGTCCACTCCCAGGACACGGCCTTCTTTGCCTACCACCTGAGAAGCGATGAAGCAGATTTTTCCTGTACCACTCCCGAGGTCGAGCACGGTTTCGCCTGCTTGCAGCCACTTGGATGGATCGCCGCAGCCGTAGTCTCTTTCCACCACTTCTTGAGGAATGACTTTCAGGTAAGCCGGGTCGTAGTCGACGGGGCAACACAGCTCTGGCACGACGGCGGCGGCGCCTTCCTCATAGCGGGTTTTGACAACTTCAAGGATGTCTTCAGGGCTCTGAGTTGCGTTGGTCACGAGAGGTTTCCGATGTGAGGACGGGGAGTTATCGGGCCCTCTAGTATTCCAGGTGGGCGCTAATTTTTCATGATCTTCACAGGAGGGGCGTCCCGTCTACTTCAAGTAGCCCATTTCGCGCATCCAATCGCGCATGGCAGGAGTCATGGCGCCTGCCTCTTCGCGCACCAGAGAGGCGCGACTCTCCTCAAGGGTGTGGCGAGCCCACTGTTCGAGTGCCTTGGCTGCCGCCTGTTCTGCCGACTGGTCAGGGTTGTTCAGGTCGATGTCCTGGCGTTCCGCCGGATCTATATCCAGATCGAGAAGTCGTAAAGGCTGGGAGGGCAGGCCTGCCTCATCGAGGGGCATGATGAGTTTGTAGGGTTTGCGAATCACGGCAATGGTCTGGGCAACCTCATCTTCATGGACCATGTGCGCGAAGAGGGGACGGTCCAGGTCCGGTGCGATTTGCGAGCTTTGTTGCGAACTCAGCAGAGTCGACAGATCGCGACCTTGCCAACTGGTGGGTGCTTCGAGTTGCAGGAGCCCCAGGACGGTCGGAGCCATGTCAATGTGCCCCGTCCACTCGGTGAGACGCTGGTTTGAGGGGATGACACCTGGCCAGCGAACCAGCCAGGGGATGTGTAGCTCTTCCTGATACAGAGATTTGCGGTGTTCGAGATTTCCATGCTCTCCGAACGCTTCCCCGTGATCGGACGTGAAGAGAAACAGTGTATTTTCCGAGCGATCGGTGGCCGCAAGTGTCGCATCCAGCCGTTCGAGATATCGGTCGTTGTGCAAGATCTCGGCGTCGTAGCGAAGGGCAAGGTCTGCGCGTTCACGTTCATACGAACTCTTCGATGACTGCGGAGATTTTCGAAGCAGTGCGTAGTGATCCTCACCCAAGGGCTCGTAGGGCGTGTGTGGGTCAAGGCTCTGCACGAAGACGAAGACGCGTTCGTTTGTGTGTTCGTTGAGAAAGATGTCAATCGGGTCCGCGATTGCTGCGGATGTCAGGGTGGTGGTGACGCGGGTTGTTCCATGGGCAGTCGGTTCATGCGCCTCATCAAATCCCTGGTCGAGACCCGACCAGCCACCTCCGTGGTAGTTGGTTACGAAGGACGCTGTGAGATAGCCCGCCTCGGCGAGTGATTCAGCCAGCGTGTCCACCGACCCTGCCACACGATCTCCGAAGGTCAGGTTTCCGTGGGCAATCGGGTTCAGTGAGGTGTGCAAGCTGCTGACAGACGGACGGGTCCAACTCGAGGCTGCGAAGGTCTGTTCAAAAACGGCTCCGTCCTGAGACATGCGTTTCAGGTGCGGGTCTGTGGTGATGTTGTGCCCATAGGTGGTGAGGTGATCGGCGCGAAGTGTGTCTTCGACGTAAAACACAACATCAGGCAGGTTTGTGTCGTCGGGCCCCATCAGCATGACGCTTCCCACCAGCAACGTGGTGTAAGGCGTGGGGGCGTTCAGGGCTTCGATGATGAGTGTCGTGGGCTCACCTTCGAGCGGTGAGAGGTCCAGCGCGAGGTCCATCCACTCCTCGCCAGGAGTGCAGGTCACGGTGGTTCGCGAGAGTTGGTCCTCTGCATCCCGAATGGAGACCTCGATGGGGCTCGAACACCCGGCGACTCCAAGACTCAGGCGCAGCAGGTCATGTGACCCTTGTGGGATCTGGGCTTCCATTGTTCCTGGCGCATGCAGAGCAACCCCATCTCTCAGAACTCCGTTCAACCCGATGCGATGCTGAGGCAGTGAGCCGTTGTCCGTCACGTCGTAGTCCGAGGAGATGACGATCGACTCGAGCTTGATGTCGGCCGGGCTTTCCGTGTCGAGGCTCCGGAAGTTCAGCCGGAATTGGTCCAGACCCTCCGAGACGTCAGCGGCTTCGCGTGCAGCGCGCAAAGTTTTTAGAGGCAAGGCCCAACTCTGTGTCTCTGATGATGGAGACAGCGTCATCACTGCGCTAGATCGCTCGGCGGTGAAATCCTCGCCCAAAGAGCGCCACTGGACCTCCATGGAGATGTCCGATGTGGTCCTTCCATGCAGAATGAGCCAGTGGTGTACGACGGGATCAAAAGGTGTCTCGGTCGGGCCATCGAGTTGAGCGATGGGCGTGTTGTCTGTTTCGACTCGGGGTGGTGCCAGAGAGAGCTGGAGCCCTCCATCGACCCAGTGGGTGTTCGCTGCTGGGTCTGGACTGGTCCAGGCAGCCAGGCCGTTTTCACCCGACCAGGTGAGAGAAAGAGAGGCGGATTCCTCACTGTGCCGGTGCCAGTCCAGATCACGGGCGAGAACGGATCGTTTCGTGGTCGATGCGGTGGAGGGAGCTTCTCCACAACCCATCGGCAGGGCGACGAGAAGGGCGAGCAGGATGAGCAGGCTAGGCATTGGCGTGACTATAGCGGTCAGCCGGGGAGAGCCCATGGATCTGCTCCTGCCCAGAGGTGGCATGACCACGTCTAGATTGACAACAATGGTGGTTTCGCCCACCGGAGTTCAGAACCGTGACAACTTCCCCCATCCGCGTCGCTGTGACTGGCGCTGCGGGCAATATTGGATACGCGCTGCTGCCTCGGATCGCAGGAGGGCAGATGTTTGGCCCTGACCAGCCAGTCATTCTCCACATGATCGAGATCCCCGCCGAGAAGGCGCTCGCCGCCCTCAAGGGCGTGGCCATGGAACTGGAAGACTGCGCCTTTCCACTCTTGCAGGACATGGTGATCACTTCCGATCTCGACGAGGGTTTTCGCGATGTCGACTGGGCCTTGCTGGTGGGCGCGAAGCCCCGCGGCCCAGGCATGGAGCGCAACGACCTGATCGAGGGCAATGGGCCGATTTTCACGGGGCAAGGCAAGGCCATCAACGAGGGCGCTGCCTCGAACTGCCGGACGGTCGTCGTCGGGAACCCTTGCAACACCAATGCGCTGATCGCTGCGTCCAACGCACCGGACCGCCCTTCGACGAGCTTCACGGCCATGACGCGGCTCGATGAGAATCGCGCGAAGGCTCAACTGGCCGAGAAAGCGGGTGTTCATCACACGCAAGTGACCAATATGACGATCTGGGGGAACCACAGTTCGACGCAGTATCCCGACTTCGAGAACGCCAAGATCGGGGGGCGCCTGGCCACGGATGTGATCGAGGATCGCAGCTGGCTTGAAGGGGAGTTCATCAAAACTGTGCAGCAACGAGGTGCAGCGATCATCAAGGCGCGCGGCCTCTCCTCTGCTCTGTCTGCTGCGAACGGGCTCGTGGATCACGTGCATGGACTGACCACGCCAACCGCTGCGGGCGACTGGGATTCGGTTGCTGTTTGCAGTGACGGTAGTTATGGCGTGCCCGAAGGGTTGATCAGTTCGTTCCCTGTGAGCGTCGACAGTTCCGGTGCTTGCAGCATCGTTCAGGGTGTTGAGTTGTCTGACTTTGGCCGCGAAAAGCTTGTGGCTTCCGTTGTGGAACTCGAGCACGAGCGTTCCGTCATCGCGGGCCTTCTGAGCTGATGTCTGCAACACTCGATAAGATCGCACGGCGGGCGATGATCCAGACGGCGGCAATGATTCACATTGCCAACCACCGCCCAGATGCCAAGAAGACAGATCCGAAGGTCGGCGGGCATCCGGCTTCGTGTTCGAGCTCTACGCATATCCTCACCGCACTGCACTGCAAGGTGCGAACGGCTCAAGACTTCGTGTGCTGCAAGCCGCATGCCGCGCCCTTGGACCATGTGCTCAATGCCATGTTGGGTTTGTATCGACACCCTCAGCAAGGTGAGTGGTTTAGCCAGGCTGACATGGAAAAGGCACTGCACGGATTGCGCAAGTTCTCCGAGAACGGCGAACCTGTTTTCCAGAGCTATCACTCGCGTTTCGATCCTGACAGCTGGCATTTCTTACCTTCGGGAAGTGTCGGTATTCCTCCTGTTGCCTCGGGCTATATGGCACTCGCGTATCGGTACGCGAAGGACCACAAGGTCGAAGTTCCTGAGGTTCCGACGGGGCTGCACTTCTGGGCGCTTATCGGAGACAGCGAACTGCGCGAAGGAAGCCTCATGGAGGCTATGCCCGATTTCGCAGAGCGCGGGCTGGGCAATGTGACCTGGATCATCGACTACAACCGTCAGAATCTCGACGGCGCCCGCATCCCCAACATGCATGGGTTGCATGGAACCGATGCGCATCGCATCGAGGCCATGAGCATTGCAAATGGCTGGGAAGTGATTCAGGTGCGCCACGGTCGACGGCGCCTGGATGCTTTCAAGAAGCCAGGCGGTGCGGCCTTCCGCAAGGTGCTCGAAGAAGGCATCAGCGATTACGAGCTGCAGGGCCTCTTGCTGTTGCGTGAAATGGACGACACGCGCAAGGTGCTTATCTCGCGCGAAAAGAAGTGCAAGCCCCTGTTGGACTCTCTGGACGACGGGCAGTTGGAAACATTGCTCTGCGATCTCGGCGGGCATGACACGGAGGTCTTGGCCAAGGCTCTCAAGGAGAGCAAGAAGGACGAAGACCGTCCGACGGTGATCATTGCGCACACGGTGAAGGGCTGGGGCCTCGACATGTATGCGGCTCCGGGCAATCACAGTGAGTTGCCCAAAGAGTCTGAAATTCACCAGTTGCTCAAGGACGAGGGTCTCACGCCTGAGCGGCCGTTTGCGCCTTTCGGACCGAAGTCAGCGGAAGGGAAGCTGCTCGCCACCAAGGGGAAGCAGTTCCGCGAGGTGATCCAGGATGATCGCGCCTGGCGCAACAGAAACCGGGAATGGGTGCGCACGAAAATTGCCGAGGCCGGGGGAGTGCCCTCGAGTCTCGACATTGACACGAAGTTATTCCCACACACGCACACGCAGTGGATGTGGGGACAACTCGCCGCCAAGTTGGTTCGCATCGGGACATCCGCAGAGATGCGGCGTGAGCACGGCAAAGGCATTCCTGATCTGACAAAGAAAGAAATGCAGTGGGAAGCTTGTGCTGATTTGATCATGACCATGAGCCCGGACGTAGGAACGTCTACGCAGCTCAATCCGGTCATGGATGACCGCGTCTACGGTGTGCACGGTGAGGGTGAGACCGAAGCCGCTGAGATGGAAGTTCGTAAGGGACACGGGAAGAAGCGGCCGGCTCTGTTGCCTACGAGTGAGCCGTGGACACGTCACATTCGCTTCGAAATCGCGGAAGCCAACTGCATGTCTGCAGTGGGCGCTTTCGGGATGATGGGCCACTACGCGGGCGTGCCGTTCTTTCCCATCATGACGGTGTACGACTTCTTCATCAAAAGAGCGCTCGACCAGCTCTTTTACAATCTCTACTGGGGCGCCGAGTTTGTGATTCTTGGAACCCCCTCGGGCGTGTCGCTTTCCTCGGAAGGGGCGCAGCACAGCTGGAAGTCAGATATCCAGATTCCAAATCTGATTACCTGGGAACCCATCTTTAGCATCGAGGTGGACTGGGTTCTTTGCGAATCGATCCGCCGTCATTTCAACGACGAGAACGAGGGGCGCAAGGGCATCCTGATTCGTGCTGTGACGCGTGGGGTCGAGCAGAAAGAGTTGGTCACGAGATTGCGGCGGCACCCGCGCTTCCGGAGCAACCCAGAGGACCTCGAGTCTGTACCTCTTGCCGATGAAGCCATCATGGAAGCTGCGCGTCACGACTGCTTGTCCGGCGCTTACTACCTGGTTGATTTCCGTGGACAGCCCGATTACGAGCCAGGTGTCAACGTGGTGAACCTCTTCGTGATGGGAGCGTTGGCTCCCGAGGCGCTGGAGGCTTCCGACAAGCTGCGAACCGAAGGCATCTATGCCAATGTGATCGCGGTGTCATCCCCGGACCTTTTGCTTGGCATTCTTGCCGCAGAAAACGACTACGAACACCTTCGAAGCGGGTTGGGATTAAACAACCAGTTGCACCTCCAGGCACAGCAGCCGCTGGACTCGGGAGCCGAACTGGTGTCGCTTGCTGGTCGTCGGGTACCGGTTGTCTCGGTTCACGACGGAGAATCGGGCCTTCTCGACAACATCGGCAGTGTTCTGGGTGTGCGCCAAGAGGCGTTGGCAGTCCGCAAGTTTTCCAAGTGCGGTCGGCCAGACCAGGTGTACGGCTATCAGAAGATCGACACGACTGCGATCATGGGTGCCGTCGCAAAGGTTTTGTCTGAGACGGCGATGGAAGAGGTCGTTGTCAGTCGTAAGGCGTTGGAAGAGCTGGCCTCTCGCGAAGGCTCCCCGGTCGGCGAATGGACGGAACTCTGGGATTCGCCGCAACCTGATGCACCGTAGTTTGCGGTCAGGGCTGTTCCAGCGGCGGATCTGAAGCAGACCAGTTGGCGAGTTGGCCGGCGTCGAGTACCAGACGGTCCATTTCTTTTTCCACCGCGACCAATTGCTGGGATTGGTCTTGATCGCTCTCTGGCGCGTTCATCATGCCGACTCCGTAGGCCCCTCGAAGGCGACCATGCCTGTCGAGAAGAAACCAGTCGGCGCTGGCACTGGCCCCTTCGTGTCGAAGCTGGCTCATGGCTTCGCGATCATTGTCCAAGAGGAAGGCATTGACCGGCTTGCGGACATTCCACTCATCGAGCACTGCGCTCAACTCGTCAGCACTTCCCCCGTGGGAAAGCATGACGAAAACAACGGAGCTTCCCAGTCCTCGGAGGCGCTTTCGTATGGCACGCATGGTGAGCATGGCGTACTGGCGTGCTGATCCACTGGCAAGCGGGAGCTCTGTGGCGACCACAAGGTATCCAGCAAGATTGGACAGCCGGACGGTTGCCCCTGACTCATCCTGCAACTCGAACTCAGAGGGAGCTCGATCGATTCCAGGGAGTGGGGGCGGGAAGTCTGCACCGACACCCTTGATGAGTGGAATGGTGAAGAGGCTGCCGATGAAGAGGGCCCAGAACCATGGACGCGAAAAGAATGCTGGTCCGCGAAGCGGAGGGGCTTTCGAGAGGCTCTCAGAATGAGGGCGTGTCGCCGACTCGGCAGGTTCCGGCTCGGGAGCGGTCACGAATCGCTTAGCTTTCGTTCTCGCTGGCCAGCACGCGTTTCATCCAGAGCATCACCGCCGTCACAACGACATACGGAATGCCCAAGAAGGCCATGATGAACAGCAGCGTCTCGGTGCTCTGGCTGACTGCGCAGTACGGGCAGGCTGATGCGACTGAAGACAACGCGGCGACGGCACCAACTGCTGTGACGGCGATGCGTAGGCCGTGGAGTCGTTGAGACAAAAACAGCTTCATCAGCGGTAAATCGATTCGAGCATGAGCAGAATCGTGAAGAGCCCCATGTAGACCGGCATGATGGCGATCCACTTCAGCCACTTCTTCTCCCACTTCAGGTGCATGAAGAAGTAGGCAACGATCAGCGCCTTGGCAACCGCCAGGAACACGAGCAGAAGCATCTTGGGGTGCTGACGTTCCGGGCCTGAATAAACGTCCGGGACATACAGTTCGATGACGGTCAGGAATGCCAAGACGAGAAACACGGTGACGTAAGTCCCCACGTCGTTGCCATGTTTGTCTTCGTGAGAGTCGGTCATGGTATGCGGCCGATCAGAGCAGGTAGATGAGCGTGAAGACCAGGATCCAGACCAGGTCGACGAAGTGCCAGAACAGGCCCACGAGTTCTACGTGGCTGTAGCTGATGCCTCCCTGGGTGTACTTGCCTGCCATGGCACCTTTGAAAATGCAAAGCAGGTAGATCACCCCGGCAGTGACGTGCAATCCGTGAAAGCCAGTCACCGCGTAAAAGGTCGACCCGAACAAGTTGTTGATGGGCTGCCCTTTCCAGGTGCTCGTGGTGAAGGTGATGCCTTCACCCACGAGGTGGGTGTATTCGTAGGCCTGAATGCCGAGGAAGGAGAAGCCACCCAGGATTGTGACGAGCAGCCAGCGAACCGTCTTGGCCTTGTTCTGTTGCTTCGCACCGTCGACGGCCATGACCATGGACAGGGACGAGCAGATCAGGAGGAAGGTCGCGATAGCCGTCAGGTGGATACCGAGGATTTCGGCTGGGATGGGCCAGTCAGCCGAGGTGATCCTCAGGATGCCGTAGGCAAGGAGGAGCCCGCCGAAGGACATGCCGTCCTGAGCGATGAACATCCACATGGCAATCTTGCCGCCTGTGGCTTGTCCGAAGTGCGGGCACTCTTCCGCTTCGTGGTCGTGACTCGTGTCGATGGCCGAGTCGGCAGTGGTGCTGTGAGCCGTGCTCATCGGGCAGAAACCTCTAGAAGACGAAGAAACTGAGATACAGGACGACCCAGACCACATCCATGAAGTGCCAGAACATCGCGGTGTTCTGAACCGTTGAGATGCGATGAGGACCGTATCGACCTGTGCGGATCCCATACTGGATCCACATTAGTGCAATGAGCGCCAATGCGACGTGGGCTGCATGCACCCAGGTCAGGCCGAAAAACAAAGATTGGTAGCCACCGGACTGAGGTGCGCCACCTGCTGCAAGCAGGTCGTACCAGAGCCAGGTTTGGGCGACGCCGAAGGCGAGGCCCAGCAAGAGTCCGGCGCACCACAGGCTCGCAAAGCCCGGCGCACCCGTGCGTCCACGCCGCACCGCGGCATGGATGGCGGCGCTGCTCGCGAGCAGAACGACGGTGCCCGCGGTCGCCAGTGCGAAGTTGGGCAGGACGATGCCTTCAGGCGGCCAGATATCGACCCGGTCGCGAAGGATGAGAAACGAGAGATACAGCGTTCCGAAAGCCATCGACCACGAGCCAATGAAGAAGATCATGCCGAGCGTCGAGTTGACGCGCGCCTTGGGATCTTCTCGCGGCAGTTCAGCGGTCAAGGTAGCCATTGCCTGCTGTGCCCAGTCCTCTTCGAGTTCGTGTCCCGCCCGTCAGGCAGGGAGCTTGTCGGTTTGTGAAATCCAGTCGCGGTCGCCCAGCTTCGGGTGACTGAATTCGTGGGGGCCGGTATGAACGACCGGGATTTCCTTGAAGTTGTAGTGCGGGACTGGCGTAGGTGTTGTCCAGTCCAGCGTTCCCACTTCCCAGGGGTTGTCCGGAGCTTTGGCGCCCCACCAGCGACTTCGCACGAAGTTCCAGGCGAAGATGAGTTGGGCTGCGCCGAGAATGAACG
The DNA here is from genome assembly GCA_029245865.1 of Planctomycetota bacterium. Classification (GTDB taxonomy): domain Bacteria; phylum Planctomycetota; class B15-G4; order B15-G4; family B15-G4; genus JAUIEF01. The sequence continues at coordinate 9,964 of JAQWOM010000020.1, forward strand.
CCGCCGTCGTGGTGATGACGTTCAAGTGTTGAAGCGGAGCGAGGTAGCTGGCCGAGGTGTGATCGTAGTAACGCCGGGGCATGCCGCCGTAGCCACTGATGAACATGGTGCAGAACACCACGGTCAGAGGAATGATCGTCGTCCAGAAGTGAATCTTGCCCAGTCTTTCGCTCATCATCCGACCGAACATCTTCGGGAAGAAGAAGTAGATGGCAGCAAACGCACCGAAGAGCGAGGAAGCAGCCATGGTCAAGTGGAAGTGACCGACCACGAAATAGGTGTCGTGGAGGAAGATGTCCGTACTGATGGTCGCGAGGTAGAGCCCGGTCAGGCCACCGAGACCGAAGACGAAGATGACGCCCATCGAAAACAACATGGCTGACGTGAGTCGTAAACTGCCGCGCCATATCGTGTGCAGCCAGTTAAAGAACAGAATCTCACCTGGGACCGAGATGATCATGGTCAAGAGCATGAAGCTCTCGCCGAGCATGGCTGACAGGCCCGTGGTGAACATGTGGTGTCCGTAGACCACCGCCGACAACAGCGTGACGGCGAACATGGCTCCGACGGTCACCTTGTAGCCGAACGCTGGCTTGCGAGCGAAGAAGGAGAGCAGGTCTGACACCAGGCCCCAGGCCGGCAGGATGAGGATGTAGACCTCGGGGTGCCCGAAGATCCAGAACAGGTGCTGGTAGAGGATCGGATCTCCACCGGATGCCCCGGACATGATGCTTGCTGGCACAAAGAAGGTCGTGCCGAAGACTCGATCCATGATGAGCAGCAACATCGCCGAACCAATGACCGGCAGGAAGAGCACATTGAGCACGGCTGTGAAGAGCATGCCCCAGATGGTGAGCGGCATGTCCATCCACCCCATGCCCGGTGCACGCAGGCGGATGATGGTGGTGATGTAGTTGATGCCACCCATGATCGAGCTGAGGCCGATCAGGAACACGGCCAGAGCCCAGAGTGTTTCACCCGACCCCTGAGTGCCCACCGTTGTCGACAGCGTGGGGTAGCCGGTCCAACCTGCTTCGGTTGCCCCCAGTGGCACGAACATGGAGTACAGGCCGACAAGTCCGCCGAGCACCACCGTCCAGAACGACAGCATGTTCAGCAGCGGGAAGATCATGTCCCGCGCACCGATCATGAGTGGGATGCACCAGTTGCCGAACGCTCCGATCAAGATGGGGGTGAGCCCAAGGAAGATCATGATCGTGCCGTGCATCGTGAACAGCATGTTGTATGTCGCCGGATCGATGACGCCGTCCGTGCGGGAGAACAACAGGTTGCCCAGAAGGGGCACCGGCATGCCGGGGTTCGCAAGCTGCCAGCGGATCATCATGGCCATCAGGCCACCGATGAGCAGCCACAGCAGCCCGAACCACATGAACTGCTTTGCGATGACCTTATGGTCGACGGAGAAAACGTGCTTCTTCCAGAAGCTCGTAGGTTCCGCGTGGATGTGGTCGCCACTCATTGATCAGCTACTCCTGCCATTCCCAGGCCCAGTGGGCCTCGGTGTCGTTCTTGTCGTATGCGGCCTGGGCCATCAGGCTCGCCTCTTTTTCCCACGTGTCGAAGACGTCCTGTTCAAGGACGTGAAGTTTGCCGTACATCTGGTAGTGAGCGAAGCCACACAACTCGGCGCACAGAATGTCGAAGTCGCCGGCAATCACCGGTTCGAACCAGGCAATGTTCACGGAGCCAGGGTTCACATCGCGCTTGGTGCGCATGTCCGGGAGGAAGAACGAATGAATGACGTCCTTGCTCGTGAAGTTCATCGAGATGGGGCGATCTTTCGGCACCGTGAGTGTGTTGGTGGTCAAGATGTCGTCCGGTGTCCCGAATTCTCCGTCGAGCCCGGTCGCCCGGAAGTTCCAGGCCCATTGCTGGCCCAGCACTTCGACCTTGTAGGTCGCGGCATTGTCCGGGTTCGGATAGTTCCAGAAGCCCGTTTGCAGGTCTTCCATCGCAATGACCAGGACCCAGGCGTCTAGCACGACGAAGACAATGATCGAGACGCAGGCCGTGAAGCGTTTGTCGTGAAGGCTGGTCCCGTGGTCGTAACTGGCCTTCTTGCCGGGCCTGGCGCGGTCCCGAATCAGCGGCACCACGAGCAGGATGACAACGAGTGCAAAGCTCACACTCACCAGTGCGGTGATGAGCCAGAACAAGTCGTCAAAGTCATCGCCGTAGCTAGACGCTGACGGGGTTGGCCCCCAGCGGTTCACAACGTCTTGCGCGCTGACTCCTGCGGAGAACAGAAAGAGGGCGAAAGATGACGCGAGCACGCGCGTCAGTGTTTTCGCGGGATTGAAAGAAAGTCTCAAGGCGTTCATTTCCGTTAGTAGCTCTTCTTAACGACCCGTGCGCAGGCTGCTCATGAACTCAGCCCGCTTCTCAGGATGCCCCTTGTAGGTTTCGATCAGAGAACGGACGTAGTAAGCCATGGCCCAGATGTCCTTGTCGGAAAGACTGCCTTTCCACTGGGGCATGGCTGTTCCTCCGATGCCTGCGCCAATCGTTTCAAACAACTCGAGGGGCGTTGTGCCGGCCCGCACGTCTTGCCACGTGAAGTCAGGAGGCAGCAGGAGCATGGGGACGCCCTGAACCTCGTAGTTCTCCGTGATTTTCGCGATGGGGTAAGTGAAGTTTTCGCGAGGCATGCTGCCGGCAGGCAGCCCATTGATCTCGGCGAGTTTCTCGGGCGTGACGTAGCCGGGGTGGCAGCTGTAGCACTTGGCCGTGCCGTGGTAGACATCTTGGCCTGCCTGGATGGCCTCGGCTTCGCGGCCCGTCCAGGGGTCTCCGTCGGACTCGACGATGTGGCCCACCTCGGAGTAGACGTCGCGCCAACCGACACCTTCCGGTGAGAGCGACTTCAGGTACTGGATGATGTCATTGAGCTGATCTCGTGAGAGTGCCCAGGGAAGCATCGGTGTGCCGTTGAGGCCGCGTTCTACCAGCAAGATGAGTGATTCGTCGCTGGGCAGTAGGTGGCCAGGCACCTTCGTGAACTTGTAGAAAGGCTTGGTGAAGTTGCGTGGTGGCGGACGCAGGTGTTGGCCCGAGCGGCCGTAGCCGTCGCCGTCGAATCCGTGACAGCTGGAGCAGAACTGGACGTAATCGCGGCGCCCTTGGGTCAACCGATCTGCTGAGATGTACTGCCAGTAAGCAATCTCGTCTTCCTCGGCGTCGTAGCGCAACTCGTATTCACCGAGTTTGTCCTGATACCCGCCCTCGGTGTCTCCGTCGATGTCGAGCAAGTCGTCGACATAGCTGAATCGATCGGGGTCGAGTTCTGCCTGGGCTTCGAACCAGTCTTCACTGGGAGCTCGAAGCCAAGCGTCCGTGTGGATGTCGAGCACGACATCCAGCGGTGGGCGGTCATGCGGTCCTTCGGGGGCAGAGGCACTGCTGTCGTGGCCGTGCTCGTCACCTTCGGACACCGTGAGCGGATCGCTGGCGGGCAGGGTCATGCCCAGGGAGAGGGCCGCGCCGGCCAGCAAGAGGGTCAGTCGTTTCATCTTCCTCTACCTGTACCTGTCTCAAATGAAGATCGAAGCACCAGCCGGCTTGAGGAGCTTCTGCTCGTCATGGGATTACCGGAGTGTCTTCGGGTGGTCCGGGCTGCTCAAGGGTTCAAGGGTTACGTGTTGTCTCGGGCCTCAAGCAAAGTGAAGGGGGAGTCTATCGTGCGGGGGGTCTCGGAAACAGTCTGAAAACACGACCTCGGAGTCGGCTGCTGGGGCCCGCTCAGGTTCCGAAGCCGGGCGATGTCTCCGCTTGCCCGGGATAGCGCTGAGTCGCGCCGTCGAGGGTCTCAATTTGGAGCCCTGCCCCCGGCTTCGCCGTGACCCAACTGCGCTCAAGCGGCACCTTTCCGTGGCCCCCAGGGACATCCAGCAGATAGCGGGGGAGAGCGTGTCCGGGAATCGTGCCGCGCAGAGCGCGCATGAGCGCCTGTCCTGTCGCCACTGAGGTGCGTAGGTGGCTGGTCCCGGGCACAAGATCCGCGTGATGCAGTGCGTAGGGGCGCACGCCGGCTCGAAGCAGGGACCAGAGCAGTTCTCGATGGACGTCCGCGCTGTCATTGAGTCCTTTGAGTAGCACGGATTGATTCAGGCAGTCGATTCCGGCCGAGCGCAACCGTTGAACCGCCCGGTTCAACTGAGGCGTGACTTCCACGGCATGGTTGACGTGAGTGACGACGACTCGCGGTGTTTTTAACGTGGCGAGTTGCTCGACGAGTTCGTCGGTGATCCGAAAGGGATTCACCACGGGCATGCGTGTGTGCAGTCGCAACGACCAGATGTGTGGGATGGCATCGAGGCGTTGCATAAGGGCCATCAGCCGCTCGTCACTCAAAGTGAGCGGGTCACCTCCGGTGAGGATCACTTCGTGCAACTCGGGCTGTTCGGCAATCCAGTCGATGGCTCGGTGCAACTCGTGTTCGGTGACCGCATAGGCAGCCCGGCCAACCAATCGCTTGCGGAAGCAATGTCGGCAATGCACTGAGCAAATGGGAGTCGGATAGAGCAGAACGCGGTCGATGTAGCGTCGAGTCAGTGCTGGGTGTGGGTGTAGGCCGTCGGCTTCATCACCGATCGGGTCATCGAGTTCTTCTGGAAGTCGTCGTGTCTCGTGCGGCGAGGGGACAGCGAGCGCCCACACCGGATCGTCTTCTCGGGCCTTTCGGGCGAGCGAGAGGTAGTAGGGAGTGACGCGCATGCCGTAGAGCGAGATGGCCTGCGCGATGCCTACTCGGTTCAGGGATTTGTTGCTTCCTGAGAGGTCAAAGCGACCCGGAAAGAGTTCTTCGACCTGATCGAGGTTGGTGGCCGCATGAGCATGCTGCCAACGCCAATCGTCGACCGTGGCAGGGTCGCGTGCGTGCTGGGCGTGTTCCATGGACGTTGTTTGTAAGTCAGGTGCAGTCATCTATGGACGAACTCGCTCGGGGTGATGCGGCGTCCTTCTCAAGAGGCTGGGCTCTCTTCGAGAGCGCGGTGCTCCCCATGCTACCCTTCGCGCGTTCGCGGTCGCTGAGTACGGGGTCAAAGCACTCGGTCTGAGGCTTTTCACCCGCCTGCTTGCCGAAGAGAACGTGTTCCGGAGGGTTGTCGTGGGGAAGCCGTCTTTCCAGATTCATCGCCTCCAGCCCAGCGCGCTGCTGGAGTTCGAGGGAACAGACGAAGATGTCTTCGAGCATGTCTGGGCGCTGCTGGGCATTGGGCGAGACGATTGGCGTGCGCACGGCTTCCTCGAGGAAGAAGGCGGCCTGTTCTTGAAGGGGCTCGCAGTTCCCATGCGTTGCAGCACACAGATGTGGCGCCGTCGCTGGGATATCGTCCGTGAAGCTCGAAATCTCGCGCGAGCTGGTTCCGTGCCCATCGAAGTCCCCGAAATCGTTGGTTGGGGAGAAGAGAAGCGCGATGGGATCTCACGCCGTTCCTTCCTGTTGCTGAAGAAAATCCAGGGCAGCGTCCCCTTCAATGAGATTGCAGGCGATGAGACGGGGGAACTGGCGGCCTCTGTGGGAGGAGATCGAGAGGAGGTCTTCCGAGAGGTTGGTCGCCTCATCGGCAGCGTGCATGCGGCCGGGGTCCGGCACGGCGACCTGGCCTCTCGGAACATTCTTCTGACGCGGGGCCCGGAGGGGCCTCACGCCATGCTGATCGACATTCCACGGGCCCGTTGGCCGCGTACGGCCTGGCGACGCAGCGTCCTGAGGCGGACAGATCTCTACCGGATCACCAAGTCTTCGATTCGTCAGGGGGCTTCTGACGAGGAGGCGCGAGCCCTTCTGGATGAGGCTGCCGGGCCCGAGGCTGCGGATGTGATGCACAAGACGCTGCTCATCAAGGCCATTCGCAAGCGGCTGAGGCGCAAAGCCCGGAGCTACTTCTGGCGCTGGACGGGCACCTGATCAAGAAACGGTCCGACTCCATGGTTTGCTCAGGGCTCGGGGACCTCTAAAATCCCGCCCCATGAAAGAGTATTTGGAACTCGTCCGAAGCGTCCTCGAGAACGGGGAGCGAAAGTCCAGCCGAACCGGCGTGGACACCTTGTCTGCTTTCTCCGCGCATTACAGCGTGGACCTGGCCAAGGGCTTTCCCTTGCTGACCACCAAGAAGATGCACTGGAACTCGGTGCTGAGAGAGTTGCTCTGGTACCTCTCGGGTGACGATCACATTCGCAACCTGCGCGAACACACCAAGATCTGGGATGCGTGGGCAGACGACGAAGGGCGCCTCGATACGGCCTACGGGTACTACTGGCGTCACTTCCCCAGTGCCACCCGAGATGAGTCGGGTGCGTGGCGTGTCACCGAGATTGACCAGATTGGCAACGTGTTGAACGCGTTGCGTACCAACCCCACCAGTCGGCGCATGGTGGTGACGGCCTGGGAGCCGGGCAACGCCTGGTCGAGCCGACTCCCGCCTTGTCACTACACCTATGTCTTTCACGTGCAAGGCGGCAAGCTCAACTGTCACCTCACGCAACGTTCAGGTGATGTGGCCTTGGGCATTCCCTTCAATCTCGCGGCTTACGCAACATTGACGCAGATGCTTGCGCAGGAAGTCGGGCTGGGTCTCGGCCGTTTTGCGCACTCGATCGTGGACGCACACATCTACTGTGCGAGCGCGGACGGGGGGATGGCCGAGTTCGATCATGTCGGTGGCATGCTCCAGCAGATCGAGCGTGAGCCTCTGGCGCTGCCCAAGCTGTACATTGCAGACAAGCCGTTCGAGGAGCTGACCTTCGAAGACTTCAAGCTCGAGGGTTACACCAGCCACCCGCCCATTTCCTTCAAGGTGGCGGTGTGAGCTTGGCGGACTCTCGGTGATGGCCGAAGCCGGCATCATCGTGGCCATGACGAAGGAGCGGCTCATTGGCCGCGACAACGATCTGCCCTGGCACTGGTCTGAAGACCTCAAGCATTTCAAGGCCACCACGCGCGGGCAGACGGTTCTCATGGGTCGGCGCTCGTTCGACTCGCTCGGCGGCAAGCCGTTGCCCAAGCGCACCAACCTTGTCGTTTCGCGCAGCCTGGGAGCCGAGGCGGGGGCCGACGGGCTCGAGATGGATGGCGTTCGCGTCTTTGGCTCGCTGGCAGAAGCGAGTGCCTGGGTGACACGTGAGCAGCCCGACGGAGCGGGCGGCCTCTGGATTCTTGGTGGCAGCACGATCTTTCGTGAGTTTCTTGAACCGCTCGACGGCGAACCGGGTGCCCACCTTTCTCTTGGGCTGCCGTTGCCTCGACGTCTCGTGGTGACCTGGGTGCCGTCAGTTCCTGTGTTGCCGGACGACGTGCTCTTCCCGTTCGACGAGCACTGGATCGACAGGCACTACGAGGCTGCGGAACGCCGTCTCGGCGAGACCGGTGAACTCGAGTTCGTGACCTATGTCTTGCGAGATCGCGCGTCCTCGACGTGATCTCGGTCGGAGTTTGGGTCCGCGGGCTGTTTCAGTCGCCGATGCCGAGCAACTCCACTTCGAACACGAGCGTCGCCTTCGGTGGGATCACCGGAGGAGCCCCGTTTTCGCCGTAGCCCAACTCGTGGGGAATGACCAGGAAGCGTGTGCCGCCGACCTGCATGCCACCCACGCCCTCGGTCCAGCCAGGGATGACTCTGTTCAGTGGGAAGTCGATGGGCTCGCCTCGGTCGACCGAGGAATCAAACTTGGTGCCGTCGATGAGCCAACCCGTGTAGTGCACCGTGACCGTGTCCGTGGGTCCGGGACTCGGGCCGGTTCCTTTCACGACGTCGAGTGTCCAGAGTCCGCTCCCGGAGGTTTCTCCTTCGGAGACGTCGTTGCCCTTGTCCTTGCAGAAGGCGATGCCGGGTCCGAGGGCGTCGAGTTCTGCCGTGGCCGCAGCCGTGGCCGCAGCTGCTTCGACAGCACGCGTTGCCGTGATGGCGGCTTGACAAGACTGGGCGTCGAGTGGGGTGACGGAGGTGATGATCACCTGTTCGACGGGCGCCGGCTGTCCTCCGACTTTGGGTTCCGCAGCCACAGGCGAGTTGCGAATGGCTTCAAGTGCTGGCAATCCATCGATCACCTTGCCGAACACGGTGTAGCCCCAACCCTGTGAAGTGGGTGCGGTGTGGTTGAGAAATTTGTTGTCGACGGTGTTGATGAAGAACTGACAGGTGGCGCTGTGGGGGTCGCTGGTGCGCGCCATGGCGATGCTGCCGTAGTCATTTTTCAAGCCGTTGTCGGCCTCGTTCTGGATGCCGGCCCGGGTGGGCTTCTTCGCGAAGTCTTTTGAGTAGCCCCCGCCCTGAATCATGAAGTCTTTGATGACGCGGTGAAAAATCGTGTCGTTGTAGAAGCCTTCGTTTGCGTAGGCCAGGAAGTTGGCGACGGTCTCGGGAGCAGACTCGCGGTCCAGTTCGATGGTCATGTCACCGAGGTTGGTGCTCATTAGCATGTACTCGTAGCGGTTGTCCGCTGCGGGCTCCGCATCAGTCGTTGCTTTGACATCAGCCGATTCGGCTGCGCCGTCTTGCGCGACGAGTGAGAGGGGCAGGGCCAGCAGTGAGAGCAGGCCAAGGGCAAGGTGTGGGGCGGAGAGCATGGGGTCGCTCCAGATGATGGATCGGTGAATGGCGTTGGAGAGCGCGACACGATAGTCAATAGACGTCGAATGGATCACGCACTGATCGAGGCTTGTTCGGTACGAGCTGCCCTATTCTGGCGCCGGGTGTTCCTTACGGGCCCAGATCGAGGTGCAGAGAAGCTGAAATCGTGGTCTGGCGGCCTGTCTTGGAGGCCACCCTCTTGCGGGGAGACCGAAAGCTCATCGGGCTGAAAGCAGTTCTTCCGGCACGGTCACAACAACTCCTTGCGGCAGCACGGTCCGGTTTTCGATGTGCACGAGACGGCCAAGCAAGTCGAACACGAAGATCATCTCGCCTCCGGTGGCAATGCCCTGCTGATGAAAGGGCGTTCGCGCGCTCACCTGTTCGTGAACGATCATGATGAGTGAGTCCAGAACATGGGCACCGGCGCCACGAAGCTGTCCCGCAGCCGGAGGGAGCCCCAGAAGATCTGGGTTCGCCGCGATGATCGCGCGACTGAAGCGGCTGAGGGCCTCGGCGTTCACATGTGGAAGGTTGTCGAAGTCGGTGACCGACAGGCCTCGAATGTCCCGAAGACGGGCGATGGGGTGGTGGCCGGGTCTCGAATCGAGGTCTGCCACGAACTCGCTGAGTTTGATGTCGCTGGATCCGAGTTCGGGCAAGATCAGGTCGTGCCCGTCTTGCCAGGAACTCATGAGCCCCTCTTGATCCAGCGTTGTGAGTCCACGCCGAATCGCCTGAGAGGTCGGCATGAGCCCCCCGGCCTCACCAGCAGGTGAGGCCTGTTCAGTGTCGTCGTCAGAATTGTCGTTGTCTTTGTGGTTGCTACCCGTTTTCCATGAGCAGGAACTGCCTCCTCCCAGAATGCCGACCAAGGCCAAGCAGAAAAACCCGAGGCTCAAGGTGCGGAAGAAGGGGGGCAATCGGTCGATCGAAGTCATGGCGCAACTCGCGGTGTTTCGTCTGGGTCGGCCGTCAGTATACGGTCGTGTGTGATGGTGCACAGGAGCAGCGATTTATGACCACTCGCGATGTTTGGGATCCGGGCCGTTACGAACGGTTCCAATTCGAGCGCAGCCTGCCGTTCTTTGACTTGCTGGCCTTGGTGTGTCCAGTGCCTGGGCTGCGTATCGTGGACCTGGGATGCGGGACAGGGGCGCTGACGCGACGTCTTCACGACCAGCTTCGCCCCCTGGAGACGGTCGGCGTCGATTGCTCTGCAGCCATGCTGAAGCAATGCGAGCCGCACGTGACGGACGGGCTGTCTTTTCGTGTGGGAGATCTGGGCGCGTTGGATCTGGAGGGGCGCTTCGATCTGGTGTTCTCGAACGCTGCCCTGCACTGGGTTGAGGATCACCCTGCCTTGCTGCGAAGGCTTGTGCCTTTGCTGAATCCCGGTGGCCAGTTGGCTGTGCAGGTGCCGGCCAATCACGAGCATCCTTCGCAGACGTTGGCGGCCACGGTGGCCAGTCGGCCGACTTTTGCTGAAGCGCTCGAGGGGTATGTTCGTCACGCACCAGTGCTCTCGGCCACGCGGTACGCGGAGGAACTGCACGAGCTGGGTTTTGCCGAGCAGTCCGTGGCGAGCCGAGTTTACGTGCACGAACTCCCAGACCGCGAGGCGATGGTGGAATGGGTGCGTGGTACGACGTTGACAGACTACGAACGACGTATGCCTGCAGATCTCTACGAGAAATTTCTGGAGGAATACCGCATCGAAGTGGCGCGTGTGTTCCCGGAGGCGACTCCGTTTTTCTTTCCGTTCCAGAGGACTCTATTGTGGGGGCAACTCGACGGCTGATCTTGCCGCCGGGTTCTTCCGTCATTGAATTGAAAGGACTACCGGAATGATCCGCAACGTTGTCGCTCTCTTACGAGGCAAGGCCACCCCGCTTCAGGTTTTTCTGGCGGGTCTTCTGGGAGGATTGATCGGATTCGTTCCGAGTTTTTCGACCTCAGGCGGGTTGCTCGTGGGCTACGTGCTGTTGCTGCTCGTGTTGAATGCGAATGTCGGGCTTTGCCTCCTGGTCGCCGCGGGGGCGAAGGTTCTGTCGTTGCTGGCGATGCCGTTGTCGTTTTCCCTCGGGCGCGTGCTGCTCGAGGGGCCGGCGAGTGGACTGTTCGAGACGCTGATCAATGCGCCGGTCTTCGCCTGGTTCGGTCTGGAGTACTACGCGACGTCAGGCGGCCTTGTGTTGGGAGCTGTGGTAGGCCTCGTCGCAGGGGGGCTGATGGCCAAGTCACTGGCCGGCTTCCGCGAGAAAATGAAGCGCGTCGAACAGAAGCACGAGAAGTTCTCCACCGTGTCCAGCCGCTGGTGGTCACGTCTGTTTCTCTGGTGTTTGCTGGGAAAGGGACATGGGAAGGCGACCTATGGAGACCTCGTCGAGAAGGGGCGCGGCAAACCGTTGCGCTTCGCAGGCGTGATCGTTGCGGCGGTTTTTGCCGCCGTGCTTTTTCTTGCCCCCAACCTGATGAGCGGCCCTTATCTGGCCGGTGTCGCCAAGGGCGGGCTGGAATCCTGGAACGGCGCCACGGTCGATATCGACGAACTCAACCTCGATCTTGCCGGCGGGAAACTGAGCCTGTCTGGCTTGGCGCTGGCGGACCCAAATGACCTGAGCGCAGATTTGTTTCGAGCCACGCAACTTGAAGCTGACATCGGCACGGACGATCTGTTGCGCAAGAAGCTCACCATCGATCGATTGGTGATTGTCGACGGCGCCACGGGCGCAGCACGCAGTTCTCCGGGTGTCCTGACTGCTCCAGTTCCCGAACCGGCTCCCCATGCGAAGAAAGGGAATGGCGGCCTCAAAGAGGCGGGCAAGAACCTCGACGAATACCTTGCGAATGCGAAGGAGTGGAAAGATCGTCTGGCGCAGGTTCAAGAATGGCTCGACACCTTGTCGCCGGATGATGGAGGCGATGGAGGAGATGGGGGAGCAGTAAAAGGCGAGTCCTTGCGAGACCGTCTCGAACGAGAGGTGGCGGCCAAAGGTTACGCAGGTGTCAGTGCCGACCATCTCGTGCACGAATCCCCCTCGCTGTTGATTCGTGAGCTGGTCGCAGGCGGCGTGCGTTGTGATCAATTGGACGGCGAACCGCTCGATATTCGCATCGAGAATATTTCCACGCAGCCATCCCTGGTGTTGGAGCCCGCGCGTCTGACAGTGGTTGCGCAGGACGGAACGCTGGACGTGGACATCGGTCTCGGTGGCGCTGCGGCAAACCCTGCTGCGAACCGGTTGAAGTTTGTGCTGAAGGGGGTGCCGGCGGAATCCCTTTCGGGATCACTGGAAGTGGATGGGAAGCCGGTTCTGTCAGATGGGACCATCGATGTTTCTCTCGATGGGCATTGGGCCGGCGGTGAGGTGGGCCAGCTGGATTTGCCGCTGGACGTCACCCTCCACGGTGTCACGGTGCGGACCCCGATGGGTGGTCGAGCCTTCGAGAAGTTGACCCTGCCTTTTGGACTGCGAGGGCCGATGGACAATCCGCAGGTCAGCTTTGATGGCGACGCCTTGCATGAGGCGATCATGGCCGGAGCAGCAGCCCAGTTGGACGCCGCTGTGGATGCCAAGACCGCAGAGGCTCGGGGAGCGCTGGAGGACAAGGCGAACGAACACCTGAAGGATGCTCAGAGCCAGCTTGGCGACGGGATTGGCGATGCGCTGGGAGGGCTGTTCGGCGGCGACGACGACAAGGACGACAAGGACGAGAAGAAGAAAAAGAAGAAGAAGAAAAAATCAAAGAAGGCTGCCGATGACACCATGGAGGATGACTGAAGTCATGGGAGTCGGGCGTGTGAACTACTTGTTGCGAACCGTTGTGCTGGCCGCCTTCGCAGGTCTCGGCTACCTGGGGTATGAGCAAGTCGCCGGCGCTTTAGAGGATCAACGGGCAGAGGTGGCGGCACGCGACGAGAAGATCCGGCAACTGGACGCACAGCTTGTTGTTCGTGCGCAGGAGGTCGAGGGGCTCAAAGAGGATGTGGCTGAGCGTGACGCACAACTCGCGGAGCTTGCGACAGCGATGCGCTTTCTCAAGATGGATCACCGAATCGCAAGACTCTCGGTGCTCGATCAGGAAAGAGGGCCGCGCGGCCGGACGAAGACGACCGTGCGTTTCGAAGAGCTGAATTCCGAAGGCGATGTGGTCGGGGAAACAGCCGAATACACACTTCCCGGACAGGTCGCCTACATCGAATCGTTGGTCATCAAATTTGGTGATGACTATGTCGAGCAGGGTGACGCCTGGCGCGGTTCGTCCATCTGTCTCTTTCGCCGTTTGTTTGCGGAGACGCAGACTCCCGAAGAGGGCTTTCCCCTGGATCAGGTTGGTCAGCCCCCGGCGTCCTACACCGACGATCGTTTTCCAGACCTCGTGAGCAAGCTCTGGAAGCGTTTCTGGGATTACGCGAATGATCCGGCAGCAGCCGAGGCCGTTGGTGTGCGCGCCATTCACGGCGAGGCGCCCTTCATCGAACTGCGACCAGGCTCTCGCTATCTGGTCGAGTTGCGATCTTCAGGTGGCTTGAGCTTGCGCAAAGAGTAGTTCGCGAGCGGTGTGTGGCAGGTGGCACGCGCTTTCTGTGCCGGGGACGTAGGCCAACTTTCGCGGTGACCAGGGCTTCGGATAACCTTTCCGTTCTTCTCGGCCCTAAATTATGAGGATTCGCCATGTTCAGCAGTTCGCGCACCTTGCTCCCCACGATCGTGCTGATCGGGATGCTCTTTTCTTCCACCGCAGCCGCGGTTCAAAGTGACTGGGCCCTTGAGTCCATGCCCATCGATCGCAGCGCTGAGCAACTGAGTGTGGCGACCCTGGGGCATCTCGACGCGGCGCGCGTCTTGCGTGATGAGATTCTCGCGGTCGAGGGACCGCGGACACCTGAGAACACGTTGCTGTTGCTGAACGAGCTGTATATGCACATCGACGCAGCTTCCAGCGAAAATGGCTTGTTCGAGGAAGTGCATCCCGATGCTGACATGCGGGCTGTTGCCGAAGAAGGCAGTCGCTCGGTGTCGGCCTTTATCACCGAACTGAGCCTCGATCGAGCGTTGTACGAGGCTCTCGAGGGCATCGAACTCGAGGGCGAAGACGCAGCCACTCAGTTCGCGGTGAAGAAAGAGTTGCGGGATTATCGACGGGCCGGGGTTGACCAGCCGCCCGAGGTTCAAGGACGCATTGCGGCGCTCAACAGTGAGATCGTCGAACTGGGCCAGGAGTTCTCGCGCAATATCAAGGACGACGTGCGTGTGATGAAGTTAACGGACGTGAGTCAACTTGAGGGTCTTCCTGACGACTACATCGCAGCGCATCCGGTTCAGGATGACGGTGCGATTCACGTGAGCACGACGTATCCGGACTACATCCCTTTCATGCGCTACTCGACACAGCCCGAACTACGGCGCCAGTTGTATCTGGAATACAACAATCGCGGATATCCACGAAACGTTGTTGTGCTCGAATCACTCATCGCGAAGCGCGATGAGAAGGCGAAGCTTCTGGGATATGAAAACTGGGCTGATTACGTCACGGAAGACAAGATGGTGGGCTCGGAGGCGAATGCAGCGGCGTTCATCGAGCAGATTGCCGGCGTCAGTCGCGAAGCTGCAGAGCGCGATTACCAGATGCTCTTGGACACCAAGAGGCAAGACGTTCCTGATGCGACGGGTGTTGCCGATTGGGAAAAGGGTTACTACTCCGAAAAGGTGCGCGCCGAGCAGTACGACTTTGACAGCCAGGCCGCGCGGCCTTATTTCGACTATGAGCGTGTCCGCCAGGGAATCTTCGATGTGACATCACGCCTGTTCGGTGTTCGTTACGAGCAGGTCGCAGGCCTCGACCTCTGGGACGAAGACGTCACGGCATGGGATCTGTTCGATGGCGACGAACAGATCGGTCGGTTCTTTCTGGACATGCATCCGCGTGACAACAAGTACGGCCACGCTGCGCAGTTCGGCTACAGGTCAGGTGTCGAAGGAGAGCGCCTGCCCGTGGCCACGTTGGTCTGCAATTTCCCGAATCCGAAGGACAGTGACGACGGTGTCGCACTGATGGAATTCGGGCAGGTGTCCACCTTCTTCCACGAGTTCGGACATCTCCTGCACACCATGTTCGCCGGGCATCGCCGATGGGCCATGAACTCGGGTATCAGCACAGAGTGGGATTTCGTGGAAGCGCCTTCGCAGATGCTGGAAGAATGGCTTTACGATGCCGAAACGCTGCAGTCTTTTGCCATGCATTACGAGACGGGAGAACCCATTCCCGAGGCACTGATCGACAAGATTCGCGCGGCCGCTGAATTTGGCAAAGGCATGAACACCGCACATCAAGCTTTCTACGCAGCCCTCTCTTTCAATTGCTATGCGCGTGATGTCGAGGGTCTTGACACGACGGAACTGGTGCAGGAACTGCAGGCGAAATACAGCCCGTTTGCTTACGTGGATGGCTCACACTTCCAGTGCAACTTTGGCCACCTCAATGGCTACTCCGCCATCTACTACACCTACAAGTGGTCCGAGGTCATCGCCAAGGACATGTTCAGTCGTTTCGCCGAGGACGGCGTACTGAATGAGGAGACGGCGCGGCTCTATCGAGAAAAGGTGCTTGAGCCCGGTGGAAGCAAGCCCGCGGCGGAACTGGTCGAAGATTTCCTCGGCCGTGAATACGGTTTTGAGTCCTTCAGGCAGTGGCTCGATGGAAGCGAAGCGGACGCCTGAGTCCGCGGCGTCACTCGTCCCGGATTCAGCGCACGTAGCCCAACGCGCGGAGTTGTTCGAGCACAGCCTCATCCACTTCTTCGAGGGTGCCGGGAGCTGCTTGCGTGCGCAGCCCGGCTTCGAGTGTTTCGAGGTGTTGCCGCAGTGTGGCCAGATCTTCAGGCCGCTGACCCGAGAGGTCGATTGTTTCACCAGGGTCTTCCCGCACGTCATATAAGAGCCAGGGCGTCGAGGCGGGGAATTCCAGCGTGTCCGACATATCACCTCGGATGATCTTGAGTGGCCCGACCTGAAGCGAAGATCGTCGAGAAGTGTGTGTATCGATATGACCCAGCAGTATGGGGGCTGCCAGATCGGAGGTGCGTCTGTTGCCGTCCGGCAGCAACGGCGCGATCGTCCGCCCATCGACAGATCGGGTGGGGGGAAGCCCCATGAGTTCGAGGAGCGTCGGAAAGAGGTCGGTGAGGCTGACCGGATCTCGCACGATGTGCGCCTCGGTCTGGCCCGGAATCCGCACGATGAGGGGGACGTGCAGCATCTCGCGGTGAAGTGAGCGGGCGTGTTTCATGCCGCGGTGTTCGCCAAACTCTTCACCGTGATCGCTGGTGATGACCACGAAGGTGTTGTCGAGTCGCCCGTTTTGCTCGAGCGAATCGAGCAACTGTCCGATCATGCGGTCCGCGTAGCGAATCGAGGCGTCGTACAGGTTGCGCATGTCTTCGACTTGTTCGGGCGTGGGGTCCGCATGCTTGTGGCCGTCTGGACCGGGAAAGAGCGCAAGTTCGCGGCGTTCACTCGGTGGGCCTGCGCGCGTGTCGAAGAGGGCAAAATCTTCTTCCGGAGGCGCGTAGTCATGGGTGGCGAAGCTGTGCAGAAAGAGAAACCAGGGCGTGTCGTGATGGCGGTCGATCCAGCGCTGCACGGCGGCTGTTCCCATGCGATCCTGAGCGGCCGGCATGTTCAGGAGGGGGTCCAAGATTGCAAAACGGTCGAAGCCTGCAGCAAAGCCATAGTCGGAGGACACGAAGCCTCCACCCGTGAAGGCCGCCGTGACCCAGCCTGCATCTGCCAGTAGTTTGGGCAGATAGGGAACCACGGTGGCGTCCAGTCGGTCGGTGCCTCCATCGAGGACCCCATGGCTGGGTGGCAGCAGGCCGGTGAACAGGGAGACATGGGAAGGAAGTGTGTAGGGCGCCACAGTTTGTGCGTCCGTGAACAGCGTGGCTCGATCTGCGAAGGCATCGAGAAACGGGCTGGTGGGTCGCTCGTATCCGTAACAGCCCAGGTGATCTGCACGCAGGGTGTCCAGCGAGATCAGCAACAGGTTCGGTGGTCGAGGCTCGGCCGCGGCCGCGGGCGCGAGGAGCACGGGGGCGCCGAAGGCAACGGGTGCATTGCCTTCGACACGGAACCGAAGTCGAGTGCGGTCTGGACCTTCTGGGCTTTCTGGCCATGGGGCATCGATGTCTTGAACATGGATGCGCAGCGGTTGTTGCGACCGAACTGTGAGTTCACCACTTGCAAGTTGCCTCCAGTCGTCATCTTCTCGTTCCACGAACCAGCGGGTTCGGGCGCCGAATGGCTGCCCGGGTGGAACACACACACCGAAGCTGAGTCGGCTCGCCCCTGTAGGAATCTCGACCTCGAGGGTTTCGGAAATGCCTGGGGGCACGATCAGGCTCGTGCGTTGTTCGCCTCCCACTTTGAGATCGACCCACGTTGCCGCCGTGTTTTCCTTTGTCGTGGGAATCAGCAGTCGATCACTGAGACGCTCAAAGACGGGTTTATGAACAACCTGCAGATTGCCCAGGGCGATAGGGTGTGCACTGTCGCCGGCCAGGACAGCGGCCCAGAGTGTGGGCTGGTCGCTTTGCGGAAGGACCTTGCGTGCAGTGGCCAGTCCATCTGCTGCGGGAGGAGAAGCCCAGCGTGCCAGAGAGAGTTCACGATTCTTTTTGTTGATGTGCAGGATGGCCTTGCCGAGTGGCGTGCGACGCCCTTCCGACTTCGGGAGGCCCCCTTCGGCACGCAGGCTTTGCAGCGATTCGCCATCGTCAAGTTCACGTAGCCGAATCAATCTCAGGCTTTGGCAAGGTTCGGACGTGACGAGTCCCGATTGAACGTCAAGACGCGCGCGGACCGAGACGAAGTCGTCCGCTTCGAGTTCAAAGAAAATCACCATCAACTGATCCGGATCGATCAACTTGATCTGTCGGCCCGTGACTTGCAGCGCACTGTCATCACGGCTTGCTGGGCGAAGTGTTCCGCTCACTGAATCGAGCAGATGAAGCGCTTCGATGTTGTCTGGCGTGACAGACATCACCACTGGTGAGTCCGAGCTGGGAGTTGTGGGTGCAAGGCGAACCGGGCGCTCTCCCACTGCGCGGGTTGGAACGCTAGAGAGGCGATGCGCGTCGTCCGTAAGTTCGTGCTCGGTTTTCGAGTCGCTGCAACTCGTGCACGCCAGCAGGCATGCAAGCAGGTAGCCGATTCCGTTGGGCGCGAACTTCATGAAATCGATCATCTCACAGAGCATGCCAGGTGACCATGGCAGCTCATACTGCTCCATTCGTGGCATAAGAGAGGAAGCGAATGTCGTTGTCGAGTCGTACAATGCCTTGCCCGGGCGTGGGCCGGGCCTTGGTGGGCCAGAGGTCCTCTGTGTTGGTTGTTCCATGTTCGA
The DNA here is from genome assembly GCA_029245865.1 of Planctomycetota bacterium. GTDB lineage: Bacteria > Planctomycetota > B15-G4 > B15-G4 > B15-G4 > JAUIEF01. The sequence continues at coordinate 27,966 of JAQWOM010000020.1, forward strand.
ACCACATGCGGGTGAAGCTGCTTGGCTGATCATGTCACAGGAGTGAACGAGTTGGTCACGGACCAGTCCGATGTCCGGCGGACGGCTTGCAATCGTGACTGCCCGGACGCCTGCTCGCTTCTGGTCACGGTCGAAGAAGGGCGCGCGACGCAACTCCGGGGCGATCCAGAAGACCCGGTTACGCGAGGTTTCCTGTGCGAACGCACCTCGCGCTTTCTGAGTCGGCAATACGACTCCCAGAGGTTCACCCAGCCGTTGCTTCGGCAGGGTGACGCATGGGGCCCGGTGAGCTGGGATGTAGCCCTCGATCTCGCGGCAAAGAAGTTGCACGAGGCTCGGGCCGAGTTCGGCCCCGCGTCCGTGTTGCACTACCGATCGGGAGGCTCTCTGGGCCTCTTGAAGATGCTCGCTGACTATTTCTTTGAACAGTTCGGCCCCGTGACGGTCAAGCATGGGGATGTGTGCTCAGCAGCCGGCGATGCCGCGCAGATCGCGGACTTCGGCGTCGCTGATAGTCACGATCTTCAAGACATCTTGCACAGCCGACTCATCGTTGTGTGGGGAAAGAACCCCCACACGAGTGGTGTGCATCTGTTGCCTGTGTTGAACGAGGCGCGCAAACGCGGGGCTGTCCTGGTCGGAGTGGATCCGGTGAGGACGAAAATAGAGGGGTTGTGCACGCAGTTCCTGCAGCCTCGCCCCGGTGGTGATTTTGGCCTCGCCATGGGTGTGGCGCGCCGACTGTTCGATGAAGGCCGCGAGGACCCGGCGGCGAGTGAATGGTGCGATCATCTCGAGGCGTATCGGGAACTGGTGCATGCCCGCGACATCGACGGCTGGGCTGCCGAGGCAGGTGTTCCGGCTGACGCTCTGCGAGAACTGGCGGATCTGTACGGCGAGCGAGCGCCCGCGGCCATTCTTGTGGGGTGGGGACTTGCACGGCGCAGTAATGGATCGAAGACGGTGCGGGCCCTGGACGCACTGGGGGCGATCTCCGGAAATCTGGGCGTGCCAGGCGGCGGTGTCTCTTACGACTACGCTCGGCGCGCCGCCTTTGATCTCGAGTTCGTGCGTGGTGAGGCGGCCGCTCCCCGAACCTTTCCCGAGTATCGTCTGGGACGCGAAATCCTTGAAGCACGCGACCCGCCGGTTCGGGTGGCCTGGATCACGGCGGGCAATCCCGTTTCCATGCTTCCGGATTCTTCCGCTACACAGCAGGCCCTTTCCGAGGTGCCCTTCACGGTGGTCGTGGAGACGCACCCTACCGACACAACCGACTGTGCAGATCTGATCCTGCCGACGCTCACCTTGCTGGAAGATTCCGACCTGCTCGGTGCCTATGGCAACCACTGGCTGCATGAGTCACGACCTGCCGTGATGCCGCCGGAGGGCTGCCGGCACGAGTTGGACATTTTGCAGGGGCTTGCCAAGCGTTTGGGGCTTTCCGAGGCCTTGTCAGGTTCCGTTGATGACTGGAAGCAGCGTCTGACGAAACGGCTCGATGTTGCCGGTGCGGGAGTCGCGGCCATGCGGGCAGGGCCTGTAAGAAATCCGTTTGCATCACACGTTCTCTTTGAAGGACGGCGTGTTCCGACTCCGTCGGGTCGTGTAAACCTGCTGCATGAACGCGCCGAGCCAGCGCCGCAAGGAAGCGAGGATTTCCCTCTGCTGTTGATGGCGATCTCCGTTCCGGAAGGCCAGTCATCCCAGTGGTCGGTGCCCGTCGAGGGGTTGCCGAAGGTCCGCGTGCATCCACAGACGCAGGGGGTTCCACCCGACGGGGCTCTCGCGCATCTTGAGAGTGCTGTGGGGAAGGTGCCGGTTGCCGTGCAGCACGACGAGCGTGTTCGTGCAGGGGTCGTGCTGGCGCCCAAGGGTGGCATGCTTCGCGATGGCCGCTGCCTCAACCTGCTCATTCGTCCGGTGCCCACGGACGATGGAGGGGGCGCGGCTTTCTACGAAGAGCCGGTGCGCCTTCTGTACTCGGAAGAGGCCGACCTTCCGTAAAGACTGCGTGTCGGTGCAGGTTGGCCCGCCTGAGTGTTACTGCCGAGACGGGAAATGGGGTGTGAGGACGTAGACCGTGTCGCCCTCGCCCTCGAAGCGCTGCACGACCTCGACGAGCCCATCAGGAATCCAGTTGGGTTGGTTTTCCTCGAGTGCGATCTCGTCGAACACCAGGTAGGGCATGTCGTGTTGAGCAACATGACGAGCAAAGACGGCGTCCTTGACTGGCATACGAGTCGACATGGCCACGCGTTCCGCATACCAGCCGTCCCGACGCCGGTGTGTCGCGAAGTGCTGGTCCTCAGAGGTGTGAGCCTTGATCCAGGCAAGGGCTTCCAGGCGTGGTGCGTTTTCCGCGCGACGTTGCAACGTTCCTGCCAAGAAAGAGACGACAAGCAACAAGACGGCGACTGTTTTCAAGATGCGCCCACGTGTCCAGAGTGCCACGAGTCCTGCACCTGCTACGGGCAACAGCAAGCCCTGAGCGATCAAGAAGTGCCGATTGGTGATGTAGTCATTTGTTCGAAGATGCCAGCAGGTGATGGCCAGCCAGCCGAGTTGGACTGCCACCAGGCCGAGGGCAAGCTTGCGTCGTTTTTTGAACAGGGTGATGAAGCCCGGAATGATCAGCAGCAGGAGCTCGATCCGGAGCGACGAGAGATAGCTCTTGAGGCTCTCGTTGAGTGCGCGACCCCAGTTGCCGCGCGCTCCAGGCGGAGGCGCAACGGAAAGAGGTGGGAGAGCTGTTTGCCAGGGAAGTCGAAAGCGCCCTTCTTTGGTTTCGGTTGCCGAGCCGGTGTTTTCAGCCTGGGCCTTTTCTTCGGCCATCTTGCGAAGTTGGCGTGGGCTGACGGCGCGTGGCACGTAGTCCCACGCCATGGGAGAGTCTTCTGGTGCTCGGTGGGTGACAGGCCCGTCACGCAGTCCTGCATATTGCAGCGAAGGTTTGAGAGAGAGCCCCCAAACGCCCGTGATGTCATGCAGAGTGATGACGTAGGGAATGACGAGCAGCAGCGCTCCGGCAACGAAGCTCATGGCACTCAAGGCGCGGCGCGGCAGTCGTGGGGGTGACGCCACGACCCACAGCCCGACGAGTAGGAAGATGAAGAGCCCCTCGGGGCGGGTCAGGTAGGTCAGTGCGGTCAGGACGCCGGCAAGAAAGAGGCGGCCTGCTGAGCCCTTGTGGTGTGCGGCGGACACAACGGCCCACATGGCTGCGAGGGCGAGGCCCGAGAAGATGCCGTCCGACTGGATGTCTGAGCTGAACTGGACGAAACGTGCAGCGACAGCCGCCACGACCGCTGTTGCTGCGGGGATGGCAGGTTGATCGGGGAAGGCGAGTCGCGCCAGACCCCATGCGGAGAGGACGACCAGCAAGCCACCGAACAGAGCGACCAGGAAACCGGAGGCTTCAAGCCCGAGGCCGGTCAGACTGACCAGTGCTGTGAGCCCCGCATACAGCGGGTGGTACGGGTGGCTCAGTGCCGCGGTCCAGTTGCCCTCAAGCAAGCGTGATGCTTGCCAGAGAAAGTCTGGTCCATCGTTCATCATCATGAGCGCCCGATGCCAGGCGATACCGCGCACCGCCGCCGCGAGAGCGAGGATGGCCAGCAGCGTCGAGACGCGAGGTTGTCCGAGCGGAGTGACAGCCTCCGGAGGCTGCGGCTGCGTCGTGGTGCTCAAGACGGGTTCTTCAGCGAATCGATGGGACTGGAAGGTTCGGGTTGGCACGCCGACGCTTGCCAAGCATGCGCCGCGCGGCGCCGCGTCCGTAGCTGAGGCCAACCATCTTCCAGAGCCGTTTCTTCCAGCGCAGCATGCGGTTCATTTGAAGCGCATTGGAGCGCAGCTTGTCGATGGTGGCCTTGTCCATGTCCGTTCCGACGAGCCCAGCACCCATGACCACTTCTTCCCACGTGTTTCCCGAGATCTCTTCTCGCTCGATGGCTTCGCCGTGATAGCGAGTCATCGGGTAGGTGATGTTCACGTTGGGAACAATGGCGAAGCCGAGCTGGTGGTAGAAGCGAGCCGACTCCATGGCGGTCTCATATGTTTCGCCCGGAAGACCAAAGATGAAGTTCGGACTGATGGGCAGCCCAATGGACTCGCCATAGTCTCGATACTCCAGGTACTCATCGAGGGTGAGCTTGCTGATTTCGCCTTGCATGTCGTCGCTGCCGGTTTCGAGTCCGGTGTAAATCTCGGCACACCCAGCATCTTTCATGAGCTTCAGAAGCTCTTTGGTCATGCCGTTGAGGCGTGTCTGGCAGCGCCACTCGATGTAGGGAGCGATTCGCCGGTCGATGAGTCCTTCGCAAACCGCCCGGGTGTGCTTGCGATCCAGAGTGAAGATCTGATCCTGGAACATGATGCGCCGCACACCGTATTTCTGAACCAGCTCTTCGACTTCGTCGAGAACCTGCTCGGGGTCGCGCTTGCTTTGCCGGTCGCCAAACATCTGCTTGTAGCAATAGCCGCACGGCATAGGGCAGCCGCGGGAAGTCTCAAGCATGGCAAAGGGTGCCTCAGGCGCAGCTGCATCGCGGTAGAGCTCCATGGGCAGCAGGTGCCAGGCTGCCGACGGAAAGTCTGCGTACTTCACAGGGTCTGACTCGTCTGCGTTGTGGTGAAGACTGCCGTCTGTGTCGCGCCAGCTGACGGAGTTCACCGCACTCAAGTCTTCTCCACGCGCGAGGGCGCCGAGGGCGGCAAAAGAGACCGGTTCGGTTTCTCCTCGCAGGCAGGCATCTGCCATGGGGACGCGATTCAGGATGTCATCCGGATAAATCGAGCCGTGTGGACCTTCGACCAGAATCCAGCGCGGCCTGCACCCGGAATCACTCAGCGCACCGAAAAAGTCGGTGATGTACTCGAGGTCGGGTATGGGCAACTCCCAGGCATCCGTACGCTCGGAACTGTAATAGAGCACGTCCGGTTCAAACTCTTGGATGCGCTTCACGACTTCTGCGTCGGACCAGTTCATCACATGCGCATCGATGAACTGAATCTCCCAGCCACCTTGCTGCTCGAGCCAGGACGCCACGATGGCGGTAGACAGCGGTTGCCAGAGACGCGTTTTCCGGTAGGCGTAGTTGCGCTGGAAAACAGGAATGACCGGATTGACGATGGAGATTTTCATCGTGTGCTTGCTTGCTGGCCCCTGAGTTTCTGCCGAGAGTCGACAGAACAGCATATCCGACCCTGGAGCGCCTGTGCGACGATCACAGCGGACGATCTGTGCGGGAGCATCTGGTGACCGTCCAGCAGGACGTACACTGGGCTGATCAGCCAGCCTTTCACCGACAAGATCCACCGACAAGATCTGCCTACAAGATGAGCTTGATGTCCGATCTTCTGCTGAGAGGGCTTGCGATCCAGGCGAAGCGGTTGGTTTTGCCGGCGTCGGCTGTTGCGATGGATGGCGGCTCGGCAGGCTGCTGGGGCTGGTTGCGGCAAGCTTTTCTGACCTCACGAACCTCCCGGTGAGATAGGCGTGTCTTCAGCTGGCCGTGGTGATTTGTCGGGTCTGGCCCGGCGTAACTTTCTTGTGGTCTGGTGGAGCACCTTCATCACCTCCGTGGGGATGATGGGCTTCTTGCCGTTCATTCCGCTGTACGTCGAAGAACTCGGCGTCGTGGACGAGGATGCTCTGCGCGTCTGGTCTGGTGTCATCGTGGGCGCAGCCCCTCTCTTGGCGGCTCTCATGGCACCGCTGTGGGGCGCGTTCAGTGACCGCCTCGGTCGCAAGCTGATGATCATGCGCGCCAACATGGCGATTGTGCTGTTCGTTGGTGCCATGGGGTTTGTGACTTCACCCTGGCAGATGCTTGCGTTGCGACTCGGCCAGGGTGTGTTCTCGGGCTTCATCGCACCGGCCATGACGCTTGTCTCGGTGTCGACTCCGGCGAATCGGCAGGCCCGAACAGCAGCCAATCTTCAAATGGCACTCATGGCCGGGGGCATTGTCGGGCCGATCATGGGAGGTGCCATCGCGGATGCCTTCAGCTACAGCACGGTCTTTGTGGTGTGTTCGGGATTGAGCGTCCTTGCCACGCTCTTGGTCTGGGGCTTTGTGACCGAACCCCAGGCTGCTGAAGAGTCCAGCCCGAAGCAGGTTCATGCCTTTGGGCTCTTGCGTTCAATACTCCGCGATATGGCGATGTTCCTGAAACATCCGGTGTTGCGCGTCGTGTTGGCAGGGGCTTTTGCAGTGCGCTTCGGTGCGTCGCTCTTGGATCCGTTGCTTGCTCTCTGGGTCGAGACGCGCAGTGGCTTCGACTTGAACCGATTAGAGGCCGTGACGGGAATGGTGTTCGGGGCCCAGGCCTTGGCGACTCTGTTGTTCACGCCTGTCTGGGGGCGCATTGGAGACCGACTGGGGAATCGCCGCCTGCTTGCCATCTGTGCCGCCGGAGCGGGGCTGGCCTACCTGGGCCAGCGCGTGGTGGATGACGTCACATTGCTGACGATCTTGCGTTTTGTGAGTGGCGCCTTCGTTGCAGGCATCGTGCCTGCGGCTTTCAGTGCAGCAGCGCGCAATAGCCCTGTCGAAAAGCGAGGGGCTGCCCAGGGTTTGACGTTCTCAGCAGTCGTGTTGGCACGAGCGACGGCGCCTGTGAGTGGCGGTTTGCTTGGTGCGGCTTTCGGGCTCGGCCCGCTGTTTGTGCTCGCTGCCTTGCTGATGTTTGTGACGTCAGCGATGGCACTGCGGAGTTCTTCGGAAACCAGCCATCAAGAGTCCGGTGACCAGCCTACTCGCCGATGATCTTGATAAGGACCCGCTTGCGCCGCTTTCCATCGAACTCGCCGTAGAAAATCTGTTCCCAGGTGCCAAAATCTAGTTGGCCTTCGGTCACTGCGACGACGACTTCGCGTCCCATGATCTGTCTTTTGCAGTGAGCATCTCCGTTGTCTTCGCCAGTTCTGTTGTGCTTGTAGAGCCCGAGAGGTTCGTGGGGGGCGAGCTCTTCCAGCCAGCGCTCGTAGTCGGCGTGAAGGCCAGGCTCGTCATCATTGATGAACACACTGGCCGTGATATGCATCGCATTCACCAGGCAGAGTCCTTCGCTGATACCGGACTCCTGAAGCGCAGCTTCAATTCTCGAGGTGATATTTAAGAAACCTCGTCGTTGAGGCACTTCGAACCAAAGTTCTTTGCGATGGGATTTCATGATGAGGAAGGCTCCGAAGAGCAGCCGTTGCTTGAGTGCAGTGGAGCTGCCAGGGGGTGACTCAACGCACGATCATGATCTCATCGAGCGATTTGCGTGTGATGGCAGCCTGCGGGACAAGGCAATCGTCGGCCGGGTAGCCGACAGGGATCAAGAGGAACGGGCGCTCATTGTCTGGGCGGTCGAGGACTTTGCTGAGAAACGTCATCGGACTGGGTGTATGCGTCAATGTGACCAGCCCTGCGTGGTGAGCCGCTGCGAGCAACATGCCGGATGCGAGCCCAACTGACTCGGCAGGGTAATAGACCTGCCCTCCATCCTCTTGGCGGATGAGTTTGAAGACCACGATCAACCAGGGTGCGACTTCCAGAAAGCTCTTGTCCGGGTCGGTGCCAAGAGGCTCGAGGTCGGCCAACCATTCGTCATTGGCTCGCTGTTCGTAGAACGCGCGCTCTTCTTCTTCGGCTGCTTTACGAATGCGTCTCTTGGTGTCTGTGTCTTGCACGCACACGAAGCGCCATGGTTGCTTGTTGGCGCCGCTCGGAGCCGAGCCCGCTGCACGGACAATCCATTCGATGGTCTCTCGCGAGACGGGCCGGTCGGAATACTCTCGGATGGTTCGGCGGCGGCGCATCACCTCGTAGAACGCGCGGGCGGCCGCCTCAGCTGAGGCATCCGGGATATAGACATCTGGTGGTGGAACGAAACGAGGGTCAGTCATGGCTTGCAGGATACGGAGTCGAGAGTCCTCGCGCTTCGGCTCTCTGCAAGAGGCTTTTTCTAGTGGGTGCTGGCCCTGTTTGGCAGGCTGCTTGGCATTCAAGAGGAACTCATGGCATGAAACGACACCTCGGGGCGAGACTCTTCTTCGGTGGCCTGTCCGTGCTGCTGCTTGCCTCCGCCCTGCTGGGGGGGTGCTCTTCTCCCGCTCCCACACCTCAGGTCTCTCCTGGACCGCGGCAACTCCCAGAGTGGATTTCGCGACCGAGTCACATCGATGGCGAGGGGGGTGAGATCGCCATCTTTGCGGTCGGGAAGTCGGACGCGCATTCAAATCGATCCGTGCAGGCGAGCGATGCGCGTCGGCGTGCCCGCGGGGAACTCGCGCGCACGGTGAACGTGCTCGTTCAGAGCATGGTGAGAGGTTTCATGGAGACCCACCGCGGGTACTACGAGTCGATGGACTCGGCCTCCTCTGTTGAATACATCCAGGACATCTCACGCCAGGTGACCCAGCAGATCATTTCGGGGGCGAAGCTGTGGGAAGACTTTCATGATCCAATCGAGAAGGCGTACTACGCGCTTTACAAGATCGATATGACCGAAGTCATCTTGTCTTATCGTGATCAGATGAATGCTGCCTTCCGACGCGAAGTTTCGCGTCGACGTATGGTGGTCGATTCCGAGGCTTTTGAAGTCGATCTCGAGAGGCAATTGAACAGGCTCCGCGGGATGACGGCGAAGCAGATCCGTGCCTCGTCCGGCGTCTGACAAGTCTCGATTTCGTGTTACTGGGCTCGCGGCTTGCTCCGCCGCGCCTGTCTCGGTTTGATAGGGAAAGATGTTGAGATCATGACTTCCTCGGAACACCTCCTCGGAACCAGGAACAACGACCCATGAAGACCCTCGTCCTGCTCAGGCACGGCCAGAGCGAATGGAATAAGGAGAATCGATTCACGGGTTGGCACGACGTCGATCTCAGCGAGCAGGGAGTGGGCGAGGCGCAGAGCGCGGGCCGCTTGCTCAAAGAAGAAGGTTTCGAGTTCGATGTGGCCTACACCTCGGTTCTCAAGCGCGCCATACGCACGCTCTGGATCACGATGGATGAGATGGACTGCCTGTGGCTGCCTGTACACAGGATGTGGCAACTCAACGAAAGGCACTACGGTGCGCTGCAGGGACTCAACAAGGCGGAGACCGCTGCGGAGCATGGCGCAGATCAGGTGTTGGTCTGGAGGCGTTCCTACGCCACGCCGCCGCCCGAACTGGATCTCAGCGATGAACGCTGGCCCGGGCACGACCGCCGTTACGCCGCTTTAGACCCGGCTGACGTTCCGCGATCGGAGTGTCTCAAGGACACGGTGGAGCGTTTTCTCCCGGCCTGGAATGATGTCATTGCTCCGGCGGTGCAGAGTGGAGAGCGGGTGATCATCGCAGCTCATGGCAACAGCCTTCGCGCTCTCGTGAAGCACCTGGATGGCATCTCTGACGAAGAGATTGTGGGCGTCAACATTCCCACCGGGATTCCTCTCGTTTACGAACTCGAAGACGACCTCACTCCGATCAGCAGTCGTTACCTGGGTGATCCGGAGGCGGCGAAACGGGCTGCAGAGGCCGTCGCAAACCAGGCCAAGGGTTCGTAGGCCCCGCAGGAAGAGCGTCTCGGGGCAGGCGTTGCACGGTCACCGGCGCATAGGTCACGCTTCCAGGGTTGCGGCGGCGTTCCGAGGTCGTTCGCAGGTCACCCGTGGGGGTGCCAGAGACTGATCAGGCCCGATTTCTACGGGCGTTTCCGTTTCGAGGAATTCGTCATGAATCCATGCGCTGTTCTTGTGTATTCAGCTTGGGCCTCTCGATTGGGGGCTTCGGTCGTGGTGCTGGATGAGGGAGGCGAAAAAACTCACTCACGGCTTGAGTCCTTTGGGCAAGCCGTCATGGAGTGGCTGATGGACCCTGACCGAGGCCTCGCTTTCGGGGTCAACGTGATCGTCTTCATCTTGATCATGTTTGCCGCGAAGATCTTGGGAAGGGTCCTTGGCAACGTGGTCGGCCGAGCGCTCAAGGCGGGCAAGCTAAGCGCGAGTGAGTTGCTGATAAAGTTTTTCGTCACGTCAACACGCAAAGTCGTGTTCTTGATCGGGCTCGTGATGGGGCTCGGTCAACTGGGCATGGATGTCGGACCGTTGCTTGCGGGAGTCGGTGTGGTGGGCTTCGTCGTTGGCTTCGCCCTGAAAGACACACTTGGAAACTTTGCGGCGGGCATCATGATCCTTTTGTACCGACCATATGACGTCGGCGATTTTGTCGAAGTCGCAGGGCATACGGGCAAGGTCGATGCCATGAGCTTGGCTTCCACCGTCATGCTGACCACCGACAACCAAAAATTGACAATCCCCAACGGTTCCATCTGGGGAGGCGTGATTCGAAACGTGACTGCGCAGGAGACGCGTCGCATCGACCTGACCTTTGGCATTGGTTACGAAGATGACATCAACAAGGCAGCCGCGATCATCGAAGACATCCTCGCGAAGCACGAACTTGTCCTGAAAGATCCTGCGCCCGTGGTCAGGCTCACGGAACTCGCTGACTCTTCGGTGAATTTTGTATGTCGGCCCTGGACGAAGACGTCGGATTACTGGGGCGTCAAGTGCGACGTCACCAAGTCCGTCAAGGAGCGCTTTGATGCGGAGGGTATCTCGATTCCCTTTCCTCAGCGTGATGTGCACCTCTTCAAGGAGAGCTGACCCGTCACGGGGAGGCGCCCATGAACTCCATGCCGACCGACTCCGAACTGTCTCGTCGAATTGGTCGGGCTTTTCTAGAGATCGAGGGACTTGCAGAGGGTCTCGAGGAGAGCATCCATCCCGACGACGAGATGTTTCATACCGCACGGTTGGCCGAGGCTGCACATCCGGGTCGGTCTCGACTCCAGTACTACCGCGACGGGCAGGAGGTCGTGCATGCGCTGAAAAACATGCTCGATGCTGCGGGGCGACCGCTCGCCGGCTGCGACCGCTTGCTGGAAATGGCCTGCGGTTATGGTCGGGTGACTCGACACCTCGTGCGCGAACTCCCGGCTGCCAACATCACATCCGTGGAGATTCTCGAGCCCGCCGTCGAGTTCGTAGGGCAGACGATGGGTGTCGATGCGCGTACTTCGTGCACTGATCCGTCACGCCTGAACATCGGGTCAGACTTTGACGTCATTCTCGTCAGCTCGTTGTTTTCGCATCTTCCTCGAGCGCGATTTGGGGAATGGCTGCAGAGTTTGTACGGACTGCTTTCTCCTCGCGGTGTGCTGGTGTTTTCAGCTCATGGGCCAGAGGCTGTGCCCGAGATTGCGAAAGATCCCTCGGGCTTTACGTTTGTCCCGCAAAGTGAAAGTCTGAATCTGGACAGTGCCGAATACGGTTCGGCTTTCGTGACCCCCGACATGGTGCGCGAGATTGCGCGAGAAGAAGGCCTCGCGCACATCGCGTTCGTGGAACGGGATCTCTGGATGTTGCAGGACCTTTACGTGGTGAGCCGCGTGGCGTTGCCAGGCCTGAGTGCCTGGCAAAACGTGTCGTTCGTGCAGGGTGTCATCGATCGCGTTCAGATCCAGGAAGGTGAGTTCGCCATCGACGGCTGGGCGGCCGATTCGCGGCGGGGGGTTCCCATGCAGTCGGTGCGTTTGCTCGTGGACGGGCAGGAGGTGGCCTCGGTGGAGGTGAAGGCTCCGCGCGCGGACGTGGCCCGCCTCAAAGGGCGACCCGATTGGGCCCACAGCGGCTGGTCGCTGCACGGCCGGCTGCCCGAACTCGCGTCCGGCGAGCACCTGCTGGCTGCTGAAGGGGTCTCGACCACCGGGGCGACGGGGGTTCTGGACATTCTGCCGGTGCAGCTGCCGTAAACTGCCTGCCATAATGGCTCCACGGTGCGCCGAAATGGCGGCGCCCTGAGGAGGTCACGAGGCGGCTGGAGCAGGACCTCCGGGGCGGAGTGCGTGGAAAGCACCGATTCGGGCCTCTCGAGGTCGAGGGCCTTGGTTGGCACGGCCGTTGCAACAGTCTTCGGTGTCCTCCGACGCACTTCCTGCGCCGGCATCCGATTCAGCCTCTCTCTTTCGTTGGAGTCTCCGATGAACACTCACAACAAGGCCTCGGTCGCCCGCTGGCCCCACAACTCGCTCTTCGTTCGCCCGATCCCCTCCCTTCTCGAAGATCTTTTCTCGGCGAGAACTGCCGGTGATGGCCGGTCCTCGTCCAGCCCCCTGATCAACGTCTGGTCCGATGCCCAGGCCGTGCACGTGGAGTCTGAACTCCCGGGTCTGGCCATCGAGGACATCGAACTGACGGTGCTTGGCGATGAACTGACCTTGAAAGGTGAGAACGAGAACAACAAGGGGGAGAGCAAGGCCACGTCGAACGAGAACGTCACGATGCACCACCAGGAATGGCGGTCGGGTCGTTTTGAACGCAGGATCCGCTTGCCTTTCGAGGTGCAGAGCGAAGCCGTGACGGCGGAACTCATGCAGGGCGTGCTGCACGTCACTCTGCCCAAGTCCGAAGCGGTCAAACCCCGCCGGATTCCGGTTCGTAGTGCGGGTCAATAAGCTTTCCTTTCCTCTTCCCCTCTCTTTCCGCAAACTCTGACGTATGTCCAACCGCCTGCCAGGCAAACTCCCGAGTCCGCGTGTCGATCTGATCGAGCGAACCTCGGACTACCGGCTCTTTCTTGAACTGCCCGGCAGTGCGGTTGGTGACGTTGAACTGGAGATTGAAAACGGGGTTTTGCGCCTGACGACCCTGCTTTCTCAGTCCTCTCCGTCGGAAAGTAGAGCGCGCCCGGTGCCCATCGGGCGGCTTGAGTTGAGCGTTGATTTTGGAGATCTGCTGTCCGGCGACGACTTGCAGGCGGTCCAGCAGCAGAGCGTTCTGCTCGTGACCCTGCCCAAGGCATGATGAATTCATGCCGCGCCTGTTCGTAGCGCTCGAGATTCCCCCTGCAGTTCGCCAGGAACTGGCCCGCTTGCGGCGTGGAATGCCAGGCGCGCGTTGGGTCCCCGAGGAGCAGTTCCACCTGACGCTCGCTTTTCTCGGCGAAGTCGAAGGGCCAGCCTCTTCAGCCGTCCAGGAAGGTCTCCATGGCGTCCGTGGCGACCCGTTTCTGATGGAGTTGGCGGCGGCGGGCCGCTTTCCTCACCGGGGGCAGGCCAAGGTGCTCTGGGCGGGAATCCGTCAGGACACCGAGGTCCTGGCTCTCATCAAAGAAGTCCAGCGCTGCCTGAAGCGCCGGGGTTTGCTGGGGGAGTCACGCCGCCCGTCGCCCCATGTCACCCTGGCTCGGCTTCGGGGAGCCCCTCCCCAGGCCCTCGACGATTACCTTGAAGCCCTTGCGGGCTGGGTTTCTGGGCCGTTCTCCGTGACGGAATTTCACCTCTATTCGAGTCATCTGGGGCGAGAAGGGGCTCAACACCGGATCGAGGCGTCTTATCCGCTAATTCCGACCCGTCTTCGCGAGGGGCGGTGACCCCTGTCTCCGTTGCCAAAGGTGGTCCATTGTCTATCTCAGCCAGCAGAGCGGGCGCCTTGCCCCATTAGGCGGGACCCGGGATTTCTTGTGCGTCTCGGATCATCCCGTTAGACTTCGCCCCGGTCTCTCCGAGTCCCCGTCTCGGTATGAGGTCAAACCGCCACGTAAGCTCGGAGATTCAGGTGTTGCCCGATCAGATGAAGAAGTGCTTGGGATGGGTGGTTGTCGGGGTGCTTTTCGCAGGCACTGTCGGCTGCAGCTACAACGGGCACACCAACATGGGCGACACCGAGAAATGGGTCGCCTCCGGGGTCAATGTCGTCCCGAAGACCATCGGCCTTGTGCCGATCACGGCGTTTGACTCGGTGGTCTCGCCATTCACGGCTGCGGGCGACCAGATCTTCCGTGGTCACCAGTACCACATGGACCACAAGTACCTCTCCTATGCCGGCAGCCGCTCCATCGGTCGCAGCAACATGGGATTTGGCTACCAGGTCGTTGCGAGCGCCATTTCGATTCCGATCGAGACCGTCTGGCTCGTGGTGACGGGACCCGTCGATCTCGTGACGGTGATGGTCTGGGGTGACGATGGCGTTGACGGCGACGGCGACGACAGCGACGCCAACAGCTGACCACCCCACCCCGCCTGCGGGGTGATGACTGACAGCGACGGGCTAGCGAGTCAAAACGGCCGGCCAGGGTCACGTGATGGTCTTTCAAACGGTGCGTCTGGTGCGTTCCGTCCAGGGGCTCAAGGCGCTCTGAAATTCGGTGTGTCCCCGCAGCGTCATGTGACATCGATTGGACCGAATCGATGCGCTATGGTGGCGCGGCGCACCCGCTGGGTCGCTCATCTGTGCGAGGAGTATTCATGACCATGACCCGGATCAAGGTTCCCCTGCTGGACCTCCAGGCTCAGTACGCACCACTGCGCGCCGAAATACGAACGGCAGTCGACGGCGTCTTTGACAAGCTCGCGTTCATCGGCGGGCCCTACGTCCAGGCATTGGAAGCGGAATTGGCCGCCTACACGGGTGCCACGCATGGTGTGGGCGTGTCGAGTGGTACGGACGCACTCCTGGTCGCGTTGACGGCCCTGGGAGTCGGACCCGGCGACGAGGTGATCACTTCGCCTTACACCTTCTTTGCGACGGCAGGGTGTATTGCGCGCCTCGGAGCGCGTTGTGTCTTCGTGGATATCGATCCGAAGACCTACAACATCGATGCGGGGCAGATCGAAGCGGCCATCACAGAAAAAACGAAAGTCATTTTGCCGGTGCATCTGTTCGGACAATGCGCCGACATGGCCGCTGTGAACGCGATCGCTTCGAAACATGATCTGCCCGTGCTCGAGGACGCCGCCCAGGCGATCGGGGCACGGGATGCAGATTGTCGGATGGCGGGTTCGCTGGGAACGGCAGGATGTTTTTCGTTCTACCCCAGCAAAAATCTCGGTGCCGCGGGTGATGGCGGTTTGGTCACCACAAGTGATGACGCTCTCGCGCACACCATGTCGATCATGCGGAACCACGGCATGGAACCTGCTTACCACCATGAGATCCTGGGCGGCAACTTCCGGCTCGACGGCATTCAGGCCGCCGTGCTCAGCATCAAGTTGAAGCATCTCGACAGCTGGGCCGATGCCCGCCGCCAGAATGCTGAGCACTACCGAGAGCTGTTTACGGAGCGAGGGCTGGACGGTGCTGTGACGCTTCCCTGGGTTCGTCCAGGCGTGCACCACATCTACAATCAGTTCGTCTTGCGGGTGGCGGCCGACAAGCGCGACCCCTTGTTGGCTCACCTGCGTAGCCACGACATCGGGTGTGCCATCTACTACCCGTCCGGGTGCCACACCCAGCCGGCGCTCAAGGATCAAGGCTTCAAGGCCGGGGACTTCCCGCAGACGGAGTCGGCGGCGCTCGAAACCTTGTCCATACCTATCTACAGCGAACTTACGGACGAGCAGAAACACTGTGTCGTTGATGTCATCGCCGAGTTTTACGGCGCATGACGGCCCTCTCCATAGGCTGACAGGCCTCTCCCATGTGCGGCATCGCGGGCAAGCTTTGGTTCGACCCGAACCGCCCGGCAGCGGAAGAAACGGTCCGCGCGATGCTCGCAGCTCTCGTGCATCGAGGGCCTGATGACCAGGGGCTGAATGTCGAAGGCCCTCTCGCACTCGGGCAGCGCCGCCTCGCGATTGTCGATCTGAGCCCTTCCGGCCGGCAGCCCATGACGAGTGCCGACGGGCAGTTGTTCGTCGCGGTCAACGGAGAGATCTACAACCATCAGGCGCTCCGCAAGGAACTCGGTGCTCGCGGGCACAAGTTCAGCAGTCATTGCGACAGCGAGGTGCTGTTGCCGTTGTATCGCGAGTACTGGGAAGCAGAGGGTCCGCAATTTGTGGATCGGCTCGAGGGGATGTTTGCGTTCGCGTTGTGGGATGCGCATGCGCAACGGCTCATTCTCGGGCGTGACAGGGTGGGGCAGAAGCCACTTGTCTACACCGTGGGGAAGGATGGCCTCTCGTTCGCCAGCGAGCTTTCCGCGCTCAAACGCGATCCCGATCTGGATCGGCGCGTGGACGACCAGGCACTCGCGGACTACCTCGCGTTTCGTTGCATCCCTCAGCCAAGGACGATCTGGCGCGGTGCACGGAAGCTTCCACCCGGACACGTTCTCGTCAGCGAGCGGGGTCAAACATCTCTCACGCGCTACTGGCAACTCGTGCCTGGGCCAGAGCAAGCCACATCACCTTCCTTCGAAGAGGCGGTGGATGAAGTCGGTTCGCGACTCGACCGCGCGGTGGAACGCCGGCTCATGTCCGATGTGCCACTAGGTGCGCTCTTGTCGGGCGGGCTCGACAGTGCGGCCATCGTGGCTCATATGGCGGCGCGCTCCGGTGGGCGTGTCTCCACGTTCACGATTGGTTTCGAGGAAGCCGAGTACGACGAGACGGGGAGGGCGCGTTCGGTCGCTCGTCTTTTCGACACGAACCACCACGAGGAACTCGTGCTTCCGGATGCGGTGTCGCTGCTTGATCAACTGGTCGAGCATCACGGCGAGCCCTTTGCGGACAGCAGTTCGATTCCCACCTGGCTGGTGAGTCAACTGGCGTCCCAGCATGTGAAGGTGGTGCTGACCGGTGATGGCGGCGATGAATCCTTTGCGGGCTATGACCGCTACAAGGCGTTGCGCCTGGCTCGCTGCCTCGAACACCGTTGGGCTGCGCCGGCACGCGGGGGAGTGCGACTTGCCCGGCGGCTCGCGATGCTGGGCGGTGGCGGCGGGCATCGTTCCCTGGGGACTCGCCTGGACAGGTTCTGTCGTGCACTCGATGCGCCAGAGCGCAGCCGGAATCATCTATGGCGACTTGCGACGCCGCCCGATGTTCTGGCTCGACTGCTCCAACCTGAGGCCCTGGAACGCTGGGGAGACCCCACGCACTACGGGCCCGACGGCCCCTCGCCTCTGGGGCTCAACGAGGCGCTTGCCCTGGATGTTGCGCACTATCTGCCAGACGATGTGCTGGTGAAAGTGGACATCAATTCGATGGCCCATTCACTCGAGGCCCGGTCTCCGCTGCTGGACCGGGAACTCATGGAGTACGCGGCCGCCCTGCCGGCCCGGTTCAAGCTGTGCGGCCGCCAATCGAAGCACGTGCTGCGTACGGCCCTTCGGCGGATGCTGCCCCAGGACGTCCTCCGCGGACCGAAGCAGGGCTTCGGTGTGCCTCTGGATGCCTGGTTCCGAGGGCCCTTGGGTGCGCACGCCGAAGACGTCCTGCTTTCACCCGAAGCCACCGCTCGC
The DNA here is from genome assembly GCA_029245865.1 of Planctomycetota bacterium. GTDB lineage: Bacteria > Planctomycetota > B15-G4 > B15-G4 > B15-G4 > JAUIEF01. The sequence goes on from JAQWOM010000020.1 coordinate 45,188, forward strand.
GGGCTCTTCGACTCTGCCGCGGTGGGTCGCCTCTTGCGTGATCACCGCGAGGGAAAGGTTGCGGCGCACGAGACGCTGTATACCCTGCTGGTTCTCGAACGTTGGTTCCATGCGGAGGACACAGGCCCTTGAGTTCGGCAAGAAGCGATCTTCTGTGCTGGATTGACCTGGAAATGACCGGGCTCGATCCCCAGAAGAACACCATCATCGAGATCGCCACTTTGCTCACCGATGCGCAGTTGAACATGGTGGCCGAGGGGCCTCAGATCATCATCCACACAACGGATGAGCACCTGTCCAAGATGATTCCCATCGTGCAGGGAATGCATCAGAAGTCGGGGCTCACCGAAGAAGTGCGTCGTTCGCAGATCAACCTTGCAGATGCCGAGCGGGAAACGCTGGCATTCCTCAAGGAACACGCCAAGCAATCCTCGATGCCTCTGTGTGGGAACTCGATCTGGTGCGATCGGATGTTCTTGAAGATCCAGATGCCGCAGTTGGACGAATTCCTTCACTACCGCTGCATCGATGTCAGCTCTTTCAAAGAGTGCGCAACGCGCTGGAAGGTGCAGTCCATCCGCGGCGCACCTCGCAAGGGTGATCGGCACAGGGCTCTGGATGACATCAAAGAGTCCATCGCAGAGCTGAAGCACTACCGCGACAAGTGGTTGGTGCCGCCGAAAACCAAGTCTTCAGAAACGCCTGCCGATGGGGAGAAAGCTTCATCATGACCGCTGCCCGCCGCCGTTACTGGCTCATGAAGTCCGAGCCCGATGTTTACTCCATTGATGACCTGAAGCGTGACCGGAAGACCATGTGGGATGGCGTGCGTAACTATCAGGCAAGAAACCTGATGCGGGACGACATGTCCGTTGGTGACCCTGTGCTCTTCTATCATTCGAATGCGAAGCCCATGTGCATCGCCGGGTTGGCGGAGGTGGCCTCGAAGTCTTATCCCGATCCGAGCGCCTTCGATCGGAAAGACAAGCACTACGACCCCAAGTCCGATCCGGAAAATCCGACCTGGATGCTGGTGGACGTCAAGCACGTGGCGACCTTTGAGGCACCTCTGACGCGGGAGATGCTGGCCGCCGAGCCTGCGCTGGCCGACATGATGTTGTTGCGCCGCGGAAGCCGTCTTTCCGTGCAGCCGGTGACGGCCGCCGAGTTCAAGGTCGTGCAAGCCCTCGCGAAGCGAGCGGCCAAAGCAGCTGGCGCCTGACGAAGGGCGGGGGGCAGCAAAGAAGGCGTCTCGGCGAGAGGTCCTTTTCCAGCCGAGACGCCATGCTTCCTCAGTGTTCCGGTTCAGCGCCCTTTAGCGGCGAACCGCAGGCATGTTGAGAGGGTCGATCTTCAACACGACGAAGTGCGAGTAACTGCCGGTGGCGCCCAGCACGGTGTATTCGCCGGCACGGAGGGTCGTCCGCGTTTGAAGCTGCTGCCCTTCGTCGCCGCGAAAATCGCAGTCAACCGTCAAGCTGTAGGACTCGGGATCGTAGCCCTTGACCACGAGGTCAAGGTTGTAGGGGGCGTCCATCGTGATCCGGATCCTGTTGGCTGAGGTCGAGGCACGCACCATGCCCATCGTGGTCAGTGAGAAGTAAGGGAAGGGAACGAGTTTTGAGAGATTGCTCGTCAACTCTTCCGGGACAAGACCCGTTCCGTCGCTTTGTATGCTGTCCCCGGGATCTCCCGGCTGTCCCTGGATGACGAGGCAGGTCACAAACATCTGCTCCTCGGGCTGATCGATCTCTTCAAGCAATGCGAGCATCTGATTCACCCACTCGGCCTCGTCTCGCAGGGTCAGCTGACCGAGGTCCGGGCTCTCGTGCACGTTCGACTGGGTGGCCGTCCTGTTGTTCGGCGAGGGGATTTGCCTGAAAAACGGCCGAAGCGCGCTCGATGCGGTCGACGCGTCGATGTGTGTGGGCTTGTAGATCTCTGTGATCACCTCAGGTGAGGCGGGTTTGCTTCCAGGCACAGTTTCCGCGGCCTGGGAGAGGTCCAGAGAGTGGAGTGTCTCGCCCAGCATCTGGGCGTAGGCCTCGGTGTCGTAGATGACGATGGTGTTGCCGAGTCGCTGCAGGTTGTCGACCGGCATCGCCGTGAGCCCTCCGCGCTCTTCGATGAAGAGGCGTCGACCGTAGAGTTCCTGTGCCGTGGGGAGCAGCAGGCTGGCCTCCACGTGTTGAGGTGTGAAGTAGTAGGTCTTCAACTCAGTCGCCGAGACGACCGGGGGAGTGTTGGGTCCGCTGTCTCCCGAGGCGTCGGTGTCCTGGGCGGCGAGCGGGACGGTAAATCCCAGCGCGAGAGTGATGGCGAGAGTCATCGTGGGCATGTTCATGATCTGTTCCTTCTGTTTGGGTGGTTCGTTCAAGGGAGGTTGAGGGCTGGCCCGTCTGCGGGTGACGAGGCCTGTGTCAGGAGCACCAGCCGGACAGGGCCGGAGCGCACCTCGAGGTGATCGGCGGTCACGGCCACCAGGCCCGACGAGCCCGGGGAGGCCTCGCGGAAGCCGGGAATGGCCGTGGAAAAAGCAGGCTCATCCACACGCGCTGTGGAAGAACCCCAGTTCAGTGCGAGAGCCAGGGCGGCGAAGACGGCTGCTGCCGCGGCGTGCCGCATCCAGGGCGCGGGAGACGATGCTGTTTTCGGGCGGCTGCCGGGAAGGCGTTTGAGCAAGGGGCGAGGTGGCGCCTTGTCGCTGAGCTTCGGAACCTGGACGTCGGGCACCGGCAGTGCGGCCAAGGCTTCGACCATCCAGGCGACGGTGGCCTGCGTCTGGGCATCGCTTTCGTCGAGCGGGGGGGTGGCGTCCGGAGTGGGCAGGCCGTGGAAGGCGTCGCGCAGTGCGCCCAGGTCGAGCGGCTCCTGGGGCTGGCCATCCTCGTGAGCAGGATCGTGTTCGTGCGACGTCATGACCGATCTCCTTCGACGACCGATGAGGACGAGGGCGCTCCCGAGTATTCGGGGAGGCGGGGGCCGAGCAATCGACGCAGTCGGCGGCGTGCGAGGGTCAGGAGTGAGCGAACTGTGCCCGCGGTGACACCCAGGGCTTCCGCGGTTGCGGCGGTGCTGTTGCCCGAGAGATCTCGCAAGACGAAAGCTTCCCGTTCCCGAGGCGTCAGTTCTGCAAGAGCTGTCTGCAGCATCTGAGCGAGCTCTCGGGAGTGCGCCACTTCGTCGGGACGTGGCAGGTAGGGGGGCAGTGGCTCGACACTTTCGGCGGCGCGCCGCGTGGCCATACGACGCAAGCGATCACGGCATAGGTTGAGCACGACGGTGTTGCGCCATGGTTCGTAGGCGCGCCGGACATCGAAGTGGTGGAGTTTGTCGTGAAGGTGGAGCATGGCGTCCTGCGCGGCGTCTTCGGCTTCCGCAGCCTCGGCCAGCAAGCCGACGCAGAGGCGGTAGACCGTGGGGTGTTCCGACCGGTACCAGAGATCGAAGGCGGCTGGGTCGTCCGCGAGGACGGCTGCCAGCAGCTCCGGAGCGATCTCGGTCTCGGTGCGGGGCTTGGTCATGGTTTGCAGGGTGTACGCGCCAGACTTCCTCGGCGCTGAGAAGAATCTCGGCGCGATCGCCTGGGTATGACCCTGAACTGGCCCCCCGGCGGACGGATCGCGACCCTGCTTGGACGATCCTGGGAGAAGCAGCCTTCCCCGAGGGGGGCTTTAGCCGTCTCGGGCGGGTACCCGGGTGGGGCTGGTCGTTGCCACCGGCGAGCCGGGGTTGCGCTTTTTTCGGTGCTGGGCAGGCGTGGCTGCCTCACCAGGCTTGGAGGTGCCCACGGTGGTGGGCACATCCCAGCGGTAGAGCCATTCGGTGAGCATGTCTGCCGGAAGCGGCCGGCTGATGAAATATCCCTGGGCGATGTCACATCCCATGGATTCCACGAGATCCCAGGCTTCCCGGGTCGCGACGCCTTCGGCCACCACCGTGAGTCCGAGATTCTTGCCCAGATCGGCGATGGCCCGAACGACCATCTCCAGGCGGGGATCACCAGGGGTGTCCATGACGAAGGATTTGTCGATCTTGAGTTCGGTGAACGGCAGCGAATGCAGTCGGCCCAGAGAGCTGTAGCCGGTTCCGAAGTCGTCGATGGCCAGGCTGACGCGGGCGAGCCGGAGTCGGGCGAGGGTTTCTAGAACGTCCAGCTGTTCCGTGATGGCCTGGCCTTCGGTGATCTCGACGATGAGGCTCTCCGGCGGAACGCCGACGGTGTTGAGAATATTGACGACTCTGTCGGCGAAGTCGAGCTGGAACAACGAACCTGGAGTGATGTTCACGGCGACCCGAAAATCCCAGCCTTGCCGGCGCCACTCGGCGCAAGCTTTCAACGACGTGGTCAGAACCCAATCGGTCAAGAGTCCAATCAGGCCGTTTTTCTCTGCCAGGCTGACAACAAGCTCGGGGTTGAGATGTCCGTAGTCGGGGTGCTCCCAGCGGAGCAGTGCTTCGACGTTACGGACGTGACCATTCTTTACGTCAACGAGGGGCTGATAGTGGAGACGCAACTGATCGCCATGGATGGCCTCGCGAATGTCTGTTGCAGTGATGGCCGGGTCGTGTATTTCGAGCGCATCCAGAATCGAGCGGACAGAAGCAGATTCGTCCAACGGCTTGAGAAGCGGACGACCCATGTGCAACCCGTGCTGAATACCGACTTGCTGGGCGGCGTGAAGGGTTCGGTCGTCGCAGTGGCTCATGAGCACCACGGGAGCGCTGAGCCTTCCCGCAGCCAGTGCTTTCAGAAGTCGAACACCATCGATGTCATGGTTGTCGAGATCGAGAACGATGAGATCCATCAGGCCTTTTGCGATGTACTTGTGCACAAGGCTCACCGTTTCGGCGTGCGAAAGATCGAAACCTCGTGTGCGACACAACTGGCCAAGGAGACCTTGGGCCGCCTGGTCGTCGCTCACGATGAGAAGCCGTGTTTCCCCCATGTCAGGGCACTCCGAATCAGGGTCCTGCTCGGTGGACCTCATCGGTCGCCAGCGGTCTTTAGCTGGAAGGCAATCGCAAAGGAGCGCTGAACAGCCTCTGAGACCCTGCTACGAGCAGGAATCGGCAAGACTCAGTCTGCAGTGAAACTCTCGGCAGCTGTGCCGGCCTTGGCGACATGCTGTTCGGCTTCGCTCGAGGGCAGCATGGCCAGAGCGATGAGGGCGATGCCGACAGCGGCGAGAGTCAAAGGGAGGGCGGCAAAGCGCCGGATGGTGTTGCGGGTCATGGTGTGAATCCCGAGGGGTGGACCTCCACCATCGAGAACCCGTTCGAATTTCTTGACGTCCACTGCCAGCAATCTTTGGATTACCGGTTTGGTGGTTGTCTGCGCGCCTTACGGGCGACTTGATGCACTGCGCGAATTCACCGCAGAGTGTTTTAGCCGACGACGTGTGGCGGCTTGGTCGCTCCCATGGCGTAGTGCTTGCCGAAGCGGTTGGCCAGGAAGTCCCCGAAATCGACCTCTTCCTGGCACACGAATCCTGTGGCAGAGAGCTTTCCGCTCGCGTGCAGATCGAGCACTGCACAGAGGCCGGAGGCCGTTGTGATCTGGATGCCGCTCCAGCGTTGTCCGGCCAGCTCGGCGTTGTAGATCTTGTTGACGTAGCTCTCCTGGCAGTACCGGCCGTTTTGCATGCCGGCTGCCGTCACCACCACCAGCACCACGTCTTCGAAGGTGTAGGGCAGGGCACGCTCGAAGATCATCTTCATGGTGTCGGGATCGTCGTGCAGCTTCAGGTCATCCATGAGGATCTTCAGGATGTCCCGATGTCCGGGGTAGCGGATGGACTTGTAGTCGAGCTTGTTCACCTTGCCTGCAAGGGTTTCGGCCAGGCTGCCCAGTCCGCCAGAAGTGTTGAAGGCCTCGTAGGCCAAGCCGTCGATGGTGATGGCTTCGCAGTCTTCGAGGGGTGGAAGGGTGACCAGCTTGCCTCCGACGACGGCTTCGCACGGGTGGCGATACTCGTTGATGAGGCCTTCGGTGCTCCAGGTGAGGTTGTAGTTCAAGCGGTTGTGGGGCTGGATCGGCAGGGCTCCGACACGCATCTTCAGCGAGTCGAGCTTGTCGAAGCGCTTGGCCAGATCGTTCGCCACGATGCTGATAAAGCCGGGCGCCAGACCGCACTGCGGAATGAAGGCGGTCTTCGCTCCCTCGGACAACTCGTGCACCTGCTTGGTGACGGCGACGTCTTCGGTGAGGTCCAGGTAGTGGGTTTCGGTGGCGACAGCCGCCTTGGCAATGGCGGGATTGCAGTGGAATGGTGCGCAACTCAGCACGTAATCGGCGTTGTTGTCTCGCAGCAGATTGGCGACGGCCTGTTCGCTTCCGATGTCGGCCACGGCACAGGTCGCGTTGGGGAGAGGCTGGCCATCCTGGCCGGTCACGGCAGATTGGGCGGCGTCTTCACTCATGTCGACGGCAACGACCTGGTAGTCGCCACAGTCCGCGAGGAACCAGGTCACGAGACGGCCGACTTTGCCGGAGCCGAGAACAACGATCGTCTTGCGATCCGCCATGAGAACGTCCTTCGAAAGAGAGGGGAGGGCGCGAGGAGGCACCCACCCTTAGAAGAGGGTCTCTGGCAGAGGATCTCTGGCCAGAGGTCCAAAAGGGGGGGGATCGTATCACTCGACCGTGTAATCGGGCCAGAGAACGGTGGGTGATTCGAAGGGCTCGTCGCACAAAGGTCCCGGACGGGCTACCATCGCCGCCCATGGAGAATCTCGACTCAGGCAGCTTTTCTAGCCCTCCCGTCATCAAGCAGCTTTCGGTTTTCGTCCCCAATCGGCTGGGCGAGTTGCTGAAGGTCACCCGTTGCCTCGATGCTTACGGCCTCAGCATCCGCTCGATCAGCATTGTCGAGGCGGCGGATCATGCCGTGTTCCGGTTGCTTGTCGATCGTCCCGGGCTGGCCATGGAGACGTTGCGAACGGAGGGATACAGCGTTTTCGAGTCCGACCTTCTGGGTGTCGCTTTGCCATCCATGGACAGCGATCCCATTCGACGGGTGCTCTCGGCCCTCTTGCTGGCGGAACTCAACGTGCACTACGTCTACTCGTTGCTTGCTCCCACGACCAACACGCCGGTGCTTGCCGTGCATGTGGAAGACCTTGATGCGGCCGTGCGCGCGCTTTCCGAGAAAGGTCTCGAACTCATCGGACAGGAAGAGCTCGAGTAGCGCTTCGGGTTCAGCCGGGTGAGCCCGGCTTGCGGGCCCGGATGATCCAGCTGTCGAACCAGCGTGCGGCGTGTGAACCCGTGGCGTGATCCATGCGCGTTGCCAGCTTGTTCTTCAGCAGGGCGAGTCCGCAGCCGATCCCACCGAGTCGTTGTTCGGAGAGCGCCATGAACTCGGGCAGAGGAAAAGTGATCTGGTAGTACCACTTGGACTCGATCACGTAGCCGCGGTCAGTCAGTTTTTGTTCAACAACTGAGCGAGGCAATCCATTCAGTTCACGTGCTGGAAGCAGGGGGCGAACACGTCGACGAGCGAACCCGCGTGACTCGGGGTTCAGGTCGCCGATGACCAGGGTGCCTCCGGATTCAACCAGGGCATCGAGCCGGTCGATGAAGACGTCCGCATCCGGCGCGAAGCTGATGACACCGGAGTTGAGCACGACCTGAAAGGGTTTGTTGAAGGGCACGTCTTCCACGAAGCCCACGCGGGCGTCCAGATCGACGCCGAGTGTTTCGGCGTTGCGCTTGGCGATCTCCACCATGGCGGGACTGGGGTCGAAGGCCGAGGCCATGCCTCCTGCGAGAGCGGCTTCGATGCCCACCCAGCCGGCGCCGCAGCCGGCATCCAGGACGCGCTCTCCGTGGGATGCTTGGCTGACGTCCGAGAGCAGTTTGCGCATCCAGCGATAGTGTCCGTAGGTCGGCGAGCCCGGCACGCCGTTCCAGCCCTCGGCATTGGCATCGAACTTGGCGCGGGTGGTGGTCTGTCCCAGAGCGTGCTGGAGACTGCGCACATACAGCACGGTGCGTTCGGGGCCGTGTGTCGTGGCCTTCAGTGTTTCGCTGCCCTTGAGGGCGAGGCGCGTGATGTGGCCGTTGGCGTCGATCCGGTAGATGGCGAGCAGGTGTCCCTGCGGCCAGAGCGCATCGCGCAGTGCGGCGAGGCGTTTGTCGTCGGGCAAACCCGGCAGCACCGCCAGCAGGGGGTTTTCTCCGCAGGCTGCGCCGAGCGTGGCGGCCTGATCCGGCTGGGCGGAGCGCAACTCCACCATGTCGAGAGACTCGTCGCCGAGTTCGAGGTCCTCGACAATCGGAGCCAGGTCAGAAGCGGGGGAACTCGTCCTGTTCATGAAGTGTCCGGAAGGTCAGCCCGATGGCTGGAGGGGAGATCTCGGTTGCCGGCGGAGAGAAGTCTACCCCGTCTCAGGGCAGCTTCTCAGCCCCTCCTGAAAGCCGTTGTTTGTGGTCACTGCTCCGAGCGACCGAGCAGGCCGTCGATGATGTCGAAGATGAGCTGTTCATCGACGATGGGCTTCGAGATGTACTCGTCGAAACCCGCCTCCAGAAAGCGTTCCCGATCGCCATG
>JAQWOM010000021.1 GCA_029245865.1 Planctomycetota bacterium
GCCCACCTCGCTAGAACAACGACCTTGATCGGGTCCCATGCCGGATGGGACTCAGGAACGGTACGCGGGGTGGAGCAGTCCGGTAGCTCGTCGGGCTCATAACCCGAAGGTCGCGGGTTCGAATCCCGCCCCCGCTACCAATCACCCTGAAAAGGGTCCGAGACCCGCTTCTCGCCATGGGTTCGAGTGGCTTGGAGGAGCAGCAAGGGGGATTGGATGGGACCCACAACGTCAAATTCTCCGCTGATGTTCCCTACTGATTGGGGTCATCGGGATGGGGTCACCTACGCATCGACGAGGTAACCATTGGCGTCTTACTCTGTATCTTTTTTCTTACTCATACTGGCCGCGATGACGCCGCCAATTACACCGCCAGCGGTACCAGCGACAACTACGGTCTCCTCGATCCCGAGCGCCTTTAGGATAAACGTGGTGGCGACAGCCGCTACAGCCGAGGCAATACAGATGATGGTGAGCGTCTTGATGTTCATGGTTTCTATCCTTAGGACTTTATGCGTGATGCGTTAAGCAATCACATCAGCAGGAACACACTTTTGTACCGTTCCTTCAGTTTTCATCAGGTTCTTTGAGTGGGTCTTCACTTTGGGTGTGTGTTTTCCCCACTGAATCTCAATAGAACCCCACTGGATTGCACCTTACAGGAGTGTCCGAGACCCGCTTCTCGCCATGGGTTTGAGTGGCTTGGAGGAGCAGCAAGGGGGATTGGATGGGACCCACAACGTCAAATCTCCGCTCAGCCATATTTCTGCCAGAGCCACGCCCACAGGCCCCCAAAGGCTGGCCCAACGAGCCATGATCGACCGATTTCCCCGGGAGCTGAGATCAGCCAGACGAGGAGCCAGAGAACACCGACCAGTGGTGTGACCACCGTGAACATGAACTTGTGCTTGTCGAAGTCGGAGGTCTTGTCCAATTTGCTCATTGCTCAATCTCTCCCATGGATCTCTTGACGATAAGTGCGGCCGATGGTGAAGCTGCACTCGCGAGAGTCATGGGTGCGATCTCTCCTAAAATGGGACACGGACTGGGAGTCCCCGGAGACTCTCCGTGTGGAGCAAGGGCTCAGAGAATGAGGTCTTCGACCTTCGTGATCTTTGTTTTGACGAAGCTATTGCCATCGTCGCTGAGATCCACTGTGTTGTGGCCCTTGCCGCCTCGAACCATGAGTTTGGGAGCCGTGACAGCCTCGAGGTACGCCCAGTGCTCGGTGTTCTTCGCCAGCTTGATGCTGAGTTTTTTGAGGATGGTTTTGACGCCGATGTGCAGGCCGAGAGAAGCGTTTACCTCTCCTGGACCTGGGCCTGGGCCATGGTCGATCGACATGTTGCCGTAGACAAACATGCCCCCCCATATGTCGGTGTCGTCGTCGCCTTTTCCGCACTTGATGGTGTAGTTGCCACCGACGACTATGACACCGCCGTTATCCCAGTGGACGTCATCCCCATCTCCGAGGTTGACCTTGAGATTCTTGGCGAAGGCACCCGAGATGAAGATTGAGTCGTCGCCCGCACCAGTCTTCACTTTGAGGGTGCCCTGGATCTCGACGTTGCCGACAACATACAAAGTGTCAGTCTGGTCACTCCCTTTGATGGAGATGTTGAGGGCGTTGGTGAACGCCGTCGGAGGGTCTGCATTGACTTGCACGGCTACGTCGTTAAGGCCGATTCCTTGAATCGAAATCGTGCCCTCAATGTCCTTGTCGAATTGAATCCGAAGGTGGCTGCCTTTCTGTTGAATCTCGGCAGCTGATGCATTGAAGGCCAGGACGCCCAGGCAGAGCAGGCTCATGGCATGCCGCAGGGTGCGTTTGATGGAAGCGAACATGGCGTTCTCCGCGAAGGGCTTTCGGTTGATGCTTGCCGTCTTTCGACATGACCCAGTCTACCGACAATCGCTCCGATCTTTGTGACGTCGAGGTGACGGGCTTGGATTGGTCGAGAGTCGCTTAGAACAAGCAGTCTCGACATGGTGTCGGCGGGTTTGAATCCCGCCCCCGGGACAAACTCCTCACAGGAGTGTCCGAGATCTGGCGGCAGGGGCAGGCCAGAGAGACCGCCATTGCTTGGTACTCTCGGCTTCATGGTCTGGTTGAATTCTGTCAAGGCGACGTCCTGGGGTTTCGTTGCGCTCGCGTTCGTCGCCTACGCGGCCCTGCTCGTTTTCGCCAACCAGATCTTCTTCGAGCAGAACTGGCAACGACCGATCGATGGGGTGACGCACGGTCTCGTCGAGGCAAGCCTTCAGGTCGGTGTCCTGTTTTTCCTCGGCATTGGCGCGCTCTTTCGATGGGTGGGCAAGCTGGGATGGCATGACCTGGCCCTGATGCGCTCCAAGCTCCTGTCGGGCATCGGTTGGACCCTCGCTGTCTGGGTCGTCGCTCAACTCGTCCAGCTCTTGCAGTCAGGAGCAGATGTTGCCTGGGCGTCGGCATGGAGCACGCATCAGGTGGGAGGGTTTCTGGGACAGATCTTCGGCAACGCGCTCCAAGAAGAGATCTTCTTTCGAGCGTTCTTGATCTCGCAGATCTTCCTGTTGCTTCGGGCGGGCGGAAAGCGACGAGCCGTTCCGGCATTGATCGCCGCGCTGATCATTTCGCAGATGCTCTTTGCAGTCATGCATGCGCCCAACCGCCTCTACAACGGTCGCTACGATTCGTTCGAGGCTGTCTGGCAGGACCAAGCCGCCCTTTTCATCGCCGGGCTGTTTCTTTCCGGCTACTTCCTCCTGACCAACAACCTCTTTTTTGCGGTCGGAGTGCACGCCTTGGCCAACAGACCCATGCCGCTTGTGGAGGGAGCGAACTTTCAGGTGCTGACCGAACCGCTGCTGGCGTTCTTGATTTTTCTGGCGCTCTGGCGCCGATGGCGACGCGCTCCTCAAACCAAACCTGGCTGAGCGCTGCATGGACGTCACCCACAAACTCACTCCGTGGATCATTGGCCTCGCATGTCTGGCAAGTTGCGGTGTGCCCGCCCCCCTGCCCCACCCGGTTCCCGCCGACACCCCCGAAGCCCGGCGCGAACAAGATCTCGACTACCTGGTGGCGACCATCGACGCCATCCACCCCGATCCCTTCCTGCGCCTTCCCGAGGCCGAGTTCCGGGCGCAGGTCGAACAACTTCGGGCGGCGATCCCCGATGCCGAGGAGGCTTCCTTTCAACTGGGATTGCTGCGTTTGCTGGCCTCGTTGCAAGACGCTCACTGCGGCACCTTTGCCTTCGAGACCTCGGCGTATCCCATCGCCTTGCCCGCTCCGGCGGAACGATTCGACGAGGGTTACTTTCTCATTGGTTGCACCCTCGACCATCTTGATCTGCTCGGTGCGCGCCTCGTCGCCATCGACGGGCATGACTACAGTTCATTGATTGAACGTTCTGCCGACTTGATCCCAGCGGCCAATCCCCATCGGGTGGCGTTGCGGGCGCCCCGACTGCTCATGTCGCCCCGCATCCTGCACGCTCTTGGCCTGAGCGAGCACGCGGATCGCTACACGGTCGAGTTCGAATTGCCTGACGGCAAGAGGCTCAGTCGGGAGTTCATCGCCGGGGAGGGCGACCTCAGTTCCACGCAACACATCTTGTCGGATGTGAAGGATCTCTCGGTGACGATGCATCCGCAGCCTCACGAAAGCGGGGCGCCTTACTGGTGGGAGTATCAACCCGAGGACGCCCTGATCTACCTGCAGTACAACGCGGTCCAGACCCACGACGAGTACCCGTTCGACGCCATGGTCGAGGAACTTCTCGCCAAGCTCGAAGGTGACGATGTGGAAACCCTTGTGGTCGACGTCCGCTACAACGGGGGAGGCAACAACAGCCTCATCGATCCGCTCGACGACGGGCTGTCCGACTTGAGACGCCGTGGAAAACTGGACTACCTGTACGTCCTGACGGGACCGAGGACCTTTTCTTCGGGAGTTGATACGGCCGCTCGCTTGCAGGAGAACGCCGGAGCCACCCTGGTCGGCACGGCCACCGGCGGTATGCCCAATTCCTTTGGCAATGCGATGGAGTTCAGCCTACCCAACTCCGATTTCGAGGCCTGGTGCTCCACGGGATACTTCCGTTTGATGGAGGGTGAACCACGGACGCTTGAACCAGACGTGGATGTGGGTCGGCCGTGGGTCGACTATGGCATCGGTCGCGACACGGCCATGGAGTGGGTTCGGGAACAGATCCGCTGAGGCCGCGGGACGCGTCGCGGTTCAGCCGTCGTCGTCGCTCATCCGCTCGAAGGGCATCTCACCACCATTCTGAAAGAGCACGACGCCGCGGGGCGCTGTGTCATCGCCCGCGTCGAACTCCAGCTGGGCATCGACCACCCGGTAGGTGAAACGGCGCTCGCTCTCCGGCCAGATCCGAAAGGCCGGTTGGTTGCTCAGCTGGGCGTAAAGGCGATCGGCTTTGCGGGTCACGACGAGCACGCCGAGCAGCGGGTTTCCGTAGCGGCCGACGAGTCTTTGCAGACCTTCGGGCTTCACGTGCAGAAACTCGGGCAGACTGATGTTCAGCGCATCGCCATCGAGCCATTCACCGACCAGACCCTCGACCACCTGGTCGATCACGCCGTTCGCCGTGTTGGACAAGCCCAGCACCGCCACGCCCTCTTCGGGTAGCACCTCGAGCATGGCGTGGTAGCCACCGGTCTGACCGTTGTGCCACCAGACGCCGCGGTCGATGTTGATGTGCCACCCGAGCCCCATGCGCATGCGTTCATCGCCGGTGACGGCGCGACGAGGAATCATGGAGAGGGCCAGTGCCCCCGTCAGCGTCTCGCTGCCCTCGGGCTCGAGCTCACCGGCGGCGAAGCGCGCGAATCTCAGCATGTCCCGGGCACTCGAACGGATGCCGCCGGCACCCTTGAGCACACCCAATCCCCAGGAGGCGCTGGACTCGCCATCGGTGTCGTGTGGTGGCGCGAATTGCGCGGCCAGGCGGGGGCCGAGGCTCAGCGCGGTGTCGTGCATGCCCAGTGGCGTGAGGACTCGTTCCTTGAGCAAGGTTTCGTAGTCGCTCTCGGCGTTCTGCGCCACCAGCCATCCCAGCAGTCCCACCGCGAGGTTGCTGTACTCGTAGGCCACCTCCGGCGCACGCTCGGGTTCGACCGCGTCCAAAAACTCGAGCATCAGGGTGGCGTCGTAGCCTTCGAACGGTCGCGCTGGATCTTCCGGAGCGATGTTGGAGGGCATGCGCGGCAGGCCAGAGGTGTGCGTCGAAAGATCGAGCAACGTGATGGGGCGGCCGACGACATCCAGCTCGACTCCCTCGGGCAGCAGTTCGGCCACGGTCGTGTCCAGCGACAGCTCGCCGCGCAGCACGGCATCGGCCAGCAACAGGCCGGTGAAGACCTTGCTGATCGACCCGATTTCGAACAGGGTGTCGCCGTCAGGAGTGCGACTGTCGGAGCGGCTCAGGCGGCCGAAGCCGTGGACTGACGCGCCCTCGGGTGTGAGCTGGGCGATGGAACCACCCATGAGCCATTGCTGCTCCAGAGCGGCAGCCACTGCCGCATCGACCCGCGATTCCTCGGCGATCTGACTGCTGAGCGGTGCGGCCGCGAGAAGCACGGCGGCCCACATCAGGGATGTCGAGGAGCTCCTGGATTTGTCGCGCAAGGACATACGGCCCCTCAATCCGTCGAAGCCGAAGGTTCCGTCGGGACAAACGAGAATGCGAAGCCCGCGAAAAAGACCGCCGAGAGATCAAAAAACGGAAGGCCACCGGCGCCCGATGCGAGGACGAGCGCGATAATCATCCAGAACAAGCTGAGCCGACGCAGTCTCAAGGCTCCAGAACTCGCGAAAACTGCGAACTGCAGCAGCACGCCGAACAGGACACACAAGGAGAAAAGCTTGTTGAGACCTGGCCCCTCGCTTGCGCCTTCGAGACCGCGATCCGCGAGAAACAAGACGATCGCTGCGATGAGGCACAGCGTGAAGATCTTTGTCGGTTTCATGATGCCCTGAGGATATAGAGCGCTCGCGAGAATGTATGCAGTTTCGGTTTGGAGGGCGAAGTTTCGAATCCCGGCCCCGCGACCAACTCCTCACAGGAGTGTCCGAGATCTGCTTCTCGCCATCTGAGTGGCTGGAAGAAGCCCCCAGAAATCACCGAGCAAGACCCCTTGGGGCTTTAGGTGGGATGCGTCAAGCAATCGCATCAACTGGGAACAGTTCT
>JAQWOM010000022.1 GCA_029245865.1 Planctomycetota bacterium
CAAGCTCAAGTGAACTCGCAGTTGCTTCAAGTCTCTGGTGCCATGAGCGCCAAGATCTCACCCTAACCACTCAATGTGGGCGTCGCAGCACATCGTGTGATTGCCGCACGGCGTCCAAAAATTGTTGCCTGCATGGAGTTCGCCCGTGAGCCCCCACCCTCTTGCTGGCCTGCCTGCACCCGAGGACATTCTTGTGGATGTCCCCGCGCTTCTTGCGGCGTACTACACCGAAGTTCCCGACCCTGCTGATTCTGCTCAGCGCGTCGCCTTCGGAACGTCTGGTCATCGCGGCAGCTCACTCAAGACCAGCTTCAATGAATGGCACATTGCAGCCATCACTGAAGCCATTGTGCGCTACCGAAAAGGGCATGGCCTCAGTGGACCGATCTTCCTGGGTGCCGACACCCACGCTCTCAGTGAACCGGCCAGGCGCACGGCACTTGAAGTTCTGGCAGCGCATGGCGTCACTGTGCTTCTGGACGCGAACAACCGCCCAGTCCCGACCCCTGTGATCAGCCACGCCATCCTCGGGCACAATCGAGACCGCACGAGTGGGCATGCCGACGGCATCGTTATCACACCCAGTCACAATCCTCCAGAGGACGGCGGCTTCAAATACAACCCTCCTCACGGGGGCCCTGCAGACAGCAAAGCCACCACCTGGATTCAGAACTGCGCCAACGAACTGCTCGAAGGAAAGCTCGAGGGCGTCCGCCGCTGGTCGTACGCCCGCGCCTCAGCTGCCGAATCAACGCACGGGCACGATTTCGTCGGCGCCTATGTGAAGGATCTCCCCAGGGTTATCAATGTCTCGGCCATCGCTCGTTCGGGCCTCCACCTGGGGATCGACCCCATGGGCGGTTCGGGCCTCGACTACTGGGAGCCCATCGCCGAACAGCACGGGCTCAACATCGAAGTGGTCAACAAACACCTCGACCCCACCTTCCGGTTCATGCGCGTCGACAAAGACGGCCGTATTCGCATGGACTGCAGTTCCCCCGCTGCCATGGCAGGGCTTGTCGAACTCAAGGACCGCTTCGATGTCGCTTGTGGAAACGACACCGATTACGACCGCCATGGCATCGTGACCAAATCTGTAGGCCTGCTGAATCCCAACCACTACTTGGCCACTGCCATTCACTACCTCTATTCGAACCGTCCAGATTGGCCGAAACACACCGCGGTCGGCAAAACGCTCGTGAGCAGTTCGATGATCGACCGCGTTGCAACCGCATTGGATCGTCCGCTGTGTGAAGTTCCGGTTGGCTTCAAGTGGTTCGTGGATGGACTGGCAACAGGTCGCTTTGGCTTTGCCGGGGAAGAATCTGCAGGCGCATCCTTTCTCAGGATGGATGGCAGTTGCTGGACCACGGACAAAGACGGAATCATTCTCGATCTCCTGGCAGCCGAGATGACCGCTGTCACGGGCAAGGACCCAGGAGAGCTCTACGCGGAACTGACCGCCCGATTCGGTGAACCTGTGTATGAGCGCATAGACGCTCCCGCCACTCCGACACAGAAAGCGGCGCTTGCGCAACTCTCACCAGATCAAGTGCCGGCGGACAGCCTCGCTGGCGAGTCCATTCTCGCCAAACTCACCCGGGCTCCAGGCAACGAGGCTCCAGTCGGAGGGCTCAAAGTCGTCACAGACAATGGCTGGTTCGCTGCACGGCCTTCGGGCACCGAAGACGTCTACAAAATCTACGCCGAGAGCTTTCTCGGCGAAGATCACCTGCGAAGGATTCAGCAAGAAGCTCGCGAAATCGTAGACGGCGCCTTCTCGGACGCCTAACCAGACCGGTGCGACCGGAGTCGATTTCAGAAGTCTGCATATCCCAAAGCGCGTAGATCTTCTCGCTGATCAGCGGTGAGTACCTGAGACTCCGCTTCGTAGATCGGGGCCAGCAAGACTCTCGCCAGGGGCCGCAAGCGTTTGTCTACGGATTGGAACCAGTCCGGTGGGTCGTCAATCAGGTTTTCCAGTTCGCCGGGATCCGCATCCAGGTCGTAGATGGCCTCGAGGCTGCCCACTCCTGTTCCGTCGCCAACGGTGATCAACTTGCTTTTTGACTGAATCATCGCCAGTCGCGTCGAAAGCCCTGCTCGCCTTCGAGCCTGAAAGCTGAAGACAGGCCGGTCTTCGTCGAGATCCAGGAGAGAGGTGCCCAGCCATCCTCTTGCGGGGTCTGTCTTGGTGAGTGCTACCACGGTGCGCGGCAAGTCGACAAGTGAGGCTGCGTAGGGCACGTCTGCTGGCGTCACGTGAGGACCACGGATGAGCAACGGAATCCGCACATCCTCTTCCCACACACCCTGCCCGTGCCCCAGGTGCCCATGCTCACCAAACGCCTCGCCATGGTCGCTGGTGAATATGATGTACCCACTACGATCCAATCCACGTTCTCCCACGATCGACAGAAACTCACCAAAGCTTCGGTCAAGATCGACAACAGAACCGAGATACAGTTCGTGATAACGGACACGTGCGCGCTCACCCCGCACCCCCTGAGGAGAGCTTGGCAGAGCATCTTTTCCGAGGCGAATATGCCTCAGGAGGTCGCGCTCATTGTGCGTGAGATCGAGTTGCTTCGCGTAGGCAGCCCGCGTTTGATCAGACACTCTGTAGGGTGCATGAGTTGCGTATGTCTGAACAAAGAGAAACACCGGGCGTCCATCATCCGCATCCAGAAATTTTCGCACTCGATCGAGAGTCTCTGGCAAGCTTGCTGCTTGCTCGTCCCACCACTCAAAGCCTTGATCTAAACCATGGTTGTGCGAGACAAGCAACGAGTCCGTCACGGCACCCGTTCGATAACCACTTGCCCTCAATTGCTCCGCAAGCGTGACGACATCTTTTCCAAGAGCAAAGGAACGCTCGAGAGCTTCATGCTGAAGTGGATAGACGCCGGAAAACAGCGAGGCATGTGCAGGCAGCGTCCACGACGCAGGTGACCATGCACGCAGAAAGCGCATCGAGTCCCGGGCAAATCCGTCGAGGTAGGGAGCGACGTTCTTATGACCGCCATAGGCCTGTAAGTTGTCTGCACGAAAAGTATCTGCGAGAAACATCATGACGTCGGGTCTCTCCAGCACTGGCTGGCGAGTCTCGATATCTGGAGATGAAATCACACGCGGCCCTACGACGGGACATAGAAAGGCCGTGAGAGATGGAGGTCCATCGACTTCAAGGTGCAGCGTTCCGTGAGCGTCAGCTGGCAAAGAGAGAGCGTGCCAGAAAACGGACCCGCTCTCTGAGGCTCGCTGCTCATGGTCTAGAAGAGTGACCCCGTCCAGGCTGATGCGAAAGCGCACCTGATCACCGGCATCAGAATTCGAGACGAGTCCCCCTTGAGCGACCGTTGCCACTCGCAGCGCTCGGTCTCCTTCAACTTCCAGATTGATCTCTGCACTCATGCCTGGCAGCACGGCAAAGCCATCGCCAGCAAAACGATGTTGTTCAACGCGCCGCCTACCGTCGACCATCTCATCCAGGCGGACAAACACACGATGCGTCATCGCCTCGGGAGCACGATCCAGGCCGACATACAATTTGTTTTGGTACTCAAAAAAAGTGTCGGCCGCGGCTCGAGATGTGCGCTCAGACTTACGCACCATTTCAATGAGCTCGTCGTTGAGCAGCAACACCAGATCTTGTCCATCTCTGATCAAGCGAATCGGTTGGCTTCCATCGCTTGGCTCACCCCATGATCCGAGAACAGCGGGCGTCTCCCAAAGACCAGAGACCTCACTCTGAGTCCAATTTTTGGCTGAAATCGTCCGTTCAATCCAGAGCGAATCGCCATCTTCAACAACCTGTGCGCGAAGAGGCGGCTCCACCGAGACCTGACTGTTCCACTTGAACAACATGGACGGAAGCTGTTGCTTGACGCCACTCAGTACTGGCAACTCAGCAAGTTGCAGATAGGCCGGCGCTTCTTCATCACCTGGAGCGCAGCTTGCAAGACTTACGAACACAACAAGCGCCTGCAACACAAACGAGACCAAGCGGCTGTTCCCTCTACCTCCTGGGCACTTCACCGATGCGTGTAATCGCAAGCACTGAACCATGGCGATTCTCGTCGTTGAACTCCTGGAAAGGGCTGCCGGGGCGCGAGTTTCATGGCAGAGCAGAACACCAGCCTACCCAATGAGCGAGTTGCACATGCTCGCGCCTTCGCTCAAGCACTTCTTCGGCGGCTCGAGGCAACAAGACGCTCTTTTTTACGCTCTACACACGCAAGAGCCAACTCGAATAGCCTGTCCACCCCTTCACCCGCTAGGCTCTCTGGAATACGACCAGAAGGAGTGTCTCTCGGGAGAGAAGGTCTCGCCCTCCTGAGAGAGTCTAGCCCAAACCATCACAAAGGCCCGCCCCGCGTACGCGCGACACAACCAATGCCTGAACATTTCATCATGTCCCTCGACGAGGGAACAAGCAGCACTCGAGCCATCATCTTCGACACGCACGGTGCAATTCGTGGGATTGCTCAAGAAGAGTTCACGCAATTGTTCCCCGCGCCAGGGCTCGTCGAACACAACGCTGACGAGATCTGGGAGAAGCAGTGCAAGGTCATGCAGGGTGCGATCTCGGATGCCGGCATCGTCCCTTCGAACATCGATGCCGTCGGCATTACAAATCAACGAGAGACTGTGGTGCTCTGGGATCGCTTGACGGGGCAGCCCATCTACAACGCACTCGTCTGGCAGGACAGGCGTACGACAGAGCTCTGCAAGAACCTGCAGGCCGAAGGGCTGGAGGACATGGTGCATGAGCGCACAGGCCTACTCCTCGACCCTTACTTTTCGGGGACCAAGCTCAAGTGGCTACTCGATCATATTCCCGGAGCACGCACGCGCGCAGCAAAGGGAGAACTCGCTGCTGGAACGATCGATAGTTGGCTTGCTTACAAGCTCACGGGAGGGCGGGCGCATGTCACCGACGTCTCCAATGCCTGCCGCACCTTGCTTTACGACATCCGCGAAAATGACTGGAATGACGAGCTTTTGAAAATGCTCGACATTCCGCGCGAAGTCTTGCCGGAAGTCGTTTCTAGCAGCGCCGTGATCGGTGAGTGCGATGCAAATATTGTGGGACACAGCATCCCCGTCGCAGGGCTTATCGGCGACCAACAGGCCGCCCTCTTCGGGCAACTCTGTACACATGAAGGAATGGTCAAAAACACCTACGGCACAGGCTGCTTCATGCTCATGAACACAGGTGAGAATTTGGTGCGAAGCGAACACCGACTACTCACAACCGTCGCATGGAAACTGGGAGATCAACCCGTGCACTACGCACTTGAGGGCGCTGTCTTCATTGCTGGCGCTGCGATCCAGTGGCTTCGAGACGGACTGGGCATCATTCGAACAGCACCCGAGATCAATGCTCTTGCGGAATCAGTGCCGGACAGCGGTGGGTGCCGCGTCGTGCCAGCCTTCGCTGGCCTCGGCGCACCCTACTGGGATCCAACCGCACGTGGCATCATCGGAGGCATCACGCGCGGCACGACAAAAGCTCACATCGCACGCGCCACCCTCGAGTCGCTTGCCTTTCAAACGGCAGACCTCTTGCATGCCATGGCGAAAGACTGTGGGCGATCTCTTTCCATGTTGCGGGTTGACGGTGGAGCCGCTGCAAGCAATTTGCTGCTCCAGATGCAGGCGGACCTGCTCGACATTCCAATCGAGCGGCCACAAACTCTCGAATCGACTGCTCTGGGAGCTGCTTACATGGCTGGCCTCGCGGTAGGCACCTGGCCAGACGTTTCAGCGCTAGAAAGCCACCGCAAGGTCGACCAAGTTTTCGAACCTTCTATGGATGCGACCACACGCGCGAAGTTGCAGTCGAGTTGGAAACTTGCCGTCGAGCGTGCACTGCATTGGACTTCGAGCTAAGCCACCGACAGTTCCACGGAGAACGTCATGCATCGCAAAGATATGGTCAGTCGGCTGGAGTCCGAGAACTTCGAGGTTTTGGTTATAGGTGGTGGCGCCTCTGGTCTTGGCGTCGCTGTCGATGCAGCATCGCGCGGATATCGCACAGCCCTTGTTGAAGCCGACGATTTTGCAAAAGCGACTTCGAGCCGCAGCACCAAACTTGTACACGGAGGCGTCCGCTACCTGGAGCAACTCGACTTTTCACTTGTCATGGAAGCCCTCCGTGAGCGGGGGCTGCTCTACCACAACGCGCCACACCTCGTCAGCAGCCTTGGATTTGTTGTCCCGAGGTACAAGTGGTGGGAAGGACCCTTCTTCGGTGTCGGACTCAAGCTCTACGACGCCCTTGCTGGCAAGCTGAACCTCGAACGAAGCCGCATGCTCGATCGCGAGGAGACTCTTGAAGCCATACCCAATGTCCACCAAGAAGGCCTCGATGGCGGCATTCAATATCACGACGGTCAATTTGACGATGCACGCATGGCCATCACTCTCGCGCGAACGGCTGCCGACGCAGGTGCGTGCGTGGCCAACCGCGTGCGTGCCAAGGAATTCCGCAAGGCTGCAAACGGGCAACTCTGTGGCATAGAGGCCATTGACGAAGAGTCAGGGCGCACGATTTCGATCACGGCCAACGTCGTTGTCAACGCCACGGGAATATTCAGCGATGCACTTCGCAAGCTAGATGACATCTCCGCTCAGGACATGATCGAACCCGCCCAAGGCGTTCACCTCGTGCTTGATCGAACTTTCGGGCCCAGCGAAAACGCAATCATGGTTCCGCACACTGATGATGGGCGCGTGTTGTTCGTCGTACCCTGGCACGACCGCGTACTTGTCGGCACGACCGACACCCCCATGAAACAAGCAGATCTCGAACCGCGCGCCCTGCCAGAGGAAGTGGATTTCATTCTGCGCAATGCTTCTCGGTACATGGCACGCGATCCCAAGCGATCAGACGTTCTCTCTGTTTTCGCCGGCCAGCGCCCTCTCGTACACAAAGGTGGCACACAAGCGAGCAGCAAGTCGATCTCCCGCTCCCATGAGATTGTTGTGAGCACATCAGGTCTGATTTCGATCATGGGCGGCAAGTGGACGACCTACCGAAAAATGGCGGAAGACGTCATGGTCCACGCCACGGCGATTGGCGTGCTGGATGAACGGCCCTGTGTCACCGAGGACCTGCACCTTCACGGCTGGTTGGACAGGGACGACCCGGACATGCCACAGGACGACATCAAGCGCTTCTATGGGAGTGATGCTCCTGCTCTCGACGCACTCACAAAAGAACGCCCGGATCTCGCCATGAACTTACACGACCGACTCGCCTATCGAGGTGCGGAGGTTGTCTGGGCGGCACGGTATGAGATGGCTCTCTCGATCGAAGACGTGCTCGCAAGACGAACACGAAGCTTGCTACTCGATGCTCGCGCATCTGTTGAAGCAGCGCCTCAAGTCGGACGCCTACTGGCAGACGAACTCGGTCACTCCGAAGATTGGGTGCAGTCGGAAGTTGCAGCGTATACAGAACTGGCGCGCGGCTACATTCTGGACGACTGACAACCCCCTCACGAAGATTGATCTTCTTCTTCGTCTCTGTTCAGAACGATTCGCGATCGGTGCTGGTGAGTAAACATCGACCAACTCCAATCGAGAACGGCTGTCACCCGACTCTCAGCCCCGGAAAGCAACGCGAGGTGAACCCCTGCCCACGCTGCCCAAGCCGGTGTGCCAGTGATGGTATGCCCTCCAGGCATCTGGATCACCGCAGCACGACGTCCGATCGTCGCCATGATGCCACGGTCGGAATAATGGAATGGCTTCACCGGCTTGTCTGCCAGTTGGCGCTTAATGGAACCGGCTACATATTCACCGGCCTGCTTCGCGACCGAAGCGAGTTGTGGCAATGCCCTCTCACCGTCTTCACTCATCACCGCAGCACAATCTCCTACGGCAAAGACCTCTGGGTGGTCAGCAATCGAGAGATCTGGGCTCACTGGTATCCGACCACGCACGAGGTCGATGTCCAATTTTTCGACCACTGGGTTGGACTTCAATCCTCCGGCCCAGATCACGGTTCGAGCGGGAATCGTCTCACCTGAATCCAGCACGAGGTGAGTCGAATTCACCTCGGTAACCGCTTCGTTCAATCTCAGATCAACTCCACGATCCTTCAGCGTTTCTTCTGCGTATGCCTGAAGCTTGGGATCAAAAGGTGGGAGCAACATGGATTCCCGCTGAATAAGAACAACTCGGCTCTGCGCCATGTCCAGGTTGGGGAAATCTTCTGCAAGCGATGTCGCAATAAGCTCCACCATCGCTCCTGCCGTCTCAATGCCAGTTGGCCCCCCACCTACGATGGCGAAGGTCAACTCTCCGTCTTCGATGAGCTCAGGATTCTTATCTGCTGCCTCAAAAGCCAAGAGCACATGCGATCGCAAGCGCACCGCATCGTCAAGCGTGTAAAGAGGAAACGCATGGTCAGCGACACCAGGAATTCCGAAGTCATTCGCAACAGACCCAAGTCCTATAACGAGATAATCGTAGGACACCGGTCCCATTCCAGAGACGTGCACTTCACGCGCACCGAAATCGACATCTAGCACTTTGGCCACATGGAAGGTCACGTTTTTGTGCTTGTGCAACAAATCTCGCACAGGATGCCCAACTGTCACCGCGTCAAGTGTCCCTGTCGCGACCTGGTAAATCAGCGGTTGAAACGTGTGGAAGTCGTTTCGATCGATCAGGATGACATCAACGGGCTGAGCTGCCAGCTTGAGCGAACAAAAGAGCCCGCCAAATCCCGCCCCAAGAATGACGATTCGCTTTCTGTCGGTCATGACGACTTCCAAAGTAGATTCCATGATTTTCTAGACCAGACTTTGCCCACCCTAGCACTCGGAACGCGAGCGAAACACGACCTGAGCTTCAACCAGAAACACCCTTTCCCGGGAACTCCCGAATCTGGGTGTGGGCTCCTCCTCCATCAGATCGCTATTGTCATGAGGAGTACTTCAAATCGCTTGTCCCCCTCACTTCCTTCCACAGCCTCTCTGCCGGCAAGCATTGCCTGCACACGAGCACTTTCTTGGAGCCGCCTCATCGTGAACAACCGTAAGGCCAGTCCTTTCACTTATTTTTCCCGCACTGATTCACCTTCCATGCCACTCATTCTGGTTGCGCTCGTCACACTCACCCTTGCCTTTGCTCCCAACGAAACGCCTTCAAAAGACGCTCCATCGACTCCCGATGAGGCCGTCGCCGCGGTGATGGCAGGAAACGCTCGATTTGTGAACGGCCAATCAACTGCACACACAATCGAGACTGACAGAGCTCAGTTGGCTTCCGGCCAGGCTCCTTTTGCTGCCGTGATTCGTTGCGCCGACTCGCGCGTCGCTCCAGAAATCTGCTTCGACCAGCCGCTCGGCCAACTCTTTGTTTGCGCAGTTGCAGGAAACGTCCCGACTCTGGAGGGCATTGCCAGCCTTGAGTACGGGGTTGCGGTGCTCGGAACAAAACTCATTGTTGTCATGGGACACAGCGAATGTGGGGCCGTCGGTGCTGCGATCGAGCACCGTGAAGACACCAGCGTCCTCCCGGGCTCACTTCCAGGCCTGATTGACCAGATTGTGTCTCCTTGTGCCCTGGCAGTCGATCCGTCCGACGCAGATGCACTCAAGAAAGCAACAGCGTGCAACGCAGCCAAGTCCGTCACGCAGTTGCTCAAGCGATCTAACGTGATCAAAGAGGCCGTCGCAAAGGGCGACCTTCGTCTGATCGCAGGAGTTCAGGACCTGGGCACCGGTGTCTTCACGTTGGTGAAGAAATAAACCGGACGCTGCGCGGGCAACAGGCTCCGACCGTCGTTAGTGGCGGCGGAGCCTGTTCCGCCAAAGACCCGGGCCGAATTAACCGCTCGTTGGATGCCCGCCCGTCACCTTGGTCTGACTGAAGTCACTTTCTTGCTGGTAAATCCGGAGATCAAACTCCGGAATGAGCGCCAGAATGTGATCAAAAATGTCGGCCTGGATGGATTCGTAGGCGTTCCAGTTGGTGGTGTTCGTAAAGCAGTAGATCTCTATAGGCAGACCTGCAGAGGTCGGCTGAAGCTGACGAACCAGCAGTGTCATGTCTTTGTGAATCTTGTCGTGCTGATTGAGGTAGCACTCGATGTAAGCCCGGAGCGTCCCGATATTCGTCAGGCGCCGAACATCTGCTTTGATCTCTGGATCAAGTCCCGACTGACTGTTGTAGCTCGCAAGGTCTGACAGCTTGCCTTCGACATAGCTGCGCAGGATGGCGTACGACCCAAAACCCTGGACCTCCTCATCCGTGAGGAATCGGATCGTATTGACGTCGAACCAAAGCGATCGTTTGATCCGGCGCCCCCCTGAATCTGACATACCGCGCCAGTTCCTGAAGGACTCCTGGATCAACATGTATGTCGGAATCGTGGTGATGGTCTTGTCCCAGTTCTGGACCTTCATCGTGTGCAAAGCGATATCGATCACATCACCATCAGCCCCCGCACTGGGCATCTCGATCCAATCCCCCACACGAACCATGTCATTCCCGGCAATCTGAACGCTCGCAACAAACCCCATGAGGGTGTCTTTGAAGACCAGGACCAACACCGCGGTCATGGCCCCCAGACCGCCGAGAAAAACCATCGGCGAACGATTCATAAGAACAGCAACAACCAGAATCAGGCCAAAAGCAATCGCCAGCATCCGCGCGACTTGCAAGTAGCTTTTGATCGAGTGCCGGTTGACGCCTGCATTTTCGCGGTAAATCAAACCCACCGCATTGAGTGCAGCCGACACAATGGCGACTCCCACCACGATGCCCGCGGCAGAAGTGACTCTGTTCAGCAGCGACAACACCGATTCAGAGAGGTTCGGCAAGAAACTCCACCCCTGCCAAATCACCAAGATCGGAACGATCAAGGTTATGCGCCGCAAGACCCCTGCTTCGTACAAGGCGTTGTCCCATCCGGCGCGGGTCTTCTTAACGAGACGCCGGCAGACAATCGAAACACACAGCCTGAGCAGTACGTAGAGCAGCCCTGCGAGCAGGAGCAAGATCAAGGCGCTGACGAAGCTGTCGTAGGTCGTAGCCTCTTTCAACCACGCCTGCAGATCTTGAATCATTTGTTGAGTCTTTGATTTCACGCCCCAAGGATATCGCGCCCGGTATCCCCACAGTCAAGCTCGCCGGAGAAAGCCCCAAGAATCGACGCTGTCACATTTGGCGCCAAGCCGGTGCATTCTCGGCAGAATATCGGGGAAACTCTCACCGAGTCGTGAGCAATCACTGCGTCGATCTTGGACGCGCCAGCGGTTACCGTTGACTTCCATGAGGCCCGTGCCCTTTTCTGAAATTCAAGCGCTTGAGCCCAAGAGTCAGGTCGTTCGGCGCATGCGAAACGACCCGAAGGTGCTGCTCCACGAGGACGGCCGCGTCTTCAAGGTCGTCCGCTCCAAAATCCGCCTTCGGCTCAGTGGCTTTGGGCGGCGCTCGAAACGATTTGCTGTGAATTGTCGGCGGCTAGCCGCTCGAGAAATCGACTGCCCGAAGCTGCTGGAAATTCTACGTGTCACCGACCGCGACCTGCATGTCGTCGTCTATGAACCACTCGCGGGTCGTACGGCGCGAGAAATATTCGCGGAAACCGATGACTGCTCTCCGATGGCTCTCCGATTGGCTCGGTACGTCGCGTTGCTCCACGACCGGGGCGTCTATTTTGCTGGCGGGCACACAGACAACTACATCGTCCAACCGAATGGGGAGTTCGGCATCATCGACATTCAGGACTCATGGGTCTTGCCGATGCCACTCAATGCGATTCACCGCGCTCTCTCCTTTCGCATCCTTTTGAAATACCCGGAAGATCGCGCTGCGCTCTCCGTCGACGGAAGACTCAAACCCTTCGTAGACACTTATCTCGATGCGACACGCCTTGGACGCATCGGCCGCTATCTGTTCATGACAACGTTGCGCCTGCGACTCCCCGAGCTTTATCAACAGCTCTAGTCGAACATTCAGCCCGGTCCATTCGACACCTGCTGTGATTTGCGAATGGATCGCCACCTGCTGCGAACTAGGGCACCGTCCCACGCACTCCGTTCGAGAGCGTGAGTCCGTGGAGCGTCGAGAGGTCCTGACAGAGGAATTGAAAGGTAAATGCGGTCCCGGAAGCTGCGGCGGGCATGGTGGCCCCTCCAGCCACCCTGCCACTGGCGTCTGTTTCGACCAGCAGTTGCGAGTTAAACGGAAACGCCTCCACAGTTCCGCCAAGTGCCGCAAAGGGCACGGGGCTCAAAGCAATCCAGAGCAGCGCCAACTTGAGTGGAGGGCCGTTCACCAGTTCGACACCTACCGACGAGCCTGCGGTGAGAGGCCCGAGGCCTGTCAACTGAGGCTGCCCATTAAAACCCGACGTCCCACCTCCGAGGTCTTCCCACGGGTCCTCGGCAGTGATCCGCAAGTTGTCCGCGCCAACGCCCCACTGGTCGAAGATGTAGAAAAACGTGGGGTCGCCATAAAAGATCGTCACCTGTGTCACGTCCTCGATCACTGTATTCCAGGCCGCGTTCGGATCGTGACAGAGACCGTTGAGCGCCCAGCCAGCTGGAAGAACCGTGCTGTGCGGGTCGATGCTGAAGTCGAAAGAGACCCAGCCCGCACCAGGCTGGGGGACTTGCTCGATGCCCAGCAGATAAACGGAACAACTTCCGTTCGAAAGCATAAGGGTGCATTCACGGGCCGCTGGGAACTGAGTCGCAAAAGTCTTCAGATCGACACCTAACGACACAACATTTCTGGACCTGTAGTCACCCGTGAAGTCAGAAGCTCCGCTCGTACGCAACTGAGGCGCAAAGGTATCCACGAGTGAAGACATAAAAGCATCTGGATTACCCCCCGGACCGGAAATCGTCGGTGGCGGGCCGTAGGTCCAACCCCCCTCATTCACGCCCCCAGAGAAAGTGTCGACGTATGTGGAGGAGCCAGCCAATGCGGGAGCCGTCAACAGCACAAGTGCTACGAGCGAGCGAGAAAGGCTTGAGAGATTCATGGTGAAGAGACTCGAGTGGTGAACTGCGAAGAACCCTCAGCTTGTTGAGCGAATGAGATCTCAACCCACACATCCACATCTATGGCTGCTCAGGAAACGGCAGCATAGCAGTCAAGAAAACGGCCGTGCGTGGGAGCAGGGCCCCCTCGAAGAGAGCCTCGGCAGATCACGAGATCGGCGATCTGCGGCCTAGAGCAGGCGAAGCGCACTTCAGGTGGCCGCGGGCTCTTCCAGCCAAGGCTGGTTGACCCACGCCCCGAATCTGGAGACCATCTTTCGCTTGAGAAAGCGCGAGGCAGCACAAACTCCGGGGACCGACGTGCCACACGATCCAGACAGGCCAGCTCATCTGCCGACTTTTCGACTGAGCTCTTGGCTGCAGGCCCTGGCGGCCCCCTCCCTGCTCTTTGCCGTCCTGGCCTCGCCAGGCTGCATGGTCGGGCCGGATTACGTCAAGCCCGAGGCCAAAGTCGCCAGTGACTGGCAAGAGAGTGCCGACCCGCGCGTGAGCTCCGCATCGTCGACTCATGCAGACTGGTGGCGGGGGTTCGAAGACCCGATTCTGGATGAGCTTATTTACCGAGCCTACGAACAGAATCTGGATTTGCAGCAAGCCGGAATACGAGTTCTGCAGGCTCGGGCCCAACTTGGCATCGCCGTTGGACAGTCTTTTCCGCAAGTTCAGCAGTTCTCCGCCAACTACACGAGAGAAGAAGTCAGCAAGAACCTCTCTGACCCGCCGCCGAGTCGCACATACAACGACTACTCGACGGGACTGGACGCGACCTGGGAATTGGACTTCTGGGGACAGTTCGCCCGCAACACCAGAGCGGCAAACGCGACCCTTCTCTCAACAGTTGCGGATTACGACAGCGTGCTCGTCACTTTGACCGGAGATGTCGCGAGCAACTACATCTCTATCCGCGCTTTCGAGCAGCAAGCACTTTTAGCTCGTCAAGATATCGAGAGCCAACGAGGCGTCCTCTCTCTCACACAGAACCAGTTTGAAAATGGCGCGGTCAGCGAGTTGGACGTTGTCCAAGCTCTGACTCGGCTCTCACAAAGCCAAGCACTCGTTCCTCAGCTGCAAATCGAACTGCGGCAAACAAAAAATGCACTGTGCGTGCTGCTCGGCGAACCACCTCACTCGCTTGATGAAGTGCTGGGAAGAGGAAGTGACTTCCCTCGATCACCCCAGGAAGTGGCTGCAGGCGTCCCGGCCGATCTGCTCTTACGACGGCCGGATGTACGGGCAGCAGAACGCACGGCTGCGGCACAGGCAGAGCGTATCGGCATCGCCGAAGCCAATCTCTATCCTCACTTCAGCATTGCCGCTTCGGGTGGATGGGAGGCCGCGAACACGGGCGACCTGCTGAAGCGATCCAGCTGGACTGCTTCAGGGGGAGGGGGCTTCCAGTGGGATATTTTCAACTACGGGCGCCTGAGGAACGACGTGCGTGTGGAAGACGCACTTTTCCAGCAGTCGGTCCTCCAATATCAGAACATCGTCCTCCAGGCCGCGGCCGAAGTCGAAGACGCCTTGATCGGCTTCTTGATGGAACAAGACCGAGCCACTTTCCTGACCGTAGCCACCGAAGCATCAAAACGGTCGCTCACACTCTCGCTCTCGCAATACCGCGAAGGCACTGCCAACTACACCCGCGTGCTTGACGCGCAGTCATCGCTGTTCGAAGCCCAGCAGGATCTCGTGCAAAGCCAAGCCAATGAAATTTTGAACTTAATCGCTGCCTACAAAGCATTGGGCGGAGGCTGGCAACTTCGAGAGGGGCATGACTTCGTGCCCGAAAGCACACGAAAAGAAATGGCGGAACGCACGAACTGGGGCGACATGTTGTCCACCGACTACTCAGAAGGAAGTGATCTAGGCCACCCGCGCCCGGACCCTGACGAGCTCTATCCGGCTATCGAGGCGGGGACGCAACCGTGAATTTCTTTATCGAGCGTCCAATTTTCGCGTCAGTCATTGCACTCATTCTCGTCGTGGCCGGCGGCATCGCGGCCATGATGTTGCCCATAGCGCGATTCCCCGTGCTGACCCCACCCGAGGTGCAGGTCTCGGCGCAATACATCGGCGCGAATTCTTCTGTGGTCGCCAACACGGTGACGACACCGCTAGAACTCGACATCAATGGATCCGAGGGCATGCTCTACATGTCCTCAGACAGCACCAACAACGGCGACAGCAGCATCACGATCACTTACGAAGTCGGCTACGACAGTTCTATGGCCGAATTCGATGCACAAAACCGTGCCAATCAAGCCTTTGCTGAATTGCCCGCGAACGTCCAGCAGGTCGGACTCACGGTCACCAAGCAATCCACCAACATGCTGCTCGCGGTGAACCTGATTTCACCGAATGGTACCTACGACCACCTCTTCCTCAGTAACTACGGTGACATCCATGTCAACAATGCGCTGACACGGTTGCCAGGTGTCGCATCGGTTGCCGAGCTAGGACTCGTCTCCTACGCCATTCGCATCTGGATCGACCCCCAACGGTTGACTGGCCTGGGCTTGACGCCCATGGATGTGGCGCAAGCCGTTGAAGAACAAAATCAGCAGGTGGCGGCAGGCATCATCGGGGCCGCCCCGGCGCCACCAGGACAAGCTTTTCAGTACCAGTTGACGACGCAGGGACGACTGTCACAAGTCGAACAGTTTGAGGACATCATTCTCCGAACGAATTCGGACGGATCCATCGTTCGCGTCAAGGATGTCGCTACGGTTCAACTGGGCTCTGATGAGTACAACTGGTCTTCGCTTCTGAACGGAAAACCGGCTGCAACTCTTGCGGTCTTCCAATTGGCAGATGCCAACGGGCTTCAACTCGAGGCCGATGTCATCGCCGTGATGAAGGAGCTGGAGAAGCACTTTCCAGAAGATCTGGAATGGTCGATGCCCTACAACACCGCAACTTTTGTGCGGGACTCCGTGCATGAAGTCGTCTCAACGCTACTGCTAGCCATCGGCCTGGTTTTCCTTGTGGTCTTCGTCTTCCTGCAAAGCTGGCGAACGACTCTGATTCCACTGCTGACGATTCCCGTTTCGTTGATCGGCACCTTCGCGATCATGGCGGCGTTCGGTTTCTCTATCAATACGCTGAGCCTGCTCGGCATGGTCCTGGCCGTGGGACTGGTTGTGGACGATGCGATTGTCGTCGTCGAAAACTGCATGCGAAAGCTGCAGGGAGCTCAGGGAGAGGACCTCGACATCAAGGAACTCACCGCCGCGGGCATGGCGGAAGTGAGAGGGCCCATCATCGCGACAACACTGGCACTGATGGCGGTCTTTGTTCCGGTGGCATTCATGCCGGGCATGACGGGCTTGCTGTACGTACAGTTTGCGCTGACCATCGCATTCAGCGTGGCCCTCTCGGGCATCAACTCGATGAGTCTCAGCCCTGCATTGTGCGGCGTCATGCTGCAGGCCGTGCCAAAAGACAAGAAGACATTCGCACCATTTCGAATCTTCAACTCCATCTTCGACAAGGTCTCCAACGGTTACGCCAAGCTAGTCGAGTGGATGGCAAGAGCGTGGATCCTGGTCATGCTGATCTTCCTGGGTCTCGGATTGCTCGCAGGCTGGCTCACGATGTCGATCCCGACAGCCTTCGTGCCAGAAGAAGACCAGGGGTACTTCATCGTCAACGTCGAAACTCCAGAGGGGGCGACTGTCGAGCGCACCGAAGCGGCACTGAGCCGCATTCGAGACATCGTCCTGGCGATGCCCGGCGTTGCCGACTTTTTGGAAGCGCCTGGATACAACGTCATCGATGGCATCCAACAGCCCAACTTTGGTGTCGGCTGGGTCATTCTCAAGCCTTATGACGAGCGCACGGAGCCAGCGACGAGGCTCCAATCGTTAATAGAGACTTCCCAGAAGCAAATCATTGAAGAGGTCCCCGAAGCCCGCGTGATCGTTGCCAATGCACCAGCCATTCCTGGACTGGGGGCAACAGGCGGTTTCACGATGGAGATCCAGGATCTTGAAGCGCAAGGAACCACCCGACTGGCCGATGTTGCAAACAACTTCATTGAAGAGGCCCGCAAGCGCCCGGAATTGGCGGGCATTTACACCACCTTTGCCGACAATTTCCCGCAACTCTATCTGGATGTGGATCGCACGAAGGCCAAGGCACTAGGCATCTCACTCAACGACCTCTACGACACACTCCAGATCAATCTGGGGTCGATGTATGTCAATGACTTCAACATCTTCGGCCGTGTCTACCGCGTCTACCTGCAAGCCACCGAGGATGCCCGAGCCGACCCAGAAGACATCTCCCGGCTAAAGATCCAGAACGCAAATGGCGAGATGGTCGAACTGTCAACCCTGGTGACCGTGGAACGCACGGCCGGGCCGTACAACGTGCAGCACTACCAGATCTACGAATCCATCGCGGTGAACGGATCCCCCGCCCGGGGCTACAGCACGGGACAAGCAATCCAGGCCATGGAGGCCGTTGCCAAGGCCGCCCTTCCTGACGGTTACGGGTCTCAGTGGACCGGCATCACCTATCAGCAAATCTTGGCAGGAAATGCAGCTCCCATCATCTTTGGGCTGTCGCTGTTGTTCGTGTTCTTTGTGCTCTCGGCAACGTACGAAAGCTGGGTCATGCCCATCATGGTGCTTTTGGCCGTCCCCTTGGCCATTCTCGGAGCCGCCTTGGGCCTGACGATGCGCAATCTCGACATGGACGTTTACGCCCAGATCGGGTTGGTCATGCTGATTGGACTCGCAGCGAAAAACGCGATTCTGATCGTCGAGTTTGCCAAGGACCAACGCGAAGCGGGCTCGAGCATCTTGCAGGCCGCCAAGGACGCAGCTCGGATCCGACTGCGTCCCATCCTGATGACTGCCTTTGCCTTCATCCTTGGAACCTTGCCTTTGATGTTTGCATCAGGCGCAGGTGCAGCCAGCCGTCGCTCGCTGGGAACTGTGGTCGTTGTGGGAATGACCGTTTCAACGATCTTGGTTTGCTTCGTGCCTGTCTTCTACTTCGTGATCCAAAATCTGCGCGAAAAACGATTTCCCCGCGCATCAAATGACATGCCTTCCGCCCAACAGGGCGATTCATCCGCAGCGCCCGGGCCGACCACATGACACGTCGACATAGCCACGAACCAGATTCCATGAAGATTCTTCACGCCGAACGGCTCCATCAACATGCGCGTACTTTTCTCTTAGCGCTTCTCGCGGCATTCCTTCCAGTGGGATGCGGTTCGAAGCCCGAAGTCGCCACCCACGAACGTGCGCCCCGTTCGGTCACAGTGTCTACGGTGTCTCCGCAATCAGTGCCCATCGTGATGGAAATCAACGGGGCACTGAAATCGGTGACGGAAGCGAAGATCCGTGCCAGAGTCACCGGCTACATGATGGAGCAAAATTTTACCGCTGGGCAATTCGTAAAAGAAGGCACCCCCCTCTACCTCATCGACCCGCGCCCATTCAGGGCTCAACTCGACTCCGCCCTTGCCCAACTCGCTTCTGACAAAGCCAACCTCATCTATCAGCAAGCCGAAGAAAGAAGGTACACG
Organism: Planctomycetota bacterium; assembly: GCA_029245865.1. Taxonomy (GTDB): domain Bacteria; phylum Planctomycetota; class B15-G4; order B15-G4; family B15-G4; genus JAUIEF01. The sequence continues at coordinate 18,571 of JAQWOM010000022.1, forward strand.
GCTATGGCGGCGGCTGGCTCGGCTTCCCAAGAGCGCCTCGAATCAGCGGTTGCGCAACGTGGTGAGGCGGAAGCCAGCATCGAGGGCGACCTGGCGGCCATCGAGCAGGCTGAGTTGAATCTGGAATTTACACGCGTCACGGCGCCCTTCTCCGGTGTCGTTCAGATCTCCAAACCAGACATCGGGGATCTCATTCGGGAGAACGAAGACATCCTGACCACTTTGGTGCAGGTCGATCCGATGAACGTCATGTTCAATCTGAGTCGCCGCCAACTGTTCGGAATCCAAGATCTCCAACAACGCGGCAAGGTTCCGAGTGAGATTGCCGGCAACCTTCAGGTAGAGATTCAGATGCCAGATGGCAAGCCGTATGCTCATCGCGGAACGGTCAACTTCGTCGGATCTGAAATCGATCCGACGACCGACTCGCTGGTTGTCCGCGCCAAGGTGCCCAACCCCCACAATGAGCACGGGGGTGTCGCATTGATCGCTGGCCAGTACGTGCCCGTAAAACTGTACGTAGGCACCGATCCGGATGCACTTCTCATCCCTCAAAAGTCAATGATGCAAACCCAGCAAGGAACGATTGTCTACGTCGTTGGCGCTGGTGAAAAAGTTGAAACGCGGGTCATTGAAGTCGGCGCAACGCACGACGACTCCATCGTGGTGTCCAAGGGACTGCACAAAGGCGAGCGAGTCATCGTGGACGGGATTCAGATGGTGCGTGACGGAGAAGTCGTCAAGGCAACATCTGCTGTGTCGCCCAAGCCAACAGACAAGAAGAAGGACTCCTGACCCCGGCTACTTCAGGTATCCGAGTTCCTGCAAGGCTTCTTGAACCTTCGGGTCAAGATTCTCGAGCACTGGTCTGAACGCGACACCATGGGGCCCCGCAGCTTCAATAAATTCTGAAGCAAAGCCCCAGTGATCTTCACCCAACGTCTCTGTTTCTCGAGGATCAGCAAGAAGGTCGTAGCTCGATTGATCAAGCTTGACGTTGGATCTCGGGTCGAAGAATCGCATCGACTTACGATCTCCTCGAACAATGCAGTCAGAAGACGAACCAAAGGCCGAGGTACGCGAATAAAGCAGCCGATCCTGGGAGAGGGTGGCGCCGTCCTGAATCGAGGGCAGCAAGCTAACCCCAGGTAATGGCACAGGAGCGTCAAGATCCAACCAATCCAGCAAGGTCGGAAGCACATCCACGTTGCTGCACGGTGCCGTGAGAACCCGTGGCTCGGTCACGAGATTGCTCGGCAGAAGCAAGAACGGGATCCGCAAGTTGAAATCAAACACCGAATGCTTGTTGGCGCGCCAATCTGGCCCAACACCAATGTCCTCATCGTCGTCGAGCGCCTGGCCATGGTCACTCGTTACGAAAAACAACACGTCGCCGTCGTACCGATCGCTCATGAACTCATAGAGTTCTAGAATCTTCTCGTCGATCCATGCAATCGAGTCTTCGTAGGTCCCCGGGAAGGGCGCATTTCCCCAGGGCCCGTGCACATCAATGTAGTGCACGTAAGTGAACTCCGGATCTTCGACAGGCCGCTCAAGGAAATGATCTTTGATCGACATGTTCACAGTGTCCGCGAACATGTCCGGCCCCCAAACCTTCTTCGGCTTCCCTCTCACGCCGTGGCTGTTGCCAATGAAGTGAATATCAAAGGTGTCAAAACCTTCGTGAAAACTGTTCCAGTTGTGCAGAAAGGGATTGGTGACAAAAGCTGCAGTCTCGTACCCGTTGTCCTGCAAAATCTCGTGAAACAGAACAACGTCTGGATCAAAGATCCGCAGTTGATTGCTGTCGTGCTCTCCATCTGCGCCGTGCTGCTGGGGATAGAGCCCCGAGAAGAGACTCAACACAGAAGGGTACGTCCAGGGCGCGACCGAACGCATGTGAGTTGCAGACACGCCTCGTTTCCCTAACGCCGTCATGTTCGGCGCCCAGCGCTCCATGGAATCCATGCGAAGCTGATCCACCAGCACGACAACGATGTGTGGCTGCTTGAGAGGATCCTCGCG
>JAQWOM010000023.1 GCA_029245865.1 Planctomycetota bacterium
ACATTGGGGTGATAATCCATCTGCCCGAGAAAGCCCACAACCGGACCGGCTTCAGAGGGGCGCGGCATGCCCTCGAACTCCTCCCACGGATAACCCAGAGTGAGTACTTCGAGACGGCGTGGTCGCCCTCGGTTGAGAATATCTTCTGCCTCTCGGTGTGTGCTCACGAGACAAGCATCTGCAGATTCAGCGAGCGCCACTTCGACGGGGAGCAAGCGTTTAGCTTCAAGCGCATAAATCCACGAACGCGGGCCGCTCATATCCCTGGCAAGCGCCTTCCATTTCAGCGCATCAACATCGCACAGGTCCATGATGAAGGAGCCGCCAGCCCCCGGCGTCAGCCAAGGCCCCGTACCGGAGGAATAGCTCCACAAAATGTCATAGGAGTGCTGAGCTTGCAGTCTTCGCAGAGCACGACTCACCCTGGCGTCCTTGTGCCAGCCAACAGTCAGGCTCTTTCCTGTCATAAAAGCCAAGCCGACATGCGCAAAGGCTTCTAGCTTGCGGCGGTTGAACACATGCACCTCACGGCACACCTGAGACAGTCCAATACGTGCAGCCTCAGCATCAGCTTCTGAATCGGCCTGCGCCACAATATCTACGGGACCCAAAGTGGCAAGGCGTTCGATGTGACGCCAGCCACGCTGCCGATCTCCTTTGTCAGGAGGGAACGGCGCCCTGTGAGCCACGAACAGGACCTCCATGAGGACGCGCTCCTAGGTGAGCGCCATGCTCATGTTCTGCAGGGCGCGCTGAACCGTCGCCGGAAACACATCACGGTGGAAACTGTAGATGTACAACACCGAGGCCAGAGCAAGCAGCACGAGCACCATCGTGGCGAGAGTCAGAACGGATTGAACATTACGCGAACGAACGTCGCGGGCAGTGAGTATCAAATCAACGGCACCCAGTACCGGAACTCCAAGAGACCGAGAGACCTCTTTGACGCTCCCGAACGAACTGCGAGTCAACTCGGCCAACACCGGTCCCGCCAGTCCCACGGCAACGCCCATCAACAAGGAAAGGGCCATGATCACCGCACCGATCGGCAGCACGGGGTCATCTGGCTCGAGACCCTGCTCCAGAATCTCAAAAGGCCCCGTGGCGATGAGCCCGGCGGAACCAGTCGCCATGCTCGTCTGGCTACGCAAGGCGCGCAGTTGATCTTTCAGCGGCTGGACCCGGATTCGTGATTCCTTCAGCAAGTCCTCGCTGTTCTTAACATTCGCGTTGAGCCGAGCCAGGTCCATCTGAACCCGAGGCAATCGACCCAGGCGGCCATTGACCTCATTCAATTCCGCCACATACGTGTTCACAAGTGCAACGGCCTCTCGCTCCTCGGCCTGCTTCGCCTGGAGCTCTTGAGCGATCTGAAAGTAATCCTCGCTGGTGATCGTCGTGTACTTCAGTTCAGGAGATGCACCGGTTGCCACCAACCCATCCTTGGCGTTCTGGTGATCAGCCGAGACCTGCTTGTATCGCCAGTGATTCTCTTTGTAGCCGAGCTTGACCTCATTGAGGGCCGCCTCGGCCTCCTGCAAGGCGAGGAGCGCCACGCCCTGCTCCGGAGTGTCCGGAGTCATGAGGACCTCTCTCGTCTTGTCCGTGGTCAAGAGGCTCGCCTTCAGGATCTCGATCTCCGTCACCGAGGTTTCCAGTCGAGCCCGCGCCTGGCTGAGCTTGATCAGCAGATCTGCCTTGAGGTCATGGTTGCTTTCCGCGTCGAGCAGGCTGGCCACGTCATTTTCTTGCTCGTACTTTCGGCGAGCTGCGAGCGCTGCGTCGAATTCCCCCTCACGCTCGAGGACCACGGATTCAGACTCACTTGCTCTTCGCTCGACACCTTTTCGATACGCATCGCGAACGAGCTTGATCCAGGCATCGCGCTTCCGATTAACGAAAGCCGCGGCTTTCTCAGGCGATGTCCACTGGAATGCGAACGTCACGTTGATGGCGCCGGTCACATCCTCATACATCTCAACATCGAGATTATCCGCAATCTTTTCGATGAGCGCCCGGCGCTTGGTGGGCTGGCCATGCGTCCCCAACCACTCAACCCAGGCCAACTCGTCCATCACGTCACTGATACGCTTCGAAGACTTCAGCTCATTCTTCAGAGACTGCAGCTTACGCGTGAGAGAGATGTCTTCCAGGTCTCCAAGAACAGCAGCATCAATAACGATTTTGCGCTCATTCAAGCGGAAATCGGTTGCCGCCTCAAACTTGCTCGGCCAGACCATGGTCAAGCCGATACCGAGCATCAAGAACACGAGCGTCGTGAAGACAACCCGAACAAGATTGCGGCGGATTGCCCCGAGGACCTCCTGAATCACCTCACGTGAGTCAGGGCCTTCAACCGAGTCGTTCGTTTCGTTATTCGGAGCCATGGTCGATCAAAATCAGTTGTAGCTATTGAAGTTGTTGTTGCCGCCGTAGTTCCTATTGCCAGCCGGCTCGCCGAAGCTGCTGCTGATAGAAACCACATTGTTCACGCCAAAGAAAAGCTGTTGGATTGGCTGCAGTGGCGAGAGGACTGCCGCGACGCCCCACTTCAAATAACCCAGCAAGTTTGGCGTCAGGTAGATGATGTCGTTCTCGCGGATCAAAATATTGTCGCGGGTGTAACCCTGAACGATGTCGTCGTAGTCGCAACTGATCCGCAGTGGGTTTTCGGGATCGCCTCGAATGACCAGAATGTTGTCTGTATCAATGATCACATCTTCGATGTTGGCGCCGACCACGACATCCATCAGCGTCGTGTCGCCATTGAAGTTCACCGACCGCGCCGGGAGCGGCGGAGCCCCCGTGACGTAGTACCGCTTCGATGCAATCGCGGACACACGGATCACGATGTTTGAGGTGTCGGTGAGAACATGGTCATAACGCTGGCGAACGACTTCCGTCGCTTCATCCGGCGTCAGGCCATTGATAAACACCTCTCCCACGTCAGGCAAAGTGATCGTCCCATCCATACGAACGGTTTCGCTGACTCCGTTGATTTCCGGATAGAACTCACTCTGGACGACAATGCCGTCAGCAATACCGATGTAGTACTGACGGTTGGCATCCTGGGTAGGCCGACCGAAGCCCCGCTGATTGAGCACCTGCAAGACCCGTGCATCGTCTGGAGACGAGCAACCGGGCTGGCACAGCCCCACCATGAGGGCAAGCACGCACACGCCGAGGCGAACTGCAGCTGTCATCGAGCGCTCTCCTGCGAATCGGCTTTCAATAGCCGATCAAATGGAAGCCAAACCGAGTTAGTCGAGAGAAGTTCCGGTCAAACGAGAACTCTCTCACGTCCTACGGGGATATCGGTCGCTGGTCCGAAAAAATCCAGCCTAAACGCCGATCCGCCCTCCGTATTGCGTCGCGTAGTACTCACGGTAGGCCCCAGAGCGGACTCGCTCCCACCAACCCTGGTGCTCGAGATACCACGCCACAGTCTCGGGAAGGGCCTCTTCGAAGCGCCTGCGGGGCTCCCAGCCCAGATCTGCCTTGATCCGACTGGCATCAATGGCATAGCGCCGGTCATGTCCGGCTCGGTCTTCGACATATTCGATTAGGTCTTCTGATTTACCAAGAATCGAAAGGAGGAGCTTGACCACATCAATATTGGCCCATTCGTTGTTGCCGCCAATGTTGTAGATGGCGCCGGCGGCAGCCTGCTCGAACACGGTCCAGATGGCGCTGCAATGATCCGAGACGTGCAGCCAGTCCCGGATCTGCATGCCGTCTCCGTAGACCGGGAGCGGCTTACCCTCGACAGCATTCGCGATCATGAGCGGGATCAGCTTCTCAGGGAACTGCAAGGCTCCGTAGTTGTTGGAGCAACGTGTGATCACGGCATTGTATCCGTGCGTTTTGAAAGCAGCCCGCACCAACATGTCCGCCGAAGCCTTGCTTGCCGCATACGGCGAGTTGGGTGCCAAGGGGGTTTCTTCGGTAAACAGCCCTGTCTTGCCCAACGCGCCGTAGACCTCGTCAGTAGACACCTGCAAGAAGCGCGGCACTGAGTGCGCGCGTGCGAGATCCAGCAACACCTGAGTACCGAGAATATTGTTTCGGACGAAGGGCGTGGCATCGAGGATCGAACGGTCGACATGACTCTCCGCGGCAAAATGCACGACGCCAGCGAAAGAGTGCTCGTTAAAGACTCGCTCCAGAGCCTCACGATCTGCCACATCAGCCTTCACAAAGATGTGACCGGAGTCGCTCTCCAGCGATTTCAGGTTCTCGAGATTGCCTGCGTAAGTGAGCAAATCGAGATTCACAATCTCGACATCCGGACGCTCAGAGCGCATCCACAACACGAAGTTTGAGCCGATGAAACCAGCCCCGCCTGTCACCAGAATCTTCATGGAGTCACACCTTGCATGGATTTTCGAAGTTCAAGGTACTTGCCGAGAGCCTCTTGCCAAGTCGAGATCTCTACATTCAATGCTGCGCTCAACTTCTCGGTACTGAGGACACCTCGAGCCGGACGAGTTGCCGGTCGTGGAAAATCGCTGGTTGGAATGGGATCAACTTGAACCTCAACGCCAGCCTGACGAAAGATCTCGACGGCAAACTCATACCAAGAGCATGCCCCACGATTGGCGGCGTGGTAGATCCCGTAGGCGGGGCGTTCCGAGACCAGGCGCCAGAGCAAAGCGGCCAACGCATGCGTCGAGGTGGGGCTCCCCACCTGGTCATTCACCACGCGAAGTACATCATGCTCAGTCGCTAGCCTGAGCATGGTTTCAACGAAGTTCGGCCCATTGAGGCCGTACAACCACTGCGTCCGCACGATCCAGTGCGACTCTCCGGCTGCAGCGACAGCCTGCTCGCCGGCCAACTTGGTTCGACCATAGGCCGACAAGGGGTTCGTTGCATCACCCTCAACGTAGCAGCCTGGCTCGGGGATAGTTCCATCAAAGACGTAGTCCGTGGACACGTGCGCGAGCGGCACGGCTGCTTCTGCACAAGCAGTCGCCAGCACGCCGGCCCCCGTCCCATTGACGGCAAGTGCCTCCTGCTCGTGATCTTCGCAGGCATCTACCTGGGTAAATGCGGAACAATTCACGACCACTTCAGGTTTCGTTCCCTGAAGGCACTTCGTCACGCTTGCTGCGTCCGTGAGGTCCATCTCGGACCGATCAACGGGAATGACCTCGAGACCCTCAGGGCAACTTCCCTGCAACGCATGACCGAGCATCCCGGCCGCACCGCTCACAAGCACACGCACGTCAGTCAGCCTTATTCGCGCCGCCCTCGGCGACCAATTGGCTCGCGCGCAGCAGGCTCTCGAACGTCCCGGCGTCCGTCCACCAACCATCGAGGACGCCGAAGTACATGTCCCCTCGTTGGATATATGCGTTGTTCACATCCGTGATCTCGAGTTCGCCACGCCCGGAGGGCTTCAGCGTTTCGATGATTTCGAACACATTGCTGTCGTACATGTAGACACCGATCACAGCCATATTCGAGGGCGGATCGGACGGCTTTTCGATAATGGTCTCGATACGGTCACCATCACGGACTGCCACACCAAAGCGCTCAGGGTCTTCGACTTCTTTGAGAAGAATGCATGCGCCAGTCCCTCGCTCTTCGAACTCTTCGACAGTGCTGCGGATGTTTCGCTCGATGATGTTGTCGCCGAGCACGACGCAAATCGACTCATCGCCGGCAAACCGAGCCGCCAGTCGAAGTGCCGCGGCAATCCCACCCTCTCCGCGCTGATAGGCATAGTTGAGATTCACGCCCAACTCATCGCCGTTCTCAAGCAAACGGAGAAAATCGCCTGCACTATTACCACCGGTGACGATCAGAATGTCATCGATGCCTGCATTGCGCAGACATTCGATCGGGTAGTAGATCATCGGCCGGTCAAAGACAGGCAGAAGGTGCTTGTTCGTGATCTTCGTGAGCGGCATCAGGCGAGAGCCGAGACCGCCGGCGAGGATGACGCCCTTCATGGGTCGTACCTCAGGCTGGAATAGAAACGAGTCTGGTCGGGGAGTGACAATCTGTGGTGGGACGAGAAGGTCATTCTCACCCGCACCCGGGGAGGGCGCCAGCAGCCGTCATGGCCTACTAGCGGGCAGAACGATACCACGCCACGGTTTCTCCGAGACCAACCTCCAGGGAAACCGAGGGCTCGAAGCCCAAAACCTGGCGGGCAACCTCGGTGCGCGCCATGGAATGACGGATGTCGCCGGCCCGAGGGGGGCCGTGTGTCGGCTTCAATTCGGGGTGCTCACAGGCCTTGCTGATGTGACCCCAAATCGTGAGCAAATCAGTCGATTGCCCCCATCCGATGTTCATGACCCGGCCGTCACCACGCTCGAGATCCAGCCCCAGGAGATTGGCCTTCACCACATCACCCACATAGGTGAAGTCGCGACTCTGCAAGCCATCGCCATGAATTTCGGGGCGACGTCCCTCGAGAGCGTGTGTCACAAAGAGCGAGATCACTCCCGAGTACGGCGAACTGGGGTCCTGCCGGGGCCCAAAAATATTGAAGTACCTCAAACAGACGGTGTCGACTCCGAACAGCTTGGGTGACATACGGAACAAGTGTTCCGCAGCCAGCTTGTTCAGGCCATACGGGGACATCGGGGCTTCGCGCGAACTCTCATCAGCAGCTCCGTCAACTTCACCGCCATAAACAGCAGATGTACTTGAGTACACGATGCGCCTCACCTTGGCATCTCGTGCTGCAAGCAGAAGTTGTGTCGACGCCCCTAGGTTGGCGCGATGACTGGCCATGGGATCTTCTACTGAAAGCGCAACCGATGGCATCGCCGCGCAATGCACAATCGACTCACACCCGGCCACGGCTGCCTCGGCAACACCGGGCTCCGAGAGGTCGCCCTCTATGAAGTGCGCGGCCTCCGGGATATTCCTCCGGTGCCCAGAGGAAAAATCATCCACCACGACGACTTCACGCCCCGACGCAAGCAGCGCATCCGCAACATGGCTTCCAATAAACCCCGCACCACCGGTGACGAGCACACGCGTCATGCGCCTGCCCCACCGTCTCTAAGCGAGAGTCGGTACCACTCGACGAATCGGCGTAGGCCCTCATCAACACCCACACTCGGGTTGTATCCCAGCTCATTTTTCGCGCGGCTGACGTCAGCAAATGTTCGTGGCACGTCGCCAGGCTGGTCGGGCTGCCAGTCAACCATGGGAGTCTTGCCTGTCGCCTTCCCGATGGCGTCAACCAGATCGCGCAAGCTGATGGTCTGCGATTCACCCAGATTGTAGATGCGATAGCCCTTGGCCAGGTCGTGTGCCTTCACGATGCCGTCAAGAATGTCATCCACGTAGGTGTAGTCCCGCTCACTACTCCCATCGCCAAAGCAGGGAATCGGCTCACCTGATTCCACGAGGCGCACAAACTTGTGGATCGCCATCTCAGGCCGCTGACGAGGCCCGTAGACGGTGAAGAACCGCAGGCAGATGACATCCATTCCGTAGAGGTGATGAAAGGTGTAGCAAGTCAGTTCGTTGGAGCGCTTCGTTGCCGCATAAGGCGAAACGGGCCCCGAGACGTCATCCTCTTCGCGGAACGGAACGCTTTCGTTTCCGCCATAGACAGAGCTGCTGCTGCCAAAGATGAAGCGTTGCACCCCCGCTCGGCGAGTGGCCTCGAGCAAACGAGCGGTTCCGGTGCAATTCACGTCGTGATAGTGCGCAGGCGCCATCAGCGAGGGTCGCACACCCGCCATGGCAGCCAGGTGGATGACCGACGTGGGCGCCTGCTCGGCAAACATCCGTTCAAGCAACGCCTCATCTCGAATATCACCTTCCACCATCTGAAATCCGGCGTGCTCACACAGCGAGGCAGTGTGACGACGCTTGATGGCCGGGTCATAGAAGTCATTGAAGTTGTCTAGACCAACCACTTCATCCCCTCGGTCGAGGAGAAACTCGCAGAGATGACTGCCGATAAACCCCGCAGCGCCTGTAACCAAGATGCGATGTGCCATCACTCGACCGTCACGCTCTTCGCAAGATTTCGAGGCTGGTCGATATCGCAGCCCCGGCGCTCCGCAACGTGATACGCGAGCAGTTGAAGTGGGATCACATTGACGAGTGGGGAAAGATCTTCGTCAACTGCGGGGACTTCCATTACATCGTTCGCCAAGGCAGCCACGCGCTCATCACCTTCTGCGCAGACAGCGATCACCTTGCCGTCGCGAGCACGCACCTCTTCGATATTGCTGAGGACTTTTTCATACACGCGCCCTGGAGTCGCGATAACCACAACGGGCAGGTTTTCGTCAATCAAGGCGATCGGCCCGTGCTTCATTTCACCAGCCGGATAGCCTTCGGCGTGGATGTAGCTGATCTCCTTGAGCTTGAGTGCTCCTTCAAGCGCAATCGGATAGTTCACCCCGCGACCGAGAAAGAGAAAATCCTGGGCGTGCGCGTACTTCTGCGCGACCTCTGCGATATGACTTGCGCCGCGAAGCGCGCCTTCCATCGCGTAACGCACACGACGCAAAGGAATGATGCGCTGCTCGGCCTCGGCGTGCGTCATCGTCCCGCGGCGAACAGCAAGGTCCAGCGCGAGCATGTAGAGAGCCACCAACTGCGTGGTGAAAGCCTTTGTGGAAGCAACGCCAATCTCAGGCCCGGCCAAAGTAAGAATCGTGGCATCTGCTTCGCGAGTGGCTGAGCTTTCAGGCACATTCACAACAGCAGCAATGGGTGCGCCTGCACTCCGAACATCGCGAAGCGCCGCCAGCGTGTCGAGAGTCTCTCCGGACTGCGTGATGGGCACAATCAGGTGGTGTGGGCCTGCCCCCGTGTTCCGGTATCGAAACTCGCTGGCGTAGTCCACATCCACCGGCATGCCGACCAGATTCTCGATGTAAAACTTCCCTGCGAGACCTGCATGCCATGACGTCCCACAAGCGACAAACGTCAGCCGCTCAACCTTTGCCAGACGATCGCCGAGGACATCCAGATCACCCAGGTGAATCGAGCCAGTGGAGTCGTCGAGACGCGAGAGCATGGTCGCAGACACAGCGGCAGGCTGCTCGTCGATTTCCTTCAGCATGAAGTGTCGGTAGCCACCCTTCTGCACGGCGACCGGATCCCAGTTGATCTGCTTGACAGCGCGATTCACGGCCTGCCCAGAAATATCTGTGATCTCTACACCCTCGGGGCGCAGCACGGCCACATCGCCATCTTCGAGTGGAATGACCTGACGCGTATGGACAAGCAGTGCCGGAATGTCCGATGCGAGCATGGTGGCGCCTTTGGCAACGCCCAGCACCAACGGAGACTGATGGCGCACCACAACGATCGTATCCGGCTCATCGGCGGACACGACAGCAAGGGCATAGCTGCCGTCAAGTCGCTCAGCGCATTGCCGAACTGCGGTCGGAAGAGAGGCACCACCTGCGACCACGGCTGAGACCATGTGCGCAAAGACTTCGGTATCTGTCTCCGAACGGAACTCGACGCCTGCGGCAACCAGTTCCGCACGAAGCTCTTCGTGGTTCTCAATAATCCCGTTGTGAACCACGGCAAGACGCCCCTCGGTATCCACCATGGGGTGTGCATTGTGCTGCGTCGGGGGGCCGTGTGTTGCCCAACGGCTGTGGCCTAATCCTGTTCGACCAAAGGGCTCTGCTTCGAGGACAGCGCCTTCGAGTTCCGCGAGCTTTCCCGCTCGGCGTACGACAACGAGCGAGCCGCTCCCATCCTGAACGGCGATGCCGGCAGAGTCGTAACCGCGGTACTCAAGAGTCTTGAGTCCCTCGATAAGGAGCTTACTAACCCCCTCAAGCCCGACGATACCAATGATGCCGCACACGTCAGCGACTCACGCAATCCTGGAAGTAGGCGAGCGTGCGGGCGAGACCGTCCTTGAGGACCACTTTCGGCTCCCACCCCAGAATCTCCTGGGCGCGCTTGATGTTCGGGCGTCGCTGCTTTGGATCATCTTCGGGAAGCGGGTGGTACGAGATCTCGCTCTTCGTATCGATCAGTTCGAGAATGGTCTCTGCGAACTCCTTGATCGTCATCTCAGTCGGGTTGCCGATGTTCACTGGATTGGGCTCATCGCTTGACGAAAGCCGCCAGATGCCCTCGATCAGATCATCGACAAAACAAAACGAACGGGTTTGCGAACCATCACCGAAAACCGAGATAGGTTCTCCGCGCAATGCCTGCCCCATAAAGGCCGGCAAGGCGCGACCATCATTGAGGCGCATACGCGGCCCATAGGTATTGAAGATGCGAACGATACGCGTCTCTACACCGTGGAAGCGGTGGTACGCCATGACAAGCGCTTCACTGAATCGTTTGGCTTCGTCGTACACGCCACGAGGCCCCACCGGGTTTACGTTCCCCCAGTAAGTCTCCGTCTGCGGGTGCTCAAGTGGATCGCCATACACCTCCGACGTGGAGGCCATGATGAATCGCGAACCCTTCGCACGCGCAAGCCCGAGGGCTTTGTGCGTCCCGAGAGAGCCGACCTTCAAAGTCGGGATCGGCATCTCCAGGTAGTCAATGGGGCTCGCAGGCGAGGCGAAGTGAAAAACGCGATGCACTTCACCTGGCACATGAATGTAGTTGGTCACATCCACCTTGATGAACGTGTAGGCGTCATTACCGAGCAGATGCTCGATGTTGGCCATATCGCCTGTAATCAGGTTGTCCATGCAGACAACCTCCCACCCCTCCGCAATGAGCCTGTCACTCAAATGTGACCCGAGGAATCCGGCTCCACCGGTGACGACTGCCCTCATGATGAGATGCCCTCCATTTCGAATTTCGTGTGGATCGCGAAGCCTTCCGCGATCATGGCCGATCGCTCGCCTTGCCTTCGGTCGCGTCGGAAGTCTTCGAGTCAGAGTCTTCTGGGACCGTCCGGCCTTCTTGCTCAGCCTTGACCTCGGCCCCCAGAGACCGCAATTCCTCCGCAGTAAAGCGCTTCAGCATGTCGTCCACCGTGGTGGGATTGATGATTGCCGGCGCCCCCGAGATCCGCGAGAGAGCCTCGTAAACATCCAGCGCCTCGGGGATAGCGCGCCTGTGGTTTTCAATCTGCAAAGTACCGTGAGGTAGCTTTGTCCGGACTCCCGCAACCGTCAAGAGGTCATCTCGTGGCGCCTCAGGATCGTCGACCAGCGACACCTTCAAGACGTCTTCACTCGTGAGCAGAGCGAAGCCTCCGTTCTGTCGCAACGACAATTGCCCCCACTGCTCCAGCATGCGCCCAGGTGAATCGGGATGAGATCGAACAAGGGGCATGAGCGCCTCTTGGCCTTGCATCAACTCGATCGTCGTGCTGCCGCCGGCATCTCGGTCAATCGAGATCGAACCGGTGACAAAAATTGGCTGATTGCCGCGATTGCGAATACGAATGCGGCCAGAGTCGACTCGAGCTTGCATCTCGGTGCCGAGCAAGCGGCAGGTCACATCACCAGGAAGCTCGCAGATCACCGTGCGGTCCACACTGATCACATTGAGAAGTCGCATCAAAGGAAAACGCAACACGTCACCCTCTGAATCAAGCCGAAGCACAATCACATGCGACTGCCCATACAACTCGAGGTATCCACCGCTCGAAAGAAACAGTTCGCTCTGACCGCCACTCCCCTGCTCAAGCTCATCGCCAATCGCGAGGTTCGCAGAAGAAGCGAAAGGGTAAAGCACAGTCTCTACCCGATTGGGTCCACGACGCACTGCCACAGAATCCATGAGTCGGCGAGCAAGGATGCTCTCCTGCGCTGGCAACGCCGCGGCCAAGGCCAACACGGCGAGCGTGATTCTTATGACACTTGTCATGTAGAGAAAGTCACTCGGTGTCCGAGTCCTGCATCGTTTCGATGAAACTTGTGTCGTACATCCCGGCCAGAAAACGAGGATCCTTTAGGAACCGCTTGTGGGCGGACAAAGTTGTGAACACACCTTCGATGACACATTCATCGAGCGCAGAGGCCATCGCCTTGATGGCTTCTGCCCGATCGGCCGCATGAACGACCAATTTCCCGATCATGGAGTCGTAATAAGGCGAAACCATATATCCAGCATAGACGTGTGAATCGAAGCGAACTCCCATACCCCCAGGATTGACCATTCGGGTGATACGGCCGCAACTGGGCCGGAATCCGTGGCTCGTGTCCTCCGCGTTGATCCGGCACTCGATGGCTGCCCCGACGAAGCGGACCTCGTCCTGAGTCACCGAAAGTGGCTGACCAGCTGAAATACGCAGCTGCTCGCGCACGATATCAATGCCCGTGACCATCTCGGTGACAGGATGCTCCACCTGAACTCGAGCATTCAGCTCCATGAAATAGAACCGGCGCTGCTTGTCCACGAGAAACTCGACCGTCCCCGCATTCACATAGCCAGCCTGCCGACAGAGATCCACGGCTGCCTGGCCCATCTGTGCGCGAAGCTCTTCCGACAAGATCGGCGAGGGACTTTCTTCCAGCAACTTCTGGTGGCGGCGCTGAACCGAACACTCCCGCTCTCCCAGATGAATCACATTTCCATGGGAGTCCGCCAACACCTGAATCTCGACGTGATGAGGCTCTTCGACGAGACGCTCGATGTAGACATCCGGATTTCCGAACGCGCCTTCAGCTTCTGTACGGGCTGCGTGAAATGCAGTCAGCAATTCCGATGGCGCATGAACCGGGCGCATGCCCCGCCCCCCACCACCGGCCGTCGCTTTGACCATGACCGGGTAACCGATCTCTGCCGCGACCCGCTCTGCTTCGGCCTCCTCGTGAACAATGCCATCGCTTCCAGGCACGATGGGAACACCGGCCTTCCTCGCTGTGGCACGTGCGGTGTTCTTGTCGCCCATCGAAGAGATCACATCGGCGGGCGGGCCGATAAATGTAAAGCCGCAGGCATTCACAACCTCGACGAACTTGCTGTTTTCGGACAGAAACCCGTAGCCGGGGTGGATCGCGTCCGCTTCCGAGATCTCGGCCGCACTGATCACCCTGTTCATATCGAGATAACTATCCTTCGCTGGCGCAGGTCCTATGCACACAGCTTCGTCAGCAAGCTCGATGTAGGCGGCATCCCGGTCTGCCTCGCTATAGACGACAACCGTTTCGACACCAAGAGAGCGACACGCCCGCAAGACTCGCAGGGCGATCTCTCCGCGATTAGCGATGAGGACTCGACCGAACAATGGTGACAGCCTCAGTGAGTCCGGAGCAACATGAGAGTCTGACCGAACTCCACGGCCTCGCCATTCTCCACTTCGATGGAGACGACTTCGCCTGAAGCATCCGGTGTGATCTCGTTCATCACTTTCATGGCCTCGATAATACAGACCGTACCCGCGACCTCGACCGAGTCACCAACGCTTGCGAAGGGCGAAGCCTCTGGGCTTGGAGCTCTGTAGAAAGTTCCGACCATCGGCGACTTGAACGCATGCAGATCCTCGGCGACTGCCCTCTCGGGCTCCGCGGCAACGGGCACAGAAGCGGGCTCTGCAACCGGAGCAGCCGAAACCGAGACCGCCGGGGCGGCGATCGCTGCAACCTGAGCGGCTCCTGCACGTTTGACGTGAATACGCGTGGCCCCGTCCGTTGAGCGCTCGTATTCCACCTCCACCAACCCGTGCTGCTCCATCAACTCGGCAAGATCCGAGATCTCAGGGAAACCGCGCGCAGCATCCGTGGGCGCAGCCTTCTGGCGAGCTGATTTCCGTCGAGCTGATTTCCGCCGAGTTCCAATCTTCCCGGAAGAGCGGGTCGAACGGCTCGCCTTTGCAGTCGGCTTCTTTGCAACCGCAACCGAACGAACGGCCTTGGTCGTCTTGCCTCGCTTGCCGGCTGTCACGCGAGCGACAGCCTTGGCCTTAGTTGCCTTCGGCTTGGACTTACGCTTGCGAGACGCCTTCTTGGCGCCAGAGCGGGCGGCTTTTTTTTGTACGGCCACGAAGAGCTCCTTTCAGGGGGCTCGGTACGCGAAGGTTCCCTAATCAGGAGCCGATACGCGCTCCGAGTACGTGCCAGTACGGGTATCAACTTTCACGTACTCGCCCTGGTTCAGATAGACGGGGACTTGGATCACTGTCCCCGTATCCAGAGTGGCGGGCTTATTCCCACCTTGTGCAGTGCTGCCTTTGACCCAAGGCGTCGTCTCGGTGACCTCAAACACCATGTGGTCCGGTAAGGCAATCGAAATGATATCTGCGTCGCACATCTTGAACTTACAGACAGTGTTTTCTTTGAGGAACGGAAGCAGGTCGGTCAGCCGGTCTTCATCCACGGGCGATTGATCGTAAGTCTCGGGGTCCATGAACACATAGCTAGTGCCCTCGCGATAGAGGTACTCCATGTCCCTCTTGTCCACGATGACTTGCTCGACCTTGTCCTTGCTGTCGTACGTCACGTCCTTCACAGCACCCGTCTGGAGGTTCTTGAGCCTCGTGCGGACAAACGCACCGCCCTTGCCGGGCTTGACGAACTGGAAGCTGACCATGTCGAACAACTTGCCGTCGACGCGGAGCGTGATGCCGTTGGAAAATTGATTGGTCGAGATGATGACCATGGAAGGACGTCTCGGGGGCCGTCTAAGGGTCGCGCCATTGAACAGAGCCGTCTCGGCCGAATCAACAGGAGCGGGGTGGACGGCCTCCACTGGCCAGCGGGGACACGATCAGCCCCAGAACGATGGCCGTTGGGGCCACCTGCATCAGCAATCGGCCCAGGGTCAGCTTCATCAGAAAGGGCAAGGGGTCGCCATCTGGATGGATCAGCGCCGCAGCAGGGCTGCTCCACGAGGTCACCGCGTAGGCCACGACATAGCTGGCACATTGCACCGCCAAGACAACCAAGATCATGCGAGGAACGGGCCGTCCGAGGCGCCTCGCTCCGAGCATCAGCAAGAAGGTGAGCACGGCCCAGGTCAGATTCCAGGACCTGAAGTTCATGACCTCCTCGCCCAACCCGCTCACGATGATCCCGAGCCGCGACAGCCCCGCTGTGAACGCATCACCATGAAGCCTCCCGAGGTAATGCTCATCGGTGATCGGAAGCCCTGAGGCGGCAATTCCCCAGAGCCCGAGGTAAAGCCCGAGGCCAAGCCCTGCCACACCGGTGGCGCACCGCCATCGACTTCGGGGTGCCGAGACCAAGACGGCCAGCGCCACACCGACAAGCAAAGGAAGCCCCTCGTTCTTGGTCAGCGTTGCGAACCCCAGGAGCAAACCTGCCTCCACGTAACCACGAGCACGTCGAGCTTGCAGCCCATCCGCCAGCGCCAGCACGGCCCCCATCAGAAACAAACTCAAAGGGATGTCCGCCATGGCGGAGGCCGCACCGGCTCCAGGTGGCGGCATCAGCACAAACGAGAGCATCGGTAAGTTCGCAATCCATGCTGCAGCGAGAGCTCCGCTGAGTGCTCCACTCCGTCGACGCAAAGCTCCATAAGCAGTCGCGACAAGAGCCACTGCAAACCACGGAAAGATCGACGAAGCGATTCGATCATTGAACTCACCGCTCACGAGCGCCGGCAAGTTCGCAATATGCGACACGAGAGGCGGATAGCGCTGATGCGTGAGACTGTAATAAGGGTCGGTAGAAACGACGCCGAAGAGCGTCCCATCCGCCGCCAAGGCCTTTGCCTTGAACATCCAGCGCGTGATCGCATCGAACTGAAAGGTCGGCCGCAACCAGCCGGAACGCACGGCAAGAGCCAAGCCAACGCAGGCAAGAATCAGAAGCGCAGCGTGTGCAAGTAGCTCGTTCCGAGAGAGAGAGCGCAACGACTTTCGCTCCTCGTCCTCAGAGAGCCGAAAGCGCGGCGACACTCGCCAGGCAGGCACCACGAGTGCCAACACGAGAAAGCCCACAGCGCCCCCGAGCGTAGCTCGCGAGACACCCAATCCAAGTCCATCAACAAGCAAAGAAAGTGAGCCGACGGAGCCCAGCCCCAACATCAATCCACGCCCGAGACGCTCAATCCAACCGAACGCCGGGTCGCCAAGCACGCCCCGATCGATAAGCACACCGACCAACAAGCACACCAGCAGCGAGACAACCAACGCGCTCATCGCCCGTCTCCTGAGGCAGCCTTGCGACGTTCAGCTTGTCGTTGCAGGCGGCGCAACTCCTTGCGCTGTTCCAGGGTCAACTCGGGCTCTTGCACTCCAGCCGCTTCCGGTGCGCTGACTTCGTCAACGGGACGTTCGAGACGGCTCTCTACGACCGTAGCTCCGGGCTCGGTGGGATCATCTCTGGTACTCCCGTTCTCCGCCCATGTTCCAACCATCGGCACAGGGTAGAGGTCGTACATGAGCGGCCACATCTCGTTGCGTGGCACTCCCTTGAACTGCACAAAGACTGAGGGGTCATCCCGGTAACTCTCCTGGATGCGTGCCGCATCTCTCATCCGCCGGACGAAGTAGGCCTTCCAGCGATCCGGATCTTTTTTTCCGAAGCCGCGTAGGTATGCGGTTGGCGCCAGAGGGTCACGAGCCTGGAGTTCCTTCAGATACGAATCCAACTTGAGGACCTCGAGCGGAGCTCCTCGCCCCAGCGGATCCCTGAAGGGATCTTCGCCAGGAATCCAGCGCACCAGGATGGCCAGCACCACTACCAGCGCAGCGATCTGTGTGGCGACCGTTCGATCCATATTTGAGGCTCATCCGAACGTGGGCGGGCGGCGAACAACCGGGGATCCTATCATCGACATCAAGCGCGCAAACGGGCTTCCAGGTTTCCTCGGCACGCTTCGGCGCACATTCTTCGATATCTTTCACGCCATGACCACGACAACGATTGATGGATCCTCGAGGCCACAGGACTGGCGCGAGCGAATCGCCACCACGCCGGCCTGGGGTGGCGTGCTTCTGTGCCATCCGGCTCACTTTGACGTACTCGACGTCAAGAACAGCTTCATGAAGGGCCAGATCGGCTCCGTCGACAAGGAGCGCGCCCTCCATCAGTGGCACCAACTCACCGAAACCTATCGGAGCCTCGGCGTCGAGGTTCACGTCCTCGACCCCATCGCTGATCTCGAGGACATGGTTTTTTGCGCAAACCCGGTCTGCATTCTCCCCCGTGCTGACGGTGGAGCGGACGTGATCCCATCACATATGAATCACCCTTCGAGGCAACGAGAGGTTGAACATGTGCTGGGGTGGTTTGATGGCTGGGGTTGTGATGTCACGCACCTACCCGAAGGTGCCGGACGAATCGAAGGGCACGGAGATGTCCTCGTGGTGCCTGGTCGACGCCTCGCCCTCGGCGGACATGGAGGGCGCACCGAACTTCGAGCACTCGATGCGCTTGCAGCAGCATGCGACATCACCCTGATCCCGCTCGCTCTCCAGGGCGACGTTTTCTACCACCTGGATACGTGCCTGGCAGTTCTGGATGAGAACACAGTGTTAATTCATCCACCTGCATTCCACGAGCATGCGCTCGGAACTCTCTCCGAACTGTTTCCGCGCATCTTGATTGCCGAGCCAACCGAGGCCTCCGATCATCTTGCTGTCAACGCGCACGCACTGGCAGATGGAACGGTGGTCATGGGAGCGCAATCTCCGCGAACTGCCGCCCGACTTCGTGAAGCGGGCTTCCATCCCGCCACAGTCGATGTTTCAGAGTTTCACAAGTCAGGCGGTTCTGTCTTTTGCATGCGGCTCGACGTACCAGCCCTCACCCGCTGAAACCGCGCGGCCGAGACACATCCATCAGGGTAGGTCGTCGGCGCAATCCTGGACCGCACCCTTGAGGATGCGCAGGCCATGAAGCACCGCTGGCAGAACAGCCTCCAGGCATTCGCGAGCTCCCGCCGGGCTGCCCGGCAAGTTGATCAGCAAGGACTGCCCCGCCGTACCGGCGAGCCCCCGGGACAGGTCAGCGGTTGGCACCGCAGCGCGGCTCGCCGCTCGCATCGCCTCACCTAAGCCAGGTATCTCACGCTCAAGAACGCGCCGTGTCGCCTCAGGTGTCACATCACGGACAGACAAGCCGGTCCCCCCGCTGGTGAGCACCAGCGGGCAAGCCGCCACGGCCTCACGCAAAGCCTTCACGAGGGCGGCTTCGTCATCGGGAACGGCCACCACCCCTTCCAGTTCCAATCCGGCAGCCTCGAGGATCGCCCGGACGCCCTCCGCCGTGGCGTCGGCGCGCTCTCCCGCAGCAACCCGATCGGATGCGAGGACGAGCCGGACAGCCGTCACGAGTCCCCTCGCGACCAGTCCTGGCTCCGCCCGCCCGACTTTTCGAGCAAACGGACGTCGGTGATGGTCATTTCTCGATCCACCGCCTTCAGCATGTCGATCAATGTCATGGCCGCTGCGACGACCGCCGTAAAGGCCTCCATTTCCACGCCCGTGCGCCAGGTCGCCTCGGCGACAGCTCGGACCTCAAGAGCGTTTTCCCCTGCGGACGCAATCTCAACGTCCACTTGGTCGAGCGGCAGGGGGTGACACAGAGGCACCAGGTCTGCAGTTCGCTTGGCGGCTGTGATCCCGGCCAGCCGAGCGACATCGATCACGGGCCCTTTGGGGCCACCGCCCCCAAGCGCCAACTTCAGGGTCTCCGGCCGCATGGTCACGAGACCGGCAGCCACAGCCCGGCGCCGCGTCAGGGGCTTCTCACCCACATTCACCATGCGAGGTCTCCCTTCCGGGTCCACATGGCTCAACTCAGCATTCTCGTTCGCCATCACAATGCCTTCCAAGTCTTCCAACATACGGAGGGGCTGCTGCGCTAATTCTACGACACCAGCTCATTCAGATCCCCGGCTCTGGCCGGAGGACTTCACACAAAGGCCAGCACTCATGCCACCCATCGCCTAGTAAGATATAGGACACAGCACTCTTCCACAGGAGAATCCCCCTATGCTCGTCTTCCTCCTCGCTGCGAGCCTGATGGCCGCCCCCCCCGTCTTTGACGATTTGAAGACGGATCTGGGCGAGCTTCTGTTTCAACTCGAGGATGCCGAAGGGGCTCAGCAATGGGACATTGCCCGCGCCCTGCGCAACATCGCCCGAACGGACACAATCGAGTCCGTGCCTTTTCTGTGCGAAGCGGCCCCAGGGGCCTCTCCCGAGACCCAGCTCGTCATCGCCCAGACACTGCTGGATGTTGATGCGCCCGACGAGGCAGCCAACATACTGCTGTCACTCCTCGAGGGCAGCCGAGTCCAAGAGAGCCTCGCCGTCCTGACACACAATTCATTCAAAGACATTCCCGAGGTGGCTGTCGAGCTGGACGCGTTCAGCCAACAAGACATG
Organism: Planctomycetota bacterium; assembly: GCA_029245865.1. Taxonomy (GTDB): domain Bacteria; phylum Planctomycetota; class B15-G4; order B15-G4; family B15-G4; genus JAUIEF01. Next base: position 19,226 of record JAQWOM010000023.1, read on the forward strand.
CCTCCTGAGGAGGCCGTTGCTGTTGCTCGAACTCTTTACAAGGTCAGCCGCAAGGCATCCATCCGCACGAAAGCTCGGCAAACTTTACTCAAAGCCCTCGAGAGTGAAGACGCAGACCTTCGTGCCAGCGCAGCGCTGGCCTTGGCCGAGATCAACGATTTTGAATCCGCTCGACCTGCACTGCGCACCCTCACGCAGGATCCTGGTTGGAGAGGGCAGCTTGCACGGTCATACCTCGAGACCGACTTCCAGATCGACTACTACACGCGCCAACTCTACAAGCAAGCAGAACAGATCTCAGCGAGCGACATCTTTCAGCGACGCGCGCCCGAAGAAGAACAGTTCGCAACGGGAGCAGGCAGCCTGGATGTGCTCGAAGAGTTGATCGACCGGATTCAGACGCACCATCTCTGGGGCGACGACCTGACGGGTGCAGAAGGTCGCGAACGCCTGGTCACCGCGGCAGCCAAGGGCATGTTGCAAGCACTCGACCTGCATTCGACTTACTTCTCGAGTGCGGAATTTGAGCGCTGGATTCTGGATCTCCGCAGGCACTACGCAGGCATTGGGGCCTACGTCGACACGTTGAACAACGTCTTCACCATCACACGACCGATTTACTCGGGCCCCGCCTATGCAGCAGGCCTCATGTCCGGTGATCAAGTTCTGAAGGTGGATGGTTGGGACACCTACAACCAGAACAACGACGACATCATTCGCCGACTCAAGGGAGAGCCTGGTACAGAGGTCACGGTCACGATCTACCGAGATGGCTGGCAAAAGTCGCGTGACTTCGTCATCGAGCGAGCCGTGATCGACATTGCATCCGTCAACTGGGACATGCTGCCAGGAGACATCGGCTACATCGAGGTCCTCGGCTTTGCCCAGGACACAACGACTGAAATGGCGCGTGCTCTCATGTCGCTCGAAAAGGAAGGCATGAAGGGCCTCCTCCTCGATCTGCGCAACAACAGCGGCGGCTACCTCGATGAAGCCGTCAACATGTGTTCGATGCTTCTTCCGCCGGGAAGTGAAGTGGTCTACACCGAAGGGCGTGGAGTTCGACGACAAAACTACAACACCAGCAAACAGGCTAAATTCCCGACCCCCTACGAAGGCCCCATGGTCGTTCTTGTCAATTCACGCAGCGCGAGTGCGAGCGAGATCGTCGCGGGATGCCTCCAAGAATTCGGACGTGCACCTATCGTGGGAGAAACAACATTTGGCAAGGGCTCTGTCCAACAGGCCATGCCACTGCAAAGTCGGCCTGGAGACGAACTGCTCACCGACAGAAACCACAATCAGACTTACGACCCAGGCGACACCTACAACGACCAGAACGGGGATGGCAAGTACACCTATCCCGTGAACGTCAAGATCACCAATGCGCGCTATTTCCTTTCATCAGGAAAATCACTTCACACCGAGCGCGACCTCGACGGGCGCGTGGTCAAGTTTGGCGGAGTGGAACCTGACATCGAGGCTGCCTTCACAGGACTCGCCGGCTGGGAAAACCACGAACTCGCCGTTCTCTTCGACCGGCTGGACGGCCAAGATCCTTTTCAGGACTACGTCCAAGAACACTTCGATGCGAACCGCGCACTTTTCTACCAACTCGCAGTAGGCGACGCCCACGACCACAACCTCTACCCGGACTTCGAAGAGTTCGCGGCCAGCCTGGACTCCCCCATTCCCGACAACACCATTCGACTCGTCCTACGCGCCCGCGTTCGCGATCGCGTTGCAGATGATCAGGGCAAAGCCTTTCCGGGAGGCGTCATCTACGGCGACTGGCAAGAGGACAAGCAATTGCAGGCAGCCATCGCCGTCCTTGCTGACGAGATGTCTTTAGACCTCGCCGTGTTCAAGGGCTACGACTTCGACGAATCACCGCCTCGTTGATCGGTCGACTCGGCCGCCCCCTCCGTATCCGCAGATGAAGAGTCGTTCGCCGAAGCAGGCAGGGGCTCGGGTTGTGTCTCAGCCCATTCGCGGTAGAACGGCAGTCCCAGTTCCCGCCAGAGCACTTTGCAGACGAGCGCCAGAGGAATAGCCACCAGCACTCCCAGCGTTCCAAGAAGTGCCCCACCGGCCAACAGAACAACAACCATGGTCACGGGGTGGAGCCCTGTCTCTCGGCCGAGCAGCAAGGGGAAGAGCACGATCCCTTCGAACGCCTCGGCTGCACCAAAGAGCAAGATGACCCAGAGCAGAGCTTCTGAGCCGCCGCCCGGCATGGTGAGTGCAATCACGGAGGCCGGAATGACTCCCACGAGAAACCCGAGAAAGGGAACCAGTGAGAGGAGCCCTGACACCAGTGCGATCGGCATGGCGAACTGAATATCCAGAAGCAGCATTCCGGCAAACAAGAACGCGGCCTTCACCATGCCGCAGGCAAGTCGCCCGCGAAGGAAGGACACCAGTTCTTTGCCGATATCACGGGTGATCCGATCAACCTGCTCTCGATGACGAGGCGGGACCAAACCGAACAATGCCCTCGACATCGACGGGTATTCGACCAGGAAAAAGAACAGGTAGAACGGCACCAGCACTAGCATCGTCAGCAGTTGGAAAAAGCCGCCAGCCCAGTTGGACAGCTTCTCCAGTCCCCGCGCGGTCATGGCTGTCGCGGGAACCCACACCTTCTCCAGCAGATCGATGGCGCTGCCGCCCAGATCGTCGATCACTTCACCCCAGATCCCATCTGCAAAGTGGATTCGTTGCTGATTGATCCACTCGCGCAAGGCGACCAGGGCCCCTCCATCCCAGACACCGTTGCCATTGCGATCATCGAACTCATCCTGTGCGCCCGGGCTGTCGGCCAGGTTGATCAGGTGGTTTCCGTCGTAGTCGCCATGGAGTTTCTCTCCACTCAACACGTCTACAAGCTCAGTGAACTGGCTGCTGATGATCGCTCCGGAAAGCGAGGCGCCGATGAGGATGGCGACATACAGCAAGCTCACCGTTGCAACGCGTGGCAGCCCAAACCGTGCGGACGCATCGACCACCGGATTGAGAATCACTGCAAGCAACGCAGCGAACAAGACGGGGCTCAAGACCGGCGACAGTGTCGAAGCCAGAACCAGCACTAAGACGACGGCGGCAATCGGAAAGACGACCCGACGCAAGCGGGTGTTCATTGAAGGGGAGCGACCGCGCTTCGAGCCTTGTCAAAGGCCTCGCGGAAGTTGAATCCATTCCGGAAGTCACTCTTGCGATCCGACTCTTGCTTGTTCAGCAACCGACACTCCACGAGCCCGAAGACGATTTCCCCGAAATCTTCGGTGCGGTAAATGCCCCAGTGCTCCAGCACAAGTCGCGCAAGAGGCCCGTACAGCTCAAGGGCAAACTCACGCAGGCCTTCAAGAAGCTGAATGGCGGACACATGCGGATCGTCTCCCCCCTCGTCGAGTTGCGCCGTCTGGCGGTCCAACACGAAATCGAGGGCTCGGAATACGAAATGGTAGGCGTCTGCTTCATAGCGGCAATCTGCAGCCGCAAGAGAAGAGATGCGTTCGTCGAGGGTAGGAGTCTGGCTCATGGGACGACCGTGGAGAATTGTGCCCAGGTCCTGCGTCGGGGTAAAGCGACTATCGGTCGGACAGTGAACCCGCTTGACCCGCCCCTAGGGATTGCGGTTTGGCACCACCCGACCCCCTACCCCTACCCGTCCGATTTCGTCACCCAAAGACACCCACATCACATGGGCTGGAACATGTCTACGGAGGTCTTCGGTCGCCTCCAGCAGGGCCTTCTCTGCTCGCAGCAGGCCTTCCGGCCGCGGAAAGCGTGTGATATCAACGAGCTCCGTTGGACCCGGAGTCCCGTCTTCGGCGAGAGCGCCCATCCAGGCCAGATCTCGAAGCCGCTGGTGCATCATTCGCAAGGCCAACCTGCGGTGAACTCCTTCTGACTCCTGCTCTCCATCGGTCAGTTCATGGGCCCGCTTGGCAAAAGCCGTTCCGGCGAGTTCGCCTTGCAGTAGTTGATCAAGCACCTCGATCACAGCCTGGGCATCGAGCCCTTCATGCTGTTCCGCACGGCCCTGCGATCCGCCTTTTTCGTGACCGGCCTCCGCAAACAATCGAACTTCCTGACACCGCGAACGAATCGTCTCAAGCAAGGCTTCTTCTCGACTGCTCACCAACAACAACAAGCTGCCTTCTGGTGGCTCTTCCAAAGTTTTCAGCAAAGCGTTTTGAGCTTCTTCGTTCATGTCGTCAGCATCGAGAAGAACAGCGGCTCGACCTTGACCTTCAACGGCACGTAGCCCTAGCAGTGGAAGCACACCGCGACGAATCTGATTTACTGTCACCTCGTGCTTACTTCCCCATCCCTCAGGGTCTTGCTCTGGCGAGGGATCTTTAGAAATAAACACGAGGTCCGGATGGTTCCTCGTCTCGACCTTTCGGCAGGCCGGACACGAGCCGCACGGCGCGTTCTCCGCAGAACACCAGCGAAGCTGGATAAGCCACTGCGCGAAATCCTCTTTACCCACGCCCTCTTCGCCCGTCAGCAACAACGCGTGCGGAAGCCGGCCTGCTCGATGAGCAGCACCTAGCGCACGACGTGAGGCGGTATGTGGCGAGTCACTCATCGAGCAAATCCGAGACAGAAGCGTCCACAGCGGCGGCCACCTCATCCTTTCCGCAGGCCCCATTGACCACCCGAAAACGCGCCGGATCCGCCTCGGCGTAACGGAGATAGGCTGCCCTGACCTGCTGGAAGTACGTCGCCCCGCGGGCTTCGATTCGATCCGGCCCCTCCGCAGACCCGGACGCCATCCGAGCCGTCGCTTCCTCTACGGGGAGGTCGATCAGAACGATGCGGTCCGGTTCTCGGCCTTTTGTAGCCGCTCGCGCCATCTCCAAGATGAACTGCTCGTCAACATCCAGCCCGCTGCCCTGGTAGGCCATGGTCGAGTAGTGCGTGCGGTCAAGAACAACCAGTTCATCACGCTCCAGTGCTGGCAAAACCCGCTGTGCGTACAACTCGGCACGCGAAGCCATGTAGAGCAATGTCTCTGTCAGTGCGTCCATCGTACCGCCGTGCAAAAGCAACTCGCGGACGCGTTCACCAAACTCCGTCCCACCGGGCTCTCGGAGCAGTCGAGATTTTGGTCGAAGCGCATGTTGCTTCACACGCTCCAGAAATCTGGCCGCCTGAGTGCTCTTGCCGCAACCGTCGATTCCCTCGAACGCGATGAGCAGCCCGCTATCACGCACGGCACCTACCACTCGAAGTCGCGCTGGGCGCCGGCGAGCCTCGCTTGCAAGGTATAAATCAACTGCTCAAAGGAAGAGTCCGTCGACCGGCGTCGCTCAACAGCTCGTCGCGCATAGGCCACGATCGAGGGCGACTTCAACCTGAGCGAACGACAAATGTGCCGAGAGGAAAGCCCCAGGCTGTAGCTCGCGAGATAGACGCACAGATGTCTCATGACCGCCACATCCCTCGACTTTTCGCTCGAGCGAAGTCGATTCGGACAGATCCCCGTTTCATCGCAAAGAATCTCGATCAAGAGCGTGATACTTCCAACTCCACGCCCCACGCGCACGAGTTGCGCTTCCACGTCCTCCAGGCAGACACTGCGTCGCTCATCGCGTGCCACCGCGCTTGCATCCTCCAGCAGGCCCACAGCATCCGTCAGTGTGCCCGGGCACCGCTCCGACACCGCACTCACCGCGGCCTCATCCACCGATGCAGGCAGCCCCGCGGCCACCGAGTTCAGGACCGCGAGACGATGATTCCCGTCTGGTTGCTGCATGGAGACAACAAGGCCGCTCTCGAAATGAGACCGAAGCCGATCACCCAGCCCGTGAATCTGTCCAGGGGCATGGCGAGAGAGCACCAGAACTCGGCCACCACGAGCCAGAACTGGCCCGATCAGACTGACGGCCACGGTCTGCGCCACGCGCTGCCCGCGAAGGCGATGCGCTTCATCCAGAACGATCGTGTCGTGGGCAGCCCAAACCCGTTGAATCGCACCAAAGGTTCGGGCCCGGGTCGCACGAGCCACATCGCGTCCCAGAGACTCACCAGAAAGCACCAGCGGGTCACAGGACTCATCCTCTGACAACATGCTGCGAATTGCGTGCCTGGCAAGTGCTGTCTTCCCACAACCTGCCGGGGCGTGCACAAACAGAGAGTTGAAGCCCGTATCGGCCTCTTCGACAAACTTACTCATCGCACCAAAGGCCAGTTCATTGACTTCTGTCTGGACGAACTCGAGTGGCCCCGTCAACGCAATCGGGTCGCGAGGGCGAGCCCCCGCACGTTTGCGCGGCTTCTTCTTTGATCGCCCGCCTACGTCGACAGAGTCTTCGCCTCGAGCGCCAGCTGTCGTCGTGCCGTCGCCGTCGCGCTCTACGCCGCCAGTTGAAACGGGCACTGGGACCTCTTCAGCAACGCGCGTACGCAACCGAACCGGGCTACCTGTGATCGAGTGGAAGATCGACTCGATGTCTTTTCGATAGCAACTATCGATGGCCTCTTTTTTGGAGGCGTCCTTCACATCAAGCGTGAACAAGCCTCGCCGGAATGAGCACGGCTTCGCGTCCTCAAACCAGAGATCCCGCACCTGACGTCCGCGCAGGCGACCAAACTCTTTGGTCACCTCGGACCAGATCTGTTTTTCGTGAACGGTCATGGACCGATCGACCCTATCAACGTCGCTCAGGATCACGCAACTGCACACTGCCGCCTTACGAGATGGCGCTCGCCCCCCAGAACCTTGACAAAAGTCCTCCGCACCATGAACACGGACAACTTCGCAGCAAAACGGCATCTCGCGCCATGATTCCGGCCAAACCATTCCCCCCACAATCAAGAAAAGCGTCAGTTCTCGGAGTTGTCATTCTCGGCGAGAAAGTTTCGCGCACGCTCTTGCATTTTCTGGAGGTCATCGTCGAGCAAGTTCCCCAACGGACCGTGTGCTGCATCACTTGCAGGCACCTGGTAGGCACGCATGCCCAACACAAACTCCCACTGGCGGCGTGCGCTCACCTCACGACCAGTGTCTCGATAGACCTGCGCGAGTTGCATTCTTGACCCCGGGGCATAGGGATCGATCGCAACAATTTCCTCGTAGAGTGCGATGGCCGTGTCCAAGTCATCTGAGTCCAGGGCTTCGCGCGCGAGAAGTCGGCGCGGCTCGATCGCAGTCTCATCAAAGCGGCATGTTGCTCGGACAATCTCAAGCCACTCCTGCTTCTCGGCTTCATCATCTCGATCGAGGGTTTCGTACAACGCCAGAAGTGCGCCCTGGTCCGAAGTATCACTCGGAAACAAGGCTCGAGCCTTGCGCAATGCATCCAGCGCAGCCTCTCGCTGCTGCTCCGCAAGCAACAAACGCCCAAGTTGTACGAGGCCGTCAGCTTCCAGCGCATCGTCCGATGCCAAGGCCTCGAGTTTCTCTCGCGCCTGCTTCCGCTGGCCCGAGCGCAGGGCGATGTCCGCTTCAATTCTTAAAATTGCCGGAGAGGATCCGAGCTTTTTTCGAGCCCGTCGAAGCGTGTTGTCGCGATCGACGGTCTGCCCGAGGAAGTGGTAGGCCCAGGCAAGCTCCACCAGTGCTTCGTCCTCACCGGCCACCGCCCTTTGGCGCAGCAATTCCTTGGCGCCCACCCCCAGACGCGGGCGTACGGAGGCTCGCCCAGCAATCTCCGTATCTATGTAGTTCAAAATGCGCGCATCGAGCTCTTCAGGCTCGATGCCAAGCACGTCTTGCACAACCTCTCGCGTCGTGCTGCCGTCTCCGTAAGCGACGACCATCTCGACCAATTTTGGAAACCCAAAATCGCGCTCCACCACCTCGCAAACCAGGCTTCCGAGGTAGTACCCCAGCATCACCGTCTGTCCGTCCAGGAAGGCCTCGTCCAGACGAGTCACTTCAAAGATCAGATTGTTCGCGCGGGCATCCAGCACATCGCGTTCCAACGGGCGTGTCCAATCGGGATTCGACTTGCGCTCCTCGACGACACTGATGCCTTCACTCAGCCAGCGAGGCAGCCGCTGCTTCGACAAACCCAGGGTCACGACATGCGCGTATTCGTGCACGGCCGTCTGCTGCCAATGAAATCTTCTCCTCATTTCACTGAGCGGAGAAACGAGTGTCACCACGTTTCCGAAACAGGCGCCGACCGCGAAGAATCCTTCGAAGCCAACTGTGCGAGCAGAAAAGTCCGCGTGAACATCGAAGACTTCGATCAAGACTTCGTCCAACTCTTGCGGATCAAATCCCCACCGCCTCGCAAGGTCGTCCCGGGCCTCGCTCAAGACCTCAGGAAGAAGCACTCCCAGCACTTGCTGTTCACCGGAGGGCAACAGAACCCGAAGGCCATCCTCGGTTTTGATCTCAGCCCACTCATCCAGGCGTCCAAGCACCTCGAGCATGTTTTCGCGCCAGGGAAAGGGGAAGGGGCTGCGCTCCCGATGTTCTTCGAGTGCAGCTCGCGCCTCTTCCTCGCGTCCCAGATGGGCCAAGCTTTGCCCAAGAACAGCAAGCGGATCCTCATTCTCTGGCTCCAAAGCGAGGGCGCGCTCCAGCGGCTCCACGGATTCAGCAAAGCGATAGTGCTCCTGCAACACGCGCCCCAGAAGGCCCTCGAGCGCGGCGCTCTCTGGGTGTCGTTGCTCGAACAGCGCGCGAGCAGCCTTGCTCTCCTTTTGCTGCCGCGAGACGGCCAGTGCCGCGGCTCGTAACGCAAGAGCACCCCGATGGCGTGGGTTCTCTTCAAGCACCTGATTGGCAAGGGAGACGGCATCTTCGAGACGCCTGGACTGCAGCATCATCTCGCCACGCAAGACCAGGGCTTCCGGGTGGCCAGGGTCACGAGTCAACGCGCGTTCAAGGGCCGCCGCTGCGGCCTGCCCGTTGTTTCCGTACCGATACACCTTCGCCTTCACGGTCAAAGCGTCCGCATGACCAGAGTCGATAGCCAGAACCTCGTTCAGCGCGGCCAGCGTCTTATCCAGACCACCCTGACCACTCTGACGCGTCGCGTGATAGACCTCACCCAAGGCCACGATGACCGCCGGCTCTTTCAGTTGATAAGTGGCCCCGCGCTTTCCGTTCAACTCGGCATCTGCGAAGACCAGAGCCTGGTTTGCAATCTCGAACTTGCGCTGCATCAGATACAGCCATGCAAGATCTACAAGCCCGTGCCCATCGAGTTCCCGATCGTCAATGGCGGCAGCCGCCTCTCGGGCTCGCCGGACCGCTTCGCGACTCCGTCCGAGTCCATCCAGCGCGGCCACTTCAAGTCGAGCACTGGCAACTGCAGACAGCGCGCCGGCTCGAGCCATCTCCAGCGCATCCTCATAACGACCACGACGCAACAAAACTCGTGAAAGCAATGCGGGAGCAGGCTCTGAAACAAACCCGAGATGTCTTTCAACCTCGTCCAGTTCGCCGCGCTTCAGCGCCACCTCCGCAGCGAGTTGACGGGCCTCGGTCGAAGAGGGGTACTCATCCAGATAGTCGTCTAGATCGCGCTTGGCCGAATAACTGCCGCCTCTCCGAAAGTCTTTTGCCAACTCTTCGAGAAAAGCCAGGTCTTCAGGAGTCTCCTGAACCGCGGCCAGCACCACAAGACCTATTCGAGGGAGCATGGCTGCGTGAACGCCCGCGTGACAAGTCATCGCCAGCATGACCAGCAGGGCCAATCTTGCCGCGCCTCTTGCTCCAGGAAGGCCGACAGCCAAGACCACCATGCCGTACTCCCTCACTGTTGGTGCCATTGGCGAAGTCGTTCTGCTGCCTCGAGGCACCGGTCGTGAGACGGCACCACTGCGAGGCGCACCTTGCCATCCCCTGGTTGCCGGGCCACTTTGGCGACGGGGTCACTCAGCCACTCGCCGGGCATCACCACCAGGGCAGGGGCCTCGCTCAGAAGCCGGCGAGCAAACTCCAGTCCCGACTGTCCGCCTGGCGTGCCGATCCAGAGATAAAAACCGGCTTGCGGGCGCTGCGCCTCACAGCCCAACTCACGAAGTGCTGGAAGCAGAGCGTCGATGCGACGAGCGTACTCGGCCCGTGCAACCTTCGACGCCTCGTCATCCTCGAGTGCAACGACAGCTGCCTCCTGGATGAAGGCTGGTGTGCCTGAATCGACGTTCAGTTTGAGTCGGCGAAACGTAGCCACCGCCTCGGGATCTCCAGCCACAAAACCAACCCGATAGCTTGTCATGGCGGCTCGTTTACTGAGCGACTGAAACACCAGAACGCCCTCCAACCCTGTTTCGAGCGCCGACACAGCAGGCCTCTCCAACCACAACTCGCTGTACGCCTCGTCTGAGCAGAGCAGGACACCGCGTTCGCGACACTGGTTCGCGAGATGCGTCAATTCCTCGAGCGTTGCGCAGCGACCTGTAGGGACGTGAGGTTGCGTGATCCACACCACGCGAAGTGCCTCGGATACATCCGGGGCAAGGCTGTCCAAATCGGGCAAGAGAGGACCATCTGGCGTCACGGCATAAGTGCACACACGCCCACCGGCCATGGCCGTGCCCCGCGCGTAGGGTGGATAGCCAGGTGAGGGAACCAGCACGACTTCGCCCTCCGCGACAAAGGCGAGTGGCAAATGGAAAACCGCCTCCTTGCTTCCCACGCTCGACGTGATGCACGTCTCCGCATCGAGAGTCACGCCATGCCGCCGTGAGAACCAAGTGCTGACTGCGGAACGAAAAGCGTGGCTGCCGTTGTACGAGGGATAGCCTGAGCGGCGGTGCGCATCGAGCCCTCTTTGCGCCGCCTCCACCACCACATCTGGCGGAGACTCGGTCGGGTCACCCACCCCGAAGTCGATCACATCCACTCCCGCAGCCAGGCGCGCATCGCGCATGCGGTCCAGTTCGTCGAAGGCGTACCCCGACATGGACTCCAGACGCGGCGCAGCGCGGCATGACGCGCGCGGCCTGTTCTCAGGGATTGTGTTCTTCATGGAACGCATCGGGGCCGGCTCTGGTTCGTCTGTGGACGGCATCTAGGGTGGATCAGGGGTGTTCTGCGACCCACTCCTCCCCATCGCTATAGCGCTCTTTTTTCCAGATGGGGACCACTTCTTTGAGCGTGTCGATCAGCCAACGACAGGTCTCGAAGGCTTCCGGTCGGTGAGCAGACGAAACGGCCACCGCCACGGCCGCTTCTCCGACCTTCAGGCGTCCGACCCGATGGACCACCGCAACGCGCTGGGCGCCATGATCGCGGAGAGCTGTCTCGGCGAGTTCGGCGAGGGCAGACTCCGCCATCCCGCGATAGGCCTCATAATCGAGCTGCGTGACCTCTCGCTCTCGAGAATGATTCCGAACCCGCCCCACGAACAGCACGACAGCGCCCTCACCGTCCCCTTCGACTGCACGCAACACGGCGTCCAAGTCGATGGAGTCCTCGGTCACATGGATCACCTCAGCCTCCTGACACAGGCGGAATGAGGGCGATCTCGTCTTCCGGCTGCACGGGTTCGGAATCGAGCGCGTAACGCTGGTTCACCGCTGTACGAAATGTCACCGGCGCAAGCTCCGGCCACTCCGAGACCAAGCGCTCCTGCAGCTCAGCCACTGTGACAGGCCATGGAGGATTCAGCGTCAGTCGAGCGCAACCGAGCCGCTCGGCCAGGCCGGCAAAGAGCAAGACGTGCATGCATTGCTGAGCGTCGGGGCGGCCGACCTCCGGGGAGTCGGTCTCCGTATTCGACACGTCAGAAGGGAACCTCGTCAAAGCCTTCCATGTCACCAGACCCTGCTGAGGGCTGCTGTTGTTGTTGCTGTTGCTGCTGCGGAGGCGGCCCACTGTCTCCACGGCCGCCGGCGCCGTCACGACGACCATTGATGAACTCGAAGTTCTCGCCGGTGACCGAGAGCTTGCTTCGCTTCTCACCCTCTTTGTTCTGCCACTGGCGGAACGAAAGGCGCCCCTCGATGAAGATCGGATCTCCACGCTTGAAGTACTGGGCCACCACTTCGCCCTTCCGCCCCCAGAAGGAGACATCGACAAAGGTGACCTCTTCCTTCTTTTCTCCGCCCTTACCTCCCTGCCCACCGACCATGAAGGTCCGGTTGGAGGCAATCCCAAGTTCGGTGACCGCCTGACCGCTCGGAAGGCTGCGAACCTCCGGGTCACGAGTCAGGTTCCCCATGAGCAAAACCTTGTTGTAGCTGGACATCGGTGTCTTCCTCTCTTCGGGGCCCCTCGGCAAGGCCCCGGGTTGCGTGAATTGTGGGTCAGGCAAGCGAACCACGGGCACTCCGTGCGGTCCACCTGGCCCCTATTGTAGGGGGACTCGTCCGTTCAATCGCCCCTTGTCTCTCTTGTGGCCTGGAATTTCGGTTGGCTGACCGTACCGTGACGAACAGACTTGCGTCACGTAACCCCATCCCACATCGAAACCCCACATCGACACAGGGCCTGGAAAGGACAGATGACCGACAACAAGCGCTCCATGGAACGCCGTCTCCACCCCCGCTACGACCTCGATGGCATTGTAGACCTGGGCACCGGAGGCGAAGGCGGTGCCATCCTCCGCGATCTCAGCATGTCGGGCCTCGCCTGCCTCTCGGCGACGCCTTTTGACGAAATGGCGATTCTTGAAATCGCCATGAAACTCCCGATTGATGGCACAGACGGCGAGAAAGTCGACTTCAAAGCCGGGGGCGCCGTCGTACGCAGCGAACTCCAGAAGGACGGCCAGTTCCTGGTGGCGATCTTTTTCACCCACATGGACGACACCAACCGGAAGGCTCTCGAGGCCTTCGTGGCTGCCAAAGGCGACTGAGGCAGCAAACCGAGTCGCTCTGGCCCCTTTTGTGCCGTGCAGCGAGCCCTTCGAGCTCTTCTCAGAGCGACTGTGCGTGGACGACTCGGGCTATGCCTGCCAGATCGTCTGTGAGGCCGATCTGGCTCCAGTGCGCGGACTCGAATCGCTCGGCCACCTCATGGGCCTGGCCTTCCCCCACCTCCGTCACGAGCCAGCCCCCGGAGACCAGGACACGGCCAGCCTGCTCGATCAGGGCCGCGTAGTGCGATCCCGGGCACCCACCTTTCGGGACCAGCGCAACACGCGGCTCGTGCCCCTGGACATCGACGGGGAGGCCCTCGAAGTCTTCCGCCGCGATGTAGGGCGGATTGGCGACGACAGCCGCCAAGCTGTGGTCTGCAAAGCATGACAAGCAGTCCGATTGCACCAGAGGGACAGGGCGACCACCTGCGTCACCCAGGGCCTCCTCGTTCAACCGAGCGACTTCGAGCGCTGGGCCCGAGAGATCGATTCCGACCACCATGCCTTCAAGAGTCCTGGCCAAGGTCAGTGCGAGCGCTCCACTGCCCGTGCCACGGTCCACCACGGGCCCAGGCGGTAACAGCCCCGAGGCCTTCAGGTCGAGGAGAACCTCAATCACGTGCTCCGTCTCGGGACGCGGCACGAGCACCCGCTCGTCGACCAGAACATCCAGGTCTCGAAACCCTCGGTGTCCCACCAGATAGGCCACTGGCCGCCCCGTGTCCACACGCAGTCCGACCAGGTCATGAAACGCAGCTGACTGCTCTTGCAAGATTGGCTGCTGTGTCAGGAGGCTCGAGCGTTCGACTCCGAGAACGAATCCCAGCAGCACCTCGGCCTCGAGACGGGCTCCAGATCGATCGCCGGCACGTGATGTGAGGCTCCCTGCCGCATCGCGCAGCAGGGACTGAACGTCGACTCGCCCTTCAGAAAGGCTCGGCGCAGAGCCTTTCCTAGGCTCCCGCCCCACCGCTCGCCTTTCCGGCATCGTCTTTCTTCTCGGCGGACCCACTGCTGGAATCCTTGCCGCTGTCCGACTCGCCGTCCTTCGAACCCGAAGCGCCCTCGGCCTTCTTGTCGCCACCCTTGCCCTTGCGCTTGGAATCCCGCTTGCCGTTCTTCTTTCCGCCCTTCTTTCCGTCCTTCTCGCCACCCTTCTCGCGTGAGGAACGCCGCCCGGACCCCTTGTCATCCTTCTTGGTGTAGACCTTGACGAGCAGGAAGAGGAAACCAATCGCCACGATGCCAGACCCGATAAAGGTAAACATCACGCCGGTGCCTGCGACCTCGAAGAGTTCACCCAGTTTATCCAGAGTCCCCTCCGACTTGAGCTTGCCCCACGCATCCTTGATGCGTAGCAAGGTCACGATGGCAGGCTCCAGCATGAGGAACACCGGCAGGATCTTTTGCCGACGCGTGTAGATGCCGTAGCACGAGGAGAAGAGCAGCCACAATCCGAGCGCGAGAGAGATGGCTCCCGCAGGCGTCTCATAACCCATGACATCCGGTCGAGGGAGAACAGACTCGATCGCGACACCATCAGAGTCGATGGACTTCTCGGTCACGGGCCCCCAGGGCAACATGCAACCGATCACCACCAGAAGCGAACACGCGAAGAAGCGATAGAGTTCCTTGTGCGCAGTGCCCGAAAAGAACACCGCGAGGAAAGAGGGCGGCGGTGGTGGTGCCGCGTACTGCCAGACCCATTGGCCTTCGACCCCATCACCTTGCCCTTCTGTCGTCGGCGAGGCTTCGGTTGAGGAAACATCCGGCTGGAGCTCGAGTTCGAGGTCCAGGTCCATGTCCTTGCTCTTGTCGGGGTCAGTCACGTTCAGGGTGCTCCTTCACCAAGCGCAGCGAGTTTTAACTCCATGTCACGAGCCCGCAGATCATCGACAACGGCCTCGAGTTTGCCCATCAAGATGGCTTCGAGACTGTAGTTGGTCTTGATCCTATGGTCGGTGACACGGTTTTGAGGATAATTGTACGTTCGAATCCGCTCCGAGCGATCCCCAGATCCTATCTGGGATCGGCGTGCGATGTCCTGTTCGTCCTTGACGGCCTGCTGCTGCGCGTCGTGCAAGCGCGCTCTCAGCATGCGCATGGCGCGCGCCTTGTTCTTGTGCTGACTGGACTCGTCCTGGCACTGAACCACCGTGTCTGTAGGCAGATGGGTGATTCGGACGGCGCTGGAGGTCTTGTTGACGTTTTGCCCACCTGGCCCGCTGGCCCGGTAAGTGTCAATACGAAGATCGCCATCTTCGAGGTCCACCTCGACCTCGTCAGCCTCGGCCAGGACGGCCACCGTCACGGCCGAGGTGTGGATCCGGCCCTGGGCCTCGGTCTCCGGGACGCGCTGGACCCGGTGCCCCCCTGCCTCGTAACGAAACAGATCCCAGGCCTTCTCTCCGGAAATCGAGAACGTGATCTCCTTGAAGCCCCCGACCTCGGTCGATTGACTGGTCAGCAGTTCCAGCTTGAGGCCGTTCCCTTCGAGGAAGCGCGTATAAACCTTGAGCAGGTCGCCCACGAACAGCGACGCTTCGTCGCCCCCAGCTCCGGCGCGAATCTCGAGCAAGACATCACGCCCTCGGTTCGGCTCATCGTCCACGACTTGCTGGCGTAGCTCGGCCATGATCGCTGCCAGGGCCGCTTCGACTTCCGACAATTCCTCTCTGGCCAACTGCACCATGTCGGGGTCGCTGTCTTCGGCCATCATTTCACGTGCTTTGTTGGCTCGCTCTTCAAGATCCGTCCACTGATCGAAGACGGCAGCCTTGTCCTTGAGGGCCCCCATCTCGCGGACGACAGACCGCATGCGTCCTGGATGGGTGTGCAACTCGGGATCCGAAAGCTGGGCCTCAAGCTCTCGATATCGTTGGGCACATTGCTTGAGACGGGAAATCATGGAAGCCCCGTCACGCAGATCAGATCCCGGAACAAGGGAAGCCGCGGATCAAGAATCCGACTTGGTCTCTTCCGGTTGGGGCGCGTCTCCACCACGATTTCCGTAGCGGCGACGGAACTTCTCAATACGCCCTGCCGTATCCACAAACTTCTGCTGCCCCGTGTAGAACGGGTGGCATGCACTGCAGATCTCGACGTTGATCGTCGGCTGAGTCGAGTGAGTCATGAAGACGCTGCCGCAACCGCAAGTCACGGTGCATTCGACGTAGTCGGGATGAATGTCAGCCTTCATGTTGCTCCTAGCCGGGGCCTGTCCTGCCCATGCTTGTACTTGTTGATTCGCGCCGAGTCAGTCCGACGCACGAGTCTCTGAACTGCTCTCACCCAGGCAGAACCTGCGATCCTGTTGCCCTGGGCGAGCCCTGTATTCTATGAAGACGGCCCGCCGGATCAAGGGCTGGCCACGGCCCCGGTCGGCTCTGCGAGATTTCGCAGTTGAGCCGGAATCTCGATCAGGTCCCCTGGTTTCAGGCCTGCTTCCGCACACCACCCGGCCTCCATTTCCAGAACGAAACGGGCCGGAGCCACGCTTCGATAGCCAGGAAACTCGACGGCTGGGCGTCCATGTTCGATGTTGAGCACCCGCCCGGCATCATCCAAAAAGGCAATGTCGAGCCCGATCAGGGTATGCCGCATCCAGAACCGTCGCGGCTGCTCATCCTCGAACAGAAACAGCATGCCGCTGTCTGTTTCCATCCGGGTACGCCCCATGAGCCCTTTACTACGCGTGACATCCGTGTAGGCCAGATCCACCGAGACATCGCGTCCCGCCACGACCAGTTGCGCCGTCTTCGGAGCGACAGCCGTGCTGCGGGCAGGGCTCAGACGGGCTTCTTCACCTCCACACCCCGAACTTGCTGCCAGCACACACAGGCAGACGAGAGGCCTTGCAAGTGAGATCCATTTGCCTCGCCCGGTCATGACTCAAGGTCCTTCCCGAGCCGGGGCTCCTCCAAACTGCCTGCCAAAGTCTTCACAAGTTTCATGGGCAGTCCAATCACCGTATCCATCTCACCCGAAACGAGATGCGCAAAGGCACCCGCCTCTCCTTGAATCGCATAGGCCCCGGCCTTGCCGCGCCATTCGTTTGTATCAAGATACGCCGCAAGCTGTGTCTCGTCGAGTTCATCGAATCGCACTTCACTGATGGCGATTCCAGAGAGCAACTGCTCCGTCTCGACCTCGATCAAGGCCACCGAACTCACGACGCGATGGGCCCTGCCCGAGAGCTGGCGGAGCATGACCTTCGCCCCCTGACGATCGACCGGCTTCCCCAGCATCTCTCCATCAACTTCGACGATCGTGTCGCCCGCCAGAACTCCCCCCCGACTTCGGCCAAGGGTGTTTCCGACGGCCAGCGCTTTGTCGCGAGCCAGCCGTTCGCAACACGCCAGCGGAGCCTCTCCGATCCGCGGCGATTCATCCACGTCGGCAGGGCAAACTTCGTGTTCCCACCCCGCCGCCGCCAGCAAATCGCGCCGCCGTGGCGAAGCCGAGGCCAGAACCAATGGCACCAACCGCTTCGGGCAAGCGAACGGGCTGTCCTGCGTCATGGAACACCCCGGCGATGTCAGCCGACAAACTCCTTGAGATAGTCCTTCACGGAACCGGGCCAGTCAGACTCATCCATGTCACCCAATTGATTCAGGTGCGCCTGCACGGCCGTGGACTGTCCGCTCGCCAGCAAATCGCTCAGCTCTTTACGGACCTTGCTCACGGCAGCCGATTCTGTGATCAAGAACTTCTGGCACACGCCGCACAACTCGGGCGAGGCGAGCACCAACTTCTCCTCTCCGGACAACCATTGAGACAGCGCGTAGGCGTTGTGAATTCCCAGGTCGTCGATGTCTTCCAGGTATTCGATTTGCCCCTTGGGCTTCTCGTCCAGAAGGAACTCGAGATCCACTTCGTTGCGATCGTTGTAGATCTGATCGAGCATTTCGCGGATTCGCTCGCACCGCCCCACCAACCTCCTGATGGTCACGGCCTTGCTCGAGTTCGACATCAGGCGAGCCAGTTCAGACGGGCGCGAAAGACGGACATCGTTCCAATCGACGAAGTCCTCTCTCAGCGACCGCATAGCACGCTCGGTGGATGCCTGCGAACCGCCCTCCCGCAGAACCAGATAGACGGCCTTTTCGACCGTACTTTCTGTTTCCGAGGGAAGGTTCACCGCCCCGTAGCAACGCTCCAGCTTTTCCAGCAAGCCGGCCAGCATGACCTTCGGAGCCACTTTTCGCCGCTTGCGTGCAGGCGCACTCTTCTTGGCTGCCTTGGCCTTCGGTGCCGCTGCCTTCGGTGCCGCTGGCTTGGCCGCCTTGGCCTTCGGTGCCGCTGCCTTGGCCGCCTTGGCCTTCGGTGCCGCCGCCTTGGTTGCCTTCGCCTTGGCCTTCGGTGCCTTCGCCTTGGTTGCCTTGGTCGCCTTCGGTGCCGCCGCCTTGCTCGCCTTGGCCTTGGTCGTCTTGGCCTTGGTCGATTTCAGCTTGCTGCCCTTGGCCGCCGCACTTCCAGCAGCCTTCTTTCGAGGAGCGGCCTTTGTGGCTGACTTCGGCTTAGAACCCTTCTTGGTACCTGCTTTGCTCGCCGGACTCATGGACGCTGTGCTCAACTCGCGGGTTCGGAGGACGGTGCCTGATCAGGCTCACCAGAAGTGTCATCGGACTCCCCCGCAGGAGACTCCTCAACCACTTCGGCTGCCTCGGCCACCACGGCCACAACTTCCGGTTCGTCTTCCGGCACAGGACCATCCTTGCGCACACCAAAGCGCCGCAAGATCGATCCGACTGTTTCGGACGGCAGTGCGCCGACCGTGAGCCAGTGGTGCGCGCGCGCACGCTTCAGCTTGACCTTTTGCGTCCAATCGTCACCGCGGGGATCATAACTCCCGAGCTCCTCGATGGGCTTGCCATCGCGACGCGTTCGCGAGTCAAAGACACAAATACGATAGAACGGCCGATTCCGGCGTCCTGTTCTCTTGAGGCGAATCCTCACTGCCATCTGTTCTTACTCCGTGTGCAACCGGTCAAACACCCACGAGGTGCTCGACAACTCTTGCGACTGGATGTGTAGTTAGTTTGATTGTGTTCGGTGTCTTCGCCGGATTGTTCCGGCCTCAGCGCCTTCGACGCCCCTGTTTTCTTCGTTTTCTCTCGGCTTTTCTGTTTTTGCGACGTGCGTCAGCATCCTGACGCGGCACGGAACGTCCACCTGAGGACGCTCCTTCGGGACCTCCCGGTAGCATGCCTTCCATATCGGGCATATCGCCAAGGCCCATACCGCCTCCACCGCCGAAGGCACCCTTCAGCCGCGAAAACAGGCCCCCCTTCTTCATCTGCTTCATCATCTTCCGCATCTGCTCAAACTGCTTGAGCATCTTGGAAACGACGTCCACCGCCGTCCCACTCCCGCGTGCAATCCGCCGCTTGCGCCCCGGATCAATCATTTCGGGGCGACGGCGCTCGGCCGGAGTCATGGAAAGTACGACGGCCTCGGTTCGATGCAGAGCTTTTTCGTCGATCTGATCGGTGAGTCCTGCGGGCACACCAGGCAAGTGCCCCATCAAGTCACCCAGCGAGCCCATCTTGCGAATGGCCCGGAGTTGCTTCAGGAAGTCATCCAGCGTGAAGCGGTCGCTCATCATCCGCTTCATCTGGTCTTCGGCTTCCTTCTCGTCGACAACCTCCTGAGCTTTCTCAACGAGACTGACCACATCGCCCATACCCAGAAGGCGACCGACAAGGCGATCCGCATGGAAGGGCTGCAGATCGGCAACCTTTTCTCCCACGCCTACGTACCGGACAGGAGTGCCCGTGACGTGCCGTACAGAGAGAGCCGCACCACCACGAGAATCACCGTCGAGCTTGGTGAGAATCACGCCGTCGAGTGGCAACACATCCCGGAAGGCCGTCGCGCTGCGCACGGCGTCCTGCCCCGTCATCGCGTCGCACACCAGGAAGGTCGTGTCGGGAGTCACCGACGAGCGAATTCGACCGAGCTCTTCCATGAGCGCTTCGTCGATGTGGAGTCGACCGGCCGTGTCCACCATGACCGTGTCGCGCCCCGTACGCAGAGCTTCCGCGAGTGCCAGGCGGGCCAGCGCCTCCGGAGGCTCCCCAGCGACATGGAAGACGGGCAGATCGTTGGCGGCACCCAGTTGGCGCAACTGCTCGACGGCAGCCGGCCTCTGGATGTCTGCCGCCACGAGCAGAGGCTTGCGCTTCCGCGTGTCGCGCAGGTGAACGGCAAGCTTGGCGGTCGACGTGGTCTTACCCGAGCCCTGAAGCCCGGCCATAAGAATCACCGTCGGACGCGCCGTGGCGAAGGAGATGGGCTCACTGCCCTCCTCTTCGCTGGGGGCCATCATCTCCACCAATTCGTCGTGGAACAGCTTGACCAGCATCTGGCCAGCGCTCACGGACTCCACGACTTCGGTTCCGACCGCCTTGGCCTTGACCCGATCAATGAGGTCTTTGGCGACGCGGAAATGGACATCCGCCTCGAGAAGGGCAGCTCGCACCTCGGCGAGGCCTTCTTCGATGTTGCCCTCGGTCAGCCGACCGCGACCGGTCAGACCCGAGAAGACCTTACTCAGACGTTGGGAGAGAGACTCGAACATGGATCCTGGAGAAAACCCCTCCGTTTAACAAACAGAGGCTGTTTGTTCAAGATCTGGCTGGGTTTCACGATGAATCTCAGCCCCCAGTGAAGCGAAGCGTTCGTCGATACGCTCATAGCCTCGATCGATGTGATAGACCCGCCGAACCTCGGTTTCTCCCTCTGCCACCAGCCCTGCGAGCACCAGCGCGGCACTGGCTCGAAGATCGCTGGCCATCACGATCGCACCCGAAAGCGAGGGCGCCCCGTGAACGATGGCCTGAGCGCCTTCCTTCGAGATGCGAGCGCCCAGACGCAGCAGTTCTGCCACGTGCATGAAGCGATCGGGGAAAATCCTCTCCGTCACCACCGAAATTCCTTCCGAGACCGTCAGAGCCGCCATGAACTGCGCCTGGAGATCGGTCGGGAATCCGGGGAAGGGCAAGGTCGTCAGGTCGGCTGCCCCCAACCGACCATGAGCGCGGCACCGCACCCAGTTGGGCCCCTGCGTGATCTCGGCGCCCATCGCGACCAGCATTTCGAGCGCGGCGGTCAGAGATTCAGGCTCCACCCCCTCCACGGTCACATCCCCGGCCGTCATCGCAGCAGCCGTGAGAAAGGTGCCCGCCTCGACCCGATCGCCGCCCACGCGATGCTCCGCGCCATGCAAGGTCTTGACGCCGTCCACCACCAGCCGGTGTCCACCAAGGCCACTGATACGAGCTCCCATCGAAAGCAAACAACGGCACAGTTCCGTGATCTCGGGCTCCATGGCTGCGTTCTCGATCTCGGTCCGGCCTTCCGCAAGAACTGCTGCAGACAGGACCTGCGCCGTGGCGAGAACACTGCTGCCCGCCCGCGAACCCAGAAACAGCGCGGCGCCCTGGAGTCGACGCCCCACTTCGCTCGCGAGGTAGCCCCCTTCGATTCGAATCTCGGCTCCGAGAGCGTTCAGCCCCTTGACGTGCAGATCCACCGGCCGCACGCCGAAAACGCAGCCCCCCGGCATGCTCACCTGCGCAGCGCCCCGCCTGGCAATCAAAGGCCCCAGAACACAGACGGAGGCCCGCATCGTGGAAACCAGGTCGTAAGGCGCTTTGACCGAACCGTCGCTCTGCGCCTGGAGGGTCAACCGATCCCCCTCCTGAGCCACCTCGACGCCCAGGCAGGACAGGATGCGCCCCATGGTCTCCACGTCCCTCAGCCGGGGTACGTGCGTGAGCACAAGTGGCTCATCCGTCAGCAGGCAGGCCGCCATGAGGGGCAAGACCGCGTTCTTCGACCCGGCCGCCTCCAGGCGGCCTTCAAGCCGCGCTCCACCGACCACTCTCAGCTGATCCATGAGCCCTCCACCCAGATCTGACCGGTGCTGCTTGACTCCAACGGCGACACCTTTAGCATTGGCGGATTCGACACATGGTCTCAATCAGTCCCATTTCCCCATCCAAGAGGAGGGCGGCACCAAGATCGCGAGGTTAGGGCAAGGTCGGGCAGGGTGCAACGCAGCACCCATTCGACACATCGGAGCGCACGAGGCTCGGCAGCATTATCCCCGGCCCCACGAACGCACGACTCGCTCCCCCTGGCGCACTTCCTCCGCCTCCCACGGCCCCCTAGACGACGCATGACAAACGAGACGACGAACGCGCCTTCGGACTCGACAGACGAGCCGCTGCCTCCGACACCCCCGTCCCCTTCAGAGAATCCTGTGTCTGCGGATGAGAAAGCCCTTGGGCAGGACAATCCCGAGCCGGCAGCCGAGACAGCTGAGACAGCCGAGACAGCCGAGACAGCCGAGACAGCAGAGGTAGAGGCAGCGCCCGAGGCAGCAAAGGCCGAGGAGACTCCCGAGCCCGCTCCTCCGGCGGACCCCGAGCAGGCGAAACTGGCCGACCAACTCGATGCGGCCATCAACGCCCTCAGCGATGTGGAACCCCTCGAGGTGACCGAAGAGGTCGAAGAGGACGACGACTTCGATGAGTTCGAGGAGATGGAGGAATTCAACGCGCGGCGTGCGGCCGAGTTGGCCGCCAAGGCCGAAGCCGAGGCAGCAGCGCTTGCAGAAGAGATGCGTCTTCTCGAAGCCCGTGACTGGTTCGGCACCATGCCGAAAGACTGGCCCACATGGACCGCGTTCCGCGACATGATCAATGAGTCCGTCAAGGTTCGGCAGAGCTTCCTCAACTGGCTCTCAAAGAACATGGACGAGTCCACGGACTCCTACAAAGCAGGACTGGGTCGGTGCGCCGCGGGGCAATATTCCCGCGCGGTTCCATTGCTCGCATCGGAAAACACGTCCCTCGCCAAGTACTTGACCGGCTACTCACTGAACAACACCGGCAAGCATGAGGAAGCTGCAGCGGCCTGGAGTTCGGTCAACGACGCTTCCGAAGTGGGAGCACGTGCGCGACTTGCCCTTGTCGACAACCACTTCTCAACACGCAACATCGAAGCTCTCGAGTCAGCTGTCCAAACCATCAAGAAGGCCGGCGACGCCCCTGCCCATCAGGCTTTTGCCGAGGGAACCTTGTGCGAAGCCCAAGGCGACCACCAGGGCGCCATTGACGCCTGGACCCGCGCCATCGAGACCGATGAGACACATGCCGAGGCGACTTTCCAGCTCGCCAAGATTCTCGACCTGTTCGGCGATGACGACGCAGCATGCGCGCTCTACGACAAGTTCCGAGACGGCACATTGCCGGCGCACGTAGGCGCCCTCATGAACCTGGGCACGCTGCACGAAGACGCAGGGAACCACCCCTGGGCCATCACTTGCTTCCAGCTCGTCGTCGCAGCCGACCCGGAAAACACCCGCGCCCGTCGCTACCTGGAGAACGCGCTGGCTTCCAGCGTGCAGTACTACGACGAGAGCCGGGAACGAAGTGCGGACAAGCACAATGCCGTTCTTCGCATCCCTGTCACCGACTTCGAACTCTCGGTGCGTGCACGGAACTGCCTCCAACGCATGAACATCCATTCGCTTGGAGACCTTGTCTCGCGCACTGAAAGCGAGTTGCTCTCGTTCAAGAACTTCGGCGAAACAAGCCTGCAAGAGGTGAAGGACATCCTGATCTTGAAGGGCCTGCGACTGGGCATGATGCCCAGCATGGAAGTTGGTCCTGCTGCCTCAACGGCCACGGCAGGCCCCTCGGCCGGCACAGGAGACGTCATGGAGATCTTGATTTCAGAGCTCGACCTCTCCGTACGGTCACGCGCCGCACTGGCCATGCTCGGTATCACCCGAGTGCGCGAGTTAACGCAGGCCAACGAGACAACGCTCATGTCTTGCAAGAACTTCGGCCAGACATCGCTCGATGAGATTCAGAGCAAGCTCCGGAACCTGGGACTCGAGATCGCCCACTGATGTACGAGTTCCTCACAGGCCGTCTGGTAGATGCCGGGCCTGACGAGGTCGTTCTCGAACTGGCCGGTGTCGGATGGAAGCTCTCCGTCTCCGGAGCCACAGCTTCAAGACTCCCGGCCTGCGGTGAAACCATCACGCTGTTCACTCATCATGCTGTGCGTGATGAACGACCGATGCTTTACGGTTTCGCGAGCCGAGAAGAGCGCAAACTCTTCGAGAAGCTACTGACTGTCAGCAAGATTGGCCCGGCCATCGCCCTCGCCCTCTTGTCCGCGATGGAACCGGCACGTCTCGCTGCAGCAGTCGATGCAGGTGACGTCGGACTGCTCTCGAAGGTCAAGGGAATCGGTAAGCGCACCGCGGAAAGGCTCTGCGTTGAGTTGAAGGGTCGACTCGACGTACCCGGAGTACTGCCGGGAAAAATCACAGACCGTGGAGCGTCCGTAAGTTCTGCCCTGGTTGCACTGGGCTACACCAGAACAGCCGCAGCAGCCGCCGCACTCGCGGTGTCCAACGAGGCAAGTGGCGAAACGCCACTCGAAGAACTCGTCAAGATGGCGCTCGCGCGGATCGGGTCAGCGCAAGCAGCGCGAGATCAGAACGGGTAACACCGGACAGTCTCGAGGCTTGCTCGAGATCGGCCGGCCGAACCCTCGCCAAGACCTCACGAGCTTCAAGGCGTAGGGCGCTCATGGCTTGATAATCGAGGTCGGCTGGCAAGCGCACCGCCGAAAGTTTCTGCAGCTTCTCCACTTGCCGAGCTTGGCGTTCTACGTACCCCTCGTAACGGACGTCCCATTCCACCTGACTCACCTCATCGGCCGTCAATTCATGGCCCGCGAGTCTGGGGAACTCATGCCTCAGAGAGGCCCAATCGGAACCGCGCCTCATCGCACGGCGAGCAGGAGCATCCACGGGCCCTAGAGATCGAAGAGCACCTTGAATCGCCGCCTCTTTCTGCTCAAGTGGTGCCAAGGCTTCGTCGTTCAGCAACCCCCACGCCCGCGCCCGCGGCATAAGGCGTCGATCGGCATTATCCTGACGCAGCAACAGCCGGTATTCAGCACGTGAAGTGAACATGCGGTAAGGCTCGCGCGGACTACGTATCGAGAGATCGTCGAGCAACACACCGATGTAAGCCTCGTGTCTCCCCAGCACGGCTTCTGGCTCATGGGCGAGGAAACGGGACGCATTCAGACCGGCCATGACTCCTTGTGCCGCAGCCTCTTCGTAACCGCTCGTTCCGTTGATCTGACCGGCAAGGAACAAACCCTCAACCGCGCGGCACATGAGCGTCGGATGAAGCTGCCACGCAGGAACCGCGTCGTACTCCACCGCATAACCTGGGCGCAACATCTTGGCGCCTTCCAGACCGGGAACCGTGTGAACCATCCGAAGCTGCACTTCGCTGGGCAGGCAGTTAGACAATCCATTGAGGTAGAGCGAGTGGCCATGAACTGTTTCCCGCTCAATGAACAAGCGATGCCGCCCCTTGTCCGGGAATCTCACCACCTTGTCTTCGATGGACGGGCAGTAACGCGGGCCTTTGCTCTGGAGGGCACCCCGGCCGTACGGTGAGAGATGCAGATGCTCCCGAACCAGTTCATGGGTCTCGGGTGAAGTTTCTGTGCAATGGCTGTCGAGGGCCGGTCGTCCCGCCGGAGGTTCAACACGGAACGAGAAACGGCCGTCATCCGGAGAACCTCCGTGCCTCGGCAACTCCGAGAGGTCTACCGAGCGCGCGTCGAGACGCGGTGGCGTCCCGGTCTTGAGGCGAACGAGTTCCATGCCAAGCGAAGACAAAGATTCGCTGAGGGCGTGGGCAGGCGCCTCACCGACACGCCCTCCAGCCGTCTGCTGACTGCCCACGTGCATGAGCCCGCGCAAAAACGTGCCCGTCGTGAGCACGACGGCACGGGCAGCAATCTGGCTCCCGTCCGTGAGTTCCAGGCCTGTAAGTCGGCCAGCCTGCTCAAGAATCCGCCGGACCTGGCCCGAGCGAATCTCGATGCCCGGGGTGCCTTCCAACGTCTGCCTCAGAAAAGCTGCGTAGGCTTTCTTGTCCACCTGCGCCCGAGGCCCCTGGACTGCTGGCCCCTTGCGAGTGTTCAGCATCCGAAACTGGATCGAGGCGTGGTCTGCTGCGATGCCCATGAGGCCTCCCAGCGCATCCACTTCGCGCGCCAATTGCCCTTTTGCTAGCCCTCCGATCGACGGATTGCAACTCATCCGTCCGATCGCAGTGGGATCCAACGTTATGAGAAGGACACGGCACCCCCGAGCGTGTGCAGCCCAAGCCGCTTCCACACCCGCATGACCTCCTCCGACCACCACGACGGTGTCCAACATCTCGACCTTCCAGGACTCTTAAAAGCTGTGAACTCGCTGGCTCGATTCGTCACGCCACTTCCGTCATTGTAGGAACCCTCATGCCCAGTTCCTCGACTGACTCTGAACGTCGCGACGCGCCCCCCCTGCTGGGGGTGAAGCATCTTCACATAGACATGGGTGAACGCACCCTCGTTCGCGATCTCTCTTTTGACCTCCAGCCCGGCGAACGGCTCGTTCTTGTCGGCGCCAATGGAACGGGCAAGACCACGCTCTTGTCCATTCTCGCAGGCCTCCGGGCGCCCACGGCAGGCGAGGTTCTCAGGCCCCAGACGCCGCCCGGAGTGCTCTTCCAGGATGGCGCCCTCTGGCCTCACCTCACAGCATCCGAGCATCTGAGCTTCGTGGACACCCACAAAGACACGGCCTGGCAGCACAAGCTGCTCAAGATCTTTCAGCTCACAGAACTCGCCGATCAACGCCCCGAAGCCATGAGTGGTGGCGAACGCTTACGCCTCGGCCTGGCCCGTGCCCTTGCCGGCCGCCCCACCTGGGTCCTCATGGATGAACCACTGGCGCATCTCGATCCCCGCGTGGCGTCCTCGGTCCGCGAGACCCTTCCGCTTCTTTTGGAGGAGATTGGCGCCGCCTCCGTGATCATCACGCATGATCCCGATGATGTGCTCCACTTTGGCCAGCGGCTGATCTCCCTGTCCGGCAGAGGACCTACATGGCAAGGATCCGCACGCTTTGCCCTCGATTCGCCCCCCACCCTCGGACTGGCAGCCTTTGCCGATCGCGGCACGCTGCTCACCGCTGTCGCCGACAACAACGGCCGGGCCGAGTTCGGCCTTGGGCTGGCCATCGAACAGGTTCCACCAGGTGAAGAGGTCACCGCCTTTCTGGACAACGCCGCCGTGCGATTCTCGGATGATGGTCAGTCGATCCAGGCGACATACGTTGCTCCCGACCGGCGAGGCGGAAGCTGGGTACGCCTCAACGGTCGCCTGATCCGATGCGGAGATTTCGAAGGCGGCCTTCGAGCGGGAGATCTTGTGCGCATCCGCATCGAAGGCCGCGTCCGACCACTCAGTGACACCGAGCCCGGCGCGGAACGAGGTGCCGAATGAGCCGAAAACTCGTGGCGCTGTTGCTGCTAGCCCTGCTCACGGGCGCGCTCTGGCTCGCCCCGAAGCCACAAGGCGAGAGCGTAACAACGCCCCTCTCCAGCTCAGGCACCACATCCTCTCAGGCCATCCAACCCGCCGGCGATCCTGCCTCGTGCCTTCCCTGTCACGAAGCGGTCGTTGAAGAGTGGCGCACATCGATGCACGCGCAGGCCTTCACCGACCCACAGGTGCGCGCCCCCGATCAATCGGACAACTTCAGGCGAACCGAATGCATTCCATGCCACGCACCCCGCCCGGTGTTTGAGTATGGGATCGAGACAGGCACTCGAGTGGTCGCTCGCATGCAACGCCGACATGACGGAGTGGACTGCCTATCCTGCCACGGACTCTCAGGAGGGGGCGTCGCCGCCGAGCGCCCAGGCCTGACAGGCGCCTGCCGACCAATTTTCCAGGAAGCCTTGTCGACCCCCGCCCTCTGCGCGCCTTGCCACAATCAACACGACACTCATGAAGAGTGGAAAGCCTCGCCCGCTTTTCAGGCGGGGAACACGTGCACGGAATGTCACATGCCACGCGTCCTTCGAGTGGGTCAAGAAGCTGGCGCGCCTCGCAGTGGCCGCAGCCATGCCTGGCCAGGTGGACGTGACAGGGAGTTCGCGCTGAGTGGATTGAGTCTCGAACACGAAATTGTTGGCGACACCTTAGCGGTGACTCTGAAAAACACCTTTGCAGGGCACAACCTTCCGAGCGACTCGCGCAACCGCGCCCTGGATCTCGTGGTCACTCTTTACAATGCCCGCGGTGCACAACTGCCGGCCGCAGAGGGCGTTGGAGTGCGCCATGCCGGTGGAGAAAACGGCGCGGCCCGCCTCCGATTCCGAAACCCGTACCGCAGTTCGGGTGAAGCCAACACCCAGTTGCCTGCCGGAAAAACAGCCACGCTTGAAGTGCCTCTGCCCGCCGAAGCTGCCAGGGCGCGCATCCACCTCTTCTACAAGTTGAAGCCCTGGGCCCCCGACGAAGAGGCCCACTGGTCTTACGACGAAGACATCCTCCTTCACTGAGGCCGGAAGCTGCGACAGGCTGCACTCCGCTGGGCCGGCCTCCGGGAATCTCAAACAGAAGAGACGGTCGTACGAAACCCTCTCAGAAGGATGTCGCCCCCCACCTGGTCGACACGCACATCCTGCAAGCGCAGTCTTTCGGCCACCCGGC
The DNA here is from genome assembly GCA_029245865.1 of Planctomycetota bacterium. Classification (GTDB taxonomy): domain Bacteria; phylum Planctomycetota; class B15-G4; order B15-G4; family B15-G4; genus JAUIEF01. Next base: position 47,599 of record JAQWOM010000023.1, read on the forward strand.
GCGCAGCAGCTTGAGTCGCGGGAGCCGTCCCCGAGAGCGATTCTCCATCGGGCAGCGTCAATCCGCTCAGCGGACATCCATCCACCGCCGGCAAGGCCTCGGGGCCCAGGCAGACGGGCGTCAGGAAAGTGGCAACCTGGTCCACCAATCCAGATTCCATCAGGCGCCCCAGGGTGTAGGACCCACCTTCCACGAGCAGGCGCCGCACGCCCTGGAGAGCCAAGGCGTCGAGCACCGCCTCGGTCCAGTTTGGCCCGGAGGGAACTCGCAACACACAGGCACCGTGCTGCTCAAGTGTTTCAGCAGCCTGCTCATCTGCCTGTTCGTCAGTCATCACCCAGGTGGGTGTCTCCAGAGCCGTGCTGACAACCGTGCAAGCCGGCGGCGTACGCAGATGAGGGTCAAGAATCACGCGCCGCAACGGGCGCAAGCTCACGGCATCACCACGAACCGTCAGGCGAGGATCATCGGCCAAGACCGTGCCAACACCAACAAGGATTGCGTCCGCAGAGGCACGCCAGTCGTGAACCATGGCCTGTGCTTCTGGACCTGAAAGCTTTGTGGGCTGCCTATCTTTCGGAGCGATCGCACCCTCAATCGACATGGCCCATTTGGCGAACACGTGTGGGCGACGCCGACCAAGAGTCTCGGCAAAACTCGCGATGAGCTTGGCACTGACTTTGCTGTCAACAACCTCCACCGAAACGCCCGCTTGACGCAAGAGTTCCAGGCCGCGGCCTGCGTGCTGCGGTGCCGGGTCGAGACAGCCGACCACAACGCGAGCCACTCCCGCAGCCAACAGAGCTTCGGTGCACGCGCCTGTCTTTCCCGTCGTGGAACAGGGTTCGAGCGTGACGCAAACAGTCGCTCCACGCGCCCGGTCACCTGCATCCAGAAGGGCTTCGACCTCGGCGTGTGCACCTCCGAAGGCCCGATGCCAGCCTCGCCCGACCACCTCGTCACCGGACAGCACCACGGCCCCTACAACGGGGTTGGGCTCCACATCACCGCGTCCGCGAACAGCCAACTCCTCGGCGAGTTGCAGTGACTCGGACTCGTTCACGGACAGGCCGCCGGCACGACCTCCACCCGCTTACCTGAAAGTGTCAGGGCCGTCGAATCCGTGATCTCCACGTCCACAAATCTATCCGTCCAGGAGGGCTCGCCCTCGAAGACGATCCGATCGAATGCCAGGTTCCGCCCGAAGAGCATCCGTGGATTGCGACGGCTCTGCCCTTCGACCAGAACCTCGTGCCGAGTTCCGATCAGCGTCTGGTGACGTTCTTCCTGAATGGCTGCCTGGATCTTCTGCAGCCGAGCAAGCCGCGCCCGCTTCACATCGTCGGGCACATCATCTGCCAGTCGCCCCCAGGCAGGAGTTCCGGGGCGGGGCGAGTAGCGAAACAGGAATGCCTGGCTGAATCGCACTTCTTCCACCAGTTCTACGGTGGACTCGAAATCTGCGTCGGTTTCTCCGGGAAAGCCAATGATGACATCGGCCCCCATCTGCACACCTGGGATACGCGCCTTCAACTCGCGCGCAATCTCCCGGTAACGATCCGCTGTGTAGCCACGCGCCATCCGCCGCAACATCGCATCACTTCCCGACTGGGGTGGCAGGTGCAGAAACAATCCTGCCTTGTGGCAGTTCGCCATGGAGTCGATGAGGCGATCATCCATTTCTTCGGGATGGCTGGTGATAAAGCGGACGCGCCGCAAGCCATCAAGCTCTTCAAGCCGCTCCAGCAAATCACCGAGCGAGTTCCCAGCGCCACGCCCCCAGGCATTCACTGTTTGCCCGAGCAACGTAACTTCGACAACTCCATCATCCACGAGGCGGTGCACTTCATTGTAGATGTCTTCCATGGGCCGACTAACCTCCAGCCCACGTGTGTTGGGTACAACGCAGTACGTACAACGCTTGTCACATCCGCGCATCACGGTCACATACGCACGGCTCTTTGCAGGGCGCACATCGATCTCACGCTCTTCGCTCACCTGGGGTGAGCCGTCCACAGCGACGATTCGCGTGCCATCCGCACGAACTTCGTCAAGCACCGTCGCAACACTCGGAAAGTCACGGGTCCCCACCACGAAGTCGAGCGCTGGCCAGCGCTTCAAGAGCGACTCACCTTCTCGAGACGCCATGCAACCCAGCACCCCGACGGCGAGATCCGGGCGTGCACGCTTCGCCACGGAAATCTCACCGAGGTGGCTGTGAACGCGATGCTCGGCTTGATCCCGGATACTGCAGGTCACAAGCAGGACGGCATCCGCCTCTTCATCGCGATCGGTGAAGTCATACCCAGATCGCTTGAGAGCCCCCACGACCAGCTCAGCGTCCAGCTTGTTCATCTGGCACCCAAAGACCTCAAGCAGGACCTTGGGGCCCCCGGCAACTCCATGGGGCGGCGGTGAGAGGACGGCATCGTTCATGGGCGCGGCATTGTAGTGAACAACCCCCGCAGTGCGACGCCTCCTCTCGTATCAAGCTCGACCTCCCTGCCTTCCGGGCCCCGAGAGTCGCTACCATGGCCCCCTCGAATCGCCCCATCCCGGCCTTCAGCCGTCTCCAGAACAGAGTCCGCTTTGTCCGCTCTCCGATATCTTGCCCTGCCCCCCTGGGCCCGAGCCTGCTGCCTCACGCTCGCTCTCATGAGTTGCGGCCCTGGTGACGGATCGCCATCGACTGCCGATTCGGGAAAGGGCGACAACTCGAAGGGAGCCCCACCCGCGACGGGCTTCGAAGGCCGCAGCTTCGAAGATGTCCGTAATGAGGCCTTCCGGATGCAGGACGCACGCGAGGATCCACAGCTCATTCTTGCAGCCTTGAAAGCCGCCCACGCGCTCAATCCAGACGCCTATGGTGTCAACCGTCGCCTCGGAGAGGTCTACGGCGAACTCAAGCTGCATGTGGAAGCGCTGACTCACTACCAGCGAGCTCGCGTCAACAAACCCGAAGCTGTCGAGGACGGTCTGGCTGTCGTACGACTCTTGCTGGCACTTGACCGCCACGAAGAAGCCCTGGAGGAACTGGCGCCGCTGCTAACCGACGAGTCAACTCGCGGCGAAGCTCTCTTTCATCAGGCTCGCATTCTGGACTTCCTGGGTGACCGGGCTGCAGCGCTCGACATCTTGCAATCCGCAACGACCGCCGACCCAGCTCTCGCCTACCACGCGATTTCTCTCAACGGCCGTTTCCTCATGGAAGACGGAGACTTCAGCACCGCGGAAATCCTTTTTCGCCAGGCGCTCGCTGGACGAGCAGACTACAAGGAAGCACTGCGTGGCATGGCGGATGTTTGTCGGCGCCTTCAACGTCCAGAAGAAGCTCAACACTGGGACAGAATCTTGACCCTGTTTCTTGACCTCACAGACAATGTTTTTGCCCGTAAACAGCGCGCAGCACGACGTCGCACATTAACGGCCCTCGTCACCGAATATCCTGCATGGACGCCCGGCTACCGGCAGTTGGCACTTCACCTTCGTCGAGACGGAGATGGAGCCGCAGCCTGCGAAGTGATCCGTGACTTCCTGGAGACGCATTCAGAGCTTGTCGAGCCCGAAGAGGCCTCGGCGCTTCGCGATGCTTTCTGTTCTGGAGTGGACTCATGAAGCTCCCTTTACGGCATGCCCTGATCGCACAGATGCTGATGAGTGTCACTCTGACAAGCTGCGGATCCGAGATTGACAGCGAGACGGCGGGCTCAGAGGACTCCGGGGCCTACGCATTCCCCGACGTGGCAAGCGAATCGGGCATCGACTTCACACACACCCACGGAGGTCGTGGCAAACGATTCCTTTTCGAAACAATGGGCTCGGGTGTTGCCGTGGCAGATTTCAACGGAGACGAACGCCCCGACATCCTCTTGCTCCAGAGTGGAACGATTCCTCCAGGGGAATTCTCTGCGGAGCAGCGACGTCGCGCGAATCACAACACAGGCACAACGGCTGCTCTCTACTTGAACGAGGGAAGCGAGGGTGACAGCTGGCGATTCTCGGATGCGACAGCCGGCAGCGGACTGGAAGAACCGTTCTACGCCATGGGACTGGCCGTCGGAGACATCGACTCGGACGGAGACCGAGATCTCTACGTGGCCAGCTATGGCGAGGACCGCCTCTATCGCAACGACGGCACCGGCCGATTCAGCGAAGGGGCTCGAGCAGCTGGAATTGAAGATGACCGCTGGACCATTGGAGGCGCCTTCTTCGATGCCGACGCAGATGGCGACCTCGACCTGTACAGCGTCTCGTATCTGGACATGCCCGTGGAAAGCCATCGTTTCTGTGGACCGGCGCAAGACCAACGCACCTACTGCCACGTCGATCAATGGAATGGGCTTGCGGACCGCCTCTGGATCAATGACGGAACGGGAAACTTTACTGACAAAACCGCCGAATCCGGGATCGCTGAGCTGGTCGGAAAAGGACTAGCCGTTGTCGGCGGGGACTACGACGACGACGGAGACACCGACCTCTTCGTGGCCAATGACAGCACAGCGAACTTCCTGCTGCTCAACGATGGCTCGGGTCATTTTGAAAATGTCGGCCGACAGAGCGGCACCGACCTCAATGGCGAAGGCCGTACCGAGGCGTCCATGGGCAGCGACCTTGGCGACCTCGATGGAGACGGCGATCTCGATCTGTTCGTGGTCAACTTCGAGAATGAGACCAACACTCTCTACAGGAATGACGGCGGTGGATTCTTCACCGACATCTCCATGAGATCTGGAGCTGGCGCTCCCAGCATGCCCATGCTTGGATTCGGGACAGTCTTTGCCGACCTGGACAACGACACCGATCTCGACATCTACGTCGCGAACGGGCACATCATGGACAATGTGGAAGAGGTCCAGGGGACGTCCACATACGCACAAGCTGATCACATCCTTCTGAATGGCGGGGACGGGCGATTCCAGCTCTCAGCGCCCATGTCTCCGGCCACGACCAGGCCCCGCGTCGGACGCGGAGTCGCCAGCGGTGATCTGGACGGCGACGGCGATCTCGACCTGGTGGTGACCAACAGCGATGCCGCTCCTTATGTTCTTCGCAACGACCTCGCGACCGGGAATGCCCTGGCCATTCGCCTCCTGGGCCCGAGCGGTCGAGCGGACGCCGAAGGAGCCCGGATCACTCTCCGACTTGGAGATCGCACACTTGTCCGCGAATTTCGAGCAGGTGGATCCTATCTGAGTCATTCAGATGGTGAGTTCGTGATCGGGCTTGGCGAGGCCACTCATATCGACGAACTCGTCATCAAATGGTTCGGCGACCACGAGACCAAGCACGGCCGCCTTGAGGCAGGAGCTCGTTACGTCTTCGCATTCGACGGAACCCTCGTCCGCTCGAGCCCTCTCGCAAGCGCTCAAGATTCTTGACGCCATGATTGTGCCGCGCGCCTACCTCTTCGCTTTCATCCTGGCCGTATCCCCCGCACTCTCGGCGTCGCAAAAGACTTCACAACCTCAACGTGCTCAGGAAGAGGCGGCTGCTCTCTGGTCCTCTGGCAATCGCGAAGAATCAATTGCTCGACTCACAAAAGCACTCGCGGATGATCCTGAAGACATCGCACTTCGCGAACAACTCGCACGCCAGCAGCTCGTGGTCCACCGATATGCTGCGGCACTCGAAACAACTCAAGCGGCCGGGCAAGCGCTTCAGCACATCACCGCGGAAGCGCTCTTCTATCTGGACCGGTTTGAGGAAGCCCTTCCACTGCTTGACTCCAGCGACCCGACCCAGGCCTTGGCACGAGTGACGGCTTTCGAGGTGCTTGGGTATTCTGATGAAGCGACCGCCGCGCTCGACGAGATGGTCGATCTAGCCGGCGTCGACCTGCTCGGAATGTCTCTGGCCCGCGGACGACTGCATGCGGCTGCTGGGCGCCACGAAGACGCAGCGTTTGCCTATCAGTCCGTCCTCGACAAGCAGCCCAACGATCCTGGCGCACTGTTTGGCCTCGGACAGGCCTGGGTGCGCACCGGCCGACGGGAGCAGGGCCTTGAACTTCTGAAACGACATCGCGAACTGGTCCCGCTGCTCGATCAGTTGGACTTTGCTCTCCGCGCACTCGACATGGCCCCCACGCACGCCCCTCATCATGCGCTCGTCGGAGATGCTCAACGCGCCATGGGCCAGCTCAAGATCGCTCGCGAGAGCTATCAAGCAGCCATGGACATGGCCACGCCGGAGCAGTTGCCAATGATTGCACTGCGCCTGGCCCGGATGCTTGAAGAAGATCAGAATCGATGGGAGCAGGCCTTGGCGACGCTGCAGCAAGCATCTCAGCACCTCGGCCAAGATTCGCCGGACGTTCGCCTTCAGGTTCGTGCCGGCGACATTCTCGTCCGCGCCAATCTCCCTGCTCGAGCCGTAGAGCACTATCGGCAAGCTTTGAAACAACGACCTGAGGACGCAGCCATTCAGCAGCGCCTTGAAGCGGCGCTGTCCATGGCAGCATCCCCCGCCAAGGAGCAAAGCCCGTGAGACCCTGCGCAGCACGCGCTCGACGACTGTGGGCTTACCTGGCGATTGTCTCTGTAAGTGGGTTTGCCTGTGGCACCGAAGAGCCATCATCGAACAAAGTCGCACCGACCGAATCCGAACAAGTCGTGAACACGTCAGCTGGTTCGACTGAAACGGATCAGAAGGCCGCCGGCTGGTTCATTGATGCGACGGCTGAGAGTGGGTTGAACTTCCTCCACGTAACCGGAATGACAGAGCAACGCCAACTCCCTGAAACCATGGGAGCCGGAGCGGCGCTGTCGGATTTCGACGGCGATGGAAAGCTGGACATCTATCTCGTGCAAAGCGGTCCGCTGCCCACTCCCGGAGGGCCGCCGAACACGGGATCACAGGTCAATGCGCTTTTTCTCAACGACACCGAGGTCACAGGCCATTTCTCAGACCGAACTCGAGCCTCGGGCGATGCCGCCCACGCTGGCTACGGAATGGGAGTCGCCGTCGGCGACGTCAATGACGACGGAAGCAACGATCTGTTTGTCACCAACCTCGGACCAGACGCTCTCCTGCTCAACAACGGGCAGGCCGTCTTCGAGGACACCACGGCGAAAACGGATCTCGCTGACAAACGCTGGACGTCGAGCGCCGCGCTCTTTGATGCCGATGCAGATGGCGATCTCGATCTTTACGTCTCGGCTTACGTCGACATTGATCTCACCGACCCACCGTGGTGCGGTCGTCAGGAAGACGGCTGGAGAAGCTACTGCCACCCCGATGTGTTCGAAGGCCTGGCAGATCGCTTCTACATCAACGACGGCACGGCACGCTTCACCGAGGCGACTCAGCAAGCGGGACTCAGCACCCGCCCCGGGCACCACGGGAAAGGGCTCGGTGTCCTCGCGGCCGACTTCGACGACGATGGACTTCAAGACCTCTACGTTGCCAACGACAGCGTCGAGAACCGAATGTGGTTCAACGTCGGAGACGGCCGCTTCGAAGATGGAACGTTGATTTCTGCGACGGGTGTCAATGTACGCGGACTCACCGAAGCGGGAATGGGCGTTGCATCTGGCGACATCGACGGCGATGGCGACAGCGATCTGTTCGTGACCAACTTTGACGACGAATCCAACACGCTCTATCGAAATGATGGCGACCGTCTTTTTTCTGACGTCACGGCAAGCGCTGGCCTGGACGCAGAAAGTCGATTGCCGGTCGGCTTCGGCACGGTGCTGGCAGACCTCGACTCGGATGGCGACCTTGACGCGGCCGTCACCAACGGACACATCATCGACAACATCGCTCTCTACCACGATGGCAAGTCGTATGCGCAACGCGCCTTGCTCTTTAGCAATGATGGCGAGGGGCACTTTACGGATGCATCCAAAGATGCCGGCGCGCTCACGGCCCAACCCATGGTGGGACGCGGCCTCTACTCCGGGGACCTCGATGGAGATGGCTCTCTCGACCTGCTGCTGACGCCATCCGGCGGACATGTACGCTTGCTTCACAACGCAGGGCCGCCAAACCTGCCGGAAGGCCGGGCGACCATCCTCACCGGACTGCCGCGTGGAACACGAGTCGAAGCCACCCGGACGGATGGAAAGCGCCTGACCCGCCGAGCAGGGCCACAGCCCTCCTACTTTGGCCAGACATCGGATCGAGTCCATCTCGGGCTAGGCGGGCAGGGACTCCTGGCACTGACCATCCGGCTGCCCGATGGCCAAGAATGGAGCTATAACTTCGCCCCAGCTTGGCAGCCGACCTCATCTGCCGAAGCATTTGTGCCGTTCAGATGGAACGGCAAAGGCGCATTGCAAATCCCCCGCCAAGGCGAAATCATGATGTCTCCTTCGCCCTCAACGGGACAGCTCTCAGTTCATCCTGCCGGAAACGATCGATGACCCGCCCGACCCTGACACTTATATGCCTGCTCATGACCAGCGCACTGTTCATACCACCACTCGGAGCACAGCAAGCTGGAGGCAAAGCAGCGGTCATTCAAACCGGAACAGAGGAACGGTCTCGTGAAGAGTTTGGACAGTGGCTCGTCGATCGAGTTGGCGTCTATCATGCGACCGACTATCTGGTCGAAATCCTGGCAAAACAGGAAGCTACAGAACGTAACCTCTTGCCGACCGATGAAGAAACGGCTCGCGCTTTCGACATCGAGTACCAGATGATTCTGGATGAGTTCTATAAAGGCGACCAAGAACGCTACGCGCGCGACATCGAGCTACGCGATCAAAATCCCAGTAATCATGCCGCACGTCGTCTGCAGGAGCTTCGCGGCGAACTGATTCTTGGTGCACTCGCTCAAGCCGACCGCGACATCTCTGACGAGCAGATTGCCAAATACTACACGCTACGATTTGGTCCGCTCTCCGAGAGAACGACTCTCGATGTGCTGTTCTTCGGCATGTATGCGAACAGTGAGTCCTCGACCGGAAAGAAGCCGGATGAGCTCAGGCAAGTAGCCCTTGCGCGAGCGCAATCCGCTGCAGAAAGCCTCCGCAATGGGGAGCCCATGAGCGCTCTACTCAGCGAATCAGACCCGGTGAACTCTGACTACGTCGATGAGCAGGGGCGCGTCGAGACCTACGCCAAAAAGCTGCTCGGCAAGGAAGTTGACACAGCTCTCCGCAACATGGACATCCTGGGCGAAGTGTCCTCCCCCATCTCTGTCTTCGACGGGTATTACGTGGTGCGCCTGGCGAACCGAGTGCCCGTTGAAAAAGACGAGGTCCGGTCAGAGATCATTTCCCTCATCCAGTCGTCACCGGCAAACAGCACCGAACTCCTGAATGTGCGCCAACGACTGCTCGATCAGGACGGAGCGGCCGTCCTGCTCCGCTAAACGACAGCCTCAGCGGTCGGCGTACCACTCGCGCCACTTCGAGACTGCCTTGCCCCGTGCACTCTTGGATCCTTTGGGATCGAAGCCCGGGTCAAAACCCGTGAGGCGAACGAGCGTCTCTGCCGCAGTCTTTCGAATCGCGGCATGTTCATCCTCGAGCACCGCAAACAATGCGGGAACCGAGTCCTCGTAAGCGAGTGATTCCAGGGCATGCATGGCGTGCAAGCGAACAAACATGTCTTCATCGCCCAACATGGTCACGAGATCGGGACCGAGTTCCTGGTAGTGCCCTGATTCGACACGGTCGACCGCTTCGAAACGAAGATCTGGAGCCGAATCGCGAAGCATGCGTCGAATCTCTTCAATTTCTGCAAGCCGCTCTGGGTTCACCGCTGCAGCATCAGGGGCGCCTGCGCCCCCCATTGCTCCGTTCGACTCGGCGCCGCCCGACAGGCTTTGAGCGTTCATGGTCAACAGCGCCTGGTGGGCTGCGACAGAATCCGACATGGCATCTAGTCGTGAACTCAAGGCATCTGCGCGACCAGAGTTGTGTTGCACTTTTTCGATGACTTGACTCATCTCCGCCTGCGTCCGCGCCAAGCGGTCGATGCCATCGGCGAGGCGATCGCTGTTGCGGCTTAATTCTGCATCGGCAGCACGAAGCCCTTCGAGATCTCCACGCAAAGACGTCAAGACCCGGCTGGATTGCTGAGAATCGGCCATCAATTGCATCACCTTCTGATCGACACGCTCGGCTCGCAGTTCAAGATCCGAGAGCGGGTCACGCTCATCTTCACTCGTTTCCGTCATGGGAGGGGAGTCCGGCATCAGCAACGGCCAATCTCGCCAAGCAGTCCACGCGAGAAGCAGCAAAACCAGAAGCACCAACACACCGGAGTTGCCCGACCGAACAGGGGGCACTGCGGAGGGAGACGCGTTTGGCCCCACGGCTCCTGGAGGAATGCAGTTCGAACAGAACAGCTTGCCCTTGATCGTGGTGATGCGCCCCGATTGCACATCAACGAGGGGAACGCTCTCGTTGCAGCCATCACAGAAGTAGATTTTCATAACACCTCGCTAATGCAGCAATGCAGCCGGACTTCAACCGCTCTGGAATCGCCCTCTGGCGATATGAAGCAGTCAGGCATAAGATAGAGAGCGGCTCGACGCTCTAACACACGAGTGAGGCACGTAAGGCCGACCACTTGGCACCTCTAAGTAAGCGCACACGATCCCACAATCCAATTTGTGGCCTCCGAGCGATTTCAAGCCAAGCGATAGGTCCCACGAGCCCGATTTCATCGTGGAGACTGTAGCGCGTTGGAGCAGACTGTTCACCGGCAAGACGGTCCCCGCCCGATCCTCATGACGCAGAACCCAAAAGAATCTGATCTCGACCCGAGCCTGGATCAAAAATTGACCCACTCGGCTCTCCTTTTCGAGGCCGATGTTCTGGACCACCTCGTGGAGCGCGAGCCCGACAACGTGGCCTATCTGGCTGCGCTTGGGCAGGCATTCAGCAAGCTCAAGAAACACGAGAGAGGTCTGGCCATTGACCGAAGGCTGGTGGTCAACCGACCCAATGACCCCACCTTCCGATACAACCTCGCCTGTTCACTCGTGCTAACCGGCGACCTCGACGGTGGCTGCCGTGAACTCCTGGAGGCGATCGAATTGGGCTACCGAGACTTCGATCATCTCTTCAAGGACACTGATCTTTCCATGCTGCGTTCGGATCCGCGGTTCAAAAAAGTCGAGACGCGTATTTCCGAGGTCAGCCCACCATCGGAATGAAGCTGTCAATGATGGCTCATGCCGTGCAGAGCGCGACCAGCCCTTCAACCTCAGGATAAACTGAGTGCAGCCGCCAGCATGGCCAAGGGCCCCAGCAGTGCAATCACCCAGGCCAATCTGACGTAACTTCGGGCATCGCCAGACTCGAATTCTGAGCGATCTCTCGCGACAGCGGGACCACCCTCGAGCGGGGCCTTCTCCTGCCCACACTCGGGACAGAACAACAGGGTGTGAAGCAACGCGACTCCACAGCTCTCGCACGTCCTCGTTGCCGCCCCCAAGGCCGGGAAATCCAACAGAGGATCTCGGTGGCCACAAGCAGGACAGAGGCGCTCATCAAAGCTGACGATCTCGCTGCATTCCGGGCAAACACGAACCCGTTCATGCTGCTCGACACCTTCAGATCTTGTTTCGTCCGCTTCGCTCGTCATCCAGCTTTCAGCTTTCAGCTTTCAGGCTCAGGCTCAGGCTCTACCGCAGACCCCGTATTCGCGACCAACTGAGAGGGCTCCTGAAGAATACGCCCCCCGCCGACAACCTTCTCCCCGTCGTAAAACACCGCATACTGCCCCGGGCTGACACTTCCGCTGGGTTCATCGAAGGTCACCTGAACCGCGCCCTCCTGGTCACAGGTCGCTCGCACCACAGCCGGTTCCGGACGGTGGTGGTGACGAAGCTGCACAAGAAGCGGCCGCTCAACTGCCGCAGGCTCATGCCACAGCACCCCTCCGACAAGGCATTCGGCGCGCAGCAGATGCTCACGCCGCCCGACACGAACCCGACCTGATTGCGGGTCGATGTCCGTGACGAAAGCTGGCTCACCGACGGCCACACCAAGCCCTTTTCGTTGCCCGACGGTGAAGCCTCCAACACCTTCGTGCTTCGCAAGAGCGCGGCCATCCTGATCCGTGATTTCACCGGCACGCCCCAGATCCCCAACCCGGTCCCGCACCACGGCACGATAATCACCCCCCGGCACAAAACAGATGTCGGCCGAGTCAGGCTTGTCCGCCACGGGCAATCCAAGTCGCCGCGCTTCACTGCGAACGGCGGCCTTGTCCAGATGACCAATGGGAAAACGGGCGCGGTTCAGTTGGCTTGGAAGAAGCCCATGCAGCAAATAACTTTGATCCTTGGCGCGGTCGGCCGCTCGCAACAAGCGTCCGTTCTCGATCCGGGCGTAATGCCCTGTAGCAATCCCGTCACAAGAGAGGTCGTCGGCTAAATCGATCAATTCCCCGAACTTCAGGTCGTTGTTGCACAACACGCACGGATTAGGAGTCCGGCCCGCAACATAGTCATCACAAAATGAGTCGATCAGCTCCGCAAAGGGCTTCGACAGATCCTGCACATAGAAAGGGATATCCAGGTGATCGGCCACACGGCGAGCGTCTCGTGCATCTGAGACAGAGCAGCAGGAGCGCGAGGAGCCACTCTCATGCCCAGAGACACCATTCCGCATGAAGACCCCCACAAGGGGCTGTCCGCGCTCAGCAAGCAAGCCGGCACTGACGGCGGAATCCACGCCCCCACTCAGGGCCACGAGCGTCGGCGAGATCGAAGGCATGGAGGGCTCCGGACTGAGGGACCACCACTCGGATGGTCCCGAGGCGGCTGGATGCCTATCATGCCGGATCGGTCCGGGTACGTCCCGGTCGTTTCATCCAATACCCCAAGACATTCCGCTGGCCGAGCTGGCCCAACCTCATGATGCTTGCGCTCCCGTTTCTTCAGACACCGCTCCTCACACTCTCCCCCCTCATCCAAGCGGAGGGAGATCCTCAGAGCGAGCAACCCGACTTCTTCTTCATGATCGCCATCATTCTGGCGATCTTCTGGTTCGTGGCCATCCTTCCCGAGCGCAAACAGCGGAAGAAAAAGAAGGCCATGATGGATGAGATGAAGAAGAACGACCGTGTCCTTCTGACATCTGGCATGTACGCAACTGTTGCCGCCGTTGGCGAGACAGATGTGACCATCAAATTCGATGACGGCCCAACACGCGTCAAAATCGTCAAGTCCGCCATCTCGTCTGTCCTGGACAAAGATGGCGGCGAAGATTCCAAGCGCTAGCGGCTCATGATAAGCACGTTTCTGTTGTCTAGCGTGAGCGCCATGACGCGACACGCGAGCCCCTGAGCACGTGGGCAGTCAGTCAAATGAAAGAGGTCGGGCAGCCGAAGAAGCGGCGCAACAAGCACTGCTCTCTGCAGGCTATCGGGTCATCGAGACCAACTACCGTGTAACAGGCGCAGAGATAGACATCGTCTGCCGGGATGGAGACGGAGTGGTCTTTGTCGAAGTGCGCGGCCGCCGTGCTGGCCCGGTGTCACCCTCGGCCACGCTGGACAGTCGAAAAGTTCAACACCTGATGCGTGGCGCCCGGGCATGGCTAGGCCGTCACAGCCAGGCAACGGCCGACTGGCGCTTCGTCGTCGTCGAGGTAGGTCTCGATGACAACGGTCATCCGATGTCCACAGAAATCATCGAAGACCCTTTCGTGCATCTTCCAGAATTTCACGGTGGTGACCCCTAGCAACAGGAAGCAACCGGATTACACTTCGGCCAGACCAAGGGATTCTTGCATGCAATCCGCTCGCAGCACTCAGCGTCTCTCCGCTTCGATAATCGCACTTCTTCTCACGACCTGCGTGGCAACCGAAGGAGTCATCCCTGCACAGGAGTGGCAACCGGGCTGGCAGCCGGCGGACAACACATGGCTCTCAGCGCCCCGCACCATCGAACCGATCATCACCCCACCCAGGGCGACACCAGACGAGTTCTCGGCACGCCGCGCAGCACTCGCGAAGGCACTGGGCGCATCCTCCGACGAGCCTTTTGCCATCTGGGTCCCGGCCCGCGCCTTCGATGAACTCGACCCCTTTTTCCAGGACGACGATTTCTACTACCTCTCGGGAAGTGAAATACCTGACATCGCCTTGCTGATGGTCGTCGACGCCGAAGGCTCGCTCACAGCAGACACCCTTTTCCTTCCGGACAAAGACCCGAACTTTGAACTCTGGAATGGCACACGCCTCTCACCAGGCCCCGACGCCACTCAACAGACAGGCTTTGTATCCACCGCCCCACTGCCCGTCACCACCGATTCGTGGAGCGACACGATTGCAGAGACCGGCGTCGCCCGAGTGCTCACGCTCAGCGCCCCACCCTGGACAGCCCCGGAGGGTGTAGAGGTCGTGTCGAGCAACCGGCGTGACCCGAACAGCCTCAGGAGAAAACTGTCCGCCCTTCGACTCTTGAAGTCAGACTACGAGATCGCCTGTCTTCAGGCGGCCATCGACATCACGGGCGCGGCGATACGCAACGCGCTCACGGAAGTTCATCCGGAAGCCTGGGAATACCAGGCCCAGGGCGCACTCGAGGGCACCTACCTCCGCCTGGGCAGCGAACGTCCAGGGTTTGCTTCGATTTTCGGATCGGGCCCCAACTCGGTCACCCTGCACTACAACAAGAATCGCAGGCAGATGCAGGACGGTGAGTTGATGGTCATCGATGTGGGTGCGAAGTACCAATATTACTGCGCAGACATCAGCCGCACAGTCCCTGTGAATGGGCGCTTCACCGATCGCCAGCGCCAGGTCTACGAGGTTGTACTGGCAGCCCAGACCGCAGCAGCAGAGGCCGCTCGCCCGGGAATGACGATCAAGGACCTAGACGGGATTTCCCGGGCTGTGATCGAAAATGCTGGATATGAGCCCAAGCATTTTCCTCATTCTGTTGGCCACTGGATCGGTCTGGATGTCCACGATGTAGGTGGCCGGGTTCCCATAGAGGCCGGTGCCTTATTCACCATTGAGCCTGGCATCTACATCGCAGAAGAGAATCTGGGCATTCGGATCGAGGATGACTACCTCATGACTTCCGAGGGAGCCGTGAAACTCTCGGTAGCGATACCCAGTGATCCAGACGCGCTCGAGGCCATGCTCGCAAGCAGGAGCTGAAGTGAAACGGCGGTTCGCCATCTTCATGTTCGTGATCGCAGAGGCCGTCCTTCTGATGGCCCTCATCACGCCCGTGGCCCATATGCGGGCGTTCACGGAGCGGCTACTTCTCACGTCAACGGATCACTTGCCAGAGTTCCAGCCGGACGAGATTTGGTTCATTCTCCTCCGGTCGCTGCTCATGCTGATTGTCTTGCAGATCTGCTTCGCCCTGCGAGATCTGTATCGCTGGAATGTCATCGTGCGACCAAGATTGGTGATCGTGCGATTGGTCGAGGCAGTCATCATAGCTCTGATCGCACTGCCGTTGATTCACTACGCTTTCGACTTCATCGACCAGGGCATGGACTTCGACGGAAAACTCCGCCGCCTGGAGATTCACCCCCTACTTGTGGCTGCTTGCACCGGCGTCGCCTTCTTGGCGGCATACGGGCTTCGGATGCGATTCCCGAAATGGATCAAGGTTGCCGGGCTTGCAGAGCGTGTCGCGATCGTCGGGCGCGGCCCCATGGTCGATCTATGCATCGAGGAAGTGGCACGGCAGCACGACCCAAGCGTCGAACTGATTGGTGTCATTGATGACCCCGAGACCGCACCGAAAGGCCGCACAGTGTTGGGCTCTCTCCATGAAATCAGTGCAACTCTCGACGAACATGACATTCAACGTCTGGTGATCAACCGGAGCAAGCCGATTCCCGACGCGACCATCCTTCGCATCAGGCAGTCAGGCATTCACATCAGCGACACGGCTGAGTTC
Source organism: Planctomycetota bacterium (assembly GCA_029245865.1). Lineage (GTDB taxonomy): Bacteria > Planctomycetota > B15-G4 > B15-G4 > B15-G4 > JAUIEF01. Next base: position 63,431 of record JAQWOM010000023.1, read on the forward strand.
TATGAGCGGCTGACCGGTCGCATATCACCCGAGAGTTTCCGTGACGGAGACCTTCTCCTCGCCACATCCACATCCAATCGGACCTATTCGCTAACCAGCCGCATCCTCGACATCACGGCGGCCTCGATCGGGCTCATCCTCTCGATGCCGCTGCTCCTGCTCACAGCGATCCTGATCAAAATCGAGTCACGTGGACCGATCCTCTACAGCCAAGAACGCGTCGGCTTCAACGGTCGCCCATTTCGGATTCACAAGTTCCGGTCCATGCAACAGGATGCAGAAACCGTGAGTGGGCCCGTCTGGGCGCAAGCCGGGGACAGCCGGGTTACGCGCATCGGCAAATGGCTCCGCAAACTGCGCATCGACGAGATTCCGCAGCTCTGGTCCGTCATCCGCCGCGACATGGCGATTGTCGGTCCACGGCCTGAACGCCAGTTCTTCGTCCAAGAGCTTGAGGAGGAGATCCCCCACTTCCGCCAACGACATCTGGTCAAGCCAGGTGTCACCGGCTGGGCGCAGATCAACTACAGCTACGGATCAAGCATCGACGACGCCTTCGTCAAACTGCAATTCGACCTCTACTACATCAAGAACCGCAGCCTTGCCATGGACATCGCTATCTTGCTGCGCACCGTCAAAGTCGTCGTACTGCAGCAAGGCGCCGTCTAAGAGAGCACGGGCCGGCGACTCAGCCGCCCTACATTTCAACTGACCGAGCAATGCTGCGAATCACATCCGGCGGAAGCTTATCCAGCTGCTGCAAGAGGACCCGATCTCTCTGCACTCCGTAATCTTCCAGAGGAAGCGCTCCCTCCCACCGCTCTTCGTCGAGCACGGCGAGAAACTCTTCCATGATCTGCTCGTAACCACGCGCGTGCTCACTCTCAGTCGAAGCACCTTCAACCGGGAGATAACTGATGATATGCGCCAGTGGTATTCGAGGCTCTGTGGCCTCTCGCAGGGCATCAAGCTGCGCACGGCGCTCGACCTCGGCACGTACAGCGCCTGGAAAGAGTCCCGCCGAGAGCACCTCTGAGAATTGCCCCCACGCGCCCTTTCCGAAGAACTCTCGGACATCGATGATGTGACGCCTTTCGTGGATCGAAAGCGCTTCAAGAGCGAGTTCCTCGTAGCGATCGCCGGCGTCGGCCTGCGCCGCACGAGTCAATTGCCATGCTGTCTCCAGAGGCTCACTGAGATCTCGGCGTTGCTGAACACCGGCAGCCGGCCAGGCCTCCAGGCGCTCTGAGGAAGCAGCGCGCGTGAACCGCCCTTCCTGGGCAACCTGATCCAGATCCAGGAAAACGAAACGGTCCAGCCCTGCTCCTGCAAAACGTGCCCCTCGACTTGCCGCATATCCCGGCACACGAAGGTTTGTCACGAGGTACTCCTCGTACGACCCACCAGGGGGAGCGGGCAACTCCCTCTGCTTCGACGAAACCAGGTCATACCAGGTCAGTTCGGGAGGCATCCCTAACCCCTTCCCCCCGGTCACGAAGGCTCCTGGCAAATGACCTTGCAAGGCCTGCGTATCAAGCATCTCTCCGAAAAGTCCGTAATCGACTCGCTCGACATCTTGCAACCGAAGAGGTGTCCCCAAAGGTTCAGCAGCCGCATCCAACCCTTCGAGAAACTGATCGAGGCTCGCCTTGCTTCCCGTCTCTGTCGCACGCGCGTAGCTGCCTCTCGCTGCAAGTCCCCACTCATGCGCAAGACGCAACGAAAGCAGGGCGGCGCTCTCGGTTCGCACAGCCGCTCTATCAACCTGTGCTTCCAACGGCTCGCGGACACGCTCTGAGCGCCCACCGCGCCTTTGGTTCCACCGATCCACGAGTCGGCCATCCGAAGTCAGGGGACTCTCACCGGCATGATTGAACCGAGCAGCCGGCAAATCTTCAGCAAGCAACATGGCCTCATCCAGCAAGCCGAGGCGAGCCGCCAGGCGAGCTTGCAGCCAGCTTTCAGCGGAATGTTGCAGCAGATCTTCGGGCGCGAACGACGCTTCCGACTCGAGGACTCGAAACGCTCGCTGCTCGAGAGCTTGCTGGGGCACAGCTTCGAGAATCTTTTGCAGCAAGATCACCGAGGCCGGCACGGCAGCACCCGACCCTATGTCCTGAATCAGTCCATCTCCCGCTTCGACGAGACGCCCCGTGTATGCCTGCAACCTCCTTCGGGCCAGGCGCAATCGCGCCGTCTCGGGAGCGCCCTCCATGCACTCTTCTGCTTCGGCATACTGCCGCTGGGCCAGCAGAGTTTCGACCAGCATGGCCAACGCCTCGGCACCTCCGGGAGAATATGTCAGCGCCCCCCGGGCCAGGGCTTCTCGCCGGTCGATGGTTCCTGAGCGACGTGCGTCCTCGAGCATGAGCGCCGCATGAGCGCCTTCGACAGCACGCGCCTCACGCAAACGAGCACGCGCTCGACGGCGACTCGACAGGAAACGCGCCGCGAGCCAGTTCGGCTCAGCAATCCATTCCGAGAGAACTGCAGATCGCCCCCGTCTGGCCACATCGACGTCCGCAACAGCTCGAGCCCGAAACTCCGGATCTTCGATCTGCTCGGCCGCAAGATCCGCTGCCGCCACATCACCCCGAGAGAGTTCCAACCACACGCGGTCCAGCAACTGGTCGTCAGGAGAGAGCTGAACACGAACAGGCGTGGAGCAACCCAGAACTATGCCCGCGAGGGCACACAAAAGACCGCGCAGCCATGCCCTGGGGGGCGCGCTCATAAGAGACTTCCTTGAAAGGCCTTATGCATGTTCGGTCAATGTACGGGCGCCCTTGGGGGCAATTCGGGGAAGCTGGTCAGTTCGCCCAGGAGAGAGCCTAGACAGAAGTCACTTCATAACATCTTTGAAACAAAAGACTTACGTATTTTCTGAAGTCCAGGCCTCAATTGGCACACCAATTGTAAGAGGAATGGGTGCCGAGGATTTTTCGGATGCTCAATCCTGCGGCCAACTGGGATCGGGCCCGGTCGGTCGCACTGAAGGATTGTAAGGGAGGAGGATAGGGTCGGCTCCCCTGCGGAGTCGGCCCTATCGCTTTTTTTAGGGCTCGGCAGGGATCCATCCCCACTCTCACGGTAGCCTCCTCCACGGCATGCTGGTTTTTCGCGTCGGCAAGGTCATGGTTCTGTGGATGGCGGTGCTCGCCTTGAGCACGCACGCCTACTTCCGAAGCGTGGCAGCCTCCACCATCGACACCCGGTTTTTCTGGGCGCTTCCAATCATCTTGGGAGCCCTGCTGATCGGGCACCTTTTATCCTGGGCTGTTGGCAGGCTCGCGGAGGCTCCGCCCCCACGTCTTGGCGCCGACCGGCACGGACTCTGCCTGCTCGTGGCAACCCTGTGCGTGGATGCTCTCTCTCATGTCGAGCCAGCCACAACAATCCGCGTCCTGCGTGAAGAGGTCCCCGGGGTTCTGGGATGGATCTACCCCGCGATCACTCTTATCACCCCCCTCATGCTCCGTGTCACGAGCACTCGACGGAGCGCCGCCGACCAGGGACTCTGGATTGCTCTCTGCCTGACGAGCCTGAGCGGCGCACTGGTCCTCATGGACGCGCCCACCGCGCTCTGCTTGGGCTTTGTGGCCCTGCTGCTTCAGCTGGATGCTGGGCGATGCCAACTGCCTCGCAACCTGCTGCTGATCCTCTCCTCGCTCGTCGTAGGCCTCCTGCTGCTGAGTTCGTGGACCGGCACCAATGCCCTCCATGCCACTCCGAGCCGTGCCTGGATCCTTGCCGCAGCAAGTGGCGGTCTCGCGATCGCCATTCGCCCACGCCAGGCTTCCGACTGGCGATGGATTCTTTCCGCTCCACTTGCCGCAGCCATCCTCGTGGCCCTGAGCGGGTTCATCATCACGATCTTCCTCGGGCTTCAAGTGGCCTGGAAGCCAGCGCTCGACACCCGCCTCACCCTGTTTCGCCAGCACCCCAACTTCCTGGCTCCCTTTCTGGGCTTCCAGTCTTTGGTCGCGCTCGGACTCGCTCTCTCAGGCAAACGGTTCAGACTTCTGGGGCTTGCTTGCAGCGCACTGCTTGCTGTCTCCACCATCATGACGGACTCGCGCACCGGCCAGGGTGCCCTTGGGTTGTCACTTCTCGCCATTCCCTCTCTGTACACGATGACCCTCGTCGCGAAACGATTCCGACTTCGCGTGCTGGTCGCAATCACCGCCGGAATCCTCGCCATCGCCGGCGCCTTGTTTCTTTTCGACGGTATGGGAAATGCCCGCAGCAAAGCTCTCGACATGGCCTCCCAGGTCGAGCGCTTCGACAAGTCGATGGACTACCGAGTCGATGCCTGGCAGAACAGCCTTGAGATCATCGAGGGCCACCCCTGGATAGGCATCGGCCCCGGAACGTTCATCTCCGAGCACCGCTTCGAACCGGGCAGTCGCTTCTTCAACGAACCCCGCTCGCCACATCCCCATAATGTGGTGCTCTACGTCGGCCAAGCCGCAGGCATCCCTGCCGCCCTGCTCTTCCTCTTCTGGGTCGTGATTCTGCTGCAGTCCCAGTGGCGCTCATTCATGTGGCGACCACACCCCGTCCCACGGTTCCTGATGGCAACGCTCATCGCAGCGACCATCGGAATTCTTGCGGCAAGCCTGCTCGACCTCGGCCTCGCACTCAACACCGTCGTCCCTGCACCGCTCTATATCTTGACCGGCTTGATGATCAGCACGCGCACGCAACGTGAGCCCACCACCCGCGAAGGGCCCGCGCTGTTCTGGCTTGCCCCCATTGCCGTGCTCTTCGTCTTTTACGGATTCAATGCCGTACGAGCCAAGGCCAACCTCGAGCAGGGCAAACTGCTTTGGTACATGGCGGGCCAGCGTCGCGGAAATCCGGAGGTCCACAAAGAGAACGCCCGCAAAGCACTTCGCAGGGCCATAGACCTCAACCCCGACCTTTACCTCTCCTACGACCTACTCGCACGCTGGACGGAGCGGGAAGAACGAGGTTTCTTTCTTTCTCAATCCATACTCGAGGCCCTCGTCGCCCGCGCTGACACTTATGGGCCAAGCCTCAGCCAACTGGGACACCTGTACATGCGCCATCGCATGTACGAGCAAGCTGCAGACTGGCTTCAACGCAGCCTCGACTGCAGCCACGGCAGCATCCACCTCACCCGCGACCGAGCCAACCTGATTCTTTGCCTGGCTCGCCTCGGACGACGCGAGGAGTGCCTCAGCCTGATCGCCAACTCGCTGCAAATGGACGTCGGTATCATCGACGAGTTGCCATTCGTATCTCGGCCGAACCAGGGAGGCCAGATTCTTCCCCTGGGCGGGTCTGAACCACAGCAACCCATTCGCCTTGTAGAAGCCGCAGAAGTTCTCTTTGCCATGAACATCGCGGCAGAAGAAGCCGACCAACCGGTTGGCAGGCGCTTCTGGATGGACACCTACAATGCCTTCCGCCGCGCAGGGCATGATGACAAAGCCTCGATGGTCCTCGACTATCTTGAACAGAACGAGGTTATCAACGAGCCGCATACCATTGCGTACGAACGGGGCCGTCTCGCACTTGATGCAGACGACCTGCAGGGTGGACTCACCTTCTTTGAGTTCGCTTCCTCAGTTGCCCCGCGCCATGTTGCGCCATTCTTTGACGCCGAAAGCTCCCGTGTCAGGCGACTCATGGGAGAAACAACCGTGGCGGTAGAAGAGACCAAGGCCGCATTCACACAGGGTGCAGAAATCCTCGATGTCCCAGAGTTGTTTCAAGGCAACCTCGAGCAACAGGCCTCCATGGAAATTGAGCAAGGCTCTCCATCCAAGGCTGCGCGCTTGCTTGAGCGCACTCTGCTGTACACCGACGACCTTCAACAACGCGGCCGACTCTGGGAGCGCATCGGCAATCTATACGCTTCCGGCGACCAGCCCCAAGATGCTGAACGCGCCATTCAGCAAGCCCTCCTCCATCTCTCGGCCAAACCCTTCGGGCTGACAAACCTCCAACTTGGAGTGGCAAACTCGATCTCTGCTCGACTGGCGCTAACCCTGTGCACTGTCTGGCGTGCAAACGGTCTCGATGCGGGAGAGATTCAACAAGCTGCATCCAAGCTGCCCGGATTCTATTCGCCGCGCATGGCGCCCTCCTTGCTACGCATGGCGATCTACAACGAGAATGGACAAGCGCAAGCTCTCTTGCATGAAGCCGACCTGCAACTACTGAGAGACCCGAACAACTTCCTCGCCATGTGGGCACGCCTCGATGCATTCGAAAACATGGGGCGCTGGCAGCTTGCCCGCGACAGCATGCGCAACATCACCGAGCAGTACGGCCTGCAATACGACCTGGAGAACATCTACCAGCAAGCCGTTACAGAGGGAATGTCTCGCATTGACGATGCCAACGCCTGGTTTGAAGTGGGCATTCTCGACCTCCTCCGCGGCCGTTACTCCGAAGCCGCAGGCATCTTCGAAAACGCGTTCATTCGCATGGCAGACCAGGCGCATCAATCAGCTCACATGCTCAGCTGGCAAGCACGTGCCACGCAGCTAGCGAGCCACTCGGATGCGCAAGAACGCACACGAACACTTCTCATGCGTGGAATCGAACTCGCGCCTGACTGCGCCATGCTTCAGAGCCGCCTGAACGGGCTTGCCCCATGAGTCGACGTGCATGGGCAGGCCTCTTCATCTTCATCGTGGCCCTTGGGCTACGGGTTGCCTATATCCATGAGCAGACGGACAAACTCGGCCTCGACGTCAACAAGCTGACGCAAACCGACAATTACGTCTTCTCTCAATGGGCGAGAATCATTGCTGAAGGCGATCTGCTCTGCGAGCAGCAACCCCATGCTTATCACCACTGGACGCAGGAAGTCGCGCCAGCCGAACGCTGGGTCGACTGGTACGGCGGGCCAAAAACCTTCCACCAAACACCTCTGTACCCCTACTTTGTCGCTGCCGTCTACGCCGTCTCAAACTTCGACGACACGATGGTGGCCTACGCGCAGGCCTTTGTCGGAGCCTTCACGTGTCTGCTGACCTTCCTGCTCGCCAGCCGCGTCCTGAATCTGCGTGCAGGGATCATCGCGGGGCTGCTGCTTGCCTTCATGAGCAGCTACTATTTCTATGACGCCTTCGTTCTGAGGGATGGCCCCATGGCCTTTGTCGTGATACTCACGACTCTGGCCCTGGACGTGGCGGTCGAGCGCAACAGGAAACGAGACTGGCTCCTCGCCGGCGCCTCACTTGGGCTGTTCACGCTCGCCAAAGAAACCGGCATACCGCTGCTGCTTGCAACGCTGTTCGTCATGCTCATCGCATGGCGACACCGGCCAAAGTTCCTCATGCAAACAGCTGCCCTGCTTCTCGCAGGGTGGCTCATCGTGACAGCCCCTGCATTCGCTCGCAATGTCGCCGTGGGTGCGCCAACTTTCAAACTGAGCACTCGTGGTCCAGAAGTTTTCATCACCGGCAATGCCCACGGGCAAAGCGGCGTCGGCTGGGAACCGCCCGTAGCCCTGCTACGAGAGCTGCTCATGGAGAGCAACTTCTCCCTTGTCCAATCCATGATCCTGACTGCAGGCACGCACAAGGGCTCTCCTTGGACTCTTGCCGAGTTGCTCTGGGCCAAGACAGAGGCGTTCTTAAACGGCTATGAAGTTCCGAACAACGTCAACTTCTACTTACACCGATCTCACCTTCTGTCATTGCAAGTGGGCTTCGTCTCCATGAGCTTCGTTGCGCCAGCCATGCTGCTCGGGCTGATCTTGGGCATCCAGAAGCGCCGCCGACTCACCGTCACCTATCTCATGCTCGGAACGCTGTCCTTGTCCGTCATCGCGCTCTATATCTTGGCGCGATTCAGGCTTCAGGTACTTCCCTTGATGGCCATCTTCGCCGCACTGTCCATCGACTGGGGCATCACGCGTTGGTCCAAGCGGCGGTATGGATCACTCGCCGCGGCCCTTGCACTGATGGGCAGCTTCACCTGGTGGACCTGGAGTCACCCCGACCCATATGGCGAAGACAGCAAGAACACCAGCATCATGTTGCAACTCGCCAAAACGGGGAACTTTGAAAAGTCGCTCTACTATCGCGACAGACTCGTTGAGGTTCTGACGCGCGCAGGGAGCGCCCAACCAGAAGAAGAGCACGGCGGCAAACTGGCCATCCTTCAGGACGCCTTCGACAACTTTGACGTCGCCATGAGTGCAGCACCAGGCACTGCCGCGCACCACCATGCGCTGGCAAACGGGTACGCCACACTGATCCCCATCATGAAGCGAGGCGACCTGCGCGAGTTCTCCTTACTCTCTCGCGAAAATTACACACAGGCCATGGAACTGGACGAAACGCGGCCAGGAGTTCGCCACGGACTCGGAATGCTTCTCGCAAGCATCGAGAATCACTTCCAAAACGAAGCTCCACAGAAGAATTTTGGCGGTGCCTATCAGTGGTTTGTTCGCGAACTCGAACTGCACCCAGATCATGGACCAAGCCACCGGGACATTGGCAAGCTGCATCTCACCTGGGAGCAATGGCACACCGCCCTCGAGCACCTTCTCCAAGCCGAAGTCTCCGGAACCACGGACGCGGAAAGCTTGGCAGCCATTGCACGCATCTCGGTCGATGACCGGATAAGAAAAAAGGCGCAGCTCTCCGTCTACGGCCAGCCCACCCCGTCCTATGACCTCGTCCGCGGAGAGCGCTACATGCGGAGGGCTCTCAACATGGCTCCCGACGACCCGGTTGTACTGACCTATACATCTGACGTGATGTACATCCTTGGCCGGTATGACGAGGCGATCGAAACTCTGCAGCGACTCGCCACGATACAACCCTGGAAAGAGGAGTACGTCCGATCTCGGGTGGACGCATTCCGAATCCGCGCTGCGAGAGAAGCTGCGAAGCTCATCGAAACGACACCTCCAACGGAACTTGAGTTGGAAGCCGAAACCACGGAACCCGACTCCCGGCACGAGGACCTTCGATGAACGCTGAACGCCTTTTCGTTCAGATATTCCTGCTGAGTGCGGCCCTGGCCGCCTGCAGCCCGGCAGATGCGCCCCCTCCCTCGCGCCCCGACCTGGTCCTTGTCGTCATCGACACGCTACGCGCGGACCGCCTTTCTGCCTATGGTTATGAACGACCAACATCTCCAGGTCTCGAAGCGCTCGCCGAGAAAGGCGTTCTCTTTGAGGATGTCACGGCGCAGTCCACATGGACACTTCCGTCCATGGCCTCCATGCTGAGCGGACGGCATGTCTTTGTGAATGCCAAGCACATGCCTCCCGCCATCCCAACCCTTGCAGAACGCCTCAAAGAGACAGGCTATGAAACCGTTGCCTTCCTCGGGAATCCGGCTCTCTCCACGCCGGCGAGCGGTTACCAGCGCGGCTTCGATGACGTTCTCGATCGTGACAGCACAGGAGGAGCCAACTGGGACGCAAGTGACCTCGTCCTCGCGGTGGAGAACTGGCTGAAAGACCATCCGCCGGGTGACGCCCCACGCTTCTACTACCTGCACTTCATGGATCCCCACTGGCCCTACGAACCTCAGGGAGAGGCAAGCCTTCCAGGCACCGCCCGCGTTCGCGATGACGTCCTCGACGCGTGGGTCAAGCGCGCAAGAGAAGATGCACCAATACTCAAAAACTTCGACCAAGATCGGCGCTCGATTCTGGAATCGCTAGACGCCTACGACCACGAGATCTTGAATGTGGACCAAGAACTCACCCACCTTCTCGACACACTGATACGTGAAGACAAAGAGCGGCTCGTCGTTGTTGCGTCGGACCACGGCGAAGGCCTCTGGGACCACGAACACCACGCCAATCGAGTAGAAAAGCTCCACTCTCCCGAGACGCGCACACTCTCCAACGTATTCTTTCGTGATCACAGCTATCACATGTTCCAAGAACTCTTGTTCACCCCACTCATCATTCAAGGCCCTGGGTTTACAGGAGGGCAACGCATCAAGCGCCCGGTAGAAAATGTAGACATCGCCCCCACGCTCTTGCGTGCTGCGGGCCTCTCGAATGACGAGAACCTTGACGGGCAACCTCTGCAGGACGTGGTGACCGGCACAGCGCCTGAGAAGCCGTACGTTTTCAGCCACAGTAAAGAAGCCACCATCGTTCGGCGCACATCGGACAACTGGAAGCTGATTTCACCGACACCAACCGGCGACGCCTACGGGATGCCCTGGATGATGTTCAAGCTCAGCACGGACCCCTACGAGCGCCAGAACCTGGCTCCACTCTCTTCGGAACGCCAGGCAACATCGCCGCACCTCAATGAGTTTCGCTCCTTGATCGGTGTTCGAGAACGCGCCGCAAAAGAGTTTGATCTCTATCTCGAAGGCAACGCAGAACTCAGCAACGACGAGCAACTGCAGACACTGCGAGAACTGGGATATGTCGGCAGCGCCTTCGACAACTCGGATATCGAGAACGACGAGCAACCTGCCTCAGACAGCGACCACTAGGTCGCACGGGAGCCTGCCTCTGCCCCGGCCGCTCGCAGGGCCGTTCGGCGAGAGGGCAGACTGGCGGGAGCGCATGGGAATCGAACCCACCCGGGGAGTTTTTGGCCCCCCAATCTGGATTTGAAGTCCAGTAGGCACACCAGCGCCTTGCCGCTCCCTGACGTCTGGTGCGTGGGAGTGTAGCGGGCAAGCCGCGTGGAGGTCCACTTCCCGGAGATCCGGCCGTCCGCGAACCGTGATCCCCCCTGCCCACGTCGGTACGATGTCCAAGCCATCCAAGAGTGGCCGCGCTCTCCTCTCTCCATTCCCCCCTCATCAGAGCTCATCATGGCCTCTCCTGCCCTCGACCCCCGTTTCCGTGCTGCGCTCATGGCAAAACGCCGCGGGGAGATCCAGGAGGCTCGGCGCATCCTCGAGGAAATGCTCGGAGAGGACCCCGAACATGCCGACGCCCTCGAGGTGCTCGGGATGATGGTGTCCGAAGATGGAGAACTCGATCTCGCGATCGAGCTCACCTCCCGACTCGTCTCTCTCCAACCTGAATCCATCATGGCTCACGCCAACCTGTCTCGTTTCTACATGTTGAAGGGAGACAAGGAGACGGCCGAAGAATGGCAGGCCAAGGCACGTGTTCTTGGCTGGAAAGAAGAGGTCGGGCGCAAGGCATCCGCCACGGCTGGCAGCGGAATGGAAACCGTCTCGCCCGACATGGTCGAGAAACAAGAGAAAGCCGTGGAGGAACGCCCGGACGATGCCATGGCTCGCATGGCGCTTGCATCCAGCTACCGCAAGCTTGGCATGCCTGTGAAGGCCGTCAGTCATCTTCAACACGCACTGACAATTGACGACACCTTGTCCAACGTCTATTTGGCCTTGGGGCAAAGTCTCGAAGAGGCCAACATGAAAGAAGATGCCGCCGAGGTTTACCGGCGAGGCGTCCCGATTGCCGACAAAAAAGGCGACTTCATGCCTCGCAATCAAATGGCGTCAAAGCTGACCCAACTCGAGAAAGACAACAGGAGCTAAATCAAACATGTCTGCCGAGATGCTGCGCGGCGCCCCAGTGGCGAGCGCTCTCAGAAAGCAAGTGATTGCGGTCATTGAGGCGAACAAGGTCCAGCCCTGTCTGGCGAACATCGTTGTCGGTGAAAACCCGGCCGCTGGCTCATACCTTGACTCCCTCGACAAAGCCGCAAGTAAACGCGGAATCGCAACAAGGCGCCTCAAACTCGACGAAGCGGTCACGCAAGATGAGCTCTGCGAAGCCGTCGTGGAGGCGGGACGGAATCAGAGCATTCATGGGCTCATGATTCAGTTTCCTCTCCCCCAAGGCATCGAGCGCCAGCATGTCACTGACCTCATTCCATCCGCTAGAGATGTGGATGGACTCACCACGGAATCACTCGGTGCTGTGCTCGCGGGAAGTCAGCGGCATACAGCTCCAGCCACTGCGGCAGCAGTGTGTGAGATCCTCGCGTCAGATGAACGCCTGGACCCATGTGGACGCACGGTCACCGTCGTGGGCCGCAGCCTGGTGGTCGGTCGACCTCTCTCGGCCATGCTCACCGCCAGCCTGCCGGGCGGAAATGCAACCGTAACCACATGCCACAGCCGCAGCCAAAACCTTGCCGAGCACACGCGCCAGGCAGACATTGTCGTCATGGCTGTTGGCCGACGGCACATGCTGACGCCCGACATGGTGAAACCGGGCGCCATTGTGATCGACGTCGGCACTCACCCCGTCGAGCGCGATGGGAAGTGGACCCTGGATGGCGATGTCCATCCAGATGTCGAAGGCGTTGCCGGCTTCATGACTCCCGTTCCTGGCGGAGTTGGGATCGTGACAACAGCCGTCCTCATGCGCCACGTTGCGGCAGCGGCCTGTCCCGGCGTGATGAAACCCGCGTGGTAAAAAGAAAACAGCGTGGCCCGGCTGACTTCCCGAGAGCCAGCTTCACTCGCCCACTGCGTCTCTTCGGTTGGATCGCGCTCTGCTGCCTCTTCCTCTGCACACCCACACCAGCTCGGACTGCCCCGACACCCTCTCCCCACCAGGCAAGCAGCGATGGAGCTGCCCGTGAGGCAGTCAAGGCATACCGCCTCATGCGGCGCAACAGCAGGAGTTCCCCGGCGACCCTCTACGCCCTTCGTGACCTGGCGAATCACGACTCCCCCATCACCGTCGACGCCTTACTGGTCGAGCTAAAGAGCGATCGGCTCGAGCAGTTCCGAGAAGCACGCCACGTCTTGCAAGGATTTCAAGAACCGGACACGCTCAGGCAAATCGTCAAGGAAGGTATTGGCCATTCCGTACCCCAGGTCCGCGCCCAGGTCATCCTGGCCATGGGCAAAGGACGCCCCGAGAGTGTTGACTGGATCTCACCGACCGAGTCCGCTCTGGACGACTCCAACCCAGCCGTTCGAGCAGCTGCAGTCGAAGCGCTTGGCCTTGCTCGCGCAAGCGGAAGGCTCGATCGGATTCTCGAACTCTCCGCCGACACGTCGGTCAGAGTCCGTCAACGCATCCCGGAAGCTCTCGTAAGGCTCGCACCCCAACGCGCGCTCGCTCTCCTGCGAACCATGACCTCCGACCCAAGCTGGCGAGTTCGCGCCTCCGTCGCCCGCGCGCTTGGCGCACTTCACACCCGCGCTGCCGTCGAAGCACTCATCGACCTTCTCGGGCAAGAAAGTGGGCGCGTGAGGGAAGATGCACTGACCGAGCTCAAAAGACTCGTACGGCAAAACTTCGGGCTTCACGTTGACGCCTGGCGACGGTTTCTGCAAACAGCACCACCAGATTTTCTGAACACCAAGGGCAACGAAAACATCGAAGGCTTGGCCGACCCCGGAAGCGTCGTCTACTACGGACTCGCTTCACTCAGCAACCGATTTGTCCTTGTGACAGACCTCTCAGGAAGCATGTCCGCACGAGAGACTCTCGGCGCGCGTACACCACTCGTCGGCACGCGACTCGAGCTGACCAAGCTTCAGATCGAGGCCTTACTCGACAAGGTCGACAAAGAAGTCTCCGTAAATCTGATGACATTCAGCGACAAGGCGCACGTCTGGAGACGCAGCCTCCTTCCCATGACCCCTCAAGGCAAAGCCAAGGCCAAGGCCGAAGTCAAAAGTTATCGCGCCGATGGCGCAACCAACCTCTTTGACGCCCTCGACACATGCTTCGAACTCGCAGAGTCGTCGCTTGATGTACCTCGAAAAGAAGACGGCACTCCGGACACGATCTTTCTTCTCACGGATGGAGAACCCAGCGAAGGTGAGCTACGTAACACCCAACTGATTATCGAATACGTCACGGAAAGGAATCGTGATCTTCAGCTTCGAATTCACTGCATCATGTTGAACACATCATCCGCGAGTCACGACTTCATGTCGCAACTTGCTGCTGCAACAACAGGCGAATTCGTCAATCCGTTTGACTGACTCGCTCGGCAGAGAAACTCGGCGAACCTCTAGGGCTCAATCCGAACCTGCGGAGCACCGCTCGATTCTTCCGCACATCCGATTTCGCAGACGAGCACGTCACGCGCCGCGAGTTCCTCTTCAAGGCGCCTTGCAGATCCGGAGGGCACGGCCAGCAGCAGACCTCCAGAGGTCTCACTGTCCGTTGCGAGGTTCATGGTCACCTTGTCAACTTGATCGGAAACAACGAGGGCCTCCCCGAGGTGCGCTTGTGTACGAGCCGCTCCCCCTGAGGCAAAACCCTTGTCCATCAAACGCCGAGCTCCGTCCAGCAACGGTAGCGCCGCTGCTGACAACACGAGGTCTACGCCGCTTGCCATGGCCATCTCATGGCCGTGGCCGGCGAGCCCAAAACCCGTCACATCGGTCGCTCCGCGAACCGACACTGCTTTCATGGCATCAGCCGCTGCGGCATTGAGTGCGCCCATCTGGCGCTGCGCAGCCTCAAGCTCTGACTCCGAAGCCTTGCCCTTTCGGGCAGCCGTCGTCAGACACCCTGTCCCGAGTGCCTTCGTCAGGTAGAGCCGGTCGCCCACTCTTGCCCCACCGTTCGTCACCTGCTCCCCAGGACGCAGAGTGCCCGTGACAGCGAGCCCGAACTTCACACCTTCGTCGGAGACAGAATGTCCTCCGAGCGTCACCGCGCCTGCCTCACGCACAGCATCTTCAGCACCTGCCAGGATCTCTCCGAGAACAGACATAGGGAGATCCTCGTTATTGAAGACCACCAGGTTCAGCACGCTCAATGGAGTCGCCCCCATGGCATAGAGATCTGAAAGGGCGTTCGCTGCTGCAATCCGTCCAAACCACCAGGGGTCATCCACCACAGGCGGGAAAAAGTCTGTGCTCTGCACGATCGCCAGATCATCGTTCACCGCCAACACGCCAGCATCGTCGAAGTGAGACGAACCGACCAGCAATCTGGGGTCATCCTGCGGCGGGAGACTTGAGAGAACCTTCACGAGGTCCTGTGCCGGAATTTTGGCAGCTCAGCCAGCGCAGTTGGCGTAGTTCGTCAGTCGCAGCTTGCGTCCAGACAACTTCATGCTTCGGGTCCAGGTGAACAAGAAAGAAAGTCTGCAAGAAGGCGCGCAAGCCGTGCTTCATCGCCGGGCACCAATGCCGCAACATCCAGACGCACCTGACCCTGCCAGACTCTTGAGAAAATCGGCGTCGGAAGCGCTCGCAACGCCTTGGCAAGAGACTCGCCATCCAGGCCGGGCCAGTGGAGCTCAAGCGCACTCGAGCCAAGCGGCCGGGCAGGTAGCGATCCAGAGCCCGCCGAGGCTTCACTGGCAACAACCTCTATACCGACACCTGGCAGCACGCTTGCAAGCTGAGATCTCAGGGAGCGCGCCCTCTCAAGGCGATGTGCCGGAGAAGCCGAAAGCGCTGCGAGCACCGGAACATCTTGCGGCGCCTCTCGATGCAAGCGGAGCGTCGCCCCAAGTGCGGCGAGTGCCAGCCGGTCCGGGCGAAGTGCCCGAAAAAGAGGATGGCTGCGACAACGTTCCACGAGATCTTTTCGCCCCAGCAGAAGACCTGCTTGAGGGCCGCCAAGCAGCTTGTCACCGCTAAAGCACACCAGATCCACACCCGACTCCAGGGCCGTGCGCGCATCGGGTTCCGAGGCCAGGTCGCCCGTAGAGGGGACCAACAAACCAGAACCGATGTCCTCGAGCACGGGGACGCCACACTCTTTGGCGATTTTGGCCAGTTCACCAATCTCGGGTCGGTGCGTGAAACCCACCACACGGTAGTTGCTCGTGTGCATGGAGAGAACAAGACCCGTCTCCCACTTCAAATGCTTCTGGTAGTCACTGACATACGTGCGGTTCGTTGTCCCCACTTCCCGCAAACGTGCGCCAGACTGCTCCAGAAGATCCGGCAGCCGAAAGCCGCCTCCGATCTCAATCAACTCTCCGCGTGAAACCAAAACCTCGCGGTCTTTCGCCAGCGCCGTGAGTGCCAGCAACAACGCCGAAGCGTTGTTGTTCACCACCGTGGCAGCCTCGGCACCGGTCAAAGCGCGCAAGTCATCCAGCAGGCGGCTCTCTCGGTCCTTGCGTTCACCAGACACCGGATCGACCTCGAGCAAGGAGTAGCCATCCCCGATCGACGACAGAGCCGCCACGGCAGGCTCGGCCAGAGGAGCTCTTCCCAGCCCCGTGTGAAGTACAACTCCCGTCGCGTTCACCACCCGCGGATAGATGTCTTCGGCCCAGGACAGCAACCGTTCCCGAGCCAGCTCAGCCACGGCTGGAGCATCCAGGGCGAGCCCGTTCGACTCCCCCGACCGCAACGCTTGTCGCAGGTCGTCCAGAGTTTTTCTCACCGCCAATGCAGCTCCCGGGACCTGGTCGAGGTGCCGCAGAACGGCATCCACCGCAGGCAGGTCACGGAGAAGTTGATGGGTGGCCTTCCCATCCAGTGAGGCATCTCGTCCCGTCGGGGCTGGACTCTTCATGCTCCCATCGTACCCGCTCAGCCCCACGAGGCGCTCCCCGGAGAAGCCACGCCCCCTCCAGCCCCGCTTCGTACCGAACAGAGCCGACATCGATCGCTGCCAGACTCTAGAATGCCTCATCGCATCCCCACGAGACCCCCCGTGACTCGAACCTCTGCCGAGGTCCTTCAGGACTGGCTTCCCCACGACACCGACCCCGGAGCCGTACGCCATCTGGCGGCCGAGATGGGCATTGAACCTCTCCTGGCCACGCTCCTGGTCAACCGCGACATTCTCTCGAAGGCGCAAGCGACAGACTTTCTGAAGCCCTCTGTCGACGACTTGCTCGACCCCTTTGAGCTGGCTGACATGGATGTGGCTGCCGAGCGCATGGCCCGCGCGATCGTGGACCATGAGACCATCCTGATTTACGGGGACGCGGACGTCGACGGACTCACCTCCACGGGCCTACTGGTTCAGTTCCTGCGCATGCTTTCCCTGGAACCACTCGTGTACGTGCCGAACCGTGCATACGAGGGCTACTCGTTCACGCCGGCCGGCACCGACCACGTGCTGGCTTCGGGAGCCAATCTGGTCGTTTCCGTCGACAACGGGATCTCCAGCATCGAGCCCGTCGCACGCATTCAGGAAGCGGGCATCGACGTCATCATCACGGACCATCACATGCCCGCCGACACTCTCCCGCCGGCTCATGCTGTGGTGAACCCGCGCCGAGTCGACTGTGGCTATCCGTTCAAGGGTCTTGCCGGAGTGGGTGTCGCCTTCAAACTTGCCTGTGCCGTGTCCAGCAAGCTGCATCGGCGTATCCAACTCTCTGACTCGATGAGCCAGTTCCTGGGTGAGTCCCTTGCATGGGTCTCCATGGGAACCGTGTCGGATCTCATGCCCTTGCGTGGTGAGAACCGCGTGCTGGTCTCAAGAGGACTGCGGGCTCTCCCTCGCACCAAGAGCCCTGGCCTCGCGGCCCTTTGTCATGTATCCGGCATGGGCATCGGCGCAGATTGCCGTGCAGAAGACATCGCCTTTCGCCTCGCCCCACGGCTCAATGCAGCCACTCGCATGGGGCGCAGCGATCTGTCGGTTTCACTGATCACCGCATCTGACTCCAACGAGGCGGCTGTTCTCGCTCAGGCCCTGGATGAAGCCAACAAGCAGCGTCAAACAGCCGAACGCGAGTTGCTCGAAGAGCTGCGGCCCATACTCGATCGACAAACACACGGCGAACCCATCTTCCTGGCCTCGGAAACCTGGAACACCGGCCTGCTGGGTCTCGTCGCCGGTCGCATCACCAGGGAATACGGCGTCCCCGCCCTGCTTATCTCGTCTGCGCAAGGAGAGCCCGCCAAGGGCAGTTGCCGGTGCATGCCTGGCTTTAACGCGCATGCAGCACTCGGAGCTTGCCGTGAGCATCTGACCACTTATGGCGGACACCCAGCTGCCGCTGGATTCTCGATCGAATCGAAGCACATCGACGCCTTCCGTGAGGCCTTCGCCGAAGAATGGCAGCAGCAGAAAACAACCGGTTCGGGCCCCACCGCCCAGCGCTATGAAGCCGAGATTCCCTTGGCCGGACTCACACACAAACTCATCTCGGCACTTGATGGGCTTGAGCCTTTTGGCAAGGGGAATCAGCGCCCTGTGTTTGTGACAGGGAGTGCGACAGTCGACGAGAGCCGCCGAATGGGCGGCGACGGGCAACACCTTGCGCTCACAGTTTCCCAGGGCTCAAAAACCATGCGAGCTGTCGCCTTCAGCAAGGGACATTGGGCCGACCGCTTGCCAGCAGGCCACTCTGTTGACCTGCTCCACACACCTAAGTTCAACCATTTTCGCGGCCGAACGACCGTCGAACTGGAACTGATCGACGTGCGCCCCGCACGACCTCTGTGACGCGACTGGCCCGCGAAGAGAACCATGACCGCGCCGAATGCCCCGCTTGAGGACCCTGTTGTTCTCAAGCGAGCCCGCTCGAGACATGAGCTCGAGGAAGCCGCGCTGGTCCTGCGCGCCGTCGGAATCATCCATGAGGTGATTCTCGACGAAGGCTTGCCGGCGCTCGTCGTGCCCCGATGTCAGTTCGAAACCGCTCACGAAGAATTGACGCACTATGAAGCAGAGAATTTCGCCGACACCTCCACCCTGAAGAGCAGGCCCCGCCGCACGTTGATTTCGGTCTGGCCTGGCTTGATTGCCTACGCAAGCGTGCTGCTCTTCGTCTTCATCGAGCAGGTCGGCACTGTGGACAGTCCCGCCGCCTTGAGAGGGCGCCTCGACGCCAATGCCTTCCTGGATGGCGAATGGTGGCGTTGCATCACAGCTCTGACGCTTCACGTGGACACGCCCCATCTGGCGGGCAATATGCTGTTCGGCGCTGCCTTCGGCGCCCTGCTTGCTCAACTGCTGGGCAATGGAGTGGGCTGGGGGGCGATTCTCGTCTGCGGCGCGCTCGGCAACGCCCTCGATGCCCTCATCCAGCCCTTGGGGCACGTCTCGATGGGCGCCTCCACAGCCGTGTTCTCAGCGCTGGGCATCATGACGGCACTCTCCCTGAGGCTCCATGCGGAACTCCGAGATGGACGCATCCGTCGCTGGGCACCGCTGGTGATGGGCATCGCACTGCTCGGGCTGCTGGGCACGGGTGGAACCAGGACAGATGTTCCAGCGCATGTGCTCGGCTTCGCGACGGGAATCCTGTTCGGTGCCTGGCTGGCACCCGCAGTGCGTCATCACCCACCCAGCACCAGAATCCAATGGATAGCGGGCAGTCTGGCGCTGCTCTTGTTACTCGGAGCCTGGATGGCTGCCTCGGCTGCCTCGACCTCAAGCACCTAAAAAGCCAAAAGAGCGCGAGACAAACGCGCTCAGCGCGAGATCAGCCGCACTCCGTGAAACCGCAAGAGTGGCACTTCACGCACCCTTCCTCGAAGGAAAGCTGACTTCCGCAATCCACGCAGGCTCCCTGCACACGGTGGATGTCATGGTGACTTCCATCACCACCTTGGCTCTGGCTTTGCCCGCGAAGCTCTGCCCCTGGCTCAACCCAGCGATCGTTCACAGCATCTGTCGCCGACAAGCCGTCGAAGGAGACTCCCTCCGAAAGCGTCTCGCGGCGAGTCGCCACGGAGTGACCGTTGCCGTTTGAGTGCCCATTCGTAGAGGACTCCTGGCCCTGAACTTCAAGCGCCTGCTCCGCAGCCTTGCGCTTTTCACGCAACTCACGGCCCTGGTGGTACGTCTCAAGCGCTTTGCCGATCGCGTCGGAGCAAGAACTGATCTTGCCACCCTCTCCCCATGCTGGGCGGTGACAACTGATGCCCTTGAGTTGCTTGATGAGCGGATCCAGCTTGGCTCCGCACCGCAAGGAGTAACTGATCAGCCGACCGATGGCCTCATTCTGCGAAGCCGCGCAGCCGCCGGCTTTGCCCATGTGGTTGAACAGCTCAAATGGCTTGCCGTCCTCTGACTCGTTGACCGTCACGTAAAGATGACCGCAGCCCGTGTTCATGCGCACGGTATGCCCCACCGTCACCTGCGGACGAGTCCGCGGAGCGAGGCCATCGTCCAGATCGCTGGCACTCGAAGACTCAGGGCTGGCCCCAGGGGCCGACATTTGAGAAAGCTGCAACACCACCTGCTGGTCGCCCATCTTCGGGCCAACCGACTCGGCATAAAAACGGTCCAGCCCACTGTCCAGCTTGGAACCAAGCTCACCACAATCCTCTTCCTGAAGGAAACGCCGCGCAGCATCGTGAAGTTCGCACGCACTCACCAGGGACCGCATGGCCTGCTCGTCACCCGACTTCACGGCATCCCAGTCAATGGCTCGATAAGCGAGCACAACCGATGTCGCTCGCTCCCGGGCTTCGGCCTCAAATGAGTTGCCCGCGGACAAGGGGCCTGCGGCCGCGTTTGTGCTGCTGTTCTGAGTCACCATGAAGTCATTCCGGAAGATATTGCTGTCATCTCAAGCCGCCAATTCAGCGGGGCTCAACGAGACGCCCCGCTCGCGTGCACAGGCCTCGCTTAAGGACCGTCCATGAGCATATCGAGAATCTCTTCGCTCTCTTGCGCTTGCGCGGCGACGAGATCTCCCGAATTGGACGCCGCAGAATCCCCCCCCGCGACCTCCGCATCCTCCGACTTGGACGCCTTGGTGTCCAGAGCCATTGGCTGATGCTGACGACTGCCATCGCGATACACGGTGATCCCCTTGCAGCCCGTGGCGTAAGCCAGCAGGTAGGCCGTCTCGACCTCTTCTGTCGTGGCCTCTGGCGGGAAGTTGATCGTCTTGCTCACAGCAGCGTCCGTAAACTCCTGCCAAGCAGCCTGCATCTTCACATGCCACTCGGGGCCCACGTCCCGAGCAGAGCGGAAGACTCGCCGTATCTCCGACGAGAGCTCCACGGGGCATCCTTCGATCGTGCCCTTCTGGCAGGCGTACTCAGAAACCGTCTCGATGTCCTTCTCTGACATGTTCTCGGCCTTGAGAGCCGCGAGGAAGACGGGGTTCGACTCGTACATGATCTGAGCCTCACCCGCCGAATCACGCATCACCTGACGCTTGAAGACCAAGCTAAAGATGGGCTCGATGCCACCAGAGCACCCGGCGATGATGGAGATCGTCCCGGTCGGAGCGATGGTCACGCAGTGCGCATTGCGCATCTTTCGACCCAGCACCTTGTCCCAGCGCGATCCTTCCCAGTAGCTGAAAACGCCCTTCTCGTCGGCCAAACGGGTGTCTTCATCCCAGGCCTGCTCGCGAATGAAGGCGCCCATACGTCGGGCCAGAGCCAGAGCGTCATCGGCGTCATACCGAACCCCCAGCTTGAACAAGAGGTCGGCCCACCCCATGACACCCAGGCCAATCTTGCGGTTTGCCCGACACATCTTGTCGATCTCAGGCGTGGGATAGTTGTTCGCTTCCACCACGTCATCGAGGAAACGGATCGCCGTGCACACCGTCTTCCCCATGCCATCCCAGTCGATGCGGTCTTCCAGGGGAGCATCAACAGGCACGTCGGCCTTGTAGAAGGCGGCCAGATTGAGGCTCCCGAGATTGCAAGCCTCATAGGGCAGCAACGGCTGCTCGCCGCATGGGTTGGTCGACGTCATGGGCCCGACATTTGGCGTCGGGTTCACTTCGTTGATCCGGTCCAAGAAGATCAGACCCGGCTCACCACTCTCCCAGGCCTTACGCACAATGAGTGCGAACAGGTCACCGACCGTCCAGTACTTGCTGGCATCTTCGGGCGTGGACGCCTGGTCACCCTCGAAGTATTCCACGTCATCGGTCTCACGACGCAGGTAACCGCGCTTGCTGTCATGAGGGTTGACCACGATATGCAGGGCCGTGCGATCAGCCTTGACCGCATCCATGAAGCTGTCAGGCACCGTGCACGACAGGTTGTAGTTCGTCACCCGCGTGAGATCTTCCTTGAGGCGGATGAAGGAAAGAACATCCGGATGATCGATGCGCATGGTTCCCATGTTGGCGCCTCGCCGGAACGCACCCTGCTGAATGGCGTCCGTGACGGAGGACAGCATGCGCAGGAACGACAGCGGACCATCGGTCGTGCCACCCGAACTCTGAACGATTGAGCCGCGTGGCCGCAGCTTGCTCAGATCGATCCCTGTTCCTCCACCCGCTCGCTGAACCAACGCGATCTGGCGGGCCGTCTCCATGATGTCTGCGATGGAGTCTTCGAGCGGCAAAACGAAGCAAGCGCTCAACATGCCGAGCGGACGGCCGGCATTCATCAGAGTTGGCGAGTTGGGCATGAACTTCCGTGCCCACATCATGTCGAAGAAAGCGCCCTTCCAGTTGTCGGGGTCCTTCTCCGCCTTTGCGACATGTCCCGCAACCCGTTCGAAGAGTTGCACGGGAGTCTCGTCGATCACACCTATGGAATCCTTCTTTAGGTAGCGATTCTCGAGTACGCGCAGTGCGTTTTCAGTGAAGAGGCCGGAGTCACTGGGCTGTCCACCCGCATCATCCCCCGCCGCCTGCTGATTCCCATCCAGACCTTGACCACTCGTGCCCTTGCTCACCAATACACACCCTCCCCTTCGAGAGACCGAAACCTGACAAGAAGACCAACCGCCGTTGGCCACCCCTGATGAACCTCGACCGAGCCCACCGGCCTCTGAACATCAAAAGTTACAGTAAAACCGCCATTAGCCCCGTCTATAGGGCCACCTTATGAAGAAGGCCCAACATATAGTGGGTCCTTCCAGACTCCAAGACCCTTCCTCAGAAAGTTCCTGGGAGCGCCTGGATCGTTCAGCGAACACGCAATGACATACGGAAATCCGCGTTAGATCGATCTAAGTCTACATATTTACTCGGCGTCAGAGCCAGCCCCCAAAACCGGCGTCCTCTCCTCGAATGCTCCCCACCACTCCACTTCCAGCGGCAGATCGACACCCGAATGCTCCCTCACTGCCTGCTGGACGCGCACCACCAGCCGTCGAACATCTTCGGCCATCGCTTCACCCGTGTTCACGATGAAGTTCGCGTGTTCAGGTGACACCTGAGCTCCGCCGACGGAAAGCCCTTTGCACCCCGCCCGATCGATGAGAGCCCCACTCGAAGCACCTGCCGGATTACGAAACATGCAGCCGGCACTCGAGGCGCTCAAGGGCTGAGACTCTGCCTTGGCGCGCAGTGTTCTTCGCATTCGGTCGAAAATCTGTTCTTTCCCATCCGGGCAGAGTTGCACCACCGCGTCCAGAATCACGTGGCCTGCGAACGGCGAAGTTCGATAACCGAAGTCCTTCGGTGAGCAAGGCACAGCACGCGTGGTTCCATCCGGGTCAACCAGGGTCACTTCTGTCAGCAAATCACCGAGCGCAATCTCTCGCCCACCGGCATTGCCAGCAACAGCCCCTCCCACAGTCCCAGGGATTCCGATGAGACCTTCGGCCCCCGCCAAGCCCATGTCGTGGGCGACACTCACGAGCCGCGCGAGTGTTGCGCCCGCTTCGCATCGCAGCGCGGCGTCTTGCTCCCCGTGGTGATAAATGTTCTTCATGCCCCGGGTGTGAAGGACCACTTCGTCCAGCCCGGCGTCACTGACGACGAGATTACTCCCATGACCCAACATGCGGAATGGAAGCCCGGCAGCGGTCAACTCACGAACGGCCAGGATCAATTCCTCACGCCGGCGCGGCTCGATCACGCAGAGAGCCGGCCCACCGACACCCAGCGTCGTCCGGGGTCCGAGATCCGCTCCCTCATGAACGAGCAGCTCGTCCCGCAAGGCGTCGGGCAAGTCCATCGACATCACCAGCTCCCATAATCACACAGACATCACCGGGGCGTAACAGGCCTGCAACCACCTCATCTGCTACAGCAGCAGGGCCAATCGACTTCACGCGGCCCTCTGACAAGAAAACGAGCTCTCGGCACAGTCCCTCTGCATTTTCGGGATGGGTATCCCGGGCCACAAAGATATCGCACAAAGCCACTTCATCGAAGCCCCGCAGTGCCGCCACGAAATCCGGCAAGAAGTCCGAGGTGCGGCTGACCTGGTGCGGCTGAAAAACGGCCACGAGCCTTCGACCACCAAAGCGGGCGCGCAGTGCGCGAGCAGCTGCCTCAAGGGCCTCCGGGTGATGCGCAAAATCATCGATGATGCGCACACCCTGCTTTTTCGCGTCGACACCAAACGCCTGGCTTTCGCCGAGATCCTCAAGCCGCCGCTCAACTCCCTGAAACGTTGCCAGGGCAGGCAACATCTCGCTCAGTGGCACCCCGACAGCACCGGCAGCCACCAGAGCCGTCCGCATGTGATCGACGTTATGACGCCCGAGAAGCCCCAGTCGAAACGGATGGTCCCCTTCTTCGCTTCCCAGGACCCCCGAATAGCCCTGCTCATCCTCTTCAAGGGAAAGAACTGGCAACACGTCGTCGACACGCTTCACGGACACGCCGGGCACACTCCAGGCCTCCGGGACATCCGGACCCAGCACGAGACATCCCTCGGCATGCACGGCAGAGGCAAAGCGATGGAAGGCGCGCTCAACGCCCGCGCGATCCCCGAAGCAATCGAGATGGTCGGGTGAGATCCCGGTGATGAGAGCGATTTCATAGGTGAGATTGAGGAAGGAGTGATCGTACTCACACGCCTCCACACACAGCAGGTCCGAGGAGCCTGCTCCCCAGGCCCCCATACCCACAGGGCGCCCGCCTACGATCCAGGACGGGTCCCGACCGGCTGCAGACAGCACGCAGGCAAGCAGCGCCGTCACGCTCGTCTTTCCGTGAGTTCCCGCCACGGCGAGGCCCCGTTTCTGCTGCATCAGTTGCCCAAGAGCCTCGCTGTACTTGAGAACCGGGATCCCCCGTCTCTGAGCATCGAGAACCTCTGGATCGTCCGTCGGCACGGCTGCTGAGCGGATCAGCAGGCTCGCATCACGCATACGCTCCAGGGCGCTGCCGCGTCCCACAACCACCCCTGCAGCCGTCAACTCTGCCCGAGGCTCCGTACGGTCCGAGCCTGTCATGCGGTGGCCTCGAGCAGCCAGCAAACATGCCAGCGGCAGCAGTCCTCCTCCGTTGACGCCCACGCAATGAATTCGCTCCGGGAGTGCGCCCTCGAGATCCATGGTAGATGTCACGCGTTGAGGTGGGCTGCAAGCCCCACCACTTCGGCAACGATTCGGGCGGCCTCGGGTCGCGCCGACTCTCGGGCGCGCTCTGCCATCTCTGGGAGGTGATCCAACATGCCCGACAAAAGAGGCGCGGCAGTCCGCACGCCTGCGGGATCTCCTTGCCCGATCATCACCGCGGCACCGGCATCCACCAACGGCTGTGCGTTCCAGGCTTGGTGCTGATCAGCATGGTGTGGATAGGGAATCAACAGAGCAGGCGTCGCCGTGCTCGCCAGTTCAGCAACGGTCCCCGCCCCAGACCGGCACACCGCCACATCGGCCAAGCTCCAGGCAGCTGCCATGTCAGAAACGAAGGGTTGCGTCACCACGGGAACCTTCGCGGATACGGATTCGGCGGAAAAGGCCACGGGGCCAGAAGAGCATGTTCCGACACCTTCGTGCCCGGTGACATGAAGAATCTGCCATGGTTCGTCCCTCTCCGCGAGAACAGCTCGCAGTGCAGGCACAAGCAGATTCAGATCTCGAGCACCTTGACTTCCCCCGGTCACCAGCAAGGTGCGACACGAGGCAGCGAGCCCAAAAGACTCGGCAGCCTCTTCACGCGTCGTTGTTCGTAATCCCGGAGTCGGGATGCCTGTCACGCGAGTCGTCCGTCGGCCCTGAGGCATGCCTGGTCCATCCGTTGCCAGACAAGCGTGGTCGACCCGTCGCCCCAAAAGACGCTGCACCTTGCCCGGGCGCGCGTTCGACTCGATCAACACGGTGGGACGCTGCCCGAGCCCAGACCAGACCGTCGGCAGCGCAACCCAGCCACCAAGCACAACGACCACATCCGGATCGAAAGCACCCAGTTCGCGCCGCAAGGCTCTGGTTGCCCTCCACCAGACCCCCATGCGGTGAATCCGGGGGCGTCCTCCATCCCCGTTCCCTCCGAAGAGCGAACGAGACGCGAAACCGCGGGGTTCGAGCATGGCGTGCTCGACCGTCCGCCCGGCCACAAGAAAAAGCGATTCATGCCCTTCTTGCCGAAGCACTTCTGCAACGCCGATTCCGGGAGCGAGGTGCCCGCCGGAGCCGCCGCCGACAAACGCAACCTTCACGAATGGAATCTCGACAAGGCGCCGAGCCCACGCAACGCTTCTGGCAGCCCAGGAGCCATCACAACCACATGAAGCCACTCGCTCATGCTCATGGGATGCATGGCATTCGCCAAGCCAGAGGTATCACGGGATCGTGAGTTCCATACCAATCTTCAAGTCGTGAGGGCTCTTGAGGATGTTCTTGTTGGCTGCGTAGAGATCATCGACACGCTTGGCGCTGCCCAGCATCTGCTGGGCAATCTGCCCCAGCGTGTCACCTTTCTTGACGACGTAAACGCGAGGACCCCGCGCGACTCCGTTGCCCTGAGTCTGAACTCTTTTGCTGGCGGAAGACGCCGTCTTAGTGGTGACAGCGTTTGTATGGTTCTCGACCGTCTTGGGTGCCGTGTATTTCTTGGACGGCACAGCGCTTGCCACGAGCACCTCATCGCCCGGGCGCATCTTCTCCGGCACGAGAGTTGGATTCAGGCGCAAGATCTCCGTCCAGCGAGAGGTCGTCCCGTAATAAACCTTGGAGACATCCATCAGCGTCTCCCCCTTGCGCACGACGTGAACGATCTGACCGCCTTCACCGCCTCCACCGAGTGAGGAACGCTCTCCCGGATAGCGCAGCGGTGGCTCTGCAAACTCAAAGGCACCTGCACCATCCGCGGGTGAGCGAACGCGATACCGAGCCGCCTTCTCGCCCTTGGCAGCCGCGGGGCGAGTTTTCGCGAGAGCAGAACCGGCGGTCGTCATCGACAACGACTGGACCTGATTCAAAAGGCTTTGCCGCGCACCTGTCCCCTCGGAGGCCACGTCGGCTGCGGAGCGGATAATCACTGACTTCCCCCCGCTGGGAACGGCCTCCGGCTCGGAATCCGGCCCGCTGAAGACGATGAGCGCCAAGACGCCCATGACAAAGACAAGCGCAAACGCGCCGTATTTTTCTACGTCTGTCATTTGATGACTCCCTGCGAATCGCGCCGGGCTCTCCCGGGGACTGATTGAGATGAACCGGACGAAGTGTGCGCTCCAGGGACTGGATCTTCCTCCGGCCAGCGAGCCAAACCAAGAAACAATCCGAGAGAGATTGAGAGCATGAGCAGCGATGTACCTCCAGCGCTCACAAAGGGCAGGGGCAATCCCTTGGGAGGGGCCACTGCCGTCACAACAGCCATGTTCAACAAGGCCTGGACGGCCACCTGGAAGAGCAGCCCTGCCCCGACCACGACCGCAAAGCGCGTCCGCATCCCGAGTAGAAGACGTACGCCATGCCAGAGCAACAAGCCGTAGAGCGCCACGAGGCCGAGGACTCCCAGCAACCCCAGTTCCTCGCCGACAACTGACAAGATGAAGTCATTTTCAGCTTCCGGGACATAGCCCCACTTGCCCAGGCCCGCGCCGAGACCGACGCCCGTCCAGCCCCCCCGGCCGAGAGCAGTCAAGCTCTGCCAGACCTGGCTCCCCACCTCGGGTTCGCTGAAACTTGAGAAGCGGCGGCTCACATGAGCGAACTGCTCCCAGCCATAGAGCAGTGAAGTTCCGACCGCCGCCAGAAAGCTGATCACGAGATGCTTCGGCCGAGCTCCTCCAACCCACATCACCAGGACCCCCATGAACAACAGGTAGACCGTCGAACCAAAATCGGGCTCGAGCAAGACCAGCACTGCGGGAATGCCCGCCAGAGCAAAAGGGATCACGACTCCAGTCCGAATCGTCTCCATGGAGTTCTTTTTCAATGCAGCCCATGCACCGATCACAAGCACAACAGCCACTCGGGCGAATTCCGAGGGCTGGAAGTTTGTCACGCCCAGGTCCAGCCAACGCTGAGCTCCCTTGACCGTCACTCCCGTGATCAGCACGAGCACCAACAAGGCGATGGCAAGCAGCCAAGCTGGCACGGCACTCAAGTACAGTCGGCGAGGTCTGATGCGGCTGGCCAGAACAAGAGCCGCCAGCGCCACGCCAACCTTCAACAGGTGTGAGCGAAGCATGACAAGATGTGCCCCGCGCTCGAATTCCTGAACCGTAGACGCCGAGGCCACCATCGCGATGCCAACACCCATGAGTCCTAATATGGCAACGACCAACCAACGGCTGCTCGACGCCATCGACTCCTGGGACGTGTAGCTCAGAGTCTCCATGGATCAGTCCACGGCAAGACTTGCGAGACCTGCTGCGGCACAGAGCACTGCCATGATCCAGAAACGCACCACGATGCGCGTTTCCGGAATACCCTTGAACTGCAAGTGATGGTGAAAGGGCGCACACAAAAAGACGCGCTTCCCGCCCGTGAACTTGTAGGTGCCAACCTGCAAAATCACGGACAGCGCCTCCCACACAAACACACCGCCGATAATGAACAAGGCGAGCTCAAGCTTCAGCACCACCGCCACATAACCCAGCAGGCTTCCGAGCGGAAGGGACCCGGTGTCCCCCATGTAAACCAGTGCGGGAGGTGCGTTAAACCAGAGGAAACCCAGGGTGGCTCCGACCATAGACGTGCAAAAGACCGTCATCTCTTGACTGCGCGGCACATAAAGAAGGTCGAGTTCAAGAGATTCTGCGCGCCCCACGGCCACGGCCAACACAGCCATGGCCAGGGCAGCCACGATCAGTGAGCCCGGGGCGAGCCCGTCCATGCCGTCCGTGAGATTCACGGCGTTGCTCGTGCCTGTCACCACAATCATCACGAGCAACATGAACGGCAAGCCGCCCATCCCGGAAAGGTCGATCCACGCCCCTCCGGTGAACGGAATGTGTAACCCCAGCAACTCAGGCAGTCCCTGCGCCTGAAAAATCCGCGTGATCACGAACGCAAGGCTTCCGGCCACCAGGGCTTGAAGCGCGTACTTACTTGCTGCCTGCAGGCCCTTGCGCCCTGGATGCGTCAGCTTGATCCAGTCATCGATAAAGCCAATGAAGCCATAACCCAGCGTCGAGAGAATCGCGAGCATCACGTAGGAGTTGGTGAGATCTCCAAACATCAACCCTGACACGAGCACGGCCAAAACGATCATCAGTCCGCCCATGGTGGGCGTCGGTTGCTTCTGGCGATTGATCTCGTTGAGCGTCTCGCTCTCGGTGTGCACCTGATCCTCGATGTAGCGCTTCATCTGCAGCGCGCGAATCAAACGTGGACCGATGAGAAGGGCGACGACAAAAGCGAGCACGGCCGCCAGCCCTGCTCGAACCGCAAGTGAGCCGAGTTGCCCGAACGGCTCCCAAAGCGACTGCAGCTCGTCGAGGAAATGCAGGATCATGAGACCGCCGTCGCCTCAGAGTCGAGGTTTTGAATCAGTGTGTCGAGTGCCATGCCGCGCGAGCCCTTCACGAGCACCACATCGCCCGGGACCAGTTGCCGTTCAAGCACTTCGGCAGCGCAGTCACGATCTGCGCATGCGACACAATTTTCAGGTGCAACCCCAGCGTCAATCGCTCCTCGCAAGAGATCTTCGGCAAAGCGGCCGACGGTCACCAGCAATTCCGGCCGCGCGCCTGCCAGGGTTCGGCCTGCTGCACGGTGAATACCAGAGGCTTCACGCCCCAACTCGAGCATGTCGCCAACAACGAAGACACGTCGCCCTCCCAGTCCAACCTCATCCAAGGTGGCAGCAGCTGCGGCCAGCGATCCAGGATTGGCGTTGTAACTGTCGTCGAGCACTGTGAGACGCCCGAGCGTTCGAAGCTGCAATCGCCCGGGGGGTGGAGCAATGTCTGCCAGGGCGGCCGCAGCCTCGACTGGATCGACACCAGCCACTCCTGCGCAGGCCAGAGCTGCCAGAGCATTCAGCACCGAATGGCGACCCAGATGAGCCAGCTGAACAGCCCTGCCGTCGTTCACCCTGAAGTGGGTGCCATTGGCGGCACACCGCACATCCAGCGCATGGAGATCTGCCCGCGAATCGTGCCCGAAAGTGACCACCTCTCCCGGCGCACGATCACGCAAGGCCTCATAGTTGGCGTCATCTCGGTTCAGAATGGAGATCTTTCGGCCGGTCAATCCATCCAACAGCGCCCCCTTCTCCTGAAGGACTCCGTTCAGATCGCGCAAACCCTCCAGATGACCCGCATGCACATTCGTGATGATGGCGACCTCGGGCTCCACCAGCCCGGCCAATCGCTCGATCTCACCCGGCGCATTCGTTCCGACCTCAACCACAACGGCTCCGGTCGACGGCTGAATGTCTAGCAAGGTGATCGGCACCCCGATGTCATTGTTGAAGCTTGCACGCGACGACACCGTCTCTCGCTGACAAGCGAGGGCAGCAGACGTGAGATCTTTGGTCCCCGTCTTCCCGTTGGTCCCGGTCACAGCCACGACGAGAGGGTCTTTACCCAGGCGTGCACGCACACGAACTGCACGCCCAAGCCGACCAAAGGCTCGCAGCGTATCCGGTACGACGATCGCAGGCCCTAGATCGAGACCCTCCCGATGCACAAGAACTGCGGCGGCTCCCGACCGAAGGGCCTTGTCTGCAAACTCATGCCCGTCAAAACGATCACCTTCGAGACACACGAAGAGATCACCTGCACGAATTTGTCGGCTATCGGTCACCACACGCTGCACGAGCAGATCGCCGTCGCCACCCACGCGACGGCCTTCCACCATGGTGCACAGGAAATCGAGGCTCAGAGGCTCCACAATGTCTCCCTCGTAATTTGACAGTCATCGAAATCCAGCACCTGATCGCCGATCACCTGCGTGGTCTCATGACCTTTTCCAGCGACGAGAACCACGTCCCCACCCCGCGCTGCAGCGCATGCTTGTGAAATAGCTTCCCGACGATCCACCAAAGCGTTCAACGTGCACTCAGCGCCCTCAGGAATGCCTGCGATGATCTCGTCGACAATCTGCTCCGGCGATTCAGACCGTGGATTGTCCGACGTCACATACACATCATCGGCCCACCGAGCGGCAGCGGCCCCCATCTGAGGGCGCTTGCCCGTGTCCCGGTCTCCACCACATCCAAAAACGACGGCCAGACGTCCCTTCGTCAACGGGCGCAACTGCGCCAGCACCTTCTCGAGGGCGTCAGGAGTGTGCGCATAGTCGACAAACACCCGAAAATCCTGGCCACACTCCACGGCTTCGAGTCGCCCCGAAACCGGAGCCATGCTTGCCAGCCCCGTCCGGATGGCAGCCGCCGACACGCCGAGTGCGCAAGCCGCGCCGGCCGCAGCAAGCGCATTTGAAACGTTGTGCCGCCCCACCATGCGCATATCGATCGGAAGCACGAGCCTGCGCTCTTCATTTCGAGACTCACGCACAAGGCGGAACGCGGAGCCTTCGGCATCAAGCCGGTCTATCTTCGCTCGGATGTGCGCGTCCTCAGCAAACCCAAAGCGAACCACAGAGGCTGCTGTGCGCTCCGCCAGCATCGGCGACAAATCATCATCAGCATTCAGCACAGCCGTCGCCTGATCTCCGAGTCCGTCGAAGAGGCGCGCCTTCGCATTTCCGTAAGACGCCATGTCTCCGTGATAGTCCAGATGGTCTTGGCTCAGGTTCGTGAACACACCGACGTCAAAGTCCACACCATGCACGCGATGCTGCATGAGAGCATGAGAGCTCACCTCCATCACCGCAGCGGTCAAGTTCTCATCGACCATTTCAGCCAAGAGCCGGTGCACTTCAATGGCGTCAGGAGTCGTGTTGACGAGAGCCTGGTGACGGCCATCGACCCACGCCCCCAACGTGCCGACCATTCCGTTGCCAAGGCCGTCCATCGTGAGCATCGACCTCAGTATGCTGGCCACCGTGGTCTTGCCATTCGTGCCGGTGATGCCCACGACCTTCAATCGCCCGCTAGGGTGTCCAAAGAAAGTGTCGGCAACGATGGACTTCGCCAGCGGCACGTCAGGCACTCCGACAAAACCGATGTCTTCGGGCAACTCGGGTCGGCGTGCAGCCAGCACCGCCGTGGCCCCTCGACTCAAGGCCTCCTTCACGTGAGCCAAGCCGTCATGCCTGACACCAGGCGCCGCGATAAAGAGATCGCCCGGCCGCGTCGAGCGGCTGTCCGCAGAAAGGCCCGTCACGCGTGGGTCGGGTCCGCTCACCGCCACGTCCGAAAGGACGTTGTGGAGAGAGGCGCAGAGTCTTCCGAGTGGCAGGCGGTTCACACTGTGCTTCATTAGGCGACGTAGAATCGCCGAATCAAGTGTCCGCACCCTGCCTATTCCTCGTCCGCGAGTGAAAATCCCAGATAGGGAAGCAACCTTCGGAGGATCCGGCCGGCTGCCGGAGCCGCACTTTGGCTCGCATAACGAACCCCCTGGGGCTCCCGAACCACCACCACGAGCGTCAAAGAGGGGTCGTCCGCAGGGGCCAGAGCGACGTAACTATGGACCTCAGCCCCCTTCTTCGTCTCACATTGGGCTGTTCCTGTCTTTCCGGCCACGGGGATTCCCGGAATGCGCATCTCGGCGCATGTCCCCTCATCCACAGACCGTGCCATGAAGCCCCGGATCCTGCGGACGTTCTCTGGTCGAAAGACGTGAACCCCGGAAGTTGACGGAATTTTGAGGCTCACGCCTTCTCCATCAGTCAATCCATGGACCAGGCGAGGAGGCCGATAGAGCCCATCGAGAAGGGTGCTGGCCGCCGCGGCCATCTGTGTCGCGGAGACCCCTAGTTCCTGGCCAAAGGCCACGGAGGCCAGCGTGTAGTTGCGCGACCAGCGATGCAGCGGCGTCACCAGGCCCGGCACTTCGGCCGGAACGGGAAGGCCGGTACGCCGACCGAGTCCGAGCCGACCGAGCAGCTCGTACATGGGGCGCATGAGCGCATAATCATGCGCCCGATCGAGTGGAACCAGTCGTGTCAAAAGGTTGGCCATCCCGATATTGCTCGAGTGAACAATGATCTCCTCGAGATCGAGTGGCTCTGATGAAGGATGCGTGTCCCGAATCGTCCGTGGGCCCAGGAACTCACGACAGTCCAGCGGGGGGCCGTCCAGATGGGCCAGCCCCAGTTCGAGTGCTGCGGCCATCATCA
Organism: Planctomycetota bacterium; assembly: GCA_029245865.1. GTDB lineage: Bacteria > Planctomycetota > B15-G4 > B15-G4 > B15-G4 > JAUIEF01. The sequence goes on from JAQWOM010000023.1 coordinate 96,531, forward strand.
GCGGTTTGAAGGTTGATCCGGGTGGATACACCTCTTGAAGGGCGGCGCACACACTCCCCTCCTTCGAGCGATCTGTTCGATCCGAGAGATCAAGGCCAGGAACCGAGCACATGCCAAGCACATCGCCCGTGCGCGGGTCCATAGCAACGACCGTGACGCCCTCTGCGTCCGTCGAGTTCATGGCGACCAACGCCTCTTCCTCGAGGATCTGTTGAAGTCGCGCATCCAGCGTGAGCGTCACATCCAGGCCGTCCACGGCCGGAACTTCTACTGCAGTTCGATCGACCACTTCCCGGCCGAGATGGTCCACGCGAAAACGTCGCACGCCATCAATCCCAGCCAGCATGTCGTCGAGGCCCGCCTCGATCCCCGCCACGCCAACACTCTCATGACTCACATACCCGATCACGTTGCCAGCCGCACTCCCCCACGGGTAGCGACGCTGAAACCCTGGCCGAAAGTCCACTCCATAGAGCAACCCACGGCGTTCGCGCTCCAACTCGTCGAGGGCCAACGGGTCAGCAACCGGTTGCCCCAGAGTCGTCCACTTCGTGCCGGACAGCCTGCGGATCAAGTCTTCGCGAGGCGCCGCCACGAGTGGCGACAGGAAGTCTGCAACTTCGGCGAGAAAGGGCGTCAGCTCCTCTGGGCTCTCCGCGCGTTGCTGCAGATTCTTCGGCAACACCTCCACGCGCAACGTTTGAACAGAACTCGCAAGTTCGCGCCCATGGCGGTCAAAAAGGCTTCCTCGACGCGCCTCGATCTCTTCAATCCGATTGGACTGACGATCCATTCGAGTTTTGGACACGTCGTGCGTGCCAACGGCAACCCACGCAAAGCGACCAGCAAGCGCAAGCAGACCCAAAAGAAGCAAAGCACCTAGCTGAAGCACCAGGCGACGCGATCGCTGCATCAACGGAGCATCTCTCCACTGTTGTAGGCGCGACGGGCAACAGCATTCATCTCAAAACCGCCCCGCTCGGTGCTGTCCAGCTCGCGGAACTTTGCAAAGATGTTGAGAATATCTGTGTTGACTGCATGAACACGCCGCTCGACGGTTCGCAACTGAGCTTCGCACCGTGCGAGTGCATATCCTTCGCCAACTCCTTGCGCACGCACAACACACGTAAAGACGGCAAGCCCCAGAAGACCCACCGCGGCGACGCCTGGAAGCCAAGCAGCCTGGCGCTTGCGAGCGAGGATCAAGAAGCCGCTCTTCATCGGAGCACCTTCAGCACACGAAGGCGTGCACTGCGGCTTCGGCGATTGCTTCGCTGCTCGTTCATGCTTGCACTGAGCGGCTTGCGCGTCACGAGTTCGCCCCGCCCAGCAGCGACCAGCTCTTTGAACGCGACCTTGACGATGCGGTCTTCGCCCGAGTGAAAAGAGAGGCACGCTACGAAGCCGCCGGGCTTCACAAGCTGCATGGCCAGCGGCAGCGAGGCGGTAAGCAGCTCGCGCTCTTTGTTCACCAGCATCCGGATACCCTGAAAGGTGCGCGTGGCCGGGTGAATTCGCCCCCCTCGGCGACGCAAGACCTGCTCGACCAGTTCGCGGAGATCGCCTGTGGTCCGAAAAGGTCGGCGAACTCGCCTCTCGACGATGGCCTGGGCAATTCGACGGGCTCGAAGCTCTCCGCCCAACTCGCGTAAAGCCGACTCCAGGTCCTCGAGCGAAATGCTGTTCACAAGATCAGCAGCGGTCGGCCCACGAGTCGGGTCCATCCGCATGTCGAGCAAGGCATCCTCGCGAAAGGTGAACCCCCGCTCGGGCTCATCGAGTTGCATCGACGAGACACCCAGGTCCATCAGCAGTGCATCAGGGCGAACACCCTGCCGCGCAAGCTGATGAAGGCAACTCACGCTGTCACCATGATGAAAAGTGACACGCCCTGAATAACGAGCGAGATTGACTTCGGCCAGCGCCAAGGCTTCGGGGTCCCGGTCGCAAGCGTGCACGCGACCTTCGGGCGTTGTGGCTTCGAGGTACGCTGCCGAGTGCCCGCCGGCACCCACGGTGAGATCCACGAGCACGCGGCCCGTAGAAGCACCGATGAGCTGCAGCACCTCCCCCGCCATCACGGGAACGTGACTCATCGGTGCCTCCATCGAGACCTTCCACATCAGCGAAACACTTCCTTTGCCTGACTCTCGTAATCCACGAGAGCACGAGCTTGGCGCTCCTCCCAGGTGTCGGGACACCAGAGCTCCACACGCCGGCCGACACCGGCGAACACAACTTTGTCTTTCAGGCCCACCGCGCGCTTGAGCGCGTCCGGGAGCAACATGCGGCCGTTCTTGTCCAGCGGACAGCCTTCTGCGCTGGAGTAAAATGTGCGGGAAAAATCACGCACGTCTTGTTCGCCGATCGAGCCGTTGTCGACGGCCTCTCCCATGCGCTCGAACTCGGCTTCCGGGTAGAGGAACAAGCAGCCGTCGAAACCCGCTGTCACCACGATTTGCTCTGCGGAGTCGAGTCGACGCAGAACCTCCAGGATCTTTCGCGGCACCGAGACGCGATTCTTGGCGTCGATGACATGCGTGAAAGAGCCCGTGAAAAGCTTCATCGGTGGCCCGGAGTCCGGTGAGGTCAATGGCTGGTTCAAACTGCGATGGCCCACTCTATCCCACTTTGCCCCATCCAATGGAATCTAGTGGAAAAAATCTCCACCGAGTGGGATCGGACCGGTGCCCTCAGGCCCTCCGTGGCGGAGATTCGACCGGAGGCCCCGGGATGCCACGCCGTGGCCTCGAGGCCCTACGGACCCTGCCTAGCAGGGGTTCCATGACGCTGGCGCCAGGCTAAAGCCTGGCTCCTCCGAGCCAATTCGCCGGGATCCAGCCCCTCAGGACTGGCTCAGCCTCGCGCCCGACCTAGCTCTCGTCGAGAGTCTGCGACTCGGATCCCGCAGAGGTCACCGGGTCACCGCTCTCGGAACCCTCTTCTGCGTCGAGAGCCGTCACGCCCTCGAAGTCCTCAGAAGGCAGGTCAGCGGCGAGTAGGCGCTTGAGATGCTCTCGGGTCTCCACGAGCACCTCAGCACTGAGGTGTGGGGCAGGAACGTCAAAGGAGGGCTCACCGGCCCCCCTGGCCACCACCATGACCTCCTCACCCTCGCGCCGTTCAAAGCCACGCAGCCGGAGAAAGCGCTTTCTCACCAGCACCAACCCCACCAGGTAGCTGAGGCGTTGGTAAATGGGTTCGGAGCGCGGGAGCATGCGCTGAAACATCTCCCTCAAGAGCGCATAGTCGACGACCGGACTGGCCACGGCGCTTTCTGGCAACTTGTGCCGCCAGAAGACATCCGAGCCTGAAGCGTCCACATTGTTTCCACAAGTTGCACACAAGTCTTCGCGATTCGGGCCCTCTTCAGAAAAGCTCAGCAAGACGGTGACCTCGTCATCGACCGCCAAACCAGCCGAGCAACGGGCACACTGATCCGTGCTCGCGGGGATCTTCCAGTTGTCGCTGTCGCTCATGCAGGCAGACTCGGGAGAGGCGGTGGGCTGGCCCCGCCGTCGGAGACGGTCACTGGGAGCCATGGCCGAAGCTAGCAGGGTGCCGACGAGCCCTCAAGCGATGCCCGCGGAAGTTGAAGCGTTTGCCCATGGGTCGTAGCCTCCATGGGATGCCGCAAGCCCCATTCACCCATCTACACGTCCACAGCCACTACTCCCTGCTCGACGGCGCGATCACCGTTCCTGATCTCGTCGAGCAAGCCGTGAAACACGAGATGAACTCCCTGGCCCTGACGGATCACGGGAACCTCTTCGGGGCCATTGAGTTCTACTCCAGCGCAAGAAAAAGCGGCATCAATCCAATTCTTGGCTGCGAGGCCTACCTGGTCAACGGCGATGCGAGCAAGAAGCCGCCGCCAGGAGAAAAGCGGCCACGGTTCCACATCACGTTGCTGGCGAAAGATCGCAAGGGCTTCGAGAATCTCTCGCGACTGTCCTCGCTCTCATGGACGCGAGGCTTTAACCGCAAGCCATGCCTCGACAAATCAATGCTTGCCGAGCACCACGAAGGAATCATTGCCCTGTCGGGTTGTCTCAGCGGCGAAGTGGCACGCCACCTCCAAGGCGATCGACTTCCCGAAGCCATTCGCGTAGCGCATGAATATGCCGAAATCCTCGGGCCAGAAAACTTCTATCTCGAGTTGATGAGCAACGGACTCGAGCCGCAGCGAGTCGTCATGGAAGCGATGCCTGCTGTCGCCAAGGAAACCGGCCTGAAGTTGGTTGCGACGAATGACATCCATTACCGCTGCCATGGTGACGCCGTAACTCAGGACGCCCTGATCTGTGTGGGCACCGGGCAGCGCATGCACGACCCCGATCGGCGCTTCCGCATTGACACCGACGAGCTCTTCTTTCGCAGCAGCGAGCAAATGGGCGCGCTCTTCGATCCCGAGGGCGAAGCCTACCGCAGCACGATCGAAATCGCTGAGCGCTGCGACATCCAACTCGATCTCGAAACAATGCATTTGCCACGCTTCGAGATCCCTACGGACGAGACTCCCGTCAACTACATGCGGCGCCTGTGCGAGGAGGGCCTACGCAAGCACTACGGAGAAATCACACCCACAGTCCGCGATAGATTTGAGAAGGAATTTACGGTCATTGAGTCCATGGGATTCATCTCGTACTTCCTCATCGTCTGGGACCTCATTCGGTACGCGCGAGAACGCAACATCCCCGTAGGACCCGGCCGCGGATCGGCGGCGGGCTCGATCGTGGCTTACAGCCTCGACATCACACTTCTCGACCCGCTCAAGTACGACCTGCTCTTTGAGCGTTTTCTGAATGCAGACCGCATCTCGATGCCAGACATCGACATCGATTTCTGCAGAGATCGCCGCGAAGAGGTCATTGAATACACCCGACAGAAATACGGCAAAGACCAAGTCTGCCAGATTGTGACCTTCGGCAAGATGGCTGCAAAGGCAGCCGTGCGAGACGCGGGCCGCGTGCTCGACATCCCCTTGGACAAGGTCAACAAGATCACGAAGCGAATACCGGAGCTACCCGGTACCAAGCTGCGGGCTGTCCTCGAAGCTGACACGGAATTGCGAGAGCTTCTGGAGCAGGACGATTCGCTTCGCGAACTGGCCGACGTGAGCCAGCGCATCGAAGGCATGGCCCGCAACACCTCAACACATGCCGCCGGAGTGGTGATCACCGAGAAGCCACTCATCGAACACGTGCCGCTGTGCCTGGTGAAAGGCGCACCCAACACACAGTTCCAGATGACGGACTTGGAAAAGATCGGCCTCTTGAAGATGGACTTCCTGGGATTGAAAAATCTCACCATCCTTCAGAAGGTTGCCGAGACCGTGGAACTCAGCCGCGGCCTTGAAATCGACTACGAAGCGTTACCGCTCGACGACGAGGCGACCTACGCACTTCTTCGCACGGGCGAAACAGCGGGCGTCTTTCAGCTCGAGTCCTCCGGCATGCGCGAGTTGCTGGTGCGGCTGGAACCGGACTGTTTCGAGGACATCATCGCCCTCATTGCGCTCTATCGCCCGGGCCCTCTCCAGTCGGGCATGACCGACAGCTTCGTAAATCGCAAGCACGGCATAGAGAACATCGAATACGCACACCCGTTGATGGAACCCATCCTTGGCGACACCTACGGTGCCATGATCTACCAGGAGCAAGTGATGCTTCTCGCCCAGTCGCTGGGCGGCCTTTCGCTCAACCAGGCAGATGGGCTCCGAAAGGCGATGGGCAAGAAGAAGCTTGAGGTGATGAACGAGTACAACGAACAGTTCTTATCGGGCTGCGCAAATCACGGGATTCATGCGACGGTTGCCGAAAAGATCTGGTCTGACATGAGCCAGTTCGCGCAATACGGATTCAACAAGTCGCACTCCGCAGCTTACGGCCTGATCACTTTCCGCACGGCGTACATGAAGACCCACTTCCCGGGCGAATACATGGCCGCCCTCATGTCATGCGATGCAGGTGACAGTGACAAGCTGGCAGAATACGCGGAAGCAGTTCGGCGCACCGGGCGTGAGATTGCAGGCCCGGACATCAATCGAAGCCACGGAGACTTCACCCTTGAGGAGAAGGTGGTCCGTTTCGGCCTGAATGCTGTCAAAGGAGTGGGAACCCGAGCCGTCGCAGCGCTACTCGACGCTCGCAAAGAAGCCGGCGGCAAATTCGACAACATCTCCTCCGTACTGGACCACCTCGACGTTCGCGCTGTGAATCGGTCAGCATTCGACGCCATGGCCCGTGCAGGCGTCTTTGATTCACTGGAGAGTTCACGCCCCGCCTTGATCTCTTCTTCGGACCGGCTACTCAAAGACGCTGCTCGAGATCAAAGCGACCGCGCTGTGGGACAGTCATCTCTCTTTTCATCAGCCACAACACAGGTTCAAGTTCGTCTGGATGATGTCTCCTTACCCACGGACCGGGAAATCTTCCTGATGGAAAAGGAGGCCCTCGGCTTTGCCGTCACCATCGACCCGATGGCCGAGTACCGGTCGTTGCTCCGCATGGTCGCCACCCACTCCATGCCAGAACTCGCCGAGGTGCCAGACCGCGCCGAGGTCACTGTGGGCGGCATGGTCGCTGCACTCAGAACCACCGTGAGCAGCAAGGGGCGGTCTGCTGGGCAGGCCATGGGACTCTTCCGCATCCAAGGTCTGGGTGGAAGTTGCGGTGCAGTGATGTTTTCCAAGTCGTTCGCCAAGTATCGCGAGGAGCTCCAAGACGACTACATCGCTCTCTTCCGAGCCACCGTAGACAAGAGCCGCGACGAACCAACGCTTCTGGTCGACGAGGTTGTCGACATCTCGCAACCCACAGTGGCAAGCACCCGAAAGCTGCTTCTGGATGTCTCCGGCACCAATGATGAAGAGGCCCTGAAACGCATCGACGAACTGAAAAAACTGCTTCGCCAACATCCAGGCCCTACCGACACCTATCTGTCCGTCGAACTACAGCCCGGCGAGCGATCCGTCTGGCGCCTTCCGGATAACGGGCGCGTCGCAATCACAAGCGAACTCGTGAAAGAGCTTGAGCGCATCATCGGCCCCGAGCGAATGCACCTTCGCTGAACAGCAGCAGGCATCTCTCTTTGGCTTCGGCCACAAGCCTCTTACATGCCCGGACCCAGACGTCCCCCAGGGGGGACGCACGGTCTCAACTCGCTGCGGGAAGCGGCTTCTTTTCAGGCACGTTGACGTGCGGCTCTGGAAGATCGTCTTTCAGGAAATCGACGCCAAAGATTCCCAGAACAAAGTCGACGGCTTCCACGGGCCTCACCCCTAAACGCGCACCGACAACAAGTGCGAAAAAGTCGACCTCAAAAAGGTCCCAGGCGCGCGCGGCAGGGCGACCGGCACGACGCGCTTCCCAAAGCGTGGCTCTTTCAGGTGTGCCCAAAATACTGAGCACACCAGGGTCTCCTTGATCTTTTCGTACATCCGTGAAGTCCACCCAACGCCGCGTGGCGGGAAAGATGAACGCGCCCAGAGATTCTCGAACGATAGGTGGGTGCCTGCCCCACCCCATGAAGTTGGGCTCGAGATTGCGGTTTCGCTGCCCTTCGATGCCAGGCCCATCACGGAAGATTTGCCAGCGATAGACAATCGGAATGGCCGTCCATGGAAAGCCGGTCGTCTCGGGGTGCTGAGGGTCCGGCTCAAGGGCCTGATTCCAGAGCGTGTACGGAAACAGCACCACGGACTCGCGCCAAACACCATGCACGATACGGTCGTCGTAGCCCCACCGATTGGAGTGAATGGTTGTGAGCCCCACCCCGAGTTCAAACAGTGGCGTTGCTTGCATCGACAGACCGATGCCCCACCCACACGCGACGCTCCAGGGGAAAACGTCTTTGAAATCGGCTACACGCGAGCGCGCATAGGTGTCGACGCCAGCACATGCGCCACTGAACAGCAGCAGCGACAAGACAGACAGTCGAACCCAGCTCGTCAACTCGCCGCCTCCGCTTCCTCCCCTACCTGCTCAGCCTGTTCGCCAGATGCTTTGGGAACATAGTTGACCAACTCGAACAGGACGCGCTGCCCTTTGTCGCCAAGACGCGGCGTCGGCAACCTGACGATGCGCGTGTAGCCCCCTGGCCGATCCTTCATAGAAGGAGCAATCTCTTCGAAAAGGATACGGACAGCATCCTTGTCGCCCAGCATCTGCACAGCGCGACGAACCCGATGAAGATTGTGTTCTTTGGCCAGGGTGATCAGCTTCTCAGCCATCCCCCGATATTCTTTGGCCTTCGGAGCCGTCGTCACGACGCGCCCGTGACGGAACAGCGCCGACACGAGGTTCCGTGACAGGGCACGACGGTGGCTTGAACTTCTGTTCAAGCGACGTCCTCGCACGCGATGTCTCATGGCAACTTTCTCTCGATCCTAATGTGATGTGCGTCGTGCCCGAGGATGCTCGCGCGCGCCTCTAATACACTCAGCTGTCGGAGTTCATCTCCGAGAACTCCGCGGCCTTCGTCATACCCAACTGCAGACCAAGGACGACCAGCTTCTTCTTGATCTCGGTGAGCGATGTCGCACCGAAGTTACGAACCTTGAGCAGTTCGGCTTCCGTGTGACTCACCAGGTCTCTCACCGTAGCGATATTCTCCGAGTCCAGGCAGTGCCGGGAACGCACGGACAAATCGAGCTCGTCGATGGACTTATCCAGCATCTGCATCAATGCTTCGCTTTCCTCATCCATCCCCTCGTCAGGCTGCCGCGCGGTCGAATCCGCAGGGATCACCTTCTCGAGATCGTGGTAGTGAACAAAAGCATTGAGGTGCTTGCGGTAGATCACAGACGACTCAACCAGCGCATCTTCCGGACCGACCGTACCGTCAGTCCAGATCTCGATCACCAAACGGTCGTAGTTGGTGATCTTACCGACACGCGTTTCCTCCACGCGGTAGCGCACACGCTGCACCGGTGAGAAGTTGCTGTCGATATCGATCACACCCAAAGCGCGCTCTTCCTCGCCAACATGCTCGTCGGCGGTGACATAACCGCGACTCCGTTTGACGGTGACCGTCATGTTCACCTCGACGTCATCCGTCAGGGTGCAGATCACGTGATCTGGGTTGAGCACCTGAGCTCCTGAGGGAAGGCTGGCCTCGCCGGCCTTCAGCTCCCCCTTGGAGTTCTTGGAGAAGGTGACCTGCGCTTCGTCCGACTCATCGAGCCCGATCAACAGACCCTTCAGATTCAGGACGATGTCCGTCATGTCCTCGAGCACGCCCGTGATGGTCGTGAACTCATGCGCCACACCCTCCACGGTCACACTCGTCACCGCAGTGCCCTCGATCGACGAGAGCAGAACGCGGCGAAGGCCGTTGCCGATGGTGTGCCCGAACCCCTTTTCGAAGGGTTCGATGCTGAAGCGGCCGAAGGAGTCGGTCAGCGTCTCCTGATCAACGCTCACCGAAGACGGGAGTTCGAAGTTACGCCAGCGAATTCTCATGTGATTAGTACTCCTTGCTCGATCCTGATTTGGAGAGTCGGGGGGGGATGGGTTCGGTCGAATTGTCTACTTGGACATGAGCTCGACGACGAGCTGCTCACGAACATCGAATGTGATATCTGAGCGCGCCGGGAGGTTGGAAACCCGGGCCTCAAGCGTGCTGCCATCGCGATCCAGCCAAGCTGGCACGGGGTAGCTCGAACGGAACTCAAAAGCTTCTTTCGCAACAGAGCGAATCTTTTCGCGAGTCGTCACACTGATGCGATCTCCGACCCGCACACGGCGTGAAGACACATTGCAACGATGGTCGTTCACCAGGATGTGTCCGTGGCCGATCATCTGGCGAGCGGAACGACGGCTGGTGGCGAGCCCTGCAGTGAACAGCACGTTGTCGAGGCGACGCTCGAGGAGCGCGAGAAGATTCTCACCCGTGTTCCCCGGCATGCGCACAGCATGCTCGTAGTAGTTGGTGAACTGCTTCTCTTCCACGCCGTAGAAGCGCTTCAGCTTCTGCTTCTCACGCAGCTGGGTGCGGTACTCCGAATGACGCACACGCGTCCACGGATGAGCCCCTGGCGGAAAATTGCGCTTTTGAATGGCGCACTTCGACGTTTCGCAGCGATTGCCTTTCAGGAAGAGCTTGACGCCTTCCCTCCGGCAGAGCTTGCACACACTTGTTTTCATCATGGGTCTATAGGTCTTGGTTGAGCAGGTCTATAGGTCTTGGTTGATCAGTCGCTGAAAAAATCACACACGCCTACGTTTGCGAGGGCGACATCCGTTGTGCGGTAGAGGCGTCCTGTCTTCGATTGCCTTCACCTTGATACCCGCGAGAGCCACAGCACGCACGGCAGATTCACGACCAGAGCCGGGTCCACGCACTCGCACTTCGACATCACGCACGCCCATCTTCATGGCCTTGGCAGCGCAACGCTCTGCGGCCTTCTGAGCCGCGAAAGGTGTGCTTTTACGGGAACCCTTGTAACCAGCAGTCCCGGCGCTGTCCCAGCAGAGGACCTCACCGGTATGCGGGTCAGTAAAGGAAATGATCGTGTTGTTAAAGGTGGCCTTGACGTTCACAACGGCGCGTGACACGACTCGACGAACTTTCTTGGTTGCCATATTTCGATTCCTAAATCAGATGGGCGACTACTTGCCGCCCTTGACCGACTTCTTGCCGGCAACAGTTCTCTTGGGACCCTTGCGTGTCCGGGCATTTGACTGGGTACTTTGCCCACGCACGGGGAGACCACGCCGGTGGCGCAGTCCGCGATAGCTTCCGATTTCTCGCAAGCGCTGAATGTTCTGTGCAACCTGGCGGCGTAGCGCGCCTTCGACCACATAGCTCTTGTCGAGCTCCGCAACGATGTTTTGCACGTCGGAGTCGGTCAGATCCTTCGCCCGCAATTGGTCGGGGAAGTCGAGTGCCGAGCAAATCTTCTTGGAACTCGTTGGACCAACACCATGGATGTAGGTCAGCGCGATCACAACGCGCTTGTTGGCTGGAATGTCGACGCCGACGATACGCGGCATAGCTTTTCTCGCTTTCGGAGGCTGGGAGGGCTTACTTGCCCTGCCGCTGCTTGTGGCGTGGGTTAGTACAAATGACTCGGACAACGCCGAAACGCCGGATGATCTTGCAATTCTCGCAAATACGCCGGACGGAGGCTCTTACCTTCATGCCTGTCTGGTCCTTCCTCCGGGGGCTGGGCCCCGGTACACGATTCGCCCACGACTCAGGTCGTAAGGACTGATCTCTACCGTCACAATGTCGCCAGGCAGGATGCGGATGTAGTGCATACGCATTTTGCCTGACACATGAGTTGTCAGTTGATGGCCGTTTTCGAGTTCGACACGGAAAACAGCACTGGGCAGGGCCTCAACCACCTTGGCCTGCACTCGAATATTTGCGTCGCGGGCCATCAGGAAAGCCCCGCCACGTTGTTGCCGGAAAGAGCATCGAGAACAGCCTGGGTGACAGTCTCCACGGCCCGGTCACCATCCACGGTCACCAGGATGCCTTGCTCCTTGTAGTACACCTCGAGAGGCGCGGTCTGTTCATGGTAGACGGAGAGACGCTCCATCACGACTGACTCGGTGTCGTCCGAACGCTGGTAGAGCTCTCCACCGCAATCATCGCAGACACCGTCCTGCTTCGGCTTGACGAACTCGACATGGTAGTTCCGGCCGCATCCCTTACAGATACGCCGCCCTGTCAAGCGAGCCACGATGCGTTCATCAGGAACGCAAATGTCTACCACCACGTCGAGCGTCTGGGCCTGACTGCTGGGGGCTGCTTCGCTGAGCCTCCGATCCAACTCTTCGGCCTGAACGCGGTTTCTAGGAAAGCCGTCCAGCATGTACCCGTCGGACTTTGCGGTTCTCGAAGACTCGTTGCCGAGTCGCTCGAACAACACACCAAACACGACTTCATCGGGAACCAAGTTACCCGCATCCATGAAGTTCTTCGCCTGCAAACCTGCGGACGAACCAGCGGCCACAGCAGCACGCAACAAATCTCCGGTGGAGAGATGCTCGAGATTCAGCTGAGCGCAAACCTGTTGGGCCTGCGTTCCCTTGCCGGCACCAGGCGCTCCGAGAATGGCGGTTTGACGCTTCACGCGTTTCTCCCGGCACGAGCGCCACCGCCCTTACGGGCCCAGCCACTGCTCTCGCCACCGATGCCGTCGTAACGCCGCATGAGCAGCATCGAGTTCACCTTCTCCATCAGATCAAGAACGACGCCGACCACGATCAGGATGCTCGTACCGCCCAAGAACATCGCCAGCGCAGGCGGCATGTTCGGCACATTGCTCGAAAGCAATTGAGGAAGCACGGCAATCATCACCAGAAAGGTCGATCCAGCGAGCGTCACCTTGAACATGACCGACTCAAGGAATTCAGCCGTTCGAGCACCAGGACGCAAGCCCGGAACGAACCCGCCGTATTCTTTGAGGTTGTTCGCAATTTCCTTCGGCTGGAACATCAACGATGTCCAGAAGAAGGAGAACACGAAGATCAAGCCCGAGTAGAACAGGATGTACCAGAAGCCGCCCCACTCAAAAGCGCGTTGGAAGAACTGCCCTCCGAACACACTGTCCAGGACGGTCGGCACAACGAACAGGAAGGACGCGAAGATGATGGGCATGACGCCCGCTTGGTTCACCTTCAGGGGGAGGTAGTGGCGCTGCCCGCCATACACCCTTCTGCCGCGCGTCTGCCGACCTTGCTGTATCGGGATACGTCGCTGACCCTTGGTCACAAAGACAATGCCGAGCACGATAAGTAGGTAGAGAACAAGCAGCGTTGCAATCGCTTGGACACCCTCTGCCGGGCCCAGCGAACTCTGCAACTGCTGCATCATCGACGGCATGCTTGCAAGGATGCCCGCCATGATGATGAGCGACACGCCGTTGCCGACTCCGTATTCCGTAATCTGCTCACCGATCCACATGATGATGAGCGTGCCGGTCGTCAGCGTCAGGATCAGGAACACCTTGTAGCTGAACATCGAATACAGGGTCGGATCAATGATGTCGCTCGCCGCAGCGTCGCTCAGCTTTCCGAACACCAGGAAGATGGCCTGAATGATGCAAATCGGCACCGTGGCGTAGCGCGTCCAGCGATTGATGACTTTCTGGCCCGCCTGACCTTCCTTGGACAGCGCCTCAAGCTGCGGCACCACCTTCACAAGCAACGAGAAGATGATGGATGCACTGATGTAGGGCATCACACCCAAGGTGAACAGACGACATGAACCGATTGCGCCGCCCGACAAGGCATTCATGATGCCGAACGCGAATCCGAGCCCACCGCCATCTTGCTTCATAAACTGATCAAGCGCGGTGTAATCGACTCCGGGCACCGGAACGTGGAAGCCCACGCGGTAGCAAAGCAGGAGCCCCAGCGTGACGAGAATCTTGTGCCTGATCTCAGGCACGCGAAAAAGGTTCAAAAAACCACTCATGAAGACAGCTCGACGCTCCCCCCGGCCGCCTCGATTTTTTGACGAGCCGAGTCCGACACGCGATTGGCCTTCACCTTCAAGGGAACGTGGATCTCACCCTTCCCGAGGATCTTCAGCGTCGTCGCCTTTCTCTTCACCAGATTCTGACTCTTCACGGCAGCCAGATCGACGTCCCCGCCTTCCGGGAACGCATTGGCAAGATCGGAGACATTCACAATGGCGTAGGTCGTACGGAACAGGGCATTCGTAAACCCTCGCTTGGGCAAGCGCCGGGCAAGCGGCATCTGTCCGCCTTCAAACCCAAACTTGCCACCTGATCCCGAACGAGACCCTTGGCCGTTGTGGCCACGGCCTGCAGTGCAACCCTGACCGCTTCCGGCTCCACGCCCGACGCGCTGCTTCTTGCGCAGTGCCGAGCCCTTGCATTTGACGTCCTGAAGATTCATGAGATGGAAACCCCTCGCAGCTTCTCAACGGTGCGACGACTGCGCACAGAAAGCAGCCCTTCGAGTGTCGCCTTCACCAGGTTGATGGGGTTATTGCTCCCCATGCTCTTGGTCAGAATGTCGTGAACGCCCGCCAACTCCAGAACGGAGCGGACCGTGGCGCCAGCGATGATGCCTGTACCGGGCGCAGCGGGTATCAACCGCACCTTCGCCGCACCAAACACCCCCATGACCTCATGTTCGATGGTGGTCCCCTTCAACTGGACACGCACCAGATTCTTCTGAGCTTCTTTGACGGCCTTGTCGACGGCAGCCGGGACTTCTTTGGCCTTGCCAAAGCCAACCCCAACGCTGCCATGCCGATCGCCAACAACAACCAGCGCAGAGAAGGAGAAACGGCGGCCACCCTTCACGACCTTGGCGCAACGGTTCACCTTCACCACAGACTCTTCATAGAGTCCTGGCGCGTGGACCTTCAGTTCTTTCTCGGGTTTCGCGTTGCCTTCAGCCATCAGTCAGATCCAGTCAGTCCTTAGAAATTCAGGCCGCCCTCACGGGCACCCTCTGCGAGGGCTTTCACACGCCCGTGAAATTTGTACCAACCCCGATCAAACACGGCGGCGGTCACACCCTTGCCAGTGAGGCGCTTGGCGATTTCCAGACCCACCGCCTTGGCCTGCTCGGTCTTGGTGCCGGAAATGCTTTCGCGAAGCTCTCTGTCGACGCTCGAAACAGCGGCCAGCGTGACGCCAGTGAAGTCGTCGATCGCCTGCACATAAACCTGCTTGTTGCTGCGATGAACGCTGAGGCGCGGGCGTTCGCCCGTACCAGAAACCTTCTTGCGCACATGCTTCTTGCGCCGAGTTCGGCAGATGATGCGTGTTTTGCTTGCTCGTTCCATGATCGATCAGCTTCTCTGCTCAGGCCCCGAGTGACTTTCCGACCTTGCGACGCACGTGCTCGTCGGAATAGCGGATACCTTTACCCTTGTAGGGCTCCGGCTTGCGAATGGCGCGAATCTCTGCAGCAAACTGGCCAACAGACTGTTTGTCTGCTCCAGACACCACAACTTGTGTTGGCTGCGGGATCTCAACCGTAACTCCGGCTGGCACCGTCTTTTTCACCGGCGCATTGAAGCCAATGTTCAACACAACGGTCTTCCCGGAAAGCTTCGCGTTGTAGCCGACCCCATGGATTTCCAGGGTCTTCTGGAAGCCCTTCTCCACACCCTCAACCATGTTCGCAACAAGGCTGCGGTAGAGGCCGTGCATGGCCCGCGAACGCTTCGTGTCGTCTTTTCGCGTAAACGTGGCAGTCCGCGCCTCGTCGTCGAGAGTCACCTCGATGCACGAGTCGAGCGCCTGCTCGAGCACGGCCTTGCCAGCTTCGACGCGGACACTGTCGCCCGAACAGGAGACTTTCGTCCCACTGGCCCAGTTCACCGCCTGTTTTCCGATTCTCGACATGCTTCCGCTCTACCAGACTGTGGCGAGCAACTCGCCACCAACGTTTCTGTCTCGGCATTCCCGATCACTTAACAGCCCGTCAGGCGTTGTGTAGATCGAGATGCCCGTACCATTCAGCACGCGAGTGATCTCCCGGACCTCTCGATAAACTCGACGTCCCGGTTTGCTTTCGCGCTTGATCTCATTGATGACGGCTTCTCCGCCAGGCCCGTACTTCAGGCGAATCGACAGGTTTCCCTGCACGCCATCAGGCGTCACCTCGTAGCCGTGAATGAAGCCTTCGCGCTTCAGCACCTCAGCGATGGCAGCCTTTGTCCTGCTGGCAGGCATCGACACATCAGCACGCTTAACCCGGATGGAATTCCGGATACGTGTCAGCATGTCGGCGATTGGGTCGGTCATCATGATGGAAGGTCGCTCCGGTTAAGAACCAGTGGTCGGCTGACTGTCCGGCTTCACCAAGAAGCCTTGCGCACGCCGGGGATCTCTCCCCGCAGAGCAAGATTGCGGAAACAGATACGGCAGATGCCGAACTTCCGCAGATAGGCATGACTTCTGCCGCAGAGCGAGCAGCGCGACTTGGAGCGCGTGCTGAACTTCGGCTTCATCTTGGCTTTGGCGATCCAGCTGGTCTTACCCACGTTGTTCAGTCCTGTGTGTGATGGCTAGTTCGTTCGTATCGACTGCGGGCATTCCCGTCAGTCCTTGGCGTTATTTTTGCGGAAAGGCATACCCAGAGCAGAAAGCAGCTCGCTGCCCATCTCGTCGTTATCAGCAGTCGTCACAATCGTGATGTTCATGCCTTGGGAGTGCTTGATGCGGTCCAGATCAATCTCCGGGAACACCGTCTGGTCCGGGAGCCCCATGGAGTAATTCCCCTGCCCATCAAGCTTCCGCTTCAAACCACGGAAGTCCTTGATACGAGGAATGACCACAGAGATCAGCCTGTCGAGAAACTCCCACATGCGGTCACCGCGCAGCGTGACGCGACAGCCGATAGGCATTCCCTCGCGCAAGCGGAAGTTAGAAACACTCATCCGAGCTCGGGTGGGCGCAGCCTTTTGACCCACGATTGTCGTGAGGTCAGAGGCCGCAGCTTCGATCAGTGCTGCGTTCTCACGCGCTTCGCCAACGCCCATGCTCACCACAACTTTCTTGATCGTGGGAGCTGCGTGAATGTTGCCAATCCCACGCTTCGCCATGAGCTCGGCTCTAACCGTCTCGTAGCTTGTCTTCAGGCGCGGAGTTTTTGTGTCGGTGCTCATAATTGGTGCTGCCTGCCTCAGTCTTCGATCTGCTTGCCGGAGGGGCGCATCACGCGCACCTTTTGCCCGTCTACTACGGACGACCCGAGCCGAACTCCCCGCCCCGACTCAGCATCGTGGTAGGCCAAGTTCGAAATATCGACGGGATACTCCCTCTGCGTTCTGCCGCCTTGCGGCATCTCCTGGCTGCGGCGCACATGCTTGAACTTCATGTTCACGCCTTCCACCACGGCCTGGCTCTTCTTGTGATTCAAGTCAATGATCCGGCCTGTCTTGCCGCGACTCGCGCCCGCAATGACGATGACAGGGTCACCTTTTTTCAGGCTGGCCATCAGACGACCTCGTTCGCGAGGGAGATAATCTTCATGAAGTTCTTCTGACGAAGTTCGCGGGCAACGGCCCCGAAGATGCGGGTCCCAATCGGGTTCCCGTCCTTGTCGATGATCACAAGCGCATTGCTGTCAAAGCGAAGACGAGAGCCGTCGCGGCGCCGGATGTCCTTGCGGGTCCGAACAATGACAGCACGTACGACCGTGCCTTTCTTGATGCTCGCGGTCGGAATCGACTTCTTCACGGAGCCGATGATGATGTCTCCGACGCCTGCATAACGACGCTTGCTCCCGCCCAGCACCTTGAAGCACTGAACAGCTTTGGCGCCTGTGTTGTCGGCGACGTCGAGCATTGACTGCATCTGAATCATGCTTCGACTCCGGCACGCTCAAGCACGCGAACCAAACGCCAGCGCTTGCGCTTGCTGAGCGGACGAGCAAACGCGATTTCGACGGTATCACCCATCTTCGCATCGTTGTTCTCGTCGTGCGCGACCAGCGTGGTGTAACGCTTGATGATCTTTTTGTAGAGCGGATGCATAAGGCGCCGCTCGACCTTCACGACAATCGACTTGTCCATCCGGTCACTCTTGACCAGACCGATCTTTTGGACGATGCGTGGAGTCTTCTCTGTGGCCATCTCTTCCTATTCTTTCAAGACCGGGGCTGAGCGCCGCGGACATTCAACTGCCGTTCTGAAAGCAGCGTGTTGATCCGCGCGATTTCGCGCCGCAGCTGAGAAATACGGCTGGGGTTTGCGATGCCCTCGGCGCTCGCTTTGAAACGGAGGTCGAACAACTCTTTGGCGTGCTCCTCGAGATCGAACTCGAGTTCACTGTCGAGCTTGTCGCGAAGCTCTTTGAGCCTCTTGTCACCTGCACTCATCGCACTCTCCTCTGCACCAGCCGACACTTCACCGGCAGCTTGTGCGCGACTCGGTTCATCGCGAGCTTGGCGTGCGACTCATCGGCACCACCAATCTCAAAAATAACCGTGCCAGGCTTGATGGATGCGACCCAGTACTCCGGCTCACCCTTACCTTTACCCATACGAGTCTCGGCAGGGATGCTGGTCACGGGCTTGTGCGGAAACACTCGAATCGTGATGCGTGAGCCAGGGGCCGCGCGGTTTGCCGCGACACGACCTGCTTCAAGGACACGCGAGGTGAGGTAGCCCGCCTGCAGTGACTGCAGACCCCATTCGCCGAATTCGACCGTGTGTCCACGTGTCGCATTTCCGCGAATCGTGCCCTTTTGCACCTTACGGTGCTTGAAGCGCTTGGGCATGTTCTTCATGACGGACGCCCCGGTGCTGGCGCTTCAAAATCGCTGTATCGACCGCGGTAAATCCACACCTTCACGCCGATCACACCCATCGTGGTGCGAGCGATGCCCTGCCCGTAATCCACCCATGCGTCCAGCGTGGACAGCGGGACGGAACCAAGCGAGATTTTCTGGGTACGAGCAATCTCAGCACCACCAAGCCGGCCGGCGATGTGAATCTTCACCCCCAGCGCCCCTGCCTGCATGGTCAGGTCCGCGGACTTCTTCAGCGCACGCCGGTAACTCGCACGGCGCATCAACTGCTCGGCCATACCCTCGGCCACGAGTTGCGCCGACAGTTCGGGCTTGCTGATCTCAACCGTCCGAATCGCCACAGGCTTATTGCAGATGTTTGTCAGCTCGTCATTGAGCTTCTCAACCTGCGCGCCACGTCGACCAATGAGCAATCCCGGACGAGCCGTATGAATGATCACGGTGACCCGCTCACGCGTCCGCTCGATGTCGATACGCGGAACCGCGGCGGTGTGGTACTCCTTCTTGATGAATCGGCGGATTCTCTGGTCTTCCAGCAGCAGTGCTCCGAAATCCTTTTTGCCCGCGTACCAACGCGAACGCCAAGGCTCGGTGATCCCCACACGGAAGCCGATTGGGTGGACTTTCTGGCCCATCAGGCCTCCTCGCCCTGGGTTTCAGTAACGGCATCTTTCTCAGATGCTGCTGTGTTCAATGCAGTCACCGGAGAAAGTGAAATGTGAATGTGACTCGTGCGCTTGTGATACGGCATGGCTCGGCCGCGTGCTGCCGGGCGCCAGCGAATGTGCCCTCCAAGCAAGGGGCCTTCGTCGACCCGCGCCGTGGAGACGACCAGATCGTTCAGATCCAGGCTTCCGCCGGACTTCTGTTCAGCATTGGCAACAGCGGATCGAACAACGCTCTTGACCAGCACGGCGGCCCGCTGCGGTGAGCGGTCCAGCAGGATCAAAGCGCGATTGACCGGGAGGCCTCGGACGAGATCCACCACAAGTCGCGCCTTGCGGGCGGCGATCTTGGCAAATCGATGTTTGGCGTTGAACTCGATCATGACTACCTACTTGCCCCGCCCGGATTCCTTCTTATTGGTGTGCCCCCGGAACGTCCGGGTGGGAGCAAATTCACCAAGCTTGTGACCGACCATGTCTTCAACCACGAAGATCTTCTGGTGACGGCGTCCGTCATGAACCAGAAACGTGTGCCCGACAAAGTCTGGAGTGATCGTGCAGGCGCGGGCCCAGGTCGTGATGGGCTCCCGACGACCTTCACGCGCCATGCGGAGCACCTTCTTCTCCAGCTTGACGTCCACGAAAGGACCTTTTTTCAGACTGCGACTCACTTTGATGTGCTCTCTGAGAGTTCTCGTGCCGTTGCCGGCTCGTCGGGGAGACCGTTCAACGTTTCGACTTGCGCTTGCGGATGATCATGCGACTCGACGCCTTGCGAGGCTTACGCGTCTTACCGCCCTTGGCGAGCTTGCCCCATGGAGAAACAGGGTGACGTCCACCAGCAGTCCGCCCCTCTCCGCCACCCATGGGATGGGCGTACGCAGACATGGCAGTACCACGAACCTTGGGGCGACGCCCCTTCCAGCGATTGCGCCCCGCCTTGCCGAGCTTCACCAGGCCATGGTCGATGTTCCCGACCTGTCCGATGGTGGCGCGACAACGCGAGTGAACCTTGCGCTGCTCGCCTGACGGCAGAATGAGCTGCGCGTACTCACCTTCACGCGAAGACAAGCGAATCACGGTGCCAGCAGAACGCCCCATACGAGCGCCACGCCCTGGCTCAAGCTCGACGCAATGAATGAGCGAACCGAGAGGCATGTGACGCAGTTCCATCGCGTTGCCCAGCTTCGGCTCGGCATCAGGGCCTGACATGATCGAGGCACCCTTTTTCAGGCCGAGGGGCGAGATGATGTAAGCCTTCTTGCCGTCGGCATAGTGCAGAAGCGCGATGTTTGCCGAGCGGTTCGGATCGTACTGCACTTCGGCGACCTTGGCGGGCACACCGTCATGACGACGGCGGAAGTCGATCTTTCTGTACTTGCGCTTGTGCCCCCCGCCTCGACGCGCACTCGTAATACGACCATGTGCGTTGCGACCCGAGTGACGCTTCAGCCGCTTTGTGAGCGACTTCTCGGGCTTACCGCCCGAGATGTCTGGATCGCGTGCCACGGTCGCACCACGGCGCCCCGGCGAAGTCGGCTTGTACTTATGTATAGCCATGCTCTAGAGGAACTCCACGGTGTCGCCCTCAGCGAGCGTCACAACTGCACGTTTCCAATCTGGACGACGGGTCGCTTTCGGACCACGCCCTTTCCACTTCCCTCGGCGGGTCATCGTCCGCACGTGCTGAACACGCACGTCGAACAACTCCTCGATCGCCGATTTGATTTGCACTTTGTTGGCATAGGGAGCCACGAGAAAGGTGTAGCCATTCACCTCCGTCGTGATGTCAGTCCCCTTCTCTGTGATCAGAGGGCGCCGAATAATGTCGCGCGCGTCGTTCTTCATGCCTTGTCGCCCTTCTCCTGAGCCTTGCGGCCGCGGTGAGCCAATCTCTGCATGAGCACGTCCCAGGCGTCATCCATGAACAAAACGTTCCGGTGCCACAGGACGTGATGGGCATTGAGGTCACCAGCCCGCAGAACGCTGACTCGTGGCAGGTTGCGGAAAGACAACCAAACGTTTTCGTTTTCGCTCGGAACCACGACCGCGACTGACCCATCCCAACCGAGGTCTTTCACCATCTTGGCGGCGGTTTTGGTCGAAGGGCTCGCGAGCGACTTGGATGCCGACACAGCCACTTCGTCGTCACGTAGCTTGCCCAGCAGTGCGGAACGCAAAGATTCGCGCAAGGCCTTACGAGGCATGGTGTAGCTGTAGTCACGGGGACGCGGGCCAAAAATGACACCGCCGCCACGCCTCAGCGGCGACTTGAAGTCACCCTGTCGAGCGTTGCCCGTTCCCTTTTGCTTGAACGGCTTACGTGTCGTGGCCTGAACCTCGGCGCGGGTCTTGGTCTTCACCGTCCCCTGACGAGCGTTGGCCTCGTACATGCGAACCACGTCGCGCATCAGACGCAACTTCACGACCTCACCCAGGCTCTCAGACGCGAGTTCGGCCTTACCGACCGAACCGTCATTCCAGCTACTGACCTGCGCCATCACTTGCCGCCCTTCTTGGACTTGGTCTGAACCAGGTTGCTGCTGCGGACGAGCACCAGCCCTCCGTTGGCACCTGGCACCGGGCCCTTCACGAGCAACTGTCCGTTCTCCGCATCCACAGCAAGAATCTCGAGACCCTTCACTGTGACGCGCTCGTTGCCCATCCGGCCGGCCATGCGCTTACCGCGAATCACTCGACCTGGGTATTTGCACATACCGATCGAGCCGGGGCGCCGCACGTTCTGACTACCGTGAGTCACAGGGCCGCGCGCAAAGCCGTGTCGCTTGATCGTGCCAGCAAAGCCCTTGCCCTTGCTTGAGCCAACCACATCAACAAAGCCGCCGACCTCAAAAAGGTCGACGTTAAAAGCTGCGCCAACCTCGACATCCCCGACTTCGCAACGCACTTCACGCACATGGCGCACGGGAGATTCAAGGCCTGCCTTCTGGAACTGCCCAAGCCGTGGCTTGGAGACCAGGAAAGGACGGATCGCACCTGACCCGATCTGGACAGCCTCGTAGCCGTCCTTCTCAAGAGTCCGGATGCCGGTCACGGTGTTCTGTGCGACATCCAGCACGGTCACCGGAACGCGAGTCCCGTTTTCCCGCCAGAGTTGCGTCATACCGCGTTTGGTTCCGAGCAGCGTGTTCACAGGACTCTCCCAGTAAAGACGCCGTCATTCATGCCGTCGATGTCGATCTGTTCGCAGCCGCAAACTGCCGAGGCTGGCAGCCGACTCTGTCGGAGCGAGATCTGTGAGACGTCGCGCATCATGCCTTCACCCGAATGTCCACGCCCGCAGGGAGCGTGAGCTTGCTGATCGCATCCACCGTCTTGCTGGTTGGCTCAAGAATGTGGATCAATCGCTTATGCGTCCGAATCTCAAACTGTTCGCGGCTCTTCTTGTCCACGTGCGGAGAACGCAACACCGTGTACCGCTCAATTCGTGTCGGGAGTGGAATCGGCCCTGCAACACGCGCACCTGTACGACGAGCGCCGTCGGCAATGTCGGCCGCCGACTGATCCAACGTCTCGTGGTCGTAGGCCTCAAGGCGGATGATGATCTTCTTAGTCTGCATCGCTCTCTTGGATGTTCTTAATGATCGCTAGTGGTTGACGCCTCGAAAAACTACTACGGCCCTGCGCTGCCACAGGTGCCCGCGCCCTTTGCGACATGCCCAACCGCGACACTCCACAAAAGCCTCGACAGTGAGCGCCTGAACTTTGCGGCACTCACTGACGAACCGAACCGGAACCACTGCCAGAAAACGCATCCCCGGGCCGCCTCACGGCGGGCCAGAATCTAGGCAGATGCCTCCGTCCGGGGCGTTTCTGCCCTTACGGCGAAAAACGGGCGATTCTAGGATCATGGCCCGCTGAGTCAAAGGGAAACTCTTCCGATCCCTTTGCGCTCCATGCCCGACCGGAGCTCCAGACGAATTCGAACGGCCTGACACCCCCATGCTCAGGAGACCCAATATGCCCAGGGTGCTCATGTCACAAGCTGCCCAGCCCGGCCCGCAGGAATCGGCTCATAGGCCCGCGGCTCCACGCTGAAAGTCGCACGCCCCTGGCTCAGAGACCGGAGCACCGTGGAGTACCCAAAGATCTCAGATAGGGGAACACGGCCTCTAATCGTGGCAGGATCAGAGTTTGTCGACATACCGGAGACCCGAGCCCGCCTCCCATTCAGGTCGGCATTGACCCCATTGAGGAACTCCATGGGACACGAGACCTCGAACTCCATCACCGGCTCGAGCAGGACAGGCTCAGCCTTCTCAGCGGCCTCTCGGAAGGCCAGGTGGGTGGCATGAGAGAAGGCCACATCGGTGCTGCTCTGATCTCTGGCAGCCCCCCCCAGCAGCGTGATCTTGATCCCTGAGACAGGAAATCCCATCGCCAGGCCTCCGCTGGCCGCGTCAGCAGCCGCAGCCTCGATAATGGCGTGAAAGAGCCGGGGCACGTCCTCCCCATCCATTTCATTGACCACAACCACAGACTCGGCGCTCTCGTCCGATTCGACGCGCAGCCGAATACACGCATACAGGGCTCGATTGTTCACCATTCGGTCGAAAACAGCCTCCGCCTCCGCAGAGCCCCCCAGCGTCTGGCGATAAGCCACCCGCGGCTCCCCCACGCGAATGGCCATGCCAAAATCACGCTCGATGCGATGCCGAAGAATTTCCAGGTGAAGCTCCCCGACCCCTGAGATGAGCATCTGACCCGTGTCCTCGTCGACACGCCACACGAACGAGGGGTCGTCCCTGGCCAACAACTCCAGGACGCGCACCAGTTCATCCTTATCTTTGAGGCTGTGCGGCTCGATAGACATCGAGATCACGGGCTCGGGAGCATGCAAACCTTCCAGCAGCAGAGGGTCTCCCTTGGGGCAGAGCGTGTCCCCGGTCTTGCTGTTCTTCAATCCCACGACAGCCACGATGTCGCCGGCGGCGGCGGTGTCCAGCGCTTCCCGTTCATCAGCGTGCATGAGGAACATGCGGTTTACCCGCTCACTCTTGCCCGTCCGAGGGTTGAACACCTGTTCGGAAACCTTCAGTCGACCGGAATACACGCGTGTGAACACCAGGTCTCCCTGGCTTGCATAGATGGTCTTGAAGATCAGTGCGCACAGAGGGCCTTCCGGATCGCTGGACCGCTCCTCCTCTTTCTCCGTACGGGGATTCATGCCCCGTGCGGGCGGCACTTCATCCGGCGCGGGGAGAAACTCACACACGGCATCGAGAACTGGCTGTACGCCCACGTTGCGGAAGGCAGACCCACATAGGACCGGCACAAACTTCAAATTCAGAGTGCCTTCTCGAAGAGCTGCACGAACAGCCTGAGTCGAGCAGTCCATCTCGTGTTCGAGATAGATCTCTGCGAATGAATCGATGCAGTCAGCAAGATCTTCGAGCATCGCTTGCCGGGCCAGCTTCGCCTCATCCACCAACTCGGAGGGCACCGGCTCTTCTACAACGTCTTTCCCGAGCGACCCCTCGATGAAACGCAGCGCTCGCATCTCCACCAGATCGACAACACCGACCAGGTCTTTTTCGGCTCCCCAGGGGATCTGAACGGGAATCGCCTTCACGTCAAGACGCCTGGAGACATCCGACACCACTCCATCAAAATCAGCGCCCACGCGATCGAGCTTGTTCACGAACACGATGCGGGGGACCGAGTAGCGATTCGCCTGGCGCCAGACAGTTTCAGACTGTGCCTGAACCCCGGCCACGCCGCAGACCACAACGACGGCACCGTCGAGCACCCTCAGGCTACGTTCGACTTCCACCGTGAAGTCCACGTGCCCCGGCGTGTCGATGAGGTTGATGCGGTGCTTCTTCCATGTGCAACTCGTTGCGGCACTGGTGATGGTGATACCGCGCTCTCGCTCTTCCTCGAGGTAATCCATCTTGGCGGTGCCATCGTGCACCTCCCCCATACGATGTGCCCGGTCCGTATAGAACAGGATCCGCTCGGTGAGAGTTGTCTTGCCGGCATCGATGTGCGCAATGACACCGATATTGCGGATGCGGTCGGCCTTCAGACGAGCCATCGCGACGACCTCCCGAACGGGGCAGCAGACCCCCTACGTGCCAAACAGCGGGCAGCCAGCATCAAGCCCCATGACACAGCGGACGAGAGCCGGAAATCGGCTCGAGACCTACCAGGCGAAGTGAGCGTAGGCCTTGTTGGCCTCGGCCATCTTGTGCGCGTTTTCACGTGTGGTGAAAGCCGTGCCCTGCTTGTTGTAGGCGTCGAACAGCTCTTCTGCCAACTTACGGGCAACAGGCTTGCCCTTCTTCTTGCGCGTGGCCTGGAGAATCCAGCGGAAAGCCAGCGCTTGCTGACGATCACGGCGAATCTCATGGGGCACCTGCAATGTCGCGCCACCCACACGTCGCGAACGAACCTCGACGCTGGGCTTGACGTTGTTTACGGCCGTCGAGAAGCAATCGATGACCTCTTCTCCTGGGATCTTCTCTCCCAGAATCTCCAGTGCCTCGTAGAAGATCCGTTGCGCGGTGGACTTCTTTCCATCCAGCATCAAGCAGTTGATGAACTTGCTCGCCAGCAAGCTGCTGAACTGGGGGTCCGGGGACTGATACTTGGCTGTCGAAACGTACTTGCGGGGCATCTTGTGTTCTCAGGCTCTCGATTCGTTCGATGCGCGGATCAGGACTTCGGCCGTTTGCTGCCGTACTTACTGCGGCCTTGCTTACGGTCCGCAACTGCTGCGGCGTCGAGCGTTCCACGGATGATGTGGTATCTCACGCCGGGCAAATCGCGCACACGTCCTCCGCGAACAAGAACAATCGCGTGCTCTTGCAAGGTGTGCTTCTCACCGCCGATATAAGCCGTGATTTCTTTGCCATTGCTCAACTTGACCCTGGCGATCTTTCGCAGGGCAGAGTTTGGCTTCTTAGGTGTCTGGATCTTCACCTGAAGACAGACACCTCTCTTCTGAGAGCATTTATCCAACACGGGCGACTTGGAGACCTTGCGGATCTTCTTGCGGCCCTGGCGGACAAGCTGATTGATCGTCGGCATGTTGCAGCTGCTTCTTGGGGTTCTACGGCGAGCGGGGCATTTCATCAATCGACCCCGCCCGGGTCAAGGCTTGGAAGACCTCAAAGCGACCCGAGGTGCCCTCCTCCTCCAGAGGAAAGGGGCTCAAGGCCAGATCGCAGGGCCCATCCATTGACTGACTCTGACTCTCTTTTCTAGACAGCGCCCTCGAGACTCACGGGATCAAGCTCCTCGGGGGCCATGGGGTCCATCATGGCTGGAGCCTCCACATTGTGCTTCACGCGGGTGCGCTGGAGCTGGCGGAATCCGGTCCCCGTGGGAACCATGTTGCCCAGGATCACGTTCTCCTTCAGTCCCAGCAGGGGATCACGGCGACCGCCCAGGGCGGCCTCGGTCAGCACCTTGGTCGTCTCCTGGAAGGAGGCGGCCGAAATCATCGAATCCGACTGAAGCGCAGCCTTGGTGATTCCGAGAAGAACCGGCTCCGCCGTGGCGGGACGCTTTTTCTCTTTCACCATGTCCTGGTTGGCTGCGCGGAAGCGGAATTTATCCACCACGGCGTCGGGCAAGAAGTCTGTATCACCCGGATCGACAACCTGAACTCGACGCAACATCTGGCTCACGATCACCTCGATGTGCTTCTCGTCGATGCTCACGTTCTGCGACCGGTAGACACCCTGAACCTCACGGAGCAGGTAATACTGCAGAGCGTCTTCGCCGTTGATTCGCAGAATGTCCTGAGGAATCAACGGGCCTTCCACCAGTGGGTGTCCAGCTTCGACGCGATCGCCGCTCTGCACCTTCAGGTGCTTACCGTGCGGAACCAGGTGCTCTTGCACGACTCCCGTCTCTTCGTTGTTGACGTTGATCGTGCGCTTACCGCGCTTCATCTCACGAACCAGTTCGACGACACCGTCGATCTCCGCCATGATTGCCGGCTCCTTCGGACGCCGTGCTTCGAAGACTTCCGTCACACGTGGCAAGCCACCCGTGATGTCCTGAGTTCCGGTCATCGCTCGAGGAGTCTTGGCGATCAGCGTACCCGCCTTCACCTCCTGGCCGTCATCGACTTCGATGAATGCGCGCTCCGGGATGGGGTAGAACGTCAAGGGAGTGCCGTCTTCGTTCTCAAGACTGATCTGCGGGTGCAAATCACCCTTGTGATCCATGATGAACTTACGGGCAACACCGGCCGCGTCTTTTTCGGTCTTGAGCGTTTTACCGTCCAAAATATCGATGAAACGAACCCGACCAGCTCGGTCAGCAAAGATAGGAATGGAGTGTGGGTCCCAGTTGGCCAGGATCTCACCCGTCTTCACCTTCGCACCATCTGCGACAGGCAAAACAGCGCCGAGCGGCACTTCGTAACGGTCGAGCTCGCGATCCTTGTCGTCCAGGATGAGAAGCAAACCATTGCGGTCGAGTGAAACGCGCTGAGCCTCCAGGTTTTCGCCGTACTTCACGGAGACGTACTTCAACACGCCTTTGCGACCAGCCTTGATCTTTGACACGGCCAGCGCGCGGCTTGCCGTCCCTCCGATATGGAACGTCCGCATGGTGAGCTGCGTTCCCGGCTCGCCGATGGATTGTGCAGCAACGATCCCGATCGCCAATCCCAGCTCAGCAATCTTGCCGCGAGAGAGATCCATGCCGTAGCAAGTGGCACATGTGCCGTCCCCTGCCTCACAGGTGAGAGGACTGCGCACGCGAACCTTCTCGTAACCGAGATCTTCGATCCGTGCAGCGATCTCAGGAGTGATGACCTGGCTTTCCTGAACGATGACCTCGTCCGTCACGATGTCGATGATGGCGTCTCGCGCCACGCGACCGCGAATCTGCTGACGAAGCGGCACATCAATCTTGTCGCCCTTCATCACGGCACTCTTACTGATGCCGTTGATCGTTCCGCAATCAATCACGCTCACGACAAGGTTCTGACCGACATCAGCCAGCTTACGCGTCAGGTATCCGGAGTCTGCTGTTTTGAGAGCCGTATCAGCCAATCCCTTACGAGCGCCGTGCGTCGAGCTGAAGTACTCGAGAACGCGCAACCCTTCGCGGAAGTTGGACTTGATGGGCGTCTCAATGATGCGGCCCGATGGCTTGGCCATCAGCCCACGCATTCCAGCAAGCTGGCGAATCTGCTCGATCGTGCCTCGAGCACCAGACCGCTCCATGATGTAGACGGGATTGATCTCCCTCTCTCCATCATGAGCAGCGAGTTGCCACTCGCGCATCATCTCTTCACCAACGCGTTCACGTGCATGGGTCCAGAGATCGATCACCTGATTGTAACGCTCACCGTCCGTGATCACGCCCTTGGTGTACTGACCATTCACGGCCAGCACATCGTCATCCGCGCTCTCAAGGATGTCGAACTTCCCGCTCGGAACGATCAGGTCGACCGTAGCGAAGGACAGGCCCGCACGCGTCGCTGACTTGAAGCCAATCGACTTGAGATCATCCAGCAAGTTCACCGTACGATCCTTGCCAACGATCTCATACGCATCACTGATCACGCGCTTGATCGTCCCCTTGTCCAGTTCGATGTTCCAGAAAGGACACTGCTGAGGAAGGATGTCGTTGAACAGCACTCGGCCCACGGTTGTGTCGACAAGACCTTCCTTGTAGTCGAACACGCCCGTCTCACTGATCACTTGCTTGCCAGGCTCGAGGCGCACCTTGATCGGTGCATGCACCCCCACCTTGCCGTCTGCGTAAGCACGGAAAACTTCGCGCTCGGTCGAGAAGATCATGCCCTCGCCCGCATCGCCCTTGCGCTGAACAGTCAGATAGAAACAACCCAGCACGATGTCCTGTGAAGGACTGATGATCGGCGTGCCATTGGCAGGCGTAAAGATGTTGTTCGTCGCAATCATCAGTGCAGTGGCTTCAATCTGCGCCTCGTACGAAAGCGGCAGGTGCACAGCCATCTGGTCACCATCAAAGTCCGCGTTAACTCCAGCGCAGACACGAGGATGCAGCTTGATCGCGTTGCCTTCGACGAGCACCGGCTGGAAGGCCTGAATGCCCATACGGTGAAGAGTTGGCGCGCGGTTCAGAAGGACCGGATGTTCGAAGATAGCCTCTTCGAGAATATCCCAGACCTCTTCTTCCTTTCGCTCCAGCATCTTCTTCGCGGACTTGATGGTGTCGGCGTAACCCAACTCTTTGAGCCGGCGAATGATGAATGGCTGATAGAGCTCCAGCGCGATGACCTTCGGCAGTCCGCACTGATGCAAACGAAGCTCGGGACCCACAACGATCACCGAACGAGCCGAGTAGTCGACGCGCTTACCGAGCAAGTTCTCGCGGAAGCGACCCTGCTTGCCCTTGATCATATCGGTCAAAGACTTCAGTGGCCGGTTGCTCGTGCCAAGCACAGGACGCCGGCAACGACTGTTATCAAAGAGTGCGTCAACCGACTGCTGCAACATCCGCTTCTCGTTGCGGATAATGACCTCAGGTGCATTCAGGTCGAGCAGCTTCTTCAAGCGGTTGTTGCGGTTGATCAACCGACGGTACAAGTCGTTCAGGTCGGAAGTTGCGAAGTTGCCGCTATCCAGAAGAACCAGCGGACGCAGGTCCGGTGGAATCACGGGAACGACATCGAGGATCATCCACGAAGGCTTGTTGGGCGAATCACGGAGCATCTCCACGGTGCGGAGTCGCTTCACAATCTCGGCCTTACGCTGCTTACTACGGGTGGTCTTCAACTCCTCGCGCAACGACTCTGACGTCGCGTTGAGATCCAGATTCACCAGCATCCGCTTGACAGCTTCGGCGCCCATATCGGCTTCGAAGCTGGAACCGTACTGCTGACGCGCCTCGCGGTAAGCATCTTCGGTCAGAAGCTGCCCTTCCTCGAGTGAGCTGTCACCGGCGTCGGTGACGATGTACTCCTGGAAGTAGATGACCTTGTCGAGGTGGCTGAGCTTGATACCAAGCAGATTGCCGATACGAGAAGGGGTCGCCTTGAAGAACCAGATGTGACCGACGGACGCCGCAAGATTGATGTGGCCCATCCGGGTGCGACGCACCTTGCTGTGGGTCACCTGCACGCCACAGCGATCACAAATGATGTTCTTGTGCTTGATGCCCTTGTACTTGCCGCAGAAGCATTCCCAGTCCTTGGTCGGGCCAAAGATCTTCTCGCAGAAGAGCCCATCCTTCTCGGGACGGTACGTCCGATAGTTGATGGTCTCGGGCTTGCGAACTTCTCCAAACGACCAGCTACGAATGTCTTCGTGGGAAGCAAGACGGATCGTGACGTATGGGTTGTCCGTGGGGTTCATCCGAAGCGGATTGAGACTACGCGGCTCGGACGAATCGGTTTGACGAGTGCCTTCGAGTTGCATGACTTACTGACGCCCCCGATGGAGTTCCATGTTCAGACAGAGTCCACGAATCTCATTCGTGAGCACGTCAAACGAAATGGGAGTTCCTGGATCGAGCACATTCGTGCCCTTCACCATCGACTCATAAATTCTTGTACGACCTTCGACATCATCACTCTTAACAGTGAGCAACTCCTGGAGGATGCTTGCGGCTCCATAGGCCTCAAGCGCCCACACCTCCATTTCGCCGAATCGCTGACCGCCGAAGCGCGCCTTACCACCCAACGGCTGCTGAGTGATCAAGGAGTACGGTCCCGTCGCGCGGGCGTGCACCTTGTCTGCCACGAGGTGGTGAAGTTTCAGCATGTAGAGATAGCCGACCGTGACCTTCTGGTCGAATGCACGACCGGTCCGACCATCGTAGAGCGTGGCCCTTCCATCGCCAGGTAACCCAGCCTCTTCGAGTGCCGAGAAGATCTGCTTCTCGCTGGCCCCATCGAACACCGGCGTGACTGCCTGGAAACCCAGCTTGGATGCGGCCCAACCGAGGTGCGTCTCCAGAATCTGGCCCACGTTCATACGAGACGGAACGCCCAACGGATTGAGAAGGATCTGAAGCGATTCGCCGTCCGGGAGGAACGGCATGTCCTCCTCGGGCAGGATCACCGAGATCACACCCTTGTTTCCGTGGCGACCGGCCATCTTGTCACCCACGGACAAGGTCCGCTTCGTGGCAACAAAGACCTTCACCTTTTCGAGCACGCCAGTCGGAAGTTCGTCGCCTCGAGACAGCTTGTTGACGACCTTGTTCTTCTCGTTCTCCTGCTCTTCGATCTGGTCCGCAAACTCGCGGAAGCGCAAGTAGACCTTTTCGCCAGTTCCCCGGCGGTAGTTCTCCATGCAGCGCTTGCGAATCAGTTCGAAGACACGCCGGAGTTCCTGGCTGTCTGCATCCTCGTCATCAAGCTTGAGGACCTTGCCCGTCTGGTCATCCTTGACCTTCGAGTCGAGAAGCTTGTTGATCTCACCGAGCAACTCTTCGACCTGTTCGTACAGGAATGAGCGGAACTGTCTCTCCGCACCACGAATGAGTCGCAAGTTCTTGGCTGACTGCTCTTCACTTGTGTCGACGTTCCTCGTGAAGCGACGCGTGCTGATCACCGTGCCGTAGACGCCAGGGCTCACTTCGAGCGAGTCGTTCTTCACGTCTTCACCGGCACGACCAAAGATCGCGTGAAGCAACTTCTCTTCCGGCGTCAACTCAGACTTACTCTTCGGGCTGACCTTGCCAACCAGGATGTCGCCCGGCTTGATCTTGCTGCCCACCATCACGACGCCCGTCTCATCGAGACGGCCCAGAGCCGACTCCGAAACATTGGGAATGTCGCGCGTGAATTCCTCACGGCCGAGCTTCGTCTCACGAATCTCCACATCAAAATGCTGAATGTGGATCGACGTGAACACGTCTTCACGAATCAACTGTTCGGACACAATGATTGCGTCCTCAAAGTTGTATCCGTCCCAGATCATGAACCCGACAAGGATGTTACGGCCCAGAGCCAACTCGCCCTGATCCGTCGAGGCGCCATCTGCAAGCAGATCGCCTACCTTCACCTTCTGTCCAGGAAGCACGGCAGGCTTCTGATTCAGGCACGTCTTCTCATTGAGCCCGACGAACTTGCGCAGTTCGTACGTGTCGTCACCGACGACAATGGACTCGCCGTCCACGTACTTAACTGTTCCGTCCTTCTTGGCACGAATAATCATGCCGGAGTTCATGGCGACGTCCCGCTCCATGCCAGTGGCCACGCACGGCACTTGCGTACGGATCAGCGGCACAGCCTGACGCTGCATGTTGCTGCCCATGAGCGCACGGTTAGCGTCATCATGCTCAAGGAATGGAATCAAAGCCGCGCTCACACCGACCAACTGAACCGGGGAGATATCGACGAACTTGACGTCCTTCACTTCGACTTCGGAGAACTCGCCTCCAACACGACTGAGGACCTTCTCGCCAACCAACCCACCCTTTTCGTCGATCGCTGTGTCCGCAGGCGCGAGCACGGCGTCATACTCTTCATCCGCACGCAAGTTGACCACCTGATCGGTCACACGGCCCTTGACCACTTTCCGGTAAGGAGTGACCAGGAAGCCGTACTCGTCGAGCCGAGCGTAAAGAGAAAGCGACGCGATCAGACCAATGTTGCTGCCTTCCGGCGTCTCGATCGGGCAAATACGTCCGTAGTGACTGACGTGTACGTCACGCACGTCAAAACCAGCGCGCTTACGGTTGAGCCCACCGGGGCCCAAGGCAGACAGCCGCCGTTCATGCGTCAACTGTGAGAGCGGGTTGCTCTGGTCGACCACCTGCGACAGTTCACCCCGACCAAAGAAATATTCAATCGAGGAACTGATCGTCTTGCTGTTGATCAACTGCCGAGGAGTCGCGGTCTGAATGGTCTCCTGATTGTTCATGCGCTCAGACGCCGTGCGCCGAAGCTTCAGGAAGCCCTTCCGGAATTCATCTCCACCAAGCTCGGCGATGGTCCGCACCCGCCGGTTACCCAGGTGATCGATGTCATCCAACTGCCCCTCATTGCCGCGCAAGCCCATGATGTAACGGATCGGATCGATGATGTCCTGCACCGTCAACGTCATGTCGTCGCTGCTGGCATCTCGACCAAACTTGCGGTTGATGCGGAAGCGCCCCACCGGCCCCAAGCGATAGCGCGTCGGGTCTTGGAAGCGTTCTCTGAAGAGCGTACGCGCCTTTTCGATGTTGGGCGGGTTGCCCGGACGCAAGCGCGTGTAAATCTTCAACAGCGCCTCTTCGTGACTACGCGAGTCGTCTTCCGTCAACGTCTGAAGCAGAAGAGGGTCATCCTCACCATTGAGAATGACGTCCACACTCTTCAGGTCAGAGGCAAGGATCATCTCGAGCGTCTCGGCCGTAATCGCCGACCCACTCTTGAGCATCACTTCACCCGTCTGCGTGTCCACGATGTCGGCGACCACGTGCCGTCCAAGCAGATCCTTGTCCTTGCTTCCCTTCAGGGAAATCTTCTTCGTCTTGTAGAAGAGCGGAACGATCTGCTCGTTGGTGCCGTAGTCCTCGGACATAGCACGCAAGAAGGTCGTGGCAGGGAATTTGCTCGTCTGATCGATCTTGATCTCGAGCACATCCTTCTTCGTCACGGACAACTCGACCCATGATCCACGCTGCGGAATGATCCAGCAGCTGTGCAACTTCTTCTCGTTGGTGTGCAGTTCGACACTGAAGTCCACACCAGGCGAGCGGTGCAACTGGCTCACAATGACACGTTCACTGCCATTGATGATGAACTCGCCGCCCCCCACCATGATGGGGATCTCACCCAGGTACACCCATTCCTCGACCGGCTCGGGCTTCTCGAGCCGGACAAGGATCTTAAACGGCATGCCATACGTGACACCGAGAATCCGGCATTCGTCCGCGGTGTATCGCGGGCGGCCGAGTTCATATCCGATGTACTCGAGCGAAACCGTCTTGTCGTAACTGAAGATCGGGAAGGTTTCGCGGAGGATTGCCTCCAAACCCAAATCGGCGCGCCGGTTGAACGGCACGTCAGATTGAAGGTAATCGAAGTATGACTTGGTCTGGATGTCCGTAAGTGGCGGGACGGCCAGAGGTGAACGGAACTTACCGTAGTGGCGAACGTTCATCGGCTGAGTTCAAGTACGAGAGAAGAAGAAGGTTGGGGCACAACAAACCACGTTCCGACCGCGCAGCAGGCGATCTCGCTAGCCATGCAGCTAACGCGTGGCGGACGAGATCTCACTACTTGACCTCGACGCTTGCTCCGACCTCTTCCAACTCGCCCTTGACCTTCTCGGCGTCCTCCTTGCTGACACCCTCTTTGACAGCCTTCGGCGCGCTCTCGACGAGCTCCTTGGCTTCCTTGAGGCCGAGACCGGTGATTCCGCGAACGGCCTTGATCACCTGGATCTTCTTGTCACCGGCTCCCGTGAGGACGACGTCGAAGGCAGTCTTCTCCTCCGCCGCACCACCGCCATCACCAGCAGCGGCCGCCATCATGACAGCGCCACCAGATGCGGGCTCGATGCCGTAGGTGTCTTTGAGGTAGTCGGAGAGTTGCTGTGCGTCGAGAAGACTCAGCGCGACAATCTTGTCGCCCAGATCCTTGATCTCTGCCTTGAACTCGATGGTTGCTTCTTCGGTCATGCTCCTGGCTCCTGGTCGGGCTCCATAGCCCTTTACGGGATGTTCGGGCCATCAGCCCGCTTCAGATGAATGAGGTTTCGATTGAATGGTGTGCTATTCGCCGCCGCTCTCGAGCTTTTCGATATGGCCCTTGATGGCGCCCGCGAGACGCGAGCCCCCGGCAACAAGTTGGCCGGACAACGTGGCGCCCGGCGAAAGAATCTGTCCAAGGAGCTTCGAGTGAAGCTCCGCTTTGGTCGGTAGCTTGGCGAGCGCGGTGGCCTGCGCAGGGTCGAGAACCTCGCCGTCCATGATGCCGCCCTTGACGGCAGGAAGCTCGTGGCCACTCTGCTTGCGCCAGGCTTCCACCACGCGCGCCGCAGCGATTGCCACGCCCTCTACGTCGGCATCTTCCTGACGCATGATCAGCGCGGAGGAACCCTCAAAAAGCGGTTCGATTCCGGCGAGACCCTGTGACTCGAGCGTGCGACGGGCCAGCGAGCCCTTCACGACGCACAGGCTCAGGTGCTCCTTGTCGAGCATGCCCCTGAACTCATTGACCTCTTCAACACTCAGGCCAATGGGCTGCACAAGCAAAACATCGAGCTCACCGCCCAGGCGGCGCTCGTATTCGCTTGCGATCGACTTATTGACAATGTTTGGCATCAGTTCGCTCCCGTCAGCTGCCCAGGTCAACGGCAACGCCGGGACCCATCGTGGTGGCCAGGAAGACCTTCTTGAGATACGTGCCCCGAGACGAAGCGGGCTTGAGTGCATTAACAGCCGTCACGAAGGCGCGCACGTTTTCGACAATCGTCTCATCTTCGAAAGAGCGCTTGCCTACCGCAGCGTGCACGGTGCCGCCGGCATCTGCGCGAAATTCGACTTTACCCGCCGTGAATTCACGCACCGCAGATTCGACATTCGGCGTGACGGTGCCCGACTTGGGAGTCGGCATCTTGCCCTGCGGCCCGAGGACTTTACCGAGCTTACCCACCTTGCCCATCATGTCCGGTGAAGCCACAGCAACGTCGAACTCGGTCCAACCATCGGCGACCTTCTTGACCAGGTCATCGGCCCCCACTTCAACTGCTCCGGCTGCCGTGGCGGCCTCTTGCTTGGCAGGGTCCTTCACGAAGGCAATCACCCGCCGGGTGCGCCCCGTTCCATGCGGCAAAGACACGGCGCCTCGCACCGATTGATCTGACTTGCGCACATCGATGCCCAGGTTGATGGCAATGTCTACGGACTCGTCAAAGCCGGTCTTTTCGGACTGCTTCAACAACGCAATCCCTTCGAGCAAGGAATAGACGGCATCCTTGTCGACCTTGGCAGCATTTGCCTTCGTACGCTTGGTCATGTGGTTGGTCATGGCTTAGTCGCTTTGTCTCTTGATTCGTTCGGGCAGGCGGCTTGATCAGCCGGACACCTCGATACCCATGGAGCGCGCCGTGCCTTCCACCATCCGGCAGGCTGCCTCGAGGTTGCGTGCATTCAAATCGGCCATCTTGATCCCAGCGATCTCTTTCACCTGATCTTTGGTGACCTGACCGACGATCTCGAGGTGAGCATTTCCCTTGACGATGCCGGCAGCTCGCTTGAGTAGAACAGAAGCTGGCGACGTCTTGAGGACGAAGCTGAAGGAGCGGTCTTTGTAGACCGTGATCTCCACAGGAATGATCAGCCCCATCTGGTCGCGCGTTGCGTCGTTGTACTCCTTCACAAACTGGCCGATGTTGACGCCGTGCTGGCCCAGTGCAGGACCGACAGGCGGGGCAGGCGTCGCCTGGCCGGCGGCCATTTGAAGCTTGAGGACGGACTGGATTTCCTTAGCCATCGCTTGAAGTCTTGATCTTGGTCGTGGGGAAGTCTGTTAGTTCGTGTTCAGTCAGGGTGTCGTACGCAAAGCCACGTCAGGTCTGCTCAACCTTCCAGTACTCGAGCTCGACAGGTGTCTCGCGACCAAAGATGGTCACAATCACGCGCACCATGCCCTTCATCTCGTTCACTTCGTCGACGACCCCTGTGTAGGACTCGAAGGGTCCGTCATTGATCTTCACGCGGTCGCCAAGCTTGAAGTTGATCTTGAGCTGCGGCGTCTCCTCTGTGTCACGCATCCCGTTGAGAATGCGTTCGACCTCATGCTCGGCCATGGGCACCGGGGCGCGAGACGCACCGACGAAATCGCCGATACCTTGAGTCTCACGGATCAGGAACCAGACATTCTCGGGAATCTGCCCCTCTTCATCGAGGAACATCTCCACCATGATGTAGCCGGGATAGAGCTTGCGCTGGATCACGCGCTTACGCCCGCCCTTCATCTCCGAGATGGTCTCGGTGGGCACCAGCACAGACGGAACCTTCTCTTCGAGGCCCACGGCCTTCAGACGGCTCTCGAGCTTGTCGCGCATCTTCTTCTCAAGGTTGCTGGCAACCCGTAGGACGAACCAGTGAGACTGAGCGGCGTTTGAGGCAGATGTATCCATCAGCAGCTGTTCAGGAGAGGATGTTCTTCGCGACGACCTCGTTCAGGACCCAGTCCATCCCGGCCAGAATGGCCGTGAAAAACAGCATCACAACGAGAATGACAAGAGATGACGTGAATGTTTCGTTCCAGCTCGGCCAGGTGCACTTGCGCATCTCTGTTTCGGAATCGATCAAGAGATCCGCGACTTTGGGCCGGTTCAAAATCTTCATCAGCAGCATGAGGCCCGAGGCACCCACAACGACCGCGATGACGAGCGCCCACGTGAGCGGGACACCGAGCACGGGCAAGTTGTCCTCAAGAAGCCGCGTTGCCAACCCTCCCGGCTCGGAAGCCTCGGGGTCTCCACGGAAGCTGCCAAGGAAGTAATAGAACTCGGTGCAGCCAAACACCCACAAGCTGCCCAGCAGCCAGAGGGCTGTGGTGCGTGCATAGACTCCGAGTTCTGCCTTGTACTTGGCCATATTTCGTTCCGTCGAATGCGTCGCCGTGACTCCGAAACCCGGTGGCAGGCCAGGAGGGACTTGAACCCCCGACCCTCGGTTTTGGAAACCGATGCTCTACCAACTGAGCTACTGGCCTCCCGGTGTCACGGGCCGGCTTCAGGTCGCCGGAAAGCGACCTACTTCTTGCGCTCCTTGTGAGTCGTGTGCTTGCGGTCGAACCGGCAATATTTTCTCAATTCGAGCTTCCACTGTGCCCTCGTCCGCTTACGCAGGGTGTAGTTCCTGCGCCCGCACTCAGAGCACTCAAGGAAGACAACGATGCTACTTTTGGTCTTTGCCATCTGGATTCCGGCCGATTGGCTTCCAGCGGGACAGGGCCAACAGGCTCAATCCAGCTGAAGCGCTTACGGTGAGGACTACTCGATGATCTCCACCACCTTGCCCGACCCAACCGTCCGGCCACCCTCACGGATAGCGAACTTGAGATCGGTGTCCATCGCGATGGGCATGATCAGTTCCACGACCACCTCGACGTTGTCGCCAGGCATGACCATCTCGGTGCCCTCAGGAAGGGTCACGTTGCCGGTCACGTCCGTGGTGCGGAAGTAGAACTGCGGGCGATAGCCGTTGAAGAAGGGCGTGTGACGTCCACCCTCCTCCTTGCTAAGCACGTAAACGACGCCCTTGAACTTCTTGTGCGGCGTGATGCTCTTCGGCTTTGCGAGGACCTGACCGCGCTCGATGGACTCTTTTTCGACTCCACGCAAGAGCAAGCCCACGTTGTCTCCAGCAAGCCCCTCATCGAGTTGCTTGTTGAACATCTCAACACCGGTGCAGGTCGTGTTGCCGATCTCGTCCTTGAGGCCGACGATCTCGAGAGCCTCACCCACCTTCACCCGACCGCGCTCGACGCGACCGGTGGCCACGGTGCCGCGACCCTTGATGGAGAAGACGTCTTCGACCGGCATCAAGAAGTCCTTGTCGACATCGCGCTCCGGTTCCGGAACCCAGCTATCCACGGCATCCATCAGCTCCCAGATGCAGTTGAAGCGTGGGTCGGACTTGTCCGCGCCGGCCTCAAGGGCCTCCATGGCCTTCAGAGCAGAGCCCTGAACGATCGGCGTGTCGTCGCCCGGGAAGTCGTAGCTGCTCAGCAGCTCGCGAATCTCCATGTCGACGAGCTCAAGCAGTTCGTCGTCATCGACCTGGTCGACCTTGTTCATGAAGACGAGCACGCTGGGCACACCCACCTGACGAGCGAGCAGAATGTGCTCGCGCGTCTGAGGCATGGGGCCGTCAGCAGCGCTGCAAACAAGGATAGCGCCATCCATCTGCGCCGCGCCCGTGATCATGTTCTTGACATAGTCAGCGTGGCCCGGGCAGTCAACGTGAGCGTAGTGACGATTCGCCGTCTCATACTCCACGTGAGCTGTGGCAATGGTGATACCACGCTCACGCTCCTCGGGAGCCTTGTCGATCGTTTCGAAACCGCGCGCATCCGCCAGGCCCTTGAGAGCAAGGGAGCCCGTGATGGCAGCCGTCAGGGTGGTCTTGCCGTGGTCGACGTGGCCAATGGTCCCCACGTTCAAGTGCGGCTTGGTGCGTTCAAATGTGCCCTTCGCCATTTGCTTCTGATCTCCGTCTCTGACGGCGCGCACTCTGGCGCGCGTACTGTCAATCTATGGTTTGGTTGGTTGAGTTGATTTTGCTGCGTCGTTCGTTCGTTTTCGTCGTTTTCGTCGTTCGTTTTCGTCTTCGTTTTCAGTTGTTGGCTCGCCGGATGGCGATGCAGTCAGTTTTCTATTTTCTATCCGTTTGCAAGGTTCCTACAGGTTCGTGGAGCTGCTGATGGGATTCGAACCCATGACCTCGTCCTTACCAAGGACGTGCTCTACCCCTGAGCCACAGCAGCTTCTGTCATGTGCTCTTGCCTCGACTCGGCCGCTGCTTGCTGCTGCGCTTGGTGTTCGCATGGTTCTTGGCGTCGTTGGCATCGTTCGGTTTGGGAGTAAAAGGGCGGTTTGTGGTTCTGGCTCGCGGACACGCCGCTTGGTGAAGCAATGGAGCGGGTGATGGGAATCGAACCCACGCAACCAGCTTGGAAGGCTGGGGCTCTACCACTGAGCTACACCCGCAACGGTCGTATGGGTCGGCATGTCTCGGTAACGCGTCTCTTCTTACTCGGCCTCCTGTCCTCTAGGTCACTCTTGCTGTTCTGTTCGTTGTGTCGTTGTGTCGTTCGGGGGGCTGTCAATCGCGATGCGGGCTTGAGGACGCTTATGGTGGGGGAAGTAGGATTCGAACCTACGTAGGCAAAGCCAACGGGTTTACAGCCCGTCCCCATTAACCACTCGGGCATTCCCCCATGTATGGGTGACTCTCTCGGCTGACTCGTGCTGCAGGACCCCGATTCGCGCAATTGGAGCTAGCGACGGGACTCGAACCCACAACCACCGGTTTACAAAACCGGAACTCTACCAGTTGAGCTACGCTAGCGCGGGGGCGCGCCCGACGCGCAAATTCCGCGCACCGAGAAAGCTGGGGATCCTAGCTGGGCCGTGTGGGTGAGTCAACACCTGCCAAAGTGGGACTCGGACCCGTTTTCGCCGGCGGCTTCACAAGCCCCAGCCGACCCGGACTCGGCCTGCCGCCCCCCCTCTCTTGAACCCGCCCGCGGCCCTGCTTCAGGGCCACCGGGAGAGGCTGGCGCAGGGCTTCTGGCTGCCCCTTCCCCCTCCTGGCTGGAATTCGTGGGGCCCTCCAGGCCTCTCCCGCTGGCCGAGCGCACGTCGAGAATCAACTCCTTGAGCTCGAAGGGCTTGCGAATCATCCCTGCAACGGCCGGTTCACAGCAGATTTCGTCGACCACCCCCG
Organism: Planctomycetota bacterium; assembly: GCA_029245865.1. GTDB lineage: Bacteria > Planctomycetota > B15-G4 > B15-G4 > B15-G4 > JAUIEF01. The sequence continues at coordinate 136,824 of JAQWOM010000023.1, forward strand.
GTTCCAGAAAGGCGCTCATGACGAGAAAGGCCGACCGCACGCCCTCTGCATCGAGCCTCCGCACCAGCTCCAACCCGTTGACGTCGGGCATCGTGTAATCGGTGAGCACGACCCCACAGGGCTGACGCCCCAAGATCTCACACGCTTCGGCTGCATCATGGGCATGCCCCACGACCAGCCCTTCCCGCTCCAGCATCACCCGGACGAGCCGCGCCACGGCCGGATCGTCATCCACCACAAGAACATCGAGCCGTTCTGCGACGAGGGGAGGCTGTCTCACGGAGCCATAACACCACGGCCGAGGCCTCGAATCCACCGAACAGCCCTGCCTCAGCGGCCACAATCCGACTCAAACGCCCCCTCTCCCCGAGCGGGCTGCCTGATAGGATGCGCCGCCCCCAACCGCAGGAGTGAGCGATGAGATTCGGAACCACGGCCGTCCACGCCGGTCAGAGCCCCGACCCCACAACCGGCGCCATCATGACGCCCCTCTTCTGCTCGTCGACCTATGTGCAGGAGTATCCGGCCGTGGTCAAGGACGGCTATGACTACTCCCGGGGCAAGAATCCCACCCGAACAGCACTCGAATCCAACCTCGCAGCCCTCGAAGGAGCCCGGCATGGCGTGGCTTTCGCCAGTGGACTGGCCGCCATTCATGCCGTCGCGACGGCCGCGGTGTCGCCAGGCGATCGCATCCTTTGTGGAAACGACCTCTACGGCGGCACTCTGAGGCTGTTCCGCCGGCTCTTCGAACCACAGGGCATCGAGATCTCCGTCATCGACACCAGCAATCTGTCTGCGGTGGAAGAAGCCCTGAAACAGGCTCCTGTAAGCCTGGTCTGGCTAGAAACCCCCACCAATCCCCTGCTCCGCATCACCGACCTGGCGGCTGTCTGCAAGCTGGCCCACGAAGCGGGCGCACGCGTGGCTTGCGACAACACCTTCGCTACGCCCTACCTCCAGAACCCTCTGGCATTGGGGTGCGACTTCGCCGTGCACAGTGCAACGAAGTACCTCGGTGGCCATAGCGATGTCATCAGCGGTGCCATCATGCTGAATGATGATGCGCTGGCCGAAAAGCTGCACTTCGTCCAGATGGCGGTCGGTGCAGTGCCTGGCCCTATGGACTGCTTTCTCGTCCTGCGCGGCATCAAGACCCTCCACATCCGTATGGAACGTCACTGCGCCAATGCCAAGCGCGTCGCCGAATACCTGGCAGGGCATGCCCGGGTGAGCAAGGTCCACTACCCGGGGCTGGCTTCCCACGCCGGGCACGAGGTCGCTGCTCGCCAGATGTCAGATTTCGGAGGCATGATCTCCTTCGTGCTCAAAGGTTCGGTCGAAGACGGCATGAAATTCACCACCAAGACAAAGCTCTTCGCCCTGGCGGAAAGCCTCGGTGGCGTGGAATCACTCATCGAGCACCCACCCTCCATGACCCACGCTTCGATACCAGCCGAAGAACGTCGCGCCTCTGGGCTGGACGATGGACTCATCCGGCTCTCTGTCGGAATCGAAGACATCGACGATCTCATCCAAGACCTCGAACAGGCTTTCGCTCAGGTCTGAGGAGAGGGTCCCGCTCGCTTCAGAGGTCCGGCTGGCCTGCGGTCACGGACTTCCTACAGATCGCCGCCGCCCTCATCATCCTCATGGCCCGGCCGCGTGGATGGCGCGGGGACTTTCTCCCGCATCACCCGGCCCACCTTGAACTTCACGACCCTCTTGGAGGGGACGTCTACCTTCTCAAGGGTGCGGGGGTTCTGCGCTCGCCGCGCGCGCCGCGTCCGCACCTCGAAGACGCCAAAATCTCGGAACTCAAGGCGGTTCCCGCGACTCAACTCCGCGATGATTTCATCGAGGAACATCTGAATGATTGTCTTCGTCACAACCTTCGTCTCACCGGTCCGCTCAGCGATGCGATTGACGAGGTCCTTCTTCGTGACCGTGACGCCATTGTCGTCGTTCGAGTCACCACGGGACGCTGTGGGAAGATCGGAAGAGTGAACCAAGGGATTCCTCAAGAATAGGGAAAGGGCTTGCCTGCCCATCGCAGACGCCTCCTTGCACCAGCCATCGCCCGAGCCCCCCTCTTTCAACCAAGCATGCCGTGAATCAATGTGGCCCTGGCCAGCGAGCACCCCGACGGACAAACCACTCTAGCAGTGGTCAAACCCTTGTCAAGAAAGCGGTTAGGAGCCCCCCTCGGCCTCCTGTGGCGCTCGACTCCGAGAGTCGAGAAGCAACGTAAACGGGCCTTCATTGCAGATTGAGACATCCATCTCAGCGCCAAAGCGCCCATGCGCCGTGGACACACCTCGTTCTTGCAGGCGTTCTTCCAGGAGTTGCACGAGCCGGCGGGCCTCTTCGGGGGGTGCTGCACGGGTAAACCCCGGGCGACGTCCACGGCGCCAATCCGCAGCCAGCGTGAACTGCGAAACGACCAGCGCCTCGCCCTGAACATCGAGCAGGGAGTCGTTTGTGCGCCCCTCGCCGTCCGCAAACATCCGAAGATCTGCAATCTTGTCTGCGAGCCAAACAACCTCTGCGTCGGTGTCCTGCTGAACCGCACAGGCGAGCAGGCACAAGCCGTGCCCAATCTGCCCGACGACCTCCCCGTCCACTTTCACAGAGGCCTCGCGGACGCGTTGCGCGACGACGATCACGAGGGCCTGCTGGCCTGACTTCCCGAAGCCATACCCACAGCCTCACGCGCAGCCCCCACCACCTGGCTGGCGACCGCCCGTGCGCGAGCACCCGCCGTGACCAGAACATCCTCGACGTAATCCATGTCTTGCTGCAATTGAGCGCGTCGCTCACGGGCTTCCCCGAAAGCTGCATCGATCGCAGCGAGCAACTCTTTCTTGGCGTCCCCATAACCGTAGCCACCACTGCGCAGTCGCTGCGCCATCGCTTCGGTTTCTTCTGGAGAGGCCACCAATCGGTACAGCTTCCACACATTGCAGGACTCGGGATCCTTGATGTCATCGACACCGAGACTGTCCGTCACAATGGACATCACCGTCTTCTTGAGAGGCTTCCCTGTTGCAAAGATTTCAATGGTGTTGCCATAGCTCTTCGACATCTTCTGCCCATCCGTACCCGGCACAACAGCGCCCGAAGCCGAGAGCTTGCCCTCCGGGCGATGGAACACTTCGCACCCGTAGGCGGCGTGGAATGCCTCCGCCATATCCTGGGTCATCTCGATGTGCTGGATCTGATCCTTGCCCACCGGCACGACGTCCGAGTGGTAAGCCAGAATGTCCGCAGCCATGAGCACCGGGTAGAAAAAGAGCCCCGCTCGCGGGCGCAAACCACGAGCCATCTTGTCCTTGTATGAGTGAGCCCGCTCCAGCAAACCCATTCCAGTGACGGTCGACAGCAACCAGGTGAGCTCACACACCTCCGGCACATCGGACTGTCGAAACAACAAGGCCTTTTCAGGGTCGAGGCCAAGCCCCAGGTAATCCAGGGCTACATCGGAAACCAGACGGGCGAGCGTCTCCCGATCCTGGACCGTGGTCAGAGCGTGATAGTCGGCGATGAAATAGAAAGCATCGCCTTGGTCTTGCAGAGAAATATGCTGCTGGATGGCTCCAAAGTAGTTGCCAATATGGAGCTTCCCCGAGGGCTGGATACCGGACAGGATGCGGGTGGTCTGCGTGGGCAAGGACGTCTCCAGGCATATGGCTGGCAAGGGGAGACCAGGAAGGTACACCCCCTGGAATCGGGGTCTCAACCCACGAGGCACTTGAGACCGCCCCCTCGCCTTGGGAGGGTTGACCCGTGCGGACCGCCAGAACACACCGACTTTGGGGCTCCTTCCGGCCCTCGCTTGCCCTGGCAGCCCTCCTGCTCACGGGCTGTGCCTCCCTCCCAGAACTCGACTGGAACCCGCTCATCCGCATCGAACACACCCCTGACGGGGCTGTGGAGATCGAGGCGCTTGGCCCTCTGATCGACATCCGAAACGGCCCCGAAGGCCTCTCTCACGCACTGAGGCCCCTTTATCAGCACAAGGCCAACTTCGGATATCCCATCACCGACTTCCTTGCTCCCTTTGGTCGAAGCTTCGCGACCGAGGACGGAACCCGCTGGAGATTCTGGCCGCTGATCTGGAGCGGTAAGACCACCCAGACTCAGAACGGGACCAAGTGGAACGGCGTGTTTTTCCCCTTCGTGTTCGCCGGCAACGGCCCCCAAAAAGGCGATGGATATTTTGCCTTCTGGCCACTTGCAGGACGGACCCGCGGAATCTTCGGGATCGAAACCTACGATTTCTTCCTGTGGCCATTCTTCATGCGCACCCGGATGGACATCACAGAGCAGTCCACTTCCTGGACAGTGCTGCTGCTTGGCGGCTGGACCACCGGGGGGCCACGCGACGGCAGCTGGCGCATCCTTCCCTTCTATCGTCACCGCCTCGTGCGCCACGTGGATGGCACCCTTCGCACGGACCAACACACCGTGCTGTGGCCCTTCTTCACCTGGGGCATGGACTACGGCGACACCAAAAATCAGTCTTACCGCAGAGCGTTCTGGCCGTTCATCGGATACGAGTCCGCAAAAACATGGTCACGCACGACCGTGCTGTGGCCCTTTTTCCGATTCAATCATGAGACCGAGGAAGCCGGAGGCGACTACCTCTACGACCTGCCCTGGCCACTGGTCCGGCTCTCGAAAGACCCTGAAAGGAAAGTCACACGGTTCTTTCCCTTCTACAGCCACCAGCAGACCGACAACCTCAGTTCGACATACATCATGCTGCTCTTCTGGGATCGGGCCAGTCGGGGGCGAACCCTGGAGGAAGGCTGGCCGCCCACGAACTACGAACGCCAGGACTACTACCTCTTTCCGTTCTGGCACCACTCGAGGCGAACCCTTGAAGGGCGCCGCGGAGCCGACACTCAGCTTCAGCTGTGGCCCCTTTTCCACGCCGACGCCGAAGCGCGTGGCCGCCGAGATGCGGCGGTTTTCTCGCTCATGCCCACACGCAATCTCGAATTCTTACGCCCAGCGGATGAGCTGTACTCGTTTCTCTGGACCCTCTGGCGGTACCAATCCGATGGGCCAAGACGCGAAACACGCTTGCTCTTCGACACGACCCTTTATCGAGAGTCTCCGGAAGGACTCAGAATCTCGGTCCCCTTCCTCTATTCTCAGCGCCCGGAGGCGAATGGTCTGAGCCAACATCAAATCCTCTGGGGACTGCTGGGCGCCGGGACTGACCCGGACGGCCTGGCCGAAGTAAGCATGGCAGGGTGGACGCTGTGGCGACGCTGAAGGACACGCTTGAAGCCCGTGGACGGGATCTCCGCGAATCCGTGACGAACGCGGGTTTCACGGTATCCCTCCTTCTCCAGAGCTTGCGACTCTTCTTTGTGGATCTCCGCCACAGGCGGCGATTCATCCTGGACCAGTTGGCTGTCTGTGGCATCTCTCCACTGCCCGTCGTCTGCGTTGTAGGCCTCTTCACCGGCATGCTCTTGGCGCTGCAAATCGGCATGGAGCTCTCTCGGCTCGGGCAGTCGGAAGCCATCTCGAACATGATCGGCTTGATCCTGTTTCGAGAGATGGGGCCGTTTATGACGGCCATGATTCTGACGGCGAGCGTCGGAAGTGCCATGGCTGCCGAACTCGGCACGATGCGCGTCTCCGAAGAAATTGATGCCCTGGAATGCATGTCGATCAACACGACCTCGTTCCTGGTCATGCCACGCATCGTCGCGATGACGATCATGACCCCCCTGCTGACTTTCATCGGGTGCATACTCGGCTGCGTTGGGGGCGGCCTCGTGGCCAACACGCAGTTGTCTGTTTCGCCCGCTGTCTATACGCGCAACCTTCTCGCCTCGCTGCAGGCAGAACCCAACCAGTTGGGTCCCCTACCCGAAGAGATCTACACAGGACTTATCAAGGCCGCGATCTTCGGCGCGTTGATAGCCACGATCAGTTGCGCGACCGGGCTCAAGGCCTCGGGCGGCGCCATCGGAGTGGGTCGCGCCGTGCGCAGTGCAGTCGTACGCTGCTTCTTGATGCTGATCATCATCGGTTACTACATTTCCTGGATATTCTTCCGATGATCCGACTCCAGGATGTCCACAAATCCTTCGGAGACACACACGTCCTACGCGGCGTGAATCTCGAGCTCACACAAGGCGAGACCCTCGTGATTCTGGGCCGCTCCGGAACCGGCAAGAGTGTCACGTTGAAGCACATCGTCGGCCTGATGAAGCCCGACTCGGGGCATATCTTCGTCGACGGCATTGACGTCACGTCTGCAAGCAACGAACAACTGCAAACCGTGCGGCAGCGCGTCGCCTATCTCTTCCAGACAGGAGCGCTCGTCAACTGGCTCAGCGTGCGAGACAATGTTGCGCTTCCGCTTGCCGAGCAACGCAAGCTGAGCTCCGCTGAAATCCGCGAGAGAGTTGAAGAATCGCTGCAATCGCTCAGCATGCTGGAAGCCGCCGATCGAATGCCCTCTCAGATCTCGGGTGGCATGCGCAAACGAGCCGCTCTGGCGCGCGTGCTCGTGGCCCAACCGAAAGCCATCCTTTACGACGAGCCGACAGCAGGACTCGACCCCGTCATGGCACGCACCGTGAGCCATCTCATACGAGATGTCCAGTCCTCTGGAGACCGCATGGCACTCGTCGTCACCCACGATCTGGAACTAGCCTTTTCCGTCGCAACACGCATCGGCCTCCATTACAAAGGCGAACTCATTGAGTTGGCCCCACCCGACGTATTCAAACAGAGCAAACACCCGGTCATCCGAGCCTTTTTGGACGGACAAAGTGACCTCGGCGAGGAGGGACTCAACCAATGAAGTCACGCAACTACGATGTAACCCTGGGCATCATCTTCTTTGCTGCGCTCCTTGGCCTCGGCGTCATCACAATTGTCCTGTCGGACTTTGCTCTGGGCGTCGAGGTTTACCGCGTCAAATTCTACGCGTCTGACATCGGTTTTTTGAGATCTGGCGACCCGATCCTGCTGCACGGGATGGCGGCAGGCAAAGTCGAGAGCGTCAATCGACTCAAAAAGCCCGTCTTGATCTCTGCTCCAAAGGACATCTCGGGCATCAGCTCAGGCGAAGTGCGCTGCACCGTGATGATCTGGGCGAAGCTTGACGTCGACCCATACCTCCACTTGAAGGAGGACTACAAAGTCATCATCGAAGACCGAGGCTTGCTCGGCGGCAAACTGATTCGGATCGAAGTGGGCGAAGAAAATCTCTACATGGCAGCCGAGAGTCCGCTGCTCGCAACAGCTCTTCCCTCTGCACTCCAGGCCGCCGGCCAGATTATCGATGAGAACCGCGCCGCACTCCAAAAGACCATTCAACAACTCGCCGAGTTTGCAGAAAACGCAAACCAAGCCCAGGGCACCCTTGGCCTGCTTATCAATGATCAGCGAACGAGGGAACTCGTCGAAAACACAGTCGATCAGCTAAGCCTCGTAGCCCAGAACCTCACGGGAGGCGATGGCACGCTGGGCAAGCTTCTCACCGACAGCGCCCCCTTCGATGACGCGAAGGTTGCGGCTGCAGACCTCCGATCCGCGATGGAGCGCATCCGGCGCGGCGAAGGCAGCATTGGCAAGTTCATTCAAGAAGATGGAATCTACACAGACGTCAATGCTCTCGTTGCCGAAGCGCGCGAGGGCCTGAGCGACGTCTGGCAAGGGCAGGGCACCCTCGGCAAATTGATCAGCGACGAGGCTCTCTACAACAAGGCCGACCAATTGCTCCTAGACCTTCAGGCCATCGGCGCCATGGCATCCGAAGGCGATGGCATGATTGCCCATCTCCTGAACGACGGAGAGCTTTACGACAAGACCCTCCAGATGGTGAGCGAAGCCCAGACTGTCTTCCACGACATCCGAGAGGGCAATGGACTGGTTGCCGCATTGATCAACGACGAGCAGTTGCTCGATGATTTCCGGTCCATCTTGAATCAGGTCCTCGGCGCCATCGAAGATGCGCGCGAGACAACACCCGTCACAAGCCTCGGGTCATTCCTGTTCGGCACTTTCTAGGGCCCAACGCCCACCCACTGCGAGCGGATTACGACTCTCCGGCTGTGGACAGCAAGCCGACATAGCGACGGAATCGCTGCAGCAGAAGTTGCGGTCGACGCAACTCTTGAAGAACCCGTGACGGCCTCATGTAGAACCTTCGGTAGGCCTTGCGTATGGCACCTGAGACCTGCTCTCCAGTCATCGCCAAAGCCACTCCAACCGGCGTCGTCCCCGTGAACTTCTCGAAGTCGTATTCACCTTCGCGAGCCGCACGGCTTTCCTTGTAGAGCTTGGTGTCGGGGTAGGGCGTCACAGCCGTGAACTGGACAGTGTCGGGGTCGAGATGAATGGCAAGATCCATGGTTTGCTTGGCCATCTCGACGGTCTCTTCCGGAAATCCAATCATGAAGAAGCCTCGCGTCGCAATCCCGTGCCGCCGGCATGAGTCGATCACCGCCTTGGCATGGTCATGGCTCTTGATCTTCCCTCGGCTGTACTTCTTCTGGAGTTCCTCGTTGCCGGTCTCAATACCGAAGGACACCGAGACGCAGCCAGCTCGAGCCATCGCGCCGATGAGTTCGTCATCCATGGTCTTGATGGCCGTTTCGCATTGCCAGGAAAGGCCCAGATCTGCTTCTTCCAGCATCGAGCAAAGCTCAAGGTTGCGGTCGCGGTCGTAAGCAAACAGTGGATCGCGGAAGACCACATTGGTCACTCCATGATCCAGAACGATCTGCTTCAACTCATCGAAGACGTTCGCCGCGGAACGACCGCGCCAGGGAATGCCTTGAGCAACCACGTAACCACAGTAAGTGCAGTTGATCGGGCAACCGCGCGAAGATTGCACGGTCTGGATGGGACCCTCCATCGTTGGAATCCGATAGGACTCCACGGGAAGCAAGTCCCGCGACGGAAAGGGCAGCGCATCCAAGGCGTCACCACGCAGCAAGGGGCGGTCCGGATTGCTGTGCACGGTGTCGCCCCGCCGCACAGTGATCCCATCGACGCCGAGCGGATCCTCACCCGCATCAAGCGCCTCGATCATCTTCTCGACGGTGATCTCCGGCTCGCCGCGAACCACGGCATCCACCTGCGAACCGGCCATGGCAAGATCGGGGACCTTGCTGCCTTGGCTCCCCGTGATGAACACGAGGCTCTCGGGTGACTGAGCTTTGATTCGGTCCACCAGCGCCAGGTCCAAAACAATCGTCGCACTCGACGTCGCCAGCCCCACCAAGGGAGAGGGTGTCTCACGAAGAGCGGACAAGATGTGCTCGCCATCCGAACCATCTGCCTCAGCATCAATCACGGTGGCGACATGACCCGCTCGCTCTATGATTGAAACGAGATAGAGCAGATCCAGCGGTGGGTAGCACAGGCCATCACCGACGACCATGCCAAACCCACCCATAAGCCCGCGACTGACGCGCTGGCTGGGAGGTGGCGGCGGATTGACGAGCAGGACGTGCATGAGACCAACGGGATCTTATCAGGCATTGAGGGAGTAGGCAGGACGCAGAGTTGGGGCTGGGCACCCACCAAAGCATTCTTTTCGCACCTTTTGGCGTCTCCACTTTAGATATCTAAATCTATTAATACTAAGGGGTTGGAATCGCCGATGAGAGATGGCGTCCGAAAGATTGGCAAGCGAAGTTACATCTCACCTAGGCGGAGCAGAGTTCCGTACGGCCCCTGGCCAGCCGAAACTCGCGAATCTCACACCATGAAAATCCCACGTGGACCGGCCAGTTGGCCATTGCATGCCATCAGTGCCGTAGCAGTCACCGTCCTGGTGGCCCTCGCTGCAGTCGTTGTGGAACCGTCACCTGAGTCGAGGCTGAGTTCTCTCGACGTCATGTCCAACTCGGACAGACTCCTGGTCAGTCGCCCTCACGAGAGAATCCAGCGCCTCATCCTGCCGGAATCTCCACTCGATCTAGAGGCCTTCGAACTGAGCTTTGGCGAGGACTTCGGTTCAGCACTCTTGCCCGGCGGCGAGGCTCTGGGAGCCGCTCTTCCGCCCAAAGAGCAAAAGCAACTCAACCAGTTGGTCAAGAAGTGGACCAAGACGACAAACAAAATCGTCAAGAAGCAAAACCACATCGCGGAGTTGCTGGCCAAGGTCGTCGAGGCTCGTGCAGCCTTGATTGCCGCCGAGTCTTTGCCTGAAGACACCCCCAAGGAGGTGAAGAAGAAGAAGAAGGCGATCAAAAAAGCGACCAAGCGACTGGCTTATGCGCTCAAGAAACTTGCCAAGGCACAGAGCAAGCTCGTTGAGCTCCAAAGCAAACTCGGCAACATCAGTGCCAACATCGAAGGCCTCGATCCCGAATTCTTCGAATCCGATCCAGATCCAGATCCAGATCCAGATCCAGATCCCGATCCAGGTCCCGATCCAGATCCAGATCCCGATCCCGATCCCGATCCCGATCCCGATCCCGATCCCGATCCAGATCCCGATCCAGATCCAGATCCAGATCCAGATCCAGACCCAG
>JAQWOM010000024.1 GCA_029245865.1 Planctomycetota bacterium
TCATGTTCGGGCGACAACCCTCGTCGATTGGCGGGCATCGTCCCTGCAAACACATCTCGGCCGTCATCCACATCACGGCCTGGGTTCAAGTCGTGCTTCCCGAAGTCCAGCTTCACCTCATGCACGGCATCCACAAAAGACGGCGCGACGGTGTAGCCCGTGGCATCGAGGATGCGCGCGTCTTTCGGTGCGACAACATCCGCCCCAACCTCTTCGATCAAGCCGTCTCGCACGACGATCACAACGCCGTCCAGAGCCTCTTCCCCGGGTGCCAGAATCACCTTGCCTCCGACGATCGCCAGCGGCGGCTCTGGCCGCTCCGAAACGCCACCAAGCAAGGCAAAACAAAGCACTGCCAGAAGATTCAACATGACAACGACTCCTCGGGGAAGGGCGCGAGCGTAGCGAACCCTCAGGCAGGCGGGCCAGCGGCCAACTCGCGCTCTCGTGCAGCACGGCGCTCACGGCGAGCCCTCGTCAGCGACTGGGCGGCCAGCACCACTTTTCTGGGAAGGGCCTGTCCAGCTCCTGCAAAAAAGCCATGGCTGAATCGGGCCAGATCTGTCCTCGTCACCCCCGCTGGAAGGTCACCCAACTGGCCAAGCATTCTCGCCAGCGAACTCTCATCGTGCGGAGCCGTGCACTTCATATTGTCCAGGTCGATGAGTTGCACAGAGGGCATGCCGGGCGGCGGGTCGGTTCGAAGATCGCCCGTCGACACGGCAGACCCTTCTCCGAGAAGCCAATTCTTGGTCGACATGTCGTCGTGACGGAGGCCCGCACGTGACAAAACTCCGACCACCCGACCGACCTCCCTGGCCACCGCATGCCTCAGAGCGACTTCCCGGTGCGGCTCGAGCTCGTCGGCAAAGACATCGAGAGGGCGCGCACCATGCACCGCTTCGGTGACCGTGTGAGCCGAACCATCCGGTGCCTCGATCAAAGCCAGAGCCACGGGCGTGGGAACTCCAACGACCTGACAACGGCGCGACGCCTTCCAGGCACCCCTTGCCTTCCCGAAGCCGAGTCGACAACGCCACGAAGCCGAAGGGCTGCGATCGACATACTCCTTCACAACCCGCGCGCCCGCTTCGTCATCGCGCAGGCTGACACGACACCTGGGCGCATCACCCAGCAGCGCAGCCCCGCCCAGCCGCGTGGCCTCCCGGTGATGCTCGAGATCCTCCCGAAGAGACTCCACCGGATAGCGACGAAGCCGATGCACTCGGCCCTCATGGTGAGCTTCACCGACAAACTCGGACGAGTTGCGCATGCAGCGAGCTGATCTCCCTCGCACATAATCTTGCTGAAACAACTCCAGCGACCGACGAACCTGAGGAACGAGCTGATCGACCGGCTCTCCCCGCGCCCGCGCGTACTCGGCAATGAATCGCGGGGCCTCGTCCAGATCCAGCCAGCCCCTCATGGAATGCAGCAGATGAGCCAGATTGCCCATCCTCATCGCACGCGTGAGGCGCGGCACACGCCACATCGAATGAAGATCGATGATCAACAGGCGCCCCTCGGGATCCAGCAAGAGATTGCCCGCATGAAGATCGCGGTGAAGAACACGATGTTCATGCAACTTGGCCACCACATGCGCCGCCTGGCTGGCGAGCGACCAGGGGTCCCCCTCTCCTGAACCGAGAGCCTCCGACAGGGTCTGCGCCTGCGCCACGAGCCGGGCAATGAACCAGGCCTCCTGGAGCCGCAGTCCCTTGCGATGATCCGCGTACCCCAGCGGCTGCACGGTGGGCAGGTCCAGGGAACACAGGGACTCCATCGCCCGATACTCACGTTCCGCACGGCCCGGTGTCACCAGAGCACGCAAAGCATCCTTGGCCTGCACGCGGTAGTGCTTCACCAGCAAGCCACCGGCCACGTCGGGAATGCGCCACACGGTGCGAGGGCGGTTCTCTTTCACCACCTCGCTCGACGACGGCAACTCACCCCGGACGAGCGCGGCAGAAAACGACCGCAGTTCGGCAGACGGAGGCACGGCCCAGACCCAGTCGACGCGACTCTTGCTCATGAGAGGACTCGGGGGCGGGCACGCCAACGTGACATCGCCCCATGATATCCATCCGGAACGACGGGTCGAGACAGCGGCCCCAGGTACCCCCGGGACACACAGATTCGCCACAAAACCTGCCATCGAACCCGTCCCATGGGGTTTGCTAGCCTCCATCGATGCGATTGGCCCTTGTTTACAAGCGACTCTCGCTCCAAGGCGGCTCGGAGCGACATGTCTACATGCTCGCTCGAGACCTCATGGGTGCCGGGCACGAGGTGCATCTTTACTGCAAAGAGCTCCACACCGACCCGCCACCTGGCCTTGAAGTTCACCGCATGCCCCGAATTCCTCTGGGAGCCAGCGTCGGACGACTCGCCTTCTCTGCCTGGGCTCGCCGAGCCGTGCAGCGCGACGCGGCCCGCCATGGCCCCTACGCCATCACCCACGGCTTCGGGCGAACCATGGGCCAGGATGTGTACCGCATGGGCGGCGGCTGCCACCCAACCTATCTCGACCATGCCCACGGCCTTGAACACCCGTTCTGGATACGGCGCCTCCTGCGTGGCGCGCCCTTGCAGCGCGTCAAGTCAGCCATCGAGACACGCATGCTCGGAGGACCATCGCCTCCGCACGTCATCACCAACAGTGAGATGAGTCGCGACGACATCATGCATCGCTATGGCCTCCCACAGGAAGTCATGCATGTCGTACGCAACGGCATCGACCTGGAACGATTCCATCCGCCCCGCGAGGGAGAACGCGAGGCTGTCCGTCGCGCCTGGGGCTTGCGGGAACAAGACGAGGTGCTGCTGTTCCTTGGCAACGCCTATTCTCGAAAAGGACTCGGGGTTCTTCTTCGCGCGACAGCCCTGTTGCGCGAAGAGCGACCGAACTTGCGTCTCGTGGTTGGCGGGCAAGACCGGCGGGCACGCCGCTGGAAACGCATGGCTCAGGAACTCGGCCTGAAAGATTCGATCGTCTGGCTTGGCCCCATTGACTCCCCCGAAGCGTGTTATCGAGGCGCAGATCTCTACGTTTTACCCACGCTTTATGACCCGGCCGCAAACAGCACGCTCGAGGCACTTGCCTGCGGGCTTCCCGTGATCACCAGTGCCATGAATGGCGCAGCCGAGATCCTCGAGTCGGGCCTTCATGGATCGGTGCTCTTGACACCCATTCGCCCGTCCGACCTCAAAGCCTCGCTCTCCGAGTGGCTTGACCGAGCGCGATCCGAGCAGGTGCGACTGGACACGCGCCAACTTGCCAGCCAGTTCCCCGCGTACATCTCGTGCGAATCGACGCTGGACGTCTACCGCACAGTGCTCAAAGATAGAGCGAACCCGCACAACAGACAGCCTTCCCTTCAAGGCACAGAGGTGGCCGCGACATGACCGACTATTCGCCTTATCAGAAAGGTGTCATCAAGCGGTTTTACGAGCACCGCGACACCCTTGCTCTCCAAAAGCTGGCCGAGATTGTCTCGGATCTCTACGTCGCGACCTCAGAAGCGAAGATCAAACGGACCTGGGGGCGCGTCGAGAAGCAACTGCTCGCAGCCGGTGTCCACAAGCACCAGGCCCAGGCTCTCGTCGCCGATCAAGACCTCGGCGCCCTTGCGAAGCTCATCGGCGAACTCAACTAGCCAGAGTTCCCCGAAGAAAGCGAAGCCAACTACGGCGTCGCCGCGAGTCCCTTGGAGGCTAGATAGCGCCCCAGTTCATGAAACTGTCGGTGCAGATCGTGCTCGGCCACATCGATCGGCGACTTGAAGTAACACGCCAGATGCTCAAGCGCCCCGCCCTCTCCATCCCGCATGGCGAGGTCGGTGAGACGCACCATGTCGAGCACGAGCGGTGCCGCCAGAATGGCGTCACAACCCTGCCAGACGAACTGCATGGACATGCGGTGGTCGAGAAACCCTTCGAAGTGAATGAAATCCCACGCCGTCTTCCGGTCATCGAGAGATTCCACGTAGTCGATTCCGACATGCGTGTGCAGTGGGTAGCCCAGAATGCCCTGCAGCACGGCATCCTTGCTGCGCACCTTGCTCGCCAGATTGTCCTTGTGGGCCAGGATCTGACCATCCCGGTCGCCCAGGATGTTGTAGCCCTGCCAGCTCAGAACCTTGAGATTCCGGTACTTGAACATGGGTGCGAGCGCGCTTTTGACCAACGTCTCGCCGGTCTTTCCATCATCGCCCATGAACGGCAGGCCGGCTTTGATGGCCACCTCCCGAATCGCGGGGCACAGTGCGGCCGTGGACGGCGTGAAATTGATGTAGCCGCACCCCTCTCGAAATGCTGCGTATGAGTAGAGCAAGCTCGGTCGGATGCGCTCGACCTGATCGCCATCCAGAACAGCTTCCAGTTCGGCGGCATCCTGAGGCAAAGCGGCGTGATCGACATCCGGCTCTGTGGAGGCCAGATTCACGACGACAACACGGTCAACCTTGGCTTCTGCACGGAACTCGGCGAGGTCGGCGCGAATCTCGTCAACTGCTTGACGCAATCCATGGTGCGCGCGGACATGGCCTTCATCCGTCAGTCCTTCGATTGCCTGCCCGCAATGAATCGCGGTGCCAGGGCGAATGCGACTCGACATCTGTTCCAGTTCGGGTCGCAGCTTTTGAATGATCTCCAGATCAATCGAGCCACTTAACTTGGCGATCTGATAGGCGCTCGACCAGAAGTCGGACGAACGCACCTCGTGCCCACCAAAGACCATGTCTCCCACCGGGGCCAAGCCCAGTGGCTCGAACTCCGGCCTCAGTGTGGCGAGCCCCGCATGGGACACCAGTCCACGGTCCATGGCGCGGGCTCCTACGGCAATGGTCGTCCCAATGCCGCCCAGAGCTCCAATCATCCAGATACCAAGGCGATCACTCACGAATTGGGGTCACTCCGATCGAGTCAGAACACAAAGGGCCGGGGATTCTACGTATCGGTTCCGACAAAGTCGTGGAGAGCGCGCCCCGATTCTGTTCATCATGCCCTCATGGCAGCCACTATGGACTACCCCGCGCATACATTTGACGAGCTTGAACCCGGGATTTGCTTCAAAACGGGCCCTCGGACGATCTCTCGGCGCGACATTGATCAATTTACAGAGCTCTCCGGCGATCGGACCGCGCTCCACTCGGATGAGGAATACGCCCGGCAAACGCCTCTGGGCGGCCTGGTGGCGCACGGAGCACTGAACCTCGCCGCAGCAACTGGCCTCGCTTACCGCATGGGGGTCTTCGAGGGGACGGTGCTCGCCATCCGCTCTATGGATATTAAATACGACCGCCCCGTGCTTCCCGGGGATGCCCTGACCCTGCAGCTGACGGTGTCGGAAATCGACCCCAGACCACGCCCGGATCGTGGTCTCGTGGGCTTTGACGCCAAGTTGTTCAATCAGCGCGGCAAGGTCGTGCTCTCGGGTCTTTGGACTGTCCTGATGCGCCGAGCGGGCGCGCCACCAGCCGGCCAATGACTTTATCTTATTTGCTGGCAATGACTTAGGTTCGTACACCAGCAATCACCGGCCCCGCCCTACTACATCTAGGGTTGCGTGCTTCGAACGGCCTGCATATGTTGTATGGCCAGCTGCGACGTCGACAGGCGGTCGAATCATGCGTTGCAGGGTCACTGGGAGGGATAGGAATGGTGCGCAAGGAGAAATCTGCAGCGACAGCGTTCGTTGAATCCGCTGAGCGCGTGGAATGGGTCGAAGTCGTTCTTCGGGACGGGCAGACCTATCAAGGCAACGTCATCAGAAATCCAATTCGACGCACGGGATCGGTCGTCAACGCTCTGGATGAGACTCGCTTTGACTTCTCGCTCGACGACGTACAGGCCGTACGTCGGGTCGGGGATCCACGGCACATGGACACAGCCTCGAACGCGTCTCTGAGCTAGCTCCTCGTCGCGAGACGAGGTCTCGTCGAGACCGCGCGAGTCCAGAGAAGCCCACGTCGATGTGCGGCTTCTGGGGATCTTCTGCCCCCAGACAGGAAATGGACCGGAATTCTTGGCTCCGAAGCGCCCACAATTCGCGTTCGATTCCTGCCCTGGACACGTCTAAAAGGCTGGAGGAGGGCAACTCCAAGGGTTCGCTCCTTCTCCGGCACTGTCTTCCGGATCATTTCCGTTTATCATGTGGGGCACTTTCAGTTGACTGGCACGACTTCACGCCACGCCAGCAACGAGCCATCCATCCCTACATTCTGACCACCCGCCCGGGGTTCTTCATGCGCACTGCACTCTCAGCACTCCTCATCGTGGCCCTCGCGGCGACACCGGTTTTTGCACACGGCGGTCAATACAAAGGCCCTTCTGATGCAAGTGGTGGGAGCTCCAGCAGCGGCGGCACAGTGGCGCCCCCCACAAACCCCGGCGGCGCAGCGGCTCCCGGACCTGGCGCCGCGACGGCAGGTGGCGCCGCCACCGCAGGGGCGAACACGAGCGGTGGACGTGGCGCACGTGGAGGTTCCGACCGCAAGGCCAATGTCACCGGCGGCTCCAGCCTCACGGACGTCAAGGGTTACGAAGTCTGGGAGTTCTGGTGGGAGAACAACAAAGACCGCTTCCTGAACCTCAAGGCGCGCCTGACCAGCAACACCAATGTGTCGGGTAGCACAGGCGGCATCACGGGTCGCGGCCGAAAGATCCAGCAGGGCAGTTCGCGCCGTCCCAGCGACATCATGATCCAGGCGGAAGTTCTTCCCGCGCTTCTTGAACTCGCGAAGGCTGCACAGGACCCCAACATTCTCGACTCGGCCATCTTGGCTCTCGGGCGAACGTCCAAAGAGGACAACGTTGACCAGGTCATCGAGGCTGCGATCCCGCTGCTGTCCCACAAGGTTTTGTCTTGCCAGGATGCTGCGACGCTCGCCCTGGGTGTGCTCGGCTCACCCAAGTCCGTCAAATCCCTCAAGGACATCCTTCAGGACAACTCCGAAGGGCGTCGCCTCACCGGTGGCGGTTCGGTGGACACCCTGCTGCGGGCACACGCGGCACTCGCTCTTGGCTTCATTGGTGATCCGGACTCAATCCAGACACTGCAAGACGTCGTGATTCGACTGGGCGACAAAGACAAGGACATCAAGGTCTGCGCCATCGTCGCCCTCGGGCTGATGCAGGATGACCTGAAGCCGGAAGTTGCAGCCTTCTTGACGGAGCAGTTGAAAGACAAGCGTATGGACCCGCTCATCGCCAGCTTCATTCCGACATCGCTCGGAAAGCTGGGCGACACGAGCGCCGTACAACCACTGCTCGAAATCTTCCAGAGCCGTGACGCAGACAACCTGCTCGTGGAATCTGCAGCCATCGGACTCGGCCAGCTCGGCTCGGTCCAAGACGACAGCCTGATCGAAGTTCTCATCGACTACATCAAAGAGGGCAAGGATCAGCAGGCTCGGCACTTTGCCATCATCGCACTGGCCGAAATTGGCGCGCGGGATCCAGACCCCACCGGAAACGCCGAAATTCACCAGGCGATCTACGACCAACTCGGCAAAGAAATCCAGGCCAAGGGCAAGAGCAAAGATCACCGCTCCTGGGCTGCCATTGCTGGCGCGATCTACAGTCGTAGCCAGGTCGATCGCCAGCCCGACTTCATCGTCAGGATTCAGACGGCCTACGAAAAAGAGAGCAACCCCTCCTACAAGAGCGCCTTCGCCGTATCTCTTGGTCTGTTGAATGACTATTCATTCGCGGACCAGATCTTTGAAGACTTCAACAAGCGCAAGGAGATTGACTTCCGCGGTTATGCGGGCATTGCACTGGGCTTCATGAACTACACCCAGGCAAGCGATGCCTTGCGCGGGTTGTGCCAGAACAAAGGCACGACACCCACCTTGCGCTTGCAGGCAGCCACAGGCCTCGGCCTGATGAGAGACACCCAAGCTGTGGGCACGCTGATCGAGACCCTCAAGACAGCTCAGACCCTGGGCGTCAGCTCGGCAGTCGCCAAAGCCTTGGGGCTCATCGGTGACCGGGACTCCATTGGACCGCTCAAAGAAGCCGCCATGAATGAGCGACTCCAGAAGCTCACCCGCGCTTTCGCCTGCGTGGCGCTCGGCATCGTGGGTGAAAAGACGGACCTACCCTGGAATGCCGTCATCAGCGCCAACAACAACTACCGGGGCAAGACGCCCTCCATCGAAGAGGTGCTCGACCTGCTCTGATCTCCTTCAGAGTGCGGCGAACCGGGCGTCAATTCAGCCTTCTGGAACGCCCGACCAGCACCAACAAAGCTGTCAGCCCTGCACCCAGTGCAGCCAAGACGCCAATCTGAACTCTGCCGCGTCGACCGGCGAGTCGCTCAGCTCGCTCCATGCTTGAGAGTGCGAGTTCAATGTTGGCCTGTGCCGTGACTGTTGTCCCACGCACGTCAGGGTTTTCTCTGCCGACCGCGGCCTCTGCAGCTCGGTACTCCTGGACGGCCTCCCCGAATCTCCCACGTTCAAAGGCAATGTTGCCAAGCAACAAATGCGCAGACGCCTGATTCTCCGGACTGGACTGAAGCACAACCTCTCGCAAGATCGCTTCAGCCGCAGACCAGCGCGTCTGAGCAATCCATTGCCTCGCGAGATCAAGTGACCCCGCATCGATCACGGGATTTTCCAGAGCCGATTCCTGCACGAGTTGCCCTTGCCAGCTTTCATGGGCAAGCGCTTCGACAGGGGCTCGCCCGTCGCGTAGCAAGACCTCCGACACGTCACCCACCGAAGACAGCACCTTGCTGCTCCAGAACCAGGAGAGTCCGCCGACACCGCCTTCCGGGGGCGGGAAGGCGACCTGGCTCAGAGCGGCCTCCCACTGAGCGGGCCTCGGAGCAGGGCCCCGAAACCCCATGAGGAGCATGTTCCGCGTTCCGGGAACACGCCCCATGACCGCATTGCCGAAAACCGCGTTGAAGGTGTGCGCCACGGCGCTCACGAGCGGGTCTTCGCGTCCAAGTCCGCCGAGGTTCAGAGCGGCCACACCGCCCTCCAGCAGGTGATCACGGACGCTGGCGAAGAACTCCTCGGTGCACAGGTGCGCCGGCAGGTAGATCTGCTGCGCGTAAGCATCCATGAGAATCGCGCCGTAACGGGCGGAGTCCGCCACCAGGGCGATTCGACCGTCGACACCCTCGACCACATCGACGGCATCTGGCAGGTCAAACCAACGCCGGCCCAGCTCAACAATGCCCGAGTCAATCTCCACACCACGCACGCGCACATCGGGATCGACTTCAAGAATCTGCCTTGCCATGGTTCCAGCAGCCAGGCCAATCACGAGAACATCGCGCTCTCCGTCGGCAGAACGTGGAGCCAAAAAAGCAGGCCCAAGAAAAGCGTCGAAGTACGTGCCTGACCAGAATTTCTCGGGATTGTAGAGGGAATGAAAACTGTCCAGGCCCTCGTTCAGTTGCAGCGCACGCGTGCCATCTTCCCACTCGACCACACGCGCCAGTTGATAGGGCGTCTCACGAGTTTCGAGCAGCGTCCCCTTCATGGGACCTGCGGCGGGTAGAAACGCCGCCGCCACGGGCAAGAGAAACAGGCCGAGCAGTGCCCCTGCCCCTCCCGTGCGGCGACCTTCCAGCCGCGCCACCACAAGGGCCACCACCAGCAGCAAGGCGCCCGCCACACGCACGGCCCAGGACGAGCCCAGCGTGCCCAGCAAAAGGTGAGTGGCACCGAAGGTTCCCACCAGACTTCCCAGGGTGCCTGCACCCAGGATTCTTCCGGTAACCCGCCCTGGCATTTGACGCACCTCCGTCGACACCTGCACGAGCCAAGGTGTCATGGCTCCCAGCACGAGCAACGGGAGACCCAGAGAGACCACGGAGACCAGCAGCGAGCCCCAGGTCACAAAGGGATACGCTTCAAGAAGAGGCAGTTCCGCAGGCATCACTGCAGAACCGAGCCACGCCACGATGTCCGGAAGCGCAATCGACCAGCAGCCCGCCAGAAGCAAGAGCAGGGCCGGCCGCGGCCCTCGGCGCGCTTCTGCCCAGCGCCCCCCCAACCACTGACCGGCGGCAAGCGACGCGAGCACGACACCGATGACGCTGGTCCAGACAGGCTGGCTCTGCCCGAACCAGGGTGCCATGAGCCGGACCGCCATCAACTCCAGCACCATGACAACCGCGCCCGTCAGGGCAGCGATTGCGGCGAGCCATGCATTGCTCAAACGAGTCCTCCCCGGCAGTCCGGGATTTCGTCAGTCCTTGCTGGGCAGATTGGCATCCATGCCTTCGATGCGCTCACTCGCTGTGTACAGACCATAATCGCCCGAGTTGTTAAAGAAACGCGTCTCGAGCAGGTCACGCAGTGAGCGTTTGTAGATCTTGTCTTTCACCATGACTTCGCCGTTCACCGCAATGGTGACAGGCTTGTCCATGTCGACAATCTCGTCGTTGAGAAAGATGATCATCTCGAACACGTTGACGGTCTCGATGTCGACTTTGTTCGAACCAGGAGCCACGTGAACCTTGACGCTCGGAAAATCCGCGTCGTCGGGCTTTGCCGTCACGCGACGATTGATCACGGTCGCGGTGCACCAGTTGACACTCCCGAAGCGCACATCACCCAGCTTGTAAGAAAAGTCCGCCGGGTTCGGATCTTTCTGCCGAGCACCTAGCCACTCCTGGACCTTCACGAGTGAGTCCGCCGCGGGAGCCATGGACTCCCCCTCGACCTGAAGCACCTCGACACTCACACCTTCCGATTCTGTCAGCGCCTCCAGCGACTCGGGCGCCGAATCCGCAGAGCCCTGCAGATACATCACCGGGATCTCTGCGAGGTTGCTGTAGATCACAGCCGGAGAGTCGACTGGCGAGGACCTGAGGAGCACTCCCGAGAAAAAGGGTGTCGTCCCGGCCAACTGCAGAGCATCGATTCCTGCTTCCCCCCAGCCGTCGAGAATCACTCGAGTTCGGTCGAAGGGCAGTTGCTCAAGCAACGTGCGATAAGCCGTGAACAGCACATACATGTTGTCATCGGCAGACCAACTGCCCTCGGTCTCCAGTGACTCAGCCTTGCGCCCGGACCCTTTTTCGAGACCGATGGGTATCAAGACAATGAAGTTCTCGAGGAGAGCGCCAAATGCCTGCGTGGCCATCTCGCTCAGGCCGTCATCGAGATCTTTGCCCGTCAGACCAAGCGAAGACTTGAGACAGACAATGGCCGGCATGATCTCGCCACTCTTCACGCCCGCGGGGACCGACAACAACGACACGACGCGGCGTCCATCGCGATCCCACGGATCAGCAAACACGTGTCGGAAAAAACCTTTTCCGAAATCACTGCTCAACGAACGATCAGGCTTCTTCGCAACTTCAAGTGCATAGTCCCAATCCCCCGTGTAAGCCAGCATGGAAAGATCGGCCTTCGCTTTCTTGCCCGCCTTGGACATCGCCGTTTCCAGCTTGCCGAGCGCTTCAAGTTGGTTCTTGCGATCATCTTCGTCGAGAGCCGTGAAGAACGCGTCGATCTCCTTGCCCATCTTGGCGAGATCGCGATCAGAAACTCCGGAGCGCGCTTCGCCGTCACCTCCTTGGGGCAACATGAGCAGTGCAGGGATCAGTAGCAAACTCGCGATCATCGGAAGCTCTCCTGGTTAGCACCGCCACTCAGCGGGCGGCCTACTGGGGACGGAGATTCGCAGGCGTCCTGCGAATTGACGAACTCTCCGCTAAACAAGTGTAGCGAGCCCGTGAAGCGGTTCACAACTCATCGTGCACCTGGGTCAGGCAAACGCCCGGCCAAGAAGCGGAGATAGAGTGCGCGGTCGCGCTCAGGCTCCTCCGCAAGGAGTCCGTCAAGCAGATGGACGGCTTCAGCCCGCTGACCGGACGGATTTTTCAGATGCCATGCCGCAAGATTCTCGCGTGCGTCCTCGGAGCCTGGAAGCATGGCGGACTCCTCCAGGAGCTTGCGTGACAAGGCGAAATCTTTTGCACCAGCAGCCGATAAAGCAGCATCGTTGATGACATCCGCTCTCCCCGGAAGCAGAAGCATCACTTCTCTCCAGGCCTGCTGGGCCTCCTCGTGCCGCCCGGCCCGCCACAAGGTGATCGCACGATTGCGTGCCGCCCGCTCATCTCGAGCCTCGATGGCCCTCACCACCTCGTAAACAGCGAACGACTCTTCCCAACGTCGTGCGAGTCCCAACGAATCCGCGATGTCGAGCAAGACCGTATAGGCCTCCCAATCACGCGCCGCCGCATGAGGCTGCATCAGAGCCACGGCCTCGATGTGTCGATCCAGTCGCATCAGGAGAAGCGCGTGCGCACGGTCAAATTCCGCCGTGCGCTCATGGCCGCGGCGCGCGACCTCTGCAAACGCACGCTCGGCTTCATCAATCTGGCCTAGCTCATCCAGCGCATGTGCCATCGCCCATGAAATCGTCATCGACGGCTGTCCGTCTGACGCTTGCGCGAGTTGACGAAGTCGATCGAGTCGCAAAGCGGCATGCTCCCGATCCGGATAAATCGCCAGCAACACGCCAAAAAGACCTGCTGAATCTGCCCCTGCCTTCAGTGCGCGCTCCCAGGCCTCCGTCGCCTTCAAACGATCACCTACCGCCGCAAAGGCCTCTGACAAGGCAAGCGCGAATACGGCACGAGCAGGTTCAGCATCCGAGGCTCGCTGAAACCACGGGAGACTCCTGGAACCAGAGGCCTCTGCATCCTCTGCCGCGAACTCCGACACAAAGCGAAGATCCCTGACCATCCAGCCCCTCAGAAATGCGGCATAGGCATCACCCTGCTCCGACCAGGATTTTTCGAGATCGACCATGAGCTGAGATCCATGCCCGGCTTGCAACCGAGCGGCAAACCACCATTCGCGTGACGAGTCAGGCAAGTCGTCGGAACCCGCTTCCACAGCTCGACCCAGGAATTCGATCGATCTGGCCAGGAGAGCCCGACCCAGGTTGCGCGAGAATTCATCGCCACCCATGAGCAGAATGGACTTCTCGTAACTTGCACGTCCGATCCAGGCGACAGCTGCGAGGTCCTCGGGATCCTCGAGCATTTGAAGCTCGGCCCGGTTCATGAGCTCATCCCACTGACCCGCGTCAGCCAGACCTTCGTAGCCCTCATTCGAGTCCTGCCCAATCGAGCCAGGCGTCAGACCCAACGCCATCGGCCCCACGAGCAACAACAGGGCAAACGTGAAGAGGCTGAATGAGAACGGCACGTCAGGAATTACAGCTCACGACTGCCCTCGTAACGAACTCCTCGCTCAGCCGCCTCGAGATGCCCAACCAGCGTGGGCGTCGCCCCCCGCTTGCCAAGGTCGTCAAGGACCCGATCTGCCTGCGATCTTTCGACCACAAGAATCATGCCCACGCCCATGTTGAATGTGCGATCCATCTCATCGCGGTCGACAGGCCCCAGCCGTGCCATCTCGGCGAAAAGCGGGGGAACCTCCCACGCATCACGATTCACCACCGCCCCCACGCCTTCTGGAAGCACCCGCGGGAGATTGTCGGTAAATCCGCCGCCCGTGATGTGAGCCAAGGCATGCAAACCCGAATCTTTCAACAACGGCCCCAGTTCAGGGAGGTAGCAACGATGCGTGGCGAGCAACGCATCACCCACCGAGCCCTCCAAGCCCGGCAGTGTGTCGTCCGGCGACAGACCCGCATTCTCAAAGAGAATCTTCTGCGCCAGTGAGTATCCGTTGGTATGCAAACCCGTTGACGGAAGGCCAATCAGCACATCGTTTGCGGTGACGCGCTCCGGACCCAACACATCAGCCCGATCTACAACACCGACGATGAACCCCGCCAGATCGAAGTCGCCCCGGCCGTAGAGCCCAGGCATCTCCGCAGTCTCGCCACCGATCAACGCCACGCCCTGCTCCTGGCAAGCGTTCGCAAAGCCAGACACAATCGACTCCACCATCCCGGGCTCAAAGTGACCCGCGGCCACGTAGTCCATGAAGAACAGCGGGTGAGCGCCCATCACCAAGATGTCATCAATGCAGTGATTCACAAGGTCTGCGCCGACGGTATGAAACCGCTGCATCCGCCGCGCGACCATGAGCTTCGTCCCGACGCCATCCGTACTCGACACGAGCACAGGCTCTTTCATGTCACCGAAGTCTGCCTTGAACAGCGCTCCAAAGCTCCCCAGTCCGGTGAGCACGCGAGGATCCTTATGCGTCGCCTTGGCCATGTCGCCGACACTCTTCAGAGCCGTCGTCACGGCATCGATGTCGACACCTGCATCCTTGTAAGTGAGTGGTGATTTCTCGGCTACCATGCGCGCGATTCTCCGGTCCTGAGCCGTTCGAGAACGGCACGGTTGTTTGCAAAGGCTATATCCCGAGGGAGTTCATCGAGGGACACCCAGGCCACCTCGGAGCACTCATCTCCCGGCTCCAGTTCACCGTCCACTTCCTCACCTCCATAAACCACCAGGAGAGAAGGCTTGCGAGGATCGTCGGGAGTTGTGAAGACATCCACAAGCCCCGTGAGCTTGACGATCAAGCCCGTCTCCTCGCGGACCTCCCGGATGGCCGTGGCCTCGATGGTCTCATCGACCTCCTGATAGCCTGCCGGCAGGCCCCAGAGCCCTTCATATGGAGAGATCGTCCGACGGCACAAGAGCACTTCACGCTCGCGGCAAACCGCCACAGCGGCCGCAGGAACGGGGTTCTCCCAGGCGATATGAGCACAGCTCGGACAAACCTGCCGGGACCGACCCTCGATCTCCTGGGGCTGCAGACGGTCACCGCACGCGATGCAAAATCGGGGGAACATCCGGCGGAGGATACCAGAGGGGCCTCGCGCTATAATCGCCGGGATTCCATCTGGAATCCGAGGACAAGCCCTCGGTCCAGCGCTCGTTCTTGTCCCTGGTGGCTCTCACGGTGAAACGCATCCTCGTCCTTGGGTCGACCGGTTCCGTCGGCAAGCAGACCCTCGACGTACTTTCCGGGCTCCAGGAAACCCACCAGGTCGTGGGGCTCTCGGCCCACACCTCCGTCGACGCCCTGGCTTCCCAGGCCCGGGATGTGTCTGCCGAAGCCGTCTGCTTGACAGGCGCAGAGGCGACCAACGAACTGCGCCGCGACATCCAGCGGCTTCCCCCGGGCTGTCGGCTTCTCGAAGGTGCCGACGGGCTTGTTGAGCTCGTCGAATCCACCCAGCCGGACGTGGTCGTCTGCTCCATCACAGGAGCCGCGGGACTTCGCTCCTCGCTTGCAGCGGCCTCCTCGGGTGCCGTGGTGGCACTTGCCAACAAAGAGAGCCTGGTTCTCGCCGGCCATCTCATCAAAGAGGCGTGTGCCCGCTCAGGCTCCGTCCTGATTCCAGTCGACAGCGAGCACTCCGCCATTGCTCAGTGCCTTGAGGGGCAAGATCGCAACGGTTTACGGCGCATCATCCTTACAGCCTCGGGAGGGCCGTTTCGAGGCTGGGACAGCGCGGCGCTGGCCAGCGTCACAGTCGAGCAAGCGCTCAAGCACCCCTCATGGGAGATGGGTCCTCGCATCACGGTCGACAGTGCCACACTCATGAACAAAGGCCTTGAGGTCATCGAGGCGTGCCACCTCTTCGACGTGAGTCAGGACAAAGTCGACGTCGTTGTCCACCCCCAGAGCATCGTGCACTCCATGGTCGAATATGTAGACGGAGCACTGCTCGCACAACTCAGCCCACCGGATATGCGCTTGCCGATCCGCTATGCACTTGGCTATCCGGCCCGGCTCTCCAGCCCCGAGGGCCCTGCAGATCTCAATCGACTCAACGGACTCACATTCGAGTCTCCTGACCGCGAGACGTTTCGCTGCCTCTCCCTCGCCGAGCGAGCTGCGCGCGAAGGAGGACTGGCGGGAACCATCCTCAACGCCGCGAATGAGATTGCCGTCGAGGCCTTTCTCGCCGGACGCCTGCCCTTCCAGGAGATTCCTGACGTGGTTCAGGACGCCCTCGACACCTTTCCATCTCAACTCGATCCTGGACTGCAGTCGATCCTTGAAACGGACGCGGCTGTCCGCACTCACTCAACGTCCATTCTCCAGCCGTCTCGTTAAGAGCCTTCATGCAAGACTTCGTCGCCAACGCCGGAACCATCCTTCTCGCTGTCTTCGGCATCAGCTTGCTGATCTTCGTTCACGAGGCCGGTCACTTCCTCGCGGCCCGTTTGTTCAAGGTTCGCGTCGAAGTGTTTTCGCTTGGGTTCGGCCCGCGTCTCTTCGGCTGGAATCACGGTGACACGGACTACCGCATCTCTGCCTTCCCGCTTGGTGGCTACGTCAAAATGGCCGGGGAATACAACGAATACACGGACGAGACCGAGCGAGCTCCCCAAGAGGATGACCTGAACAACAAGCCCATCTGGCAGCGCTTCATCATCTTTGCAGCGGGCCCGGCCGTGAATTTCCTGCTGGCCTTCGTCCTCTTCCCCATCGGGTTTGCCATCGGCGCCCCTTTCGTTGCGCCTGTCATCGGAGACATCGCACCTGGCGGATCTGCCTGGACAGCCGGCCTGCAACCCGGAGACGAGCTCGTCTCCGTCAATGACAACCGCGTGTACGGACTCTCCGACGTCTGGCTCGAAATCGCACTCAGCGACCCGAACGACACCACGGCTGTCGTCCGTCGCGACGGCAACTTGCTCGAGAGGCGATTCGCGCTGCAGCGCAGCGCCGACGACAGCCGGTACGACCTTGGCATCAGCGCCTTTCAGCTTCCGACTCTTCAGGTGAGAGAAGACGGCCCCGCAACGAAAGCAGGCCTTCAAGAGGGCGACATCCTCACGGGAGTTGAAGATCTGCAGATCGGCACCTTCGTCGAGGAGAGGCTGGTCACAACAACGATCGCGCTCTCGCAACTCGTGGGACGCCCGAAAGCCGCAACTCTGCATGTTGAACGCGACGGAGAGCCGCTCAGCTTCGTTGTCGAGCCCTCGCCCATCGAGATTGAAACCGCGACCCCCATGCTCGGAGCCGCCCCGGCCTCCACTCGAATCCACGGGCTCCGACGCGATGCAGAAGCGCCTAGCTTCCCACTGCACATGGACGACATCGTCATGCGCGTTGGAGAGGTTGATGTGGTCTCTGAGAAAGAGCTGCGCGCAGCCATTCACGCACTTCAAGCGACGGGTAATCCAGGCAGCCTCCATATTTTACGAGAGGGTACGGCACGTGAGATCCCTCTCGGTGAGCAACTCATGGCGAGCCTCCTCGAGCGCGATGTCAGCTTTACCCAAGACCTGACCGGCCCCCTCAGAATTCAGGTGGTTGATGAGGGCTCTCTCGATCAAGCAGGGATGCAAGACGGCGATCTCATTCTTTCACTCAACGAGATGCCCCTGAGCAACTTCACCGAGCTCAAACGATTCATCGAGAGCCAGCCCAATCAGGTGGACTATACGGTGAACTTCATGCGCCACGGCGATGAAGAACAGCTGACTGTCAGAGCAAGACCCTTGCTGGCCTACGACTTCGGCATAGCACCCACGACGCTCGAAGTCGTCTACGACATGAGCTTTCTGAGTGCCATGAAGGCCGGTTTTGACTCCTCGATCAACTCGATCCGAAACACCGCACTCACACTCGGGAAACTCTTCACGGGCGAGGTCGGCACCGAGAACCTGGGCGGCCCCATCGCCATCTCGGTGATCACATACGAGGCCGCTAAATGGGACTTCGCCAAGCTCTTGATGTTCCTGGCTGCCCTCTCGGTCAACCTGGGTCTCATCAACATCTTGCCCATACCTGTTCTCGATGGCGGCCAGATCATCTTCCTGTTGTGTGAAAAAGTGAAAGGCAGCCGACTGTCCGAGCGTTTCATGCAGAACGCACAACTCGCTGGCTTCGTGGCCATTCTCGCGCTGATGGTCTACGTCACCTTCAACGACTTCACGAACTTCATTTGACCAGCAACGAAGTGGACCCACGCGAAGCAAACCTTCGCCAGCCACCCGGTCATCAAGGCTTCATGGCCCTGCTCGAACTTCTTCGGGCCCCCTTGCTGCTCACCCCGATTTCCGATGTCGCGGCCGGCTGGGCCGTGGCGACCGCTCTTTGCGACTCCCCGACAACGCCACCTACCGGCGGAGAGTTGCGGCCCTTGATCGCTGCCTCCGCATGTGGCGTCTTTCTGCTCGGCGCAGGCATGGCCCAGAATGCGCTCTCAGATCGAGCTGACGACTCTGCGCGCAAGCCCAGTCGCCCGCTTCCACGTGGGGCCATCACCCTCCGCATGGCCCAGTTCACCTTTGGGTTGCTCACCCTGGGCGCCCTCGCCGCGAGTCTTGCGGCTCCAGGTACGCTCGTGATCACACTCGCGATCATCTCTCTCACAGCGGCCTACCACTATGTCTTGAAGCCACATCGAGTGGCAGGCTGCCTGTCCCTTGGAGTGCTCCGAGGCCTCGACATGCTCCTGGGTGCGACCGCAGCCACAGCCGGGTTGCAGGCACTCCAAGAACTTCCGATCACGGCTTTCTCACCCTTCGTGATCTGTGCGATCTATGCCCTTTATGTCACCGGCGCTGCGCTTCACGCGTCGACAGATGACGAAGCAGAGGGCGGCATCTGGAGCCGGGTAGGACTCACGCTCGACATGCTCCTGCTACTCGCTCTGGGCTGGATGGCAACCACAGCGCCCGGGAGCAGCGACCCCTCACTTCTCTTTGCACTGGCGGCGATTCGACTTGCCATTGCCTGGAAAACTCAACCCCGCCCTCGGGTGACAGGCGTCGCCCTCTCCAACGTTTATCTACTTGGCGCGGGCGTTTGCTACGGCGCGGGTGATGTGCAACTCGGAACGACGGTGCTCGTCATGTTCCTGGTTTCCCGGCTCCTCATGCGACGCTTCCCACCGAGTTGACCGGTTCGCGTCCCGCGGCTTCAGGAGCCTGGGCCACGCTCCTCGGTCAACGACTCGCGCAACCAGATCAACGCAGCCTCTCGGTCGACGAGATCTCCCTCGAGTTGGCGATCCTCGACAGCGCGCAGCAACTCGCCGACCCGCGGTCCTGGCGCCACACCCATCGCCAAGATATCGATCCCCTGCACCAGGGGCGGAGGGACGAGCGCTTCCTCGGCCAGTTGGGCGCGCATGGCGTCGATGGTCGGCAAGGCGCTCAATTGGCCGTGACTCGCACCACAGTCTGCCCGGTAAAGAAGCATCAGGTCCTCGAAATGATCCTGTGCCATGAAACGCCTCAACGTCGAGGAGCGCATGTTCGGAACATTCATGAACTGAAGGTGGTCTTTCACCAGCGCAACAACATGCCGCCGAGAGTCTCGACTCAAGCGCAATCGCTCGCAGATGGCATCTGCCATCTCCGCACCCAGATCGACATGCCCGTCGAATCGAATGCGGTCTTCACCCACACGAAACGTGGGTGGTTTTCCCACATCGTGCAAGAGAGTCCCCAGCGCCAGTTCCGGTGACACCGGCTCCGGCCCGAGTCCCTCAAGAGCCAACAGCGTGTGAATCCACACATCGCCTTCCGGATGGTACTCCGGTGGTTGTTCGACTCCGTGCATCGCCGAGATCTCTGGCAACACAAGAGGCAGCAACGCTGTTTCATCCAAGAGTTCGACCGCTCGGCGACGACCACCCGACGCAAGCATCTTGAACAGTTCCTCGCGCACCCTCTCGAGCGCAATGCGGCGCAAGCCCTCGGCCCCAGCACGCATGGCCGAAGCGGTTTCGGGTTCGAGCTCAAAGCCAAGGCAACTGGCGAAACGAACACCCCGCAACAGCCGCAAGGAATCCTCCTCGAAGCGTTCAGCTGGATCTCCGATGGCCCGCACCACGCCTGCCGCGAGATCTGCCTGCCCACCGACCCAGTCGAACACCTCGCCGGTGAATGGATCTTCAACCAGACCATTGATCGTGAAGTCTCGACGCAAAACGTCGTCTTCAAGCGTTGCAGCCTGGACGCTCTCGGGATGCCGACCGTCTGCGCCCCCAACATCTGTACGGAACGTCGCCACGTCATAGACCTCGCCTCGGTGCACCACCTTGATCACACCGAACGACTCACCCACCGGAATGGTTTTCTCAAACAACGCCATGACCTGACCCGGCGTCGCCGAGGTCGCAATGTCGACATCACCTTCGCATCGCCCCAGCAGTCGATCCCTCACTGCTCCACCTGCGAACACCACCTGGTAACCCGCATCACGCAGGCGCTCCGCCACTGGCCGGGCCTCATTTCGACTCATCTGAAAAACGCCTTCATCTCATGATTATCGCAAAGCGAGTAGACACCGAGATCCTCCCTCTCTTGCCAACCTTGCTCGCAAAACGAGAGGCCTCCGCTCAAGGGGAGCTGACTGCTAATATGACGCCCCCTCGAGGAGCTCGCCCGAAGGTGTCGCGCTATTACGGAATCGTTCTGCTCATAGCACTCCTGCTGCTGGCGGTGGCCCTCAGGCAAAGAGCCGTCCATCGATCGGAGCGAATCCGCGCCAACGAACTCGTCATGACCGAGCGCTTCGACGGCTTGGTAGGAGTCCTGCAAAGCAGCATCACCGAGCGAGACCCTCCCACGAGGCGTCTGGCTCGACTGGCCGAACAGCCGGGGCTTGTTGCCCTTCAGGGCGTCGGAGACGACCGCAGTGCGTTTGCGGAAGGCGAGTTCTATGTCTACGGACTCGGACTCACCAGCATCGTGGACCCGGAAACAGGTCGCCGCGGATCGGGATGGGTTCTGCGCGCCTGGCCACGCATTTTTGGCGTCACAGGCGACATCGAGTTTCACAGCGATCACAGAGGAGAGATCTGGCACGGGCAGAACGAAGTGGGACGCAGCGGGACTCAAGAAGGATTCCCTCCCTCGTTTCCCGAAAAAACCATCGGCCAAGCCCGACAGGCCACGTGGTGGCACTCCCCCCGGTGATTCGATCCAGGCGGGTCGCCTCTGACCCTCATAGATAGTTCCAGAACAGAAGGTAGGCCCGGTCTCGCACCTGCTGATCCTCGGCGACCTGCGCCACCCGCCGGAGCGTTCCCTCGCGATCTCCTCCCCGAACCCGAACAATAGAGTCCAGCGCGTACTGACGCACCACTGGGTCGAGAGACATGTCCATGGAGATCTGCTCGATCACCGGCAAGCTCTCGGCGCCTCCGACCTGCGAAGCGAGTAGCAAGTAAAGCCCTGCGCCTCGGTTTGAGCCAACTTCGGTTTGAAGTCGACGCAAACCCTGATCACCAAGCCGTGAAAGCTGACTCATCAGGTCGAGTACGCCTACCGGATTCGTGCCGTCTATGACATAGCTCACAATCACATCTGCGCCACGCACCGGGTCCACCGAGGCCAGCAAGCGACACAACAACAGTCGCTCGATGTCACCGAGATCAGGCTGCGCCAGTCGCTCGTAGGCTAGCTCTGCGAATTCCGGTCCGAGTTCACCACCTTCGCGATCCACACGCTCCACTGTCTGCGACAAAAAGGGTCCGACCGCCGTTTGAATCTCGTTTCGCGTGCGCTCCACACCCCATGGATGCCCCATCCCGAAGAGCAAATCGAGCGATTCCGACTGAGCCGGATGCGTGGGGTCCTGTCCCATGCGTTCGATGAGTTCGACCGCCAAGGGCGCACTGCTATGCCCTTCGCGAATGGCCAGATTCATGATGGACATCAACATCAGGACCGGCTGCCGCTCTCTGCGGTCAACGATCTTGCGCCAGGAGTCCACTCCGAGGATTTGCCCCGAACGTGCGGCCATGTGGGTTCCGTTGATCCGCTCCGCCATGTCATCGCTCACCATCATCCGCTCCAACTCCTCGATGGAACGGGTGTCGCCGTGCGTTGCGAGCGTCGCCAGCGCTTCGATCCCTACGGCGTAATCGGCTTGATCTGTGATACTCCTCAACACCGACAAAACCCGCGGGTCGGTCGGAACATCCGCCAGCGCATTAAAGAAACGGATCTCAGGGTCATGCGGCCGCTCTTCGAGATCAGCCAGCATGTAGGCAAGTGCTTCAAGGTCTCCGTTGCGCACTCGAGTCACGAGAGCAGATCGTGCGGCATCTCTCACATCGAGTTCGGCGTCGTTGCGGCGCTCCAGAATGGCACCCAGGGCAACCGAAGAGGGGTGCTGCCCAAGCACTCGAAGCGCTGCCTTGGAGACCAGACCGTTGGGCGACAACCCGCACCGGGTGAGCTCTTCCATGACCCCCGGCGTGTCTTCCGAGTCATAGGCCAGCATGGAAACAAGCTTGGACAGGTGAATCATGTCGTGGTCGGGGAGGGCCTCCATCCGGGACAGCACCTCTTTCGCCAGACCACGCGGGTGCTCCTCCAGAGTGGCGATCGAGGCCCGGATCGCGTCGTGGCTGCCCCACGAGAGGCGGTCGAGCGACCGGAGGACCTCGTCCTGTCCGCCGCGCTGGACCACCCAGCCAGGGGGATCCAGCAACTCCAGCCGTGGGAGCCCCAGCAAGGCTGCAGCCACATCTGGCCCGACAGCAGCCGACCCAGGCAACATATAGGGCCCGCTGGCGATGCCTGCCTCATCCCGGCCAGGCATGAGGAAAGCCAGCCCCAGGAGGAGCAGTATCAGGATGGCGGGGAGAAATGATGAGCGCATAAGAGCCGATCCGGTGTTGTTCAGTGTAGCCTTGCCGGGCACCGTGTTGCCTCATCAGACTCTTGTCCTATCCCTACTTTGACACTTACCGAGGGCCTTGCTACGTTTCTGGCCCCCTGAATCCATTCCAAGGATCTCGACATGACTTCCAAGCTACTCCGTCGTTCGGCTCTTGCTCTGGCCCTCCTGGTCTTGACGACTGGCTGTCTGTCGCCTTTCTCTGACCATGGCCAGGACGTCCGCAACGCCTGGGGCCGTGCCGGCCACAACGCCCACCGCCGGTGGGACAAGTACGTGCTTGGCCTGGACTGGGATGATCCGACGATCGAATGGGTGGACCCGTCTTACGCCACGGGCCCCATGCACCGCTGACACCCTGAGTGAGCCCCTGCTCACTCTCAATCGATTCAATCGATGAGGCGGCGCTGACCCGCCGACTCGTGCGCTCTTCTTCGCGGGACAGGGTAAGGATGACGCTCATGCTGTCACGCTCGCTCCTGTTTGCGTTGCTGGGGCTGTCCTTGCTGACCGCCTGTGGGGCTGCCAGCCGAGCACGCTTTGCGAACATCGAGATTTCAAAATCTCGCGGCTCACCCGAAATCCTTGCCGAGGTGAGGGGTTATGAACCCCTGCTTCCCGGCATCTGGGCCTACTCCGTGGCGGCTGCCGCCAACAACGGTTCCCCAGAAGAGGCTCTGCGCCTTCTGGAACGCGGCCTGACCTTCCAGCCACGCGACACCGACCTCCAACTCATGAGAGTCAATCTGCTCATGAGCATGGGGCGAGCTCAGGAAGGGAGCGAGGCCATTGCCGCGGGACTTGCCTCCATGCCCATCCCCCAGGCCGAAGCCTGGCTGCGCGCCGCACGCATCGGCGAGTTGCTCGCCATGAATGACCTCGAGGCAGCCGAAGCCGAGACCATCATTCTCGGCGGCGTCAGAGATGTCCCCCCCTCCATGGTCGCTGCCAGCTGGGCGCAAATCGCCCTGGTGGCCGAGATTCTCGGCCAACGCGAGCGAGCCGATGCGGCGATGGACCTGAGTCTCGATCGAGGACCAGGCGCCCGTCCCGCACTGCTCGAAGCGACTGTCATGGCCCCGGAGCGCCAAGCCGCCGATCGCAATCTCCGGCGCCGTAGCGCCTTGCGCCATCCAAACAACGTCGACATGGCTCTTTCGCTCATCGTGGATCAGATGGTGGCTGGCGAACTCTCCGAAGCAGAAGCAGCCATCTCTGACCTCCCAGAGCCAGTCCCCGCCCGTCTGGCTCAGGAAATTTTTGCTCTGCACGCCCGCATCGTCCTGCTTCAGGAAAGAACGCAGGAGGGGCTTGCTCTGCTCACGGAGCAACTCAACCAGAACCCTGGCAACAGCTTCGCCCTCGAGGTCTTGCTCGAAGCCTGGCTGAATCGCGAGCAATTCCAGGATCAGGAAGTCTACGAGGTGCTCGAACAGTGCTGGCAACGACTCCGCCCGGGACCGACCCGAAGCAAAATCGAAGCAGCCCTCCAGGAAGTCATGTCACGCATCCGAAACGAAGAGGCCGAAAGGCCGCTTCCGCCGACGAACTCACTTCCCCCGAACGCGCAGAACTGAGTCACGGCGCGACTCAGTCCAGGCAGAGACACTCTCCGACACGCGCGGCGAGATCTTCTTCTGACTCGCCCGGACGAACGTCCACCCACTGAATCTCGGGAAAGGACGACAAGAACATGCGCTGCTTGCGCACGAGTTGACGTGTTCTGATCGCAATGCGCTCGATGGCCGCCTCCTGAGTCATGCGCCCCGCAAGAACCTCCTGAGCCTCTGCGTAGCCAATGGACTGCCCTGCTTCCCGCCCAAAGGGCGAATGCGCAAGCAGCGCCGTCACCTCGTCCAGGAACCCCTCGTCAAACATCCGGGACACGCGACTCCGCACCCGTCGCTCATGCTCGGGCGCTTCATGACGTAGCGCCACGACCAGAAACTGCCCCTCGAGGGGCCGAACCGTCTCTTCTCTCTGCCAGTCGGAGAGTGGACGCCCGGTGAGTCGGTGAACCTCGAGACCGCGCACCAGGCGTTTCTTGTCGCCAGGAAACAGCCGACCCTCCAGTTCGGGATCGACTTCAGCGAGTTGCTCGCGGAAGTGTGCCTCTCCCTCACGCTCCCAGAGCGCTTCCAGCTCTGCTTCCAGTGCTGCGTTCCCAGGTGGTACCGGAACAATTCCGCGCAGGAGCAGACGCAAGTAGAGCGGAGTCCCCCCGGCAAAAAGCAGAGACTGCTCCGTCTGATTCGCAAGCTCCGCCGCCTGACCGACCCAACGACCAGCCGAATACCTCTCGTCGTGACCCACGAGATCGAGAAGTCGCCAATCGAGCTCTTCGATCAACGCTCTGGGCGGCTTATCGGTGCCAATGTCCATGCCACGATAAACCTTCATCGAGTCCATCGAGAGCGGGAGCAAGTCATGCCGGCGACAGAGGCTCGCCGCAACGGCTTTCTTGCCACTTGCCGTCCCACCCACCAAGACGCGGTGAGTTAGCTTCCGCACGGCCTCACCAGGGACACCGCAAACGCATCCTCACGGAAGTGCTCGCGGAGTCGATTGTCGAGTTCTTCCACGGTGAGCTGCTCCACCAGTTCCAGCGCTGCGAACGGCTTCAAACCATGGAAATGCTCCGAGAGCATTCCAAAGGCAATATTTTCCGTCGAATCCAGCGAACGCAAAATCATGCCATGTATTTTTCGGCGCACTCGTTCGAGTGCCGCGACCCCCAGCCCCTCATGGCGCGCCTTCGCGAGCGTCTCTCGAAGACGGTCTTCGAGTTGATCCGGCTCGTCGGTGTCGCCTCCAAGAGTCGAAAATCCAAAGCTTGGCTCTCCGGAGTAAGAGGCTGAAAAGCTCTCGTCCACCAAGCCGTCAGAATAGAGTGACTGATAAGCATCGCTTGCTCGACCAAACAGAGCATCCAGAACAATCCGCGAGCAGAGTTGCCGCCGAGCCACCTCAAGTGGCCCCCCACCCAGCACTGTCTCCTTCACGCCCAGCAACAAGCGAGGTCGTGAGACGGACAGTTCTTCTTCGTGACGATCAGAAGTTGGAAGCAGCTCTTCCTCGGGGTTGGTACGCACATGCGGGGCCAACTCATCGAGAGGCCGTGTTGCCTGATCGCGTTCGACCACTTCGGCGACGACCTCCGGGTCCAGTGCGCCCGAGAGAGAGAGGCACATGTTGCGCGGGTGATAGAACAACTTGTAGCAACGGTGCAATGTCGCCGCATCAATCTCCGCGATCGACTCGACGCTCCCGGCAATGTTGTCCCGGACGGGGTGCGATGCATACAGACAGCGCAGCAGCCCGAAGAAAATGCGCCAGTCCGGATCATCGTCATACATCCGGATTTCTTGCGCGATGATCCCCTGCTCTTTTTGCACGAGTTCATCGGTGAACCATGGTGTCTGAACAAAAGAGAGCAGCAGCTCGAGACAAGCCGAGACCTCGTTCATCGACGAAAAAATGTATGTCGTTCCGCTAAAGCCGGTCATGGCATTCGTACTGGCGCCCAGGGCGCTGAACCGGTCTGACACATCGCCCATCTGATCCTCGAACAACTTGTGTTCAAGGAAGTGAGCAAGTCCCTCCGGAATCACTTGACCTTGCCCATTGCCCACTCGATCAACGGAGCCAAAGTTTGTTCCCAGCGCGCCGAATGTTCCGACGAACTCGGGACGGGGATTCACAAGGACACGCAACCCTCGACTGGAGAAACCTCCCAAGATCGTCTCAGAAAGGCTGTTCTCAATCGGCTCGAGTTTCATTCGGCGTTACCGTGAAGGACAAACGTGGAGTCTAGAGTGCACTCGGCAGCCACAGCGGCAATCTCCGCGGGTTTGACGGCCTCGAGTTGATCGAGAGCCTGCTCAGGAGTGGTGGCGCGGCCGCTCATCAGGCCCGCCAGGCGAAATCCAAGTGAACCGCCGGCAGAGTCTCGAAGGACACTCAGGCGGCGACGCTGCGCCCGAACAGACAAGTCGAACTCTTCCTCCTCCACCCCCTCGGTTCCCAGCCGTTGGAGTTCCTCGAGCACAAGCTCCCGCACCCTCTCGACATGTGCATCGTCCATTCCCGCCTGCACGATCAGAGTGGCGCTGTCGAGCATGGCCGATGAACCGCACCCGTACGCGAGGCTCTCAGCTTCACGGACGCGCTTGAAAAGACGCGAATGCGAGCCTCCACCCAGCACAAGAGACATCAGCTGGCATGCGGCTCCCGGCAAGCGTGTGGGTGGCAGGCGAAAGCCCATCGCCAGGCGGCTCTGCGCCAAGGGCTGACTCTCTTCTACGACGCGAGCAGCCCTTGCAGGGGATCCAGGCGCAGCCGTAGGGCTGGCAGGCACCGCACGGGCACGAACACCTGAAAGTTGCTCAGCCGTCTCCAGAGCCTGTTCGGGGGTGATGTCCCCCACAATCATCAGTCGAGCCGGAGCCTCAGTCCTGACGAAGTCCCAGGCCTCGTGAACCTGGCCTTCCGTCAGCGCCCGAGCCTCCTCGGCCTCCCCCCAGGAGTGGAGTGCAAAAGGCGTCCCCTCGTGCATGACCTCGACCAGACGTCGGTAGGCATACAGGGGCTTGTCATCGACCAACGCCTCGATGGAGCGAGCCAAGTTGACCCGCTCCTGGTCGAGGTGATCCGGGCGAAAAGCCCCCTTCACCAGCGGTGGCTTCTGCAGGACCTCGGCCAGCAGATCGAGCGCTCTCACATAAAGAGGGCCATCGAATGAGAACTCATCGGCAATGGTTTCCACACCAAATCGCAGAAGCTGGCGGGTCCCATGGGCGGTCACCCCTGCCAGCAGGTCGGTGTTGTAGAGCTCTTCGCACCGTGCCGAGAGGGCCGCCAGATCAGGAAATCTGGCCGTTCCACGCGTCAGAAGGTCGGGCAAAATGGCTCGAGCCGTCCGCCCCGTATCGAGAGGGGCTTCTAGAAGCCAATGCAGGTGGACTGCCTTGAAACGGGCGGTCTGCTGCAGATGGACCTCGACACCCCCTGGGGTCCCGAGAAGCTCCAGGGGCGCGTTTGTCATGGGATGGAGAGAACTCACGTGGCGTCGACCAACATGTGAGGACGATAGCGGATGGCCGCCTCTGTGACGAGATAGCAGACAAGCTGGATTGGCCGGTTGCTCCAGACGCTCAGGAGCGCATAATCCGCGGTGTGCAAGGTGTCCCATCAGCCTCGACGGCTGTGACCTCCCTGCGAGTCTGCTCCCGTCCGTGGTTGATCGGCGTGCTGCATCTGCCGGCCCTCCCCGGAGCGCCGGGGGCTGCTATCCCGATCGAAGACGTAGCACGGCACGCTTTCGAGGACGCACTCATCCTCCAGGACCTGGGTTTCACCGACCTCGTGGTCGAGAATATAACGATGTTCCATTTCCTGCCGGCGACGCAGCCCCCGAAACCATCGCTTCGATGGTCGTCGCGGCGCGAACTGTCGGCGAAGCCACCAGAATCCCTCTCGGGATCCCATGGCTTTCGGAACGGTGCCCTGGCAAGTCTCAGGGTCACCGTGGCGTCGCATGCGAACCTCCTCGAGGTGAGCGTTCTCACAAGAGCAACGATCACGGACCAGCGACTGATACAGGACCAAGCCGATGTACTGCTGAGAAGGCGGGAAGCACTGGAAGCGGATCTCATGATTCTGGCAAACGTCGAAAGCCAACATGCGACCTCGCAAAATCGGTGCTCCCGCTCTCAACGACCCGTCGGCTCTGCCCCTGCTTTGACGACCAGTGGCATCACCCCGGACACCTTGCGCGCAACCCTGAATGGCTGTGCCGGCACGTTTGTCGGCAGCGCACTCAGGAGAGACGAGTCGGATCGAATCGAATGGATTCGGTCCGCGACCTACGCAGAGCGCATAACTCGATGAGTCCAGATCCTGTTCGCCACGCGAACACCATCATTTTTCCGGCCAGCCTTGACCCGCAGGCCGTCTCCGTCGTCCGTAAACTTCGCGAAGCTGGCTACGAGTCCTATCTCGTGGGTGGCTGCGTCAGGGACTTACTGCTCGGACACATCCCCAAAGACTTTGACGCATCCACCGAGGCTCGCCCTCGCCAGATCCGTCGAGTTTTCCGCAATTGCCGGATCATCGGGCGGCGGTTCAAGCTCGCGCACGTCCACTTTGGCAGCCACATCATTGAGGTCGCCACCTTCCGCAAGAATCCGAGCTCAGTAGGCGCCCCCCCCGACTCCAACCAGCACGACGCCGACGCTGAAAAAGACGAGCCCGTTCAAGATTCAGACCATGGCGATGCAGCAGAAAGCCCTCACTCGGACGACCTGCTCATCACGCGGGACAACGTCTACGGCACAGCAGAAGAAGACACGCTGAGGCGCGACTTCACGATCAACGCACTGCTTTACGACGTCCTCACGGACGAAGTCATCGACTACGTCGGTGGCGTCGATGACATCGGCAACAAAATCCTGAGAACCATCGGCGATCCCACGGTTCGCATCGCAGAAGATCCGGTTCGCATGCTGCGCGCCGTAAAATTCACTGCGCGACTCGGGCTAAAGATGGACCCATCGCTTGATGCAGCCATGCACGCATCTGCAGAGCAGATCGATCGCAGCGCGCCACCTCGCGTGCTCGAAGAGATCTACAAAATGATGACGTGCGGCGCAGCAAGCCGCGCACTTGAGTTACTCTTGGACTACGGCTTGCTCGAGCGCCTCCTGCCAGAACTTGCCGAACACTGGACGAAACATCCTGAAGAGTGTCGGCGACTTGGTGCCGCACTCGATCATGTGGATCGAGCCAAGCGCGGAGTCGATAACTCCTTTGTTTTGGCGCTTCTCTTTCATGACGTCTGGCGCAGCGTGCTCAGCAACTCCGAGCGCCTGGATCCACTCATCGCAGCACGAGATCTCATGGCCCCTGCGGCCCTGCGCATGAACATCCCACGCAGAGACGTCGCCGCAGCGACGCAACTCATGCTGAACCAGTCTCGCCTCGAGCGCAGTCGACGAGGACGCCGTTTCCGTATGAAAGAGTTCCTGGCTCGCGACACCACCGTCGTAGCCCTCGATCTACTCTACGTACGCAGCCTGGCTGGACTTGCTGATCCGGAGTGCCATGCACGCTGGTGCATGAGGTTGGCAGACCATTTCGGCCACGAGACGGTCCCCGGCCATCCGAATCTCACATCCACGCCGTCTGAATCAGCCGAGCCGGCTCGCAAGCGTCCCCGTCGTCGGAGCGGACGGCGCCGCGGAGGCTCTCGCGCCAGCCAACAGGAACGCCCCCACGAGCAGGCAGAAAAAAGCTCGTCCGAACGCAAAGGCGGCGCACCGCAACACAGACAAAGCTCTCGCGCTCACAGCGCGCAGCCATCCCAGGACCGCGGGCCGCCCCCCCCGCCTCCGAGCAAACCCAAAGAGGTCGAAGCTAAAACTCCGTCCGCCTCCACACCGACTCGCAAGACGTCTTCTGCTGGATTCGCGGGGCGCCTCAAGGGATTTTTCAAGCGAGTGGTTGGGCGATCAACTGGAGAAGGCAGCGAAACCTCTTCGCCCCCCACCGGCAGTACAGCGCAATCCCACTCCAACTCACGGGGGTCAGGCCAGGCTCAGACTTCAGGACAGCAGACATCGTCCGGAAACGAAGAGGCTGCGCACGGCAAGCAAAAAGATCCAGGCAGCTCCACAGCATCAACCGGTTCTCAACAAGGCGAAGGTGCAGCCCCATCCGGCCGACGACGCTCACGGCGCCGGCGAAGGCGTGGAGGAAGGGGCCGCAACAATCAGACACAGGGCGCGAGCGAGACGAAATCGCCGACGGCCACGGAAACCAAAAATACGCCTTCCTCGAAGGCATCATCGGAGAACGACACCGAGTCCAAGCGCCGCCCCGAGCGAAAAAACAACAGCCGTGGAGATTCTTCCAATAAATCTTCAGGCGGATCGGGGCGTCGACGAGGTCGCCGCGGAGGTCGCTCTTCCGGCAGCGACCGCAACAAATCGTCCAGAGCGAGTACGGCCGACTCCAAGAGTCAGTCCAGCAAGTCCAAGTCCTCGGACAAGGAAGACTCAGGCCGGCATCCCGAAGATATCGAAGACACCTTTGACTGGTGAGGCGACCTCGCAAAGGCCTGGTCAGTGCGGATTGAAGGTCTCGGCGTCGTAACGAAAACACGTCTGACAGGCCAGCGCATCCAGTCCGTGAACAGTGGCCACCCGCTCGGCGCGAGAGATTTCAAATCGGTGACCTTGTCGAAGGTGAACCGTCCGCCGATCGTTGTCATGCGTAAGGACTCCCGGCCCCCGAGTCACATCAACACGCACCACGCGACTTGAATCGAGTACGACCGGAGGCAGGGCTGCGCGCGTGCAGTTGTTGAATGCGATTCCGATGCCCTCCTCGAATCGCTGCCTCGTGAGCGTGTGATAGTAGCCCGTGCTGCCGAATGGCGTGGCCAGCACAACTCCGTCACCAGTGGTTTCAGAGCCCAACTCGACATCATCCACAAACAAACGAAACCTAAGTGCCAGCGCAGGATTGTCATTTCGCAACACGACATCGTTAAGTGCAAAGAAACGAGACTCACCCAGAGAGCACTGCAACATCTCAAGTTTCGAGCACTCCAGCTCATCTCGCCGGTAACGATCGAGAATCGAGTCAAGCGAGTGCTGCTCGCACAACTGAGCGCCTTTGCCCAACCGTGCGGGGATTTTCGGAATTTCTGGCCACATTCGCTCGGCCCGAAGCAACGTTCCGTCACCACCGTGACAAAGAACGACCGCGGGGTTTCGTTCGACCACCTCGAAGCCAGCGGCTTCGGCACACGCGATCGCACGCGTGCGATCATCCCCTGCGATGAGCATACGCGGCTTCATCTCACTCCTCCGCGTGACCTTGCCCGCCCTGCACTTTCGCGCCGGTCAGCGTTGACAAGATGATCGAGTGCACGTCTGTGTGTCGCAACGACTGACCCTCCGGACGAACCACACCCGGCGATCCCATGATGACCGGCCACAGAGAGCGGTCCTGGGGCCGATGCCCATGGCTCCCACGCACCATGCTCGGGTCGAGAGAAATCACGTCGAGTAGATTGCGGAAACCCAGACGCCGAGCAAGCAAGCGTTGAGCAATGCGGAGCTTGGGCAGGCTCAGAGAAGGATCGAGGAACAAT
Source organism: Planctomycetota bacterium (assembly GCA_029245865.1). GTDB lineage: Bacteria > Planctomycetota > B15-G4 > B15-G4 > B15-G4 > JAUIEF01. The sequence continues at coordinate 31,732 of JAQWOM010000024.1, forward strand.
TCTGCGGGGTCGTATCCAGGCTTTCGATGGATGTCCACCGTACGCGCGTAATCCGGTGCCCTCTGGTCATCGAGCCAGAAGGGATAGGCGAACCAGGCATCGGGCGTCGCTTCGACCACAAGCTCACCTGATCTTGGATGATCCAGACCTGCTTCCGCACGAGCTTTGCCCTCGAGCACGCGGGCCACTCCTTCGAGCCCTTCAATCGTCGCGCGCACCTGCGGCAAATCGGCTGGATCCGCAACATAGACATGCGCCACCTGGTGGTCGCACACAGCAAAAGCACGGCTTGCCCCGGCGTCGAGTGTCTCGCCCACGGAAGACTGCCAGAGCGCCGTGAGCAGGCCCGCCTTGCGCAAGGCGCGGTTGGGGTACACCACCTGGTTCACAGCACCGATTCCATATTCCGAAACCACAAGAATGTCCATGCCTGCCGTTTCAGCGGCATCAATCAAACGCCCCGCCTCGGCATCAACCTGCGCTGCGTGCGCGGCGACATCCGGTCCATCTGGACCCTGGATCTGCAACACATAGTCCAGGTGTGGAAGGTAGCCGAACAAGATGTCCGGACGATCCTCGTGCAACACATCCAAGCAGGCATCTGTGATCCAGCGCGTCGAACTGATGTCAGTCGCAGGCCCCCAGAACCGGAACAGTGGAAAGGGCCCCAACCGTTCCTCTAATCGCGATCGAAGCTCAGCAGGGGTCGTGTACACACCCGGAATCTTGCGCCCGTCTGCCGGATATTCCGGACGCGGGGTCACGGACATATCGGCAGACGAGTACATGTTGAACCACCAGAACATCTGGGCCACCCGAAGGTCCGGCCGTGTGGCACGCGCCGATTCCCAGACCGGAGCAGCCTGGACCAGCCGGTTGGACTGACGCCAGAACAACACTTCCGACAAATCGTGGAAGTACCAGCCATTCCCGACGATGCCATGCTGATTCGGATCGCACCCAGTCAGCATAGAGGCCTGGGCCGTGCAGGTGACGGCGGGGAAGGCCGGCTCAAGCACGCTTTGCCAACCGGCCCCAGCAAGTGCAGCAAGCCGGGGACCTACGAGAGATGGCACCAGGCCCACGACATCGAGAACCAGCAGTCCGGGCGGCATCCTCGAAGCATAGCGAACCGGAGGCCTCCACTCGCGCGCCGGCTCGGAGGGTTACCATGCAGAGCGACCCCCGGTGCCCGACGCCTCGGCCACTACCCCCTTCCGAAACGGAGAGAGCCAACCCTTGAAGAGCCCCTCGTGCTGACGGACAGGCTCCTGAGCGCCGTGGCCAGCCGCTATCTGGGAAAACCGGATCTGGCCGAATTTCTGAGCATTCGCTTCCCCGACCTGCCGAGCGTGCTCTCGGGAGCTCGGAACGAAGTGGCGCGCCTCCTCGGATGGGATGGGTCAGCTCGACTCACCACCCTCAACGTGGAGCTCACCAGCCGCTGCAACGCAGCCTGTAGCTACTGCGACGTCAATCGACAGCTCGGGCGCCCCAACCAAGACCTGGACCTGAGCCTCTACGCCCGCTTACTGGAGTGCAGCCCAACGCTCGAGGCTGTCCTCCCCTTCCAGTGGGGCGAGCCTCTGCTGTATCCGGCGCTCGACGAAGCACTCGCTCTGTCAACACGACGAGGCCTGCGAAGCTATCTCACGACCAATGGGCTTCTGCTCGATGGCGATCGCTTTCGACAGCTTGCTGCGACAGGCCTCGACCGACTCACGGTATCTCTCGACGGAGACGCCTCCGATCACCTAGCCCGCCGCGGCTACGACCAGACGGCCGTCATCGAGCAACTCGCGGAAGCGCGACAGGCTCAGATGCGCGACGGGCTGAAAACCAAACTGGACATCTCCATGGTTGTCGACGAAAGCGTGGCCGCAAGCATGCCCGATTTTCGTAAACGACTTTCGCCGCTCTGCGACCGACTACAATTCATCCCGCGCATGATTCAAGGAGAGCGAACCCAGAGCTGCCGTGAACCGTCCCGAGGAGTGCTCGTGGTGCTAAGCGACGGAAGCGTGACCACCTGCTGTGCGGATGTGCGCGGAGAGCTGGCGCTCGGACATCTGAACGATGGCGATCCGGCGAGCCTCTACAACGGCCCTCGCTGGCGGGCTCTCCGGAAACAACATCGCAAGGGCGATCTACCAGTTACCTGCAAGAACTGCGCCGAGTGCAACGTCCCAGGCGTGAGCCCACGATTCTCATGAACGCCCGCAGCCGACTCTACGACGCACTCAAATCCGTCGACACACTCGCCGGGGCATTCACGACCCGGTACCTCTGCAGTCCACGGCGCCCCATGCCAGCGGCCCCACAGGATGTCCTCGCCATCAGGCTCTGGGGGCTAGGGAACCTGGCGCTGCTCGCCCCACAGTTCCACGCAGCACGTGGATCCCACCGTGTGCGCCTGCTCACCCTCGAACGCAACGGCGACTTCGTCACGCAGCACACACCATGGATTAAGCCTCTCTTGCTGCCCGACCCCGCATCACTGCGCTTTGCCCCGCGCTTGGCACGCATCCTGAGAAACCTGCGGCGTGACTCACCCGAAGTGATCATCGACTTCGAACAGTTCCTTCGATTGCCTCTCTGGGCCGTGCGCACGGCCACTGGAGCTCCGAGCGTTGGGCTGAACACTCCTGGGCAGGGCCGCCTTCCCCTTCTAGACCAAGTCGTTCCCTACGACCCGACACGACACGTCGCAGACACCTTTGCCGCGCTGTGGGATGCGGCGGGCCTCCCGGCTGCAAACGGCCCGGGCCCATTGAACGTCGCCCCGAGCGCACTGCCGGCCTCGATCGCCGCCAAGCTCGACAGGAATTCAGCCCGCCGCCCCCTTGTCGTGTTGCATCCCGGATCCGGTGATCATTTCCCGGGCCGTCGCTGGCCCCCCGAACGCTTCGGCCAACTTGCTAGCCGGCTGGCACAACGCGCTTCTGCTCAAATTGTCATCACAGGCCTGCCCGACGAACGCCGCCTCATCCGGAGAGTTCGTGAGTCTCTCGGCTCCACAGCACACCTCGATCTCTCCGGCGAACTGGACACGAGCGGGTTGGTGGCCCTTCTGGCTCGCGCCAATCTCTTGATCACCAATGACACAGGACCTCTTCACCTCGCCGATGCAGTGGGAACCCTGGCTGTCGCCCTTTATGGCCCCAACACGCCACACCGTTACGGCCCCCGCAAAGCGGGGTCGCGCGCAGTCTTCGCAGACCTCCCGTGCAGCCCATGCCTGGACGACAGAAGCATGAAGCGATCGAAGTGCGAACATTTCGCATGCATGGAAGCTGTGAACGTCGACGTGGTCGAAAAGATCTCTCTCGAGCTTCTCGAACAGCAACTCCCTCACCCGCACCGGGAGAGCCTTCATGCTGTCAGTCGTTGAAACGGCTCATCGATACATGGCGCTGGCACGCGCCGTCTTGCGGGCACGTCGCGCCGCTTATGATCCTTTCAAACTGACCTGGATTCTGACCGAGGCATGCTCGCAGCGCTGCCAGACCTGCAATTTATGGGCCACGGATCCGCATTCCGGGCCCGATCTTCCCACCATTCAGAAGGTCCTCAAAGCCAACCCGCAAATCACCTGGCTCAACTTATCCGGTGGCGACATGGTCGAACGCCCCGATGCACCCAGCATCATGGAGGCTGTCACATCCGAGCTTCCCAACCTCGCGCTGCTCGACTTCCCCACTGCGGGGCAAGATCTCGAGGCCACACTTGCAGCCCTCGCCCCCGCTCTCGAGTCGGCCGTACCGCGCATCTACGTGACCGTGAGCCTCGACGGGCCAGACGACATTCATGACACCGTACGCCGATCAAAAGGTTCCGCTGCGCGCGCACGCGCGACTCTCAGAAAGCTCCAGACCATTCGCAGAAAAGGCTTTTCTGCCGTGGCGGGCATGACGCTCTCGCGACATAACGTACCCGAGCAAATGCCTGCCGACCCCAGCAGCCTTTTGCCGAACCAGCTGCCACTGGACAGCATTCATCTCAACCTGGCCCACCACTCGTCCCACTACTACCGCAATCTTTCTGACGTCGCTCCTCCGGTCGAAAGCACGCAGAGCCTCATCGAAGCCGTTGAATCCGGACGCAAGAAACGTTTCTCGCCACTGGCGTTCATGGAGGCTCGTTATTGGTCCATAGCCAAGAAATACCTGAAGAACGGCGACGTCGGAGGCCGGTGCGGTGCCCTCCGCGCCAGCGTCTATCTGGCAGCAGATCTCACCGTCTATCCGTGCTCCATCTTTGACCGCCCGCTGGGCAACTTGGCTGATGTCGGCTATTCACTCAGGCGCATCAACACTCTCGAAGAAGCTGCGCCCACCCTGGCCAAGGTCGATGCGCGCAGTTGCCCGGGCTGCTGGTCACCCTGCGAGGCCTTTCCCACCTTGCTTGTTGGCCTAGGAAACCCGCTGTGATCGGAAAGCTCGCGGCCCTGATCCTTCTTGCCATCCTGGCCCATGCTCTCAGCCTCTCCGGAGGCTTTGTTTACGACGACCATCGATTCGTCGAACAGAACCCGGCACTCGGCGAAGTGACCCTCGGGGATGCTGTGCTCGATGCGTCGACACACACCTCGGATCGCGACCGTGATGTCTACAGGCCCTTGCGCCTGATCAGCCATGCATGGGACGCCCGCCACTGGGGACTTGACCCATTTGGCTTCCACGTGCACTCGCTCGTTCTCCACGTCCTCAACGTGATTCTGGCTTTTTTCGTGCTGCGCCACCTCCTCGCCCCCGAGGGCACCACGCCCGCCATCCTGGGAGCGGGGCTACTCGCCGTTCATCCACTGGGTGTTGAAGTGGTGGGATGGATTTCGAGTCGAGGCGATCTCTACGCGCTTGGCTTCGGGCTGCTCGCGCTGGGCCTCGCCACGGGTTGGTGGAAGAGTCGCGCCGCGCTGGTCGGTGCGGCTCTCGCGGCATTCCTCGCAACCATGGCCAAAGAGTCGGCAGCCATCCTGCCCGTGGTGGCCTGGCTGCATGGAGTCTTACTTCGACGAACGCCTCGCGACACCGGCCACTTCCGAAACCTGCGTGCAGGGCCCTGGGTGATGCTTGTTGGAGTAGGCGCCTGCTTTGTCCTCAGACAGATTGCCGTGTCGGGCGCCTCGCCCGTGCAAACAGCACCCCATGGGGGCGATCTTCTTTCGCAGGCTGGCTGGGCACTCTTTGGACTCTCCCGCACGCTGGGCGCGCTTGTGTTTCCTACCGGCCTGTCCGTGGAATACCCCCAAGACACCTGGGCCCTTGATCCGCTCCCGATCTGGCTCCGCCCCACCACCCTGCTCGGCTTGCTGGCAATTGTGACCCCCTTTGCCTTCGCGCGACGGGGACATCCACGCGCCGCCTTTTTGAGTGCCTGGGTGTTGCTTGCCTACCTCCCCTCCAGCAGCTTGCTGGTCACTTTGCGCGAACTCGTCAATGACCGGGCCGCCTACCCGATGCTGCCTGCCGCAGGAGCTTTGCTGGGTCTCGCCTGCAGAGGTCGCCGTCCACTGGCCTGGTGCCTCTTGCTCTGCCTTGGCCTCCCGCTCGCCCTCGCATCAAGTGCACGCTCCACGGTCTTCCGAAATGACAAAACACTCTGGACCGACGTCCTCGTGCACCACCAGGACTCCGTACGCGCTCATCTTGGCCTTGCCGAACTCGCAACCGAGGAGCCAAGTCAACGCTTCCACCTCACCCGAGCAGCGGAGAACAGCAGACCCGGCAGCAAACTTCAGGCGATTGCCATGTCCCGGCTCGGCGAACATCTCTTGCTTCAGACAAACGACCCACCGCAGGCCATCCCCGTCCTTGAACAGGCCTGGGCAGCCAGCAAGCACTGGGAAGGCCGCGATCGAACAGCACCAAAGTCACGCGCACTCGCCGCAGCACTCGCCCAAGCGCTCGAAGAGGTGGGCCGCTCGAACGAAGCCGAAGTCGTACTCTCCACAGCGATCAGCGAGGCTCCCGAACCCACGATGCTGCTCGTCAAGCGAGTTCAGATCCGCCTTGTACGAGCACTTCGGTCTGGCGACGCGTCCGACGTGACGGACCTCATGGAGAGCATCGAGGATGCCGAACGCAGAGCGCCCAACCATCCACTTGTTCAGCCTCTTCGAGAACTGGCACGCCAACGACTCGGAGAGTCGGCGCTCGAACGCTGAGCGCCCCTTGCCCGGTCTAGACCTTCAACCGGGCCTGGCGGGGCGAATCAGCCGTCGGTCGTCTCAGGCGGGCTCTCGGCCGAGCCGGGCGCGTCGTTCGCACTCTTGCTTCCGCCGCCACCCTCGTTGGGATTGACCACCTTCTTCTGGGTGCCTGGCCGCTTGCCACCCAGCGTGATGGGTGTCTGGCCCTTGGGCAACTTACGCATGGTCGGCTGTGCAGCCGCGTTCTTCGGCGTCTTCATATCCCTCAGAAGCGGAACAGCCGCCCGCTTCTTGTATGTGGCCTTCATGTAGAGCGGCTCGCCGTAGCGCCCCACTCCTTCGATCAACTCAGGGTGGACCAGCATGGGTGTGCCACCATCATCGATCACCTTGATTGCGCCGTTCTTGAGGACCTTTCCGGTCCGCTTGTACTCTTCGAGTTCCTCCCGGGCATCTGCAAGATTCTTGGCCAATTTGCGTTCGTGGGGAGTGATCTGCATCACCTTGGGCGTCTTCTGAACTGGGGCCGCCACCACAGCCGGATCGGCTTCGATACGTGAGTCGCCGGTGGCCATGTAGGCAACACCGCCAATCAAACCTGCGATTCCAAACAAGACAACGGCCGAGAGCGGAGAGTTTTTCACGAGAGAAGCACCTCGTCAGGCAATCAAGAGTTCAAGGATTCAAGCAATGGGCGGGGCAAGCAAGCAATCATCGGGCTGCGATTTGCCCCTCGAGAGGGATAATCAGTCGAAGTATACCACCGACCTGACTCAGCGGCCTTTTCGGGGAAACCCTGAAGCCCCCTGGACATGTCGGGAAACCGGATCCGTCACGTTGGTACGATGGCACGTACCTTTCTGACAGGCCGAAAAGATCACAATTCAGCGACTTATGGAGCCCTCCCGCATGTCCACCCCATTGCTCAGTGCCCTCACTCTCTGGGCGGCTCCATTTTTCCTGGTGACCACCCTGGTGGCCGCCCAGGAGGCCCCGATCACCGGTCCCGCCGCACCGAAGGCCTCTGGCAAACCCCATCTGACTGCCGAGCCGTCCCACGTGGAATTTGGAGACGCTTTTCAGGGTGAACTTCTGAACCAGGAGGTGGTGGTTCGCAACTCGGGAACGGGAAACTTTCCACTCGCGACGATTCAAACCAGTTGTGGTTGCACCGCCGCTCGCATCATTGGCCCCGACGGCACCGAGTACCCCACTCGGGGACCAGGCAACGAGCCCATCCTCGTCTTGCACCCTGATGAAGAGATGAAGGTCATGGTGGAGTTCAACACCGCGGGCAAGAGTGGCGATGTCAGCCAGAGCATGAAACTGCACCCAGCCGACCCGAGTCTTGAGCCACTCGAAGTCGACGTACACATCCGAGTGACGAAAGCCCTTCAGGTCACACCCGCCTGGCTCAACCTCAACAAGATTCCCAAGACGGGACCGCTGGAAGAAATCGTCCTCGTTGAGTCTGTCGAGATCGGGGACTGGGACATCACCGGATTCAAGAATCAGACCGAAGGCATTCCCCTTCCAGACTGGATGCAGTTCGAAGTTCTCGACCAGGAGGGATCGCGGCGCCGCGTCCGCGTGAGCCTCGGCAACGACCGGCCTGTCGGAGCGATTTCGACTCGCGTGGCCATTCAGATTGACCATGAGCGCATCAAGCAAGTTGACTTCGCCGTATCAGCCATCGTTGAGCCCAACGTCAGCTTCAACACGGAAAGCAGCTCGTTTCAAGACAGCGTGAATTTCGAGCATGTGAATGCGGATGACAAAGTCACGCGCACGATCAAAGTCCTCAACAAGGACCCGAGTGTTCCGTACATGCTCGAAGGCGTCGACATCCTCACCAGCCAGAAGGATTTCTTCGAAACGGAGATACGAACTCTTGACGAGGGAGTCTCCTACGAGATTGACATCACCGTAGATGGCGCCATTGGAGCGCCGTTTTTCCGTGGGAGTCTCGTGCTAAGGGCAGAGCACCCTGACCTGCCGAGCAAGATGATTCCGTTCCACGGCTGGGTGCAAAAGTAGCCAGCGTGAAGGTGGAATCTGAGCAAACCTCACCCGAAGCCACACACTCGGGCTTCTCGTCGAGCTTGCTGGCGGTTGTGATTGGCGTCGCAGTCCTGGCTGCAGGCTGGTATCTCTCCAAAGAGCAAAAGATGACGATTCTCGTGGTGTCGCTCGACACCACGCGCTGGGATCACCTCACGGCCTACGGCTACGACAAACAAACCACTCCGACCCTGGCCCGCCTTGCGGAAGAGGGGACGCGATTTACGAACGCTCGGTCGACCACGTCCTGGACTCTTCCCTCGCACATGTCCCTGTTCACCGGACTGCCAGCGGACGTACACAACGTCACCATCGACTTCCAGGTTCTCGACACCGGGCGTCGCACGATGGGGCAAGTCTTCCAGGACAATGGATTCCACACGGTTGGAATCTATTCGGCTCCCTACCTCCACGGCCGATTCGGGTTTGACCGAGGCATGGACTTTTACGAATCCGCCACCCGGCTGCCCATGGTGTATGACCTCCCACCGGAGCAGATGTCCCGCAAAGAACGCATGGAGCAACTCGAGTTCGCATCTCACCGAGAAGTCACGAGCACTCGGGTTCGTAATCGCGCTCTACAATCGATCAAAAACCAGGAAACGCGCCCCAAAGCGTTCATGTTCCTGCACTTCTTCGACCCTCACTATGACTACATGGCACCGCCCGAGATTTCACAGAAGTTTGTGGATCCCGGATACAGGGGGCCGGTCAACGGTGAAGGCGTGACGGGAATCCCCAGCGGGATTCCAAAGAAAGACATGGCGCAACTCATGGCCCTCTATGACGCCGAGATTCGCTTCGTTGACGAGAATCTGAACACGGTGTTGCAGTCACTCGAAGACTCGGGGCGCATCGGCTCGACAGTCGTGGTCGTCACCGCTGACCACGGCGAAGAATTCTTCGAGGATGGAAAGATCGGACACCGCATGGGGCTCCGCGAGGAGGTCATCCGAGTCCCTCTCATTTTCTGGGGACCTGGAATCATTCCGGAAGGCCAGGTCATCGACGACGAGGTCGCTCTCTACGACATCCTCCCGACCCTCATGGACTACGCCGGCATCCCCGACGACCCCCTGGTCTACGGCCGCAGCCTCCGACCGCTCATCGACGGCGACTCGCTCGCAAAGCGCCCGTCGCATTCTGCGCTGACCTTCCTTCACCGCGAGGGCCCCGACTACTACACCCGTCATGATGCCATTGTGTACGAAGGCATGAAGTATGTGCGCCGGGTGCGAGTCCCCTGGTCGCCGGACAATCCGACCATGATCACCAACCCGCCCGATCTCGACTCCACGGAGGTCGAGATTTATGACCTGGCTGCAGACCCTGGCGAGCAGCACAATCTGTACTCCCTTCGCGGCCAGGATCCACGCGTCGAAGGCATCATCCGCGAGTTCGAAGCCGAGACCACGCGTCAGTTGAACGCGCTGCAGACATTCAGCCCCGAAGGCATGCCGGCCTCGGATGGATTTCAGCCCGAGAGCTACGAGCAACACCTGGAGATTCTCAGGGGGCTCGGCTACCTCTCCCCTGTCGAAGAGGCAACAGACGAAAGCTCACAGGAAGAGCCCGCCAGCGCTCGCTAAAATTATCTCGCCGGTGACTCGACCTGCGTTTACCCAGCGTCAGTCAGAGAGCTTGACCGAATCACCGCCACGCGAAATGACCTCGCCCAGCGCCAGTTCAGCTTGCTTCAGCACGCTGTCAAAAAAGATGGACTCATCTCCATCTTGAGTCGAAACGCCCACGCTGACACTGACCGGGTGCCTTCGATCATCAACATTGACGTCGAGCTTGGAGACGCGATCGTGCAGGCGCTGAGCCAAGAGAGTGGCTCCGGCTGCATCCGTGTGAGGAAGCACGACGACAAACCGCTCGCCGAGACGGCCCACAAAATCGCAACTACGGGAGTGACGGTTCAAAAGATCGGCCACCGAATCTTCAATGCGATCTCGAACATCAGCACCGTGAAGGTCACCTAATCCACCGAGTCGGTCGATCTCCAGCAGAATGCATGACAACTCGTACTGATAGCGGCGAGCTCGCGAAAACTCGATTTTCAGCAGGTGCAGAATCTGGGTGTACGAGAAAAGTCCCGTGCCCGCGTCGTTGTCTTTCACTCGCTCGTCTCTCACAACCTGACTATCGTCCGTAGGAGCCGCTCGCTGAAGACCAAGCCCCCTGTATCGGATGCGCAGCCATTGTCCTGAGCGGACACATGCGAACAGGCATAAAAAAAGTTGGTCCTGCCCGTTTCCGGACAGGACCAACTGGATCAGTTCGGTGGCCTATAGGGCTGGAGATGGCGGTTGGGGAGGGGAAAAACGGCTCTAGCCCCACGAGCCACCCACGTCATTTCGATCGTGAGTCAAGCCATAGCCGACTCGGGGACACACATCTTGCGTCATGCAACAGGGGCTGTCAACTCGCCCACATTCTTTCTACAGGCTATCCACAAAGTGTTCAAAACCTTTCGGGTGGGGTCGAAAAAGCACTCTAGACCGACTTTCAGTGCGGAAATCGCCAGAAGAGACCGAGGCCCCTCGTAATGAATCCACATCCTCAAGCACCTAAAAGCCTGACGGCGCCCAGCCCGCTCAGCGGGGGATCTCCGGGTCGTCAGCCCCGTCCACTCCTGCGTCTCCACCCAGCAATTCACGGCGCAATTCCTGATAGTCCTCGCGCCCCCGAAGGCTCTCCAGGTCACCGTCTTCATCCATCCAGGCCACGTCCAGAAAACCCGCCTCTGCGGCGGCCTGAAGTTCCCTCAGAGCCTCTTCGGGCCTGCCGGTCAAAGCCGCAATGCAGGCCAGATTGTAGTGAGCCATGCGTACATCGGCCCCCTCCAGATTTGCCGTCAACGCCCGAAACCACTCGGCGGCGGAGACGTAATCATCAAACTGCTGATAGTGGTATCCGATGTCGAACCAGATCGTCCGACCAAGAAAAGTTTGGAAATCCCGAAAGGTTTTCACGAGCGGATCGAGAAGTGAAACTCGCCGGGCCCACACGTAGCGCTCGAGAACTCGGATGCGCTCCAGAATGGGAGCGGGCTGTCCGTCTTTGGCGAGTGCAAAGCGCGCATACCTCGAGAGATCCACATCCAACTCGCGCCGATACGTGACCTCGTCAAGGGGGCGTGGAGTCTGCCGCTGAAACTCACGGTAGGCTCGTGAATACTCCACGTTGAATTCGACCTCGGGGTCGAGGAGCAACGGCTGCAGCGCCTCAAGCAAGCGCTCACCATCGGCTGACTCCTGAAGAGCCATCACCGCCATGATGCGAATCGTGTGATGCACAGACCCGTCCTGTGCAACTCGCACAAGCTCATCAAATCGATTCTGCACCCGCTCGAATTGCCCGTCGTAAAAACCTGGAACACCGCCATCGCGGAGAATTTTCGCGAGTTCGAATGCAACATCGGGTACGTCATCCTTGGCGCTCGGCTGACGCCGCTCCGTCCCGCGTTCCAGATACCACCGCGAGGAATCACTCGTTCCCTGCTCGCTGAGGACTCGCGTCTCGGGCAGCCCCTCCGTCGTTTTTGAAGCAGGACTCTCGCCCGAAGACTGCCCGAAAAGACTCGCGACGCTCAGCAAGAACCCCGCCGCCGCGGATGCCGGCCGCATCATGGAACGACCACTCGGTGAAACTTCCTCTTGCCCACCTGAATCACATACGTGCCACCACCAGCGAGATGCTGCTGTTCATCCGAGACGCGCTGGTCGTCCACGCGAACACCACCTCCCTTGATCAGCCTGCGTGCCTCAGAGGCCGAACTCACAAGCCCCACCCGCTGAAGTGCCTTCACGAGCCAGACTCCCTGCCCGTCCACCAGCATCTCCGGAGGAAGGCTCGACTCCTCGATTTCATCGGGTAGACCTTTGTCGCGAAAGATCCGGTCAAACTCTTCGGAAGCACTCTTCGCCGCAGCTTCCCCGTGATACAGCCGGGTCAAAGCAAGGGCCAGAGCTCCCTTGGCCTCTCGCGGCGAACCCTCCAGCCATTTCAGGATCTCTTCTTCCGAAAGGTCTGTTGCCAGGCGGAAATAGTCAGGCATCAAGGCGTCGGGAACGCTCATGGCTTTTCCGAACAGATCGCGCGGAGGGTCTGTAAGTCCGATGGCATTTCCCAGGCTCTTCGACATCTTCTGCACCCCGTCGAGCCCCGGCAGCAAAGGCAAGGTGATGCAAACCTGAGGGGCTTGCTCGGCGTCGCGCATCAGTTCGCGTCCGACAAGCAAGTTGAAAGTCTGATCCGTCCCACCGATTTCGATGTCGGCTCGGACCTCGACAGAATCACGAGCCTGCATGAGCGGATACAAGAACTCGTGCATGCTGATCGGGACACCTGCCTTGTGCCGCTCAGAAAAAGTGTCGCGTTCCAGCATCCGCGCCACGGTCATGGAACCGCAAAGACGCACGGCGTCCATGAAGCCCATGTGGTCGAACCAACTGCTGTTACGCACGACCTCGACCTGTTTCATATCCAAGATCAACCCCGCCTGAGCGAGGTACGTCTCGGCATGAGCATCAACCTCATCGCGCGTCAGTTGAGGCCGCGTAGCATTCTTGCCGGTAGGATCCCCGACCATGGCCGTGGCATCGCCGACGATCAGAACAGCCAGATGACCGAGATCCTGAAGCCGCCTCAGGTACCGAAGCTGCACCGAGTGACCGACATGCAAATCAGGCGAACTCGGATCGACCCCCAACTTCACGCGCAGCGGGCGCCCTTCCTTCAACTTACGGGCAAGGTCCTCTTGGGTGTGACATGTTACGGTCCCCGCGAGGATGGAATCGAGTGAACTGACCTCCGTCATGGACCGGCCTCTTCAAGGTTTGGCTGCTGCAGGAGCCAGGTTTCCCAAGCATAGAGACTGCGGCCGTTGGTCACCCCTGTCAGGAAGTGTAATGCGCCAAATCCAGCCTCTCTCTCGGCAGCATTCAGAGAGGCCAAAGAGTTGATTAAGCGCTGGATCACGCGCAGACGCCTTTCAGGAGGACTGGAGGCTGCCCGCAAGAACAACTCTGCAGGATCTCGCCCCTCCCCTTCCTGGAACCACTCGGCCAGCGTGCCCCCGGGAGCCCTGGCAACTGTTTCGACGGCGATCGGTGGGAAATCCATACGTGAGCCAGCTGAGCGCACCTCGTCTCCAACCACGTCAAGAGGATGAAATCGTGCGCTGAGTTCGACCCGACGCGCCAGCACTCGGGGCTGCGGAGCGTCCAGTTCAATCTCAAACAAACGTCGAAGCGGCGCGCCTCGACTCGCCTCCCCACTCTCACCAAACAATGTCGGCCTGCTCTTCCGGCCGCCAAAAGAGGTTGGAGACAAACCAACGAAATCTTTCCAGGAGACCGTCAACTGAATCAGTGCGTCATCCAGAGGCCCGCCGCCAGGCCTCTGGCCGATGACCTGAAAGACACCTGGTGTCTTCGGCTCGATGACAACTTCCAACTCGAGACGCGTGGCAATCTCGTCATCACCCCCGCCAGCTCTTGCCTCCAGGGTGTTCAGCGTCTCCACCACTCCCACAGGAGGCAGTTCACCGCTATCCGACGAGCCTCCGAAGAGGGCGCGGCACGACGGCGCCGAGAGCAGCAAGAGCACGCTCAGGCCCCAGGCCATTGAGCGTGTCACCTTGCCGAGCCCGAGTTTCAGCACGCGAGCGACTCCTTACCCAAGAGGTCCCACACGAAGAGAGACAGACGGAGGCCTCTAGGCGTCCTGCTTGTCATCCTCGTCCTGATCAGCGGACGCCTCCTCCACGGAATCGTCAGTAGCTTCAGCAGCGACTGGTTCTTCCGCTGAGCTTTCAGCGACGACCTCTTCAGTCCCAGAGTCAGCCCCAGAGTCTTCCGCGACGACCTCCTCAGCACTCGCCTCTTCCGTGACTTCGGCAGAGGCCTCCTCTGCCGAATCAGCTTCCGAAGCAGCATCTTCCGGCGCATTGGCAGCCGCCTCAGCCTTCTGTTCCTCTTCGGTCAGATGGCTGTGCTGCGGAACACCGATCATCGACAAGCCGATCTTTCGCTCTTCGCTATCGACCTTGAGCACACGCACATCAACAAGCTGGCCTGCGCGAACCACATCGTCGGGAGACTCGACCTTCTTGTCCGTGAGTTCAGAGATGTGGAGCAAGCCCTCAAGACCATCTTCGAGGCTGACGAACACACCGAAGTTGGTGATCTTCGTCACACGCCCGGCAACGATGTCGCCCGGCCCGTACCTCCGCGGGATTTCATCCTGCCACGGATCCTGCTCAAGCTGCTTCATGCCCAGAGCAACACGACGCTTGTCTGTGTCGACACTGAGCACAACGGCTCGAACCAGATCGCCCTTCTGAATGTTGTCACTCGGATGGCTGACCTTCTTGGTCCAGGACATATCGGAGACATGCAGCAGGCCGTCGATACCCTCTTCGATTTCTACGAAAGCACCGTAGTTCGTGAGGTTTCGCACAACACCTTCGATGATGGTGCCGACGGGGTAGCGCTCTTCAACCTCGGTCCAAGGATTCACCTCGGTCTGCTTCATTCCGAGGCTGATTTCCTGTTTGTCCTTGTTGATCTCAAGCACGACCACATCCACCTCGCCCCCGATCTCAACAAGCTCGCTGGGGTGATTGACGCGACGCGTCCAGGACATCTCGGAGATGTGCACCAAGCCTTCAATTCCATCTTCGATTTTCACGAAGGCCCCGTACGGCATGATATTCACGACTTCGCCGCGCACACGGCTGCCAACGGGGTACTTCTTCTCAATCTCTTCCCAAGGCGAAGACTCAAGCTGCTTCAAGCCCAGTGCGATCCGGTTCCGCTCCCGGTCGAAGCGCAGCACCTTCACTTCGAGCTGCTGCTCGAGGGCCACGCACTCGCTCGGGTGATTCACACGGCCCCACGACATGTCCGTGATATGCAACAAGCCGTCAACGCCACCAATGTCGAGGAACGCTCCGAAATCGGCGATGTTCTTGACCGTTCCGGTGCGGATCTGACCTTCCTCGAGATCCTCGAGCAAGTCATCCCGGAGCCGGTTCCGCCGCTCCTCGAGCAACTTCCGGCGACTCACCACGATGTTCATGCGCTCGCGGTCAATCTTGATGATCTTGCATTCGAGATCACGGCCGATGAATGTCGCCACATCTGGCACACGCCGGATGTCAATCTGACTGGCGGGCAGGAAGACAGCCACGCCGCCCACGTCGAGCAGCAAGCCACCCTTGATCTTGCGAATCGCCTCGCCCTTGAGGATGTCTCCCTCACCGTGACTGGAAACGATCCGTTCCCAGCCTCGGAGGCGCTCGGCGCGTCGTCTCGACAGAAGCAGAAGTCCGCTGCTGTCGTCCATGCCTTCCATGAGCACTTCGATCTCGGTTCCCGCATCGGGAGCCTCGAGATTGTCGAACTCGTAGAGCGGCACGACCCCCTCGCTCTTGTAGCCAATGTCCACCATCACGTCGTCAGCGACGACGCGCAGGACTTTGCCGGAAATCAGGGCGTTGGGAGCAAAATCTCGAACGGACTGTTCGTAGCGAGTTTCGATCTCATCTTCGCCCAGGGAACCCATCGCATCCGCAACCACGGCATCGAGGTCGTCGTCTGAGAGGGCAAATCGAGTGAGGAGGTCTTTGTTGTCGTTAATCATAGAATGAGGTCATGCACGACCAATTTCGTGGTCGCACGCACCGAGTGCTGATGGACGGGGGGATTCCCGTCTCTGGATCTTCCCGGCGTGAAGAGAAAGCCCGTTAGCTTAGGGAACCAGCCCATTCGGCGCGAGGGATTCTTCAGTCGAGACGAGAGGCCTCGCGAACCATGCCTGAGAGCCGGCCCACCACTTGCTCCAGCGACAGCTCAGACGTGTCGAGCAGCGTGGCCCCCTCTGCTCGAGCCAGAGGGGCATGGAGACGCCCGCTGTCGCGTGCATCACGGTCTGCGAGAGCCGTCGAGACCTCGGACAAAGTTGCCCCCTCGCCCGGATTCTGGGCGAGCCGCCGCTGAGCCCTCACCTCGGGCCGCGCATCGAGAAAGACACGCACAGCGGCCTCAGGAAAGACAATTGTCGCCATATCACGCCCCTCAGCCACCAGACCGGGCCCCATCCGACCGGCTGACCGCTGGATGGGCAGGAGAACCTCCCGCACACCCGGCTGCGCACTCACCTTGGACACCACAGCCGAAACACCCACGCTGCGCAAAAGGGAATCAGGAACCAGCTCGCCGGCCAGTGTCACCTGCCCACCCTCGCTGAGACCCAACTCCAGGCTCTGCGCAAGAGGAGCCAGGTCATCAGCCCCCGGATCCAGACCGGCAGCCAATGCCTGGGCGGCCACCGTCCGGTACAGCGCGCCGGAATCCAGCAGAGGGAATCCCAGTCGACGCGCCAGTTCCCGGGCCACCGAGCTCTTCCCGCTGCCGGCAGGTCCATCGATGGTCACAACAATTGGCCCGGGAGTGGCGGGTGCGAACCGAGCGTCAACTGGATGCAAAAGAAGGCGCCCCTCCTCAAGAGTGGCGTGACTGCCCGTTCGCTCAAAATCCGCCATGACCACCAACCGGCCGCCCGACAATGCCGTCCCAAGAGAGACATCTCGGGCCTCATGCACATGTCCGCAGACAACAACATCGACTCCCGTATGAAGCACTTCGACAACTTCTGAGTCGACAATCGCCATGGTCATCTGACTCTTCGTGCCCGTTGTTCGGGTGGCATCGTGGACCAGTCGGTGAGCCAGGTTGTCGAGAAGTCGTCGCGGCAACCTGGCAAACATCCAGCGCATGACTTTCGCGCGCAAAATCTTATGCAACCGCTGAAAACCCACATCTCGAGTGCAGAAAGCATCTCCATGCATCAACCGAACACGCTGGCCATGCACAGAGATGTCGAGCGTCTCGCGGTAGACCTCAACCCCGCACGCCTCTTCCAGCTCAGAGCCCATCAGAAAGTCGTGGTTCCCATGTAGAAGCACGACTCGAATACCGCTCTGGGTCGCGCCCCGCAAGGCCTCAAGGAATGGCGCCAAGCCGGCCTCTTCAAGTGACTGCTTTCCGAGCCAGGCGCGAAAAACATCGCCGAGCAGAAACAGTGCGTCAGCACGCTGCTCCCGGACATGGGCAATAAACTGACAAGCACGTTCAACTCCCGCCGGATCGCCCTCGTGGAGATGAAAATCCGACGCAAACCAGGCCCTCCGCGGAGAACTGCCCCGACCGAATTCCCGAGAACGATCGGAATCATCGATTCCGACCTTTCCGCGGGGCGACAAATGTGTGATCGACAAGTGGAGTTGTCTCGTCGTTGGGATGGGCTGGCCGGTCCAGTAGACTGCCCCAGACATGGCGACTCAAGCCGACACCCACGATGAAGTCCAGGACGAGCTCCAGAGGGTCATCAGCGCTACATTTGATGACCATCTCAAGCTGCTCGAAACGTCTTCGAAGGAATTGCCTGCGGCCATCGAAGCGGCAGCTCGCATCTTAATCCATGCCTACCTCAACGGTGGCAAGGCCATCCTTTTTGGCAATGGCGGCAGCATGTCGGATGCCCAGCACATCGAAGGCGAGCTGGTAAATCGATTTTCGGTCGATCGGCCTGGCGTGGCCGCAGTTGCCCTGGGCAGCCCCGCCAGTCTCACAGCGACTGCCAATGATTACAGCTATGACGACATGTTTGCGCGAATGCTGGTGGCTCACCACCGCCCCGGAGACGTGGCTGTCGGCTTGTCCACGAGCGGGAACTCAACAAACGTCGTCCGTGCTCTCGAGCAAGCGCGCTCTCTTGGGGCGCCATGCATCGCCTTGACTGGCGATGGCGGAGGACAGTGTCGTGGCATTGCAGACGCATTGATCGCGGTCCCGTCCCAAGAGACCCCCCGGATCCAGGAAGTCCACATCACGGTGGGCCACATGCTCTGCGACCTCGTCGAACGAGCCATCGTCGGACGCGACTGAAGTGTCAGCACGCAACGCCGAGACAAGCGAGCTGAGGCCAGCCGTCTTTCTTGATCGCGATGGAACCCTCATCGAGGAACGCAGTTATCCGACGCGCCCCGAAGACATCGTGCCACTCCCGGGAGTGGGCGAGGCTCTCCAGCGTCTGGCATCTGCGGGCTTTCTTCGAATCGTACTCACCAATCAGTCAGCCGTGGCGCGTGGCATGTTGACTGAAAAGGGGTTGGCGATTCTGCACGAGGGCCTCGTCCAGCAACTGAGCACGCACGGCGGTGGGCTCGAGGCCATCTACTATTGTCCCCACCATCCCGACGGCATTGCCGCGGGCTACAACCACGTTTGCTCTTGTAGAAAACCGAAGCGCGGGCTGCTCGACCTTGCGATGAGAGAGCATTCGATCGACCTCTCCCGCTCGATCTTCATCGGCGACAGTCGTCGTGATCTGTTTCTTGATGCAGGCCCCTCGGCCGGGCGTCTGCTCGTAGAAACAGGACACTCCCTGGAGGACTGCAGCGGAGCCGACGCCGTGGTCCCCTCCATCGTGGAAGCCGTTGACTGGGTCATCGAGCGCTTCGCGCCGGGGCAACTCGATCGCGGTTGAGGCCCAGTAGCAACAGCAGTCGGGCAGAATCTGCGGCCAAGCCCCTTTTGCCATGCATCGCAAAAGGGCTCGAGCAAGTCGCAGTCAACTCAGGGCACGTGCCTCATGAGTGCGGGCCCCACGAGTCGGGCAGCCCACATGGGAAGCTGCGACAGCACCCGTTGTGGGATCGCCATCTTGGGGTTGCTGGGCGTGATTGCAGAGGCCTTCCCCCCCGACGGGAAATAGAACTCGTATTCGAGTGGCGTGGGCTTGAATCCCATGTGCTGCTTGAAAGCGGCTGGACCCGAGTCCTTCCGACTGCGGCCGAAGTCGAAGATGCGGTAGCCCTTGAGCACAGAGTCTTCCATCAGCGACGCGTACAGCGCGTTGTTCACGCCGAGGCGCCCCGCTCCAGGCACTGCACCCGAGTAATACGGGTAGACCACGGAGGCTGACCCGAGGCTCAGCACAGCCGCGAGTAAGTCGCCACCGCCGGCCACACCGTGGAGAAAGGCGCGATTCCCGTAGAGAGCCATGAGCCGTCGGAAATGACCTTTCCGAAAGACGGGTGAACCGAGGCTGCGCTTGTTTAGGCAGTAGAGTTCGTAGAAATCGTTGAACAGATGCTCGCCTTCTACAAACTCAAGGCCGTGCTTGTTGCGAGCTTTGCGCACTTCGGCCCGCGCCTTACGCGGAATCGTACCGAGAACATCGTCCGGTGACTCAGGCAACTCTTTCCGATACGACTCGTAGTTCGACTCTGCCGATCGCCCGGTAACCGCTGGCCCGAGGTAGCGCGTCTCGATGTAACGAACATGCGTGTTACGCGCGATGATGCGCGCAGCTTCATCAAGCGCTCCGATGGCCTCTGAATCGCTGGCCAAAATGCCGCCATAAACGCCGAATGGCACCGAGACGAGGCGTCGGCCTGTGATGGGTGCCGCCACAAGTGCAAGCGGCAAGACACCGCGAATCTCCCGCCCGACCCAGGCCACCAATGTGCGCGGTTCAAATCCGGCAGTCGAGTTGACCAGATCTAGCCAACGAGTCTCGTGAAAGGGGGTCCCTTGGGGATGCGCCAACACATACCGATCGACAGCCCGCGAGTAGCGGATGTCCAGCAATTCAACTTTCACCGGTTGCCCCGCAGACCGGTCGGCTTCTTTGACGGCTTCAGTCGCTGAGACCTCCGATAAATCACGTAGCGGTTGTCGTGCCGTGCCAGCGGCGGAGGCACTCTGCCCACCTTGGTGATCTCGGTGAAAGACTCTTCCAGCCATCGCAACAAGTCGTCGTGATACACAGAACCAAGTCGACTCAACTTCAAGGCGACCCAGATCTCGGATTGATTTCTGAGGAAATCGTGACGTTTCTTCTCGTCAACAAACGATTCCTCGATAACTACGGTATCGGCAAAACCCGGCTCGGCATGTAGATAGACCTGAAGAGTTGCATGTTCATCGGCGACCACGATGTCCGAGGAGCTTCCATTTTGAACCAGGAATGCGGCCACGGCCCGCAAATCATGGCGATCGCCATCTCGTTGGTATGCGACCAGGGATGGAATAAAAGCCCCGACAGCCAGCACAGCCAACGCCCATCCCAACAGTGGGCGTCGAACGGCGACAGCCTCCCAGCCGCGCCCTGCCAACAGCAGGGCGGCCGGCACCGCGCACATGGCGTACCTCTGATGGACCGAGAGCCCAGACAAAGAGATTGCCAGAAGAAGAAGCGGTGGCAGGCCGGCTGAGAGGAGCAGCGTCGAGCCACTGCCACGTCGGTCGGCCCACGCGCTGGGCAGGCCCAGCAACGCGAGAAGGCCCACCATCGGGCCGAGGTTGTATCCGAGCCCACTCAGAAAATGAGTGAAGCTGTAGCGGCCCGGGTCAAGGCCAGCATAAGCCCGCAATGCGACGGTTCGCGTTGAGCCACCATCAAAAAACCAGACCAGCGCGATGCACAGAACCGCGGCGGATCCGAGCCCCCACAGCACTCGCCATCGGACAGGGGGAAGAAAGAGCGGCGCCAGCAGTCCGGGCCCAAGTAGCAGGGCCGTCGGATGACAAAGAACCGCCAGAGCCCAGGCGAGCGCAGCCCTCCCGGGTCGGCAACCCTGCCCCGGGAGCGCCCAGAGCGTGGCAAGCGTCACGCACAACAAGAGAGGCGAATAAAAGCGGGCCATCTGAGCGTGGTAGATGAGCCAGGGCGACAGGGCCGCCAAGGCAGAAGCCGCCAACGCGACCCGCGGAGAAATCACATCTCGGCGCATCCGCAGCAACGCCACCACCGCCAGCAGTCCGCAAACCGCAGGCGCCGACCGCACCACCACTTCGCTGAGACCGAACACGCTGACGGAGAGCAAAATCAGCAGATAGCCCAACGGATGGCTGCGTGCTCCATGGGGCCAGTCCTCTCCTGCCAGCATTTTTTGAACGTCATGCCAGCTGTAGAACTCGTCCCCGTCCAGACTCCATTCACCGAGAGTCGCGAATCTCAGCCAGGCCGCGAGGCCCACGATCAGGAGGGTTGCGCCCCAACCTACCCGCTCAAGACGGCTCAATGTGCCCCGCCACCCTCGCCGGGATCGGATTCTGTCGGGATCCGTTCAATCCGCGGCACATGGGCAAGCTGCTCATCTTTTTTGGCAGCCCCCCCGACTTCAGCGATCACCCGAGGCTCACCACCGGGCCCGAGTTCGCGCTCCACCGTGTAATCTCGAACATTGTGTGAACTCGTGAAGATAATGATCTCTCCGACCAGCCCGAGGGCGAAGATTTGTACGCCCAAAACAATGAGGGCCATGCCCGCGACAAGTGAAGCACGATTACGCGTCGAATCTGCAGGGCTCCATTCGAGCAAGTAGTCCAAGCTCAACCACATGCAGATGATCACACCCAACAATGCGCAGATCCCGCCAGCCATTCCGAAAAACCGAAGCGGCTTGCGTGTGAAGCGCGTGATGAACATCAAGGCCACCACATCCAGGACTCGGCGCACGTAGACGCCTAATCCGAAAAATCCTTGCCGCCCTCTTTCCCGAAGATGCCGAACACGCACTTCCCCCACCTTGAAACCCTGTCGGTGTGCGAGGACAGGAAGGAAGCGCGAAACATTCCCCTCCACAAGCACTTCGTCGATGACGCAGCGACGCATACCTGTCAGTCCGCAGTTCAGATCATGCAATCGCACGCCAGTGAGCGCGCTCATGGCTCGGTTGTACAGCCAGGACTGAACGCGATTGGTGATCGGGTCAACGCGCGGAACACGCCAGCCCGCCACCAGGTCGAAACCGCCCTCCAAGGCTTCCAACACGTGGTGGATGTCGCCTGGATCCAGCTGCATATAAGAGGGGAGGGAAACCACAAGGCGTCCGTAAGCGGTGCGGTAGCCCACGGCAAGCGCTCGCTCTTCACCAAACGGCTGGTTGAAGTGAGCGAACCTGACCGGAGCTCCCGGTGGAATGAGAGAGCGGATACGCTCAGTGCGCTCCTCACCAAGCCCGTCGAGCACGCAGACAAATTCGTAGCGAACCCCGCGCTCCTCGAATTCTGCGCTGTACTGGCGAATGATCTCGCCGAGGTCCGGACAATCATCCACGAGTGCCAGGACGGCGCTGACGTCGACCTCACTCTCAAGCTGACTCACAGGAAACATTCCTCTCTGGCCATGGGCGCATACGCAGTCTCACGTGCCGAACTGCTTCGCAGCGCAAGTTCGCACAGCAGCCCCATCATGAGGAAGTAAAACGATAGGCAGTAACAGAGCGTGCCGATCGCGGGCAAGATGACTGTGGAAGAGTCAACCAGTTCCAGAGTCCCGGTGTCGACGAATGCCACGAAGCTCAATCCCAGCGCGATCATGAAGGTGAAGATGCCAAGCAGCCCAAAATAGTGCATCGGGTGACCGCTAAATCTTACGAGCAACCGCAGCACAACCATGTCCGTGAGAAGTTTCCAGGTGCGGCCGATCCCGTACTTGGAGACGCCGTCTCGCCTGGGGTGGTGCCGGACCACTTGCTCTCCGACTCGTGCGCCTACTGCAGCGGCTAGCCCCGGAATGAATCGGTGCATGTCGGAATAAAGGTGCAACTTGCGGATGATCCCGGCGCGATAGACTTTGAGAGTGCAACCAAAGTCGTGCAATCTCACGCCTGTGATCTCAGCCAGCAGCCAGTTGGCGATGACAGAGGGAATCACGCGGCTCATCACATTGTCCTGTCGGTTCTTTCGCCAACCGCTCACGATGTCGTATCCCTCATCCAACTGAGCCAAGAGATCGGGGATGTCCATCGGGTCGTTTTGGCCGTCTCCGTCCATCGTGACCAACACATCACCTCGAGCCGCGTGAAAACCGGCCGCCATGGCTGATGTTTGCCCGAAGTTCCGCTGAAGACGTAATACGTGCAGATAACGGCTCTTGAGGCGGTGTTTCTCCAGTTCCTCAAATGTACCGTCGCGGCTTCCATCATCGACGACGATGATCTCAGACTCCCGCGGGATGCTGTCCAGGGCCTTTTCAACGTCATCAAGAAGCGGACCGATAGAGCCCACTTCATTATAAACGGGGATGATGACAGACAGCGTGACCACCAGGCGCTCGATGCATGCTCTACTTAGGACCGTTTCAGACCGGCATCGTACCCCGACCGTCCCTCACATGAATGCCATGTCGGTGGTCCTCTTTGCCTCAACCCGGCATCCCGACCTTCAGGCGCTCGTGAGCGCCCTCGAGGCCGGCGTAGGGCCTACACATGTAGCGCTCTCGGCCAAAGAGGCCTTCCAGGCGTGGGAAGCGGCCCCTCGCTCCCTGCTCTTGCTGGACCTTCGCGGAGGAGATGAGGAGGGGCTACAGGCAGCCCAAAGCCTTCGAAAGGCCTGCTCTCGTGCCCGATCGCTGTGCTTGCTGCCTACAGGGCTCGGGCCGGCTCCTGAGGCCGATGGGGTCCTGAGGCCCCCTATTTTCCTCGATGAGGTCGTTCGATGGTGCTCCAGGGCGTCCCTGGGCCCCCTGGGCGAAGAAATTCTTGCGGATATGGCGGCTGGCCTGAGCCATGAAATAGGGAACCCCTTGACCTCACTTTTGCTCCAGATCGAGCTGCTGAAGGCCGATCCGAGCCTGAAGAAAGTTGCTGAGCACCTGACCCCCCTCGAGGAATCCGCTCGACGCATCCAGACCGTTGTCGAAGACGTGACCCGGGCAGCACTCCGTCAACCCGTCCGGGTCAACGACATCCGCCTGGAGCAATTTCTGAAACAGACGTCTCAATGCCTCGGAGAACGTTCGCCAGAGCTAATGGATAAACTAGAGATCACGTGCGAAGACACCGCGATTCACGTCGATGGCGGGCTGCTGTCCGGCGCGCTGGCAGACGTGTGGGAATATCTCTTTCGAGCAGGCGAGGGCCACGAGACGCTGAGCGTGAAAGGTGCTGCTGTCGCCTCCGGCCCCGTGAGAATTCGCCATCGAGCTCACACTCCCCGACTGCCCACCGACGCCGCCGCCCGGCTCTTCACACCGCTCTGGGCTCGCCAGGCTCTTGGACTCCCCGAGGGACTCAGCCTGACCACAGCGCGCAACGCATTCCGGCGACATGGCGGCGACATGCGAGCTCGATCCGACGGGGAGCAGCTCATCGTGGAAGCCATTCTTCCGGCAACAACTCAAACATCATTGAGCTTCAAAAAATGATGATTCTACGCCCCCTCCTGGAGGTTGCGGAATGGTGAGCCGCCGCCGTCGACGCATTCGCCACACACTCCTCCCTTCCCTGGCGGTCACCTTCGTCGTGTTGGTGGGTCTCTTTGTGTACCGAGCTGTTCGCATCGAGCCAGCAGACATCATCTCCACGGCTATCGAGGTCCGAAAAGGCGATCCACAAAATGGCATCGAGCGGAACCCGACCGCTGCCATCAACATGCTCGAACGCGTCCTCGACAGCGACCCCGAAAACTACGACGCGACGCTCGAGGCAGCGCTGGCCTGGGGCGCACTGCGGGACTACGACACCGCAACCCGTCTCCTTGAACAGGCCGCTGTCCTTGCGAGCGCCGCAGGAGACCTCGCTGCGCAAGTCAGGCCACTCAAGATTGGAGTGAACTACTTCATTAGCGATGGCCAGTTCGACATGGCCATCCAGTGGGCCCAGGACATCGTCGCCCTTCAACCCAACAACAAGATGCATGCTTTGAACCTTGGGTTGGCACACTACAACAGTTCGCTTGCAACCCAGAACATCGTGCTCGAAAGGCACATTCCCAAAGGTCTGGCTGCTGAAGACGAGGGAATCGCTTCTGCGCAAGCCATCGAAGTATATGTCACGGACCTGTGGGGCAGTCCCGATGTTGACGATCTACTCGACACACTGGGTGCCACCGCCGACAAAAATTTCCGTGCAGAGACCAAGTCACTCCTTCTGAGCACGAGACAGCGCTTCCTCAGCGCCGCGCAAGCATTTGCGACTTACCCCGACTCGGCAAAGTTTGACCCCGTTGTCGCCAAGGGCTATGTCGAGTTGCTGCGACGCTCGGGGCGCATCTACGACGCACACATCGAAGCGGCCATTTCGCTACGTCAACCGAATCTCAACTTGGCTCTCCGGCGCTCCATGCTCGAGACGCAAGCGCAGTGCTTGGTCGCCTTGGAAGAGTTTGATGGCGCGGCAAGCCTCTACGAGCAAATCGTCGAAGAGTCGCGAGCAATGGGCATTCCGGTTGCCGCCTCCTACATGCACGCGCTCATTGAGGCCCAGGTCTGGGCAGAGCAATGGGACTGGATTCTCGAGAACTACCCAGACCTAGCACGGCTCCTGAACAACGACATCTTCTTGCAGTATGCCCACGCGCGAGCCCTACTGGCCACGGGCCAAGTTGAAGACGCAGTAGTACAGATCGGCCAGCCCTTCTCGATGATCAGCCTGGGCACTCGGATGCCCATGAGCATCCTCGGCTCGCCCGACCGAAGGCGGAGCATTCTGCTACTCGCTTATGAGCTCTACAACACGGCAGGAAGCACGACAGCCCTCACAGCGCTCGACAGCCTGATCGATCACTTTCCGAGTGACTCAGAAGGGCTCAACGCTCGCATCAGCGTGCAACAGAATCGCGATCGCGATGAGCTCGCCATGGGCGACGCTTTCGATCTGCTTACAAGCAATCGCCGCGACCCCGACGACTTCCAGCAGTGGCTAGAGATCGCGAACGAGCTGTCTCTTCAACGCTACAGCCTGACTCTTGAAGAGCGGGCCATCGCATTGATCGAGTTCGATCTGCGCGGGGCCGAAGACGCGGACCCTGAGGAATCAGAGCCCTCGGAAAGCGGGGCTCCCGAGTTCGCCACGAAACGACCGACCAACCCCAAGGCGAACTACCTGCCCAAAGACCCAGCTCTGGCCTGGACCGTCATTCGCGAACGCATTCCCTACGACCAGCTAGAACGCGCACGCAATGACCTTCGGCAACTGTCACAGATGTATCCACAGGTGCAGGAGTTCCGCTTCCAACTGGGCAAACTTCTCCTACGCCAAGGACTCTTCGAGTCTGCTATTGCAGAGTTCCACCAGATTCTTTTGCAAATCCCGACAGACACGGAAACGCTGGACCTCACCACGCGCCTTGAGTTCGCATTGGGCAATTCCAAAGCAGCCGCGGACTTGCTCAACAAAATGATCCTGGCAGAGCCCTTGGGTGTCGGCGCAGAGCGCTACGGACAGCACTTGCTGAGGAGTGGGCGCCCTGCCGACGCGAACGAACTCTTTAAGCGCCTGTTCCGCTGGAAAAGCTTTGAGCCTGGTCGCAATCTTTACATCATGTCAGCCCATGCGTTCCTGGCACTGGGAGACATTGAGCGCGCAACCACTCTGCTGATCGCACTCAGCAAGCAATACCCTTACAACGAAGATGTCGCGCTGCTCGGGCTTGAGGTCGGTCTTCAATCCGAAGACATCGGCTTGTTTAGCAGCGCCATCACACACATTCGGCCGCTCGTCAGTGGGCTCCTACCCGACCAGGTCAGCCACCTATCGAGCACCCTCCTGAAATCTAAATACAACCAGGAACTGCTCGATACATTCCCCGAAAACATCCGCGGCCTTCCTGCGCTGAAATCAGCTCTCCGCCCTCTTGCGGAAGCAGCCAAGGCAACAGGCGATGTGGATTCAGCTGATCAACTGCTGGAGCAGTTGAATGACGCCGAGTCGCTGCGCGATCGCTTTCTTTTGCTGGCTCTCGACAATCGGATTCAAGAAGCCAGTCGCCGAATGAGGCTGTCGCACGCCACACAAGAACAACAACAAGATCGTCAGCTGTGCCTCCTCGCAGCAGCCTCCATGACAGATTTTCAAACGCTGTACGACATGACGCCCGTTTCGACGCTGCGATCCATGGGGCTTGACCAAGAACTCAACCCGGAAAGTCTCGAATTGCTTGATGCGGTGCTCCGCATCGCACCGAGCGCCGACAATCTCGATGAGGTCGTTCCACCCGAAGTGATCACGGATCCCTTCGCCACCTACCCCAGCGCGGGAGCCGATGTTGCAGCCCTTCTGGAGCATCTAAAAAAAGATCCTGAGCGGACAGCCGACACGATGAGGTCGATCACACTGCTGCTGCTCGCCAACGAGCGATCTTTCTGGTCACGAGAATCTCGTCTCTTGGGACAGCAGATTCACGAGCACATTCCAGAACTCGTGACCGTCTCTCGCCATCTTGCACGACAATCTCTTCGCGCGGGACGACCTAACGACGCACTTGAAATTTTGAAAACGCTCCTCGACCCGGCGAATCCTGATCCGCAGGCGCTCCTACTGTTCATGGAGGCAGCAGAAGCCATCGGGCACGACGAGTGGGGTCTCTCGCTTGCCTTCAACGCCAAGCAGAATGACACCGTACGCTTGATCCTCGCCGAAGCGCTTCTTGAGAGAGAGTTCCTCGAAGAAGCTCTCCCTCATTTCCGCACGTACCTGAAGGGACAACCCGAGGATCCACGTGCGATCTCCGGAATCATTCAGGGCATGGCCGCACTCGACAAAACGACAGGCACGGTCGAATGGATAAGCAAAGCGCTCGAGAGCCATCCACACGACGAATCACTTGCTCATGATTCCATTGACTCGCTCTCGCTGCTCTCCAAGCTCAATGAAGAGGCCATCCAACAGCTACAGAGACTCGGCGCAGAGAATCCAGACAACGTCCATGCCTACGAGCCCCTAGCTCTTTACTACGTCGAAAACGAACTCGCTGACCACCTCATCTTTCTGCTTGATGTGTTCTCCGAACAATTGCAGGAAAGCCAGGCTCCGCTCTGGTCAGAACAAGCGAAAAGTGAAGCCTCTGCAGCACGCGCCTTGGCACGCATCGCCCGTGAATCGGGCCTCAATGACAAAGC
Organism: Planctomycetota bacterium; assembly: GCA_029245865.1. Lineage (GTDB taxonomy): Bacteria > Planctomycetota > B15-G4 > B15-G4 > B15-G4 > JAUIEF01. Next base: position 59,867 of record JAQWOM010000024.1, read on the forward strand.
GCGGGACCTCAACAGTCTTGCCCTGCGGTTGGAACCGGGCTCTATCGAACTTTTCAGAGACCTCGCCGCTCTTGAGCTAGCCGAAGGCAACCTCAGGACCGCCCGGCGATACCTGGAGGCCGTGAGCATCATCCAACCCAATGACAGAGAAAGCCCTCTGGCGCTCGCACGCCTGCTCTTTGAACAGGTTGGTCAGCCACATGTTGCAGCCGATGTCATTCGACAATCCTACGGCCTTCAACTGATGCCACCAGCAGCCGTCGAGATCCTCGCGGCTGAGTTGTACCTGCGCAACAAACCCGAAGAAGCCCTGAAGATCTTCCATAAGATCCGGCATCACCCACAGGTGACCTCTGACACACTGCTGACCGTCGGTCGCATTGCCTTTGCCTCCGGACTCGACGAAGAGGCCAGAGCCATTTTTAATCAGTTCCTTCAGACAGCAGACAGCCAAGATTCAGCCCGCGAAAGGGTCAAGAGCCTCCTCGCTCTTTCTCACGTCGAAGCCGACGGAGAAGAAGAGCCTGAAGACTCGGAGCCTCCTGAGCGTGAGGCAGCGGCCTCGTCACGGGCTCCCGGCGCCAAGGCACCCACGGGCACCCGAACCTCCGGTCAATAGCTCCGACTCGAGCCGGCGGCCCCCCTGCGTTAACCCAGCGTGTCGGGATCTAGACGGCGATCGCTCGACACCGGAATCTCGCCAATCGGGCCAAATTCATAACGGTCGAGTAGGCGCTCTAACTTGGCCGCAACCCGTTCGATGCCAAAGTAGTGCCTGATGGTTCGCAAGCCACCCAGCTTGTAGCGAGGCTGGCCGGCGTCAAGTTCCCACGGGTGCAAGTAAATCACCCCTGCCTCACCATCTGACTCCGAACGCGCCAAAGCACCGTCGACAAGGGCGAGCGGGAGCAAGCGCAAATACCCCCCTCCGGCTGCGGGCCAACGGCGCCCCAAAGCCGGACGCGTGAGCAATGGATATTCACGGAGCGGTGGCGACCCTCTCATGTCGAGATGAACGGCATGCCACGGAAAGCCTGGATCGCCGTACCGATCGTGTCGCACCGGAAACACACTGCTGTCCCAACTGTGTCCCGCGTGGGCCAGCATGGGCAAGCCCCAGCGCGTTCCTCGTCCGATAGAAAACGTGGAAGCACGAAACCCCTCAACCGCCTGACCGGAAACATCCTGAAGGAGGCCGCGGGCCCGGCGGACGTCTTGATCAAATCCATCGCGACCTAGATCACCAACCATCTTGTGGCTGTAACCGTGAGAAGCCAACTCATGGCCAGCTTCGACAATGCGCCTCACCACGCCAGGTGTTCGTTCAGCCACGAGGCCAAGTACGAAGAATGTGGCGCGGAGGCCGCGCGCATTCAGAGCCTCCAGAATGCCATCCGTCACAGATTCAACTCTTGTGCTCTGTTTCGCCCATGACTCGGGAGGCGTCACCTCCCACATGTTCAGCGCATGAAAAGCTTCTTCAATATCGAAAGACAGCCCGTGGCGAATGCGATCAACCGTCATGACGACGACCCTTCGACGCATTCCAAGGCAATGTTTTCAACGCGCTCAGCATTTGCATCCCACGTGTAACGCTGGCCCTCAAGTCTTTGACGCGCTTGCTGCCCCATCTCGACTCGCATGGTTCGCTCCTTGGCCAGCTGTGCAACAGCCGCACACATCTCCTCAGGAACACCCGGCTCAAAGAGCAGTGCATCCGAACCGTGAGTTAAGACCTCTCGCAGGTTTGCCTGATTCGGCGCCACAATCGCCTTGCCGGCCGCCATGTATTCAAAGAGCTTGAGTGGGGAAGCCCAGGCTGTCGCCGCGGGCTGAACGCAAATATCCATTGAGCGAACGAGAGAGGGAATCGCTGTCCGTGGCACGGCGCCTGTGATCCGCACTCGATCCGAAACGCCCCTTTCTTTTGCGCGACTCTCGATAGAAGTCTCAGAGGGCCCTGTGCCGACCAACAGGAGTCGACTGGAAGGCGGAAGGAGGCCGTCTGCAAGCCCGTCAACAAGGGCCTCGATGCCATGCCACGGGCGAAAAAACCCCGTGAAACCCACCACGACTTCATCGCCCTCGTGTTGATCTTCCATGGGGTACAGCGAGAGATCTGCTCCATTAGGAATCACCCGGATTCGATCCGCCGGCACTCCCGTAGAAATGAGCATGTCAGCCAGGACTTGTGTCACGACCAGCAAGCGATCGGCCTGGCGAAAAACGCTGCGCTCAGAGGCCTCGGCCCACTTCTGGAGAACCAGTGTTTCATGAACGCTGCGCTCGGTAGCCAGTGGTGAGTTCACCTCAAGCAGCAAAGGAATGCCCAGGCCGCGTGCAGCACGCACTCCAGCAGTGTTGGACAAGGCATGGCGTTCATAAAGGACATCTGCTTTGCATGCGCGCCCCACTTCAACAAGCCGGCGGGCCATCAAAGGTCCGTAAGCGTGCTCAGCGAGTTCATAGGTGACCCGAGGTAAGCGCGCCAACAGCTTACCGACGGCTCCTCCTTCCGAACCCATCTCGCCATCGTCGCCTTTCGAAAGGGCCCACTCCACCACCGCATGATCCCGACGCCTCAGCGCCGCGATCAACTCCCGGATGTGTACAGCCTGCCCATCTCGTGACTTCGTACGATGGTGATACAAAATGTTCATGCCGACACGGCCTCTGCCACGACTCGCTCAAAGACATCATGCATGCCATCAAGGGTCGGGTCCCATCCGAATCGATCAGCCCACAAGCGCGCCGCGCCGGCATCAAGTTGATTCATGTCGGACAACCCTCTCACGAGTCCCTCTACGGTAGGCTCCACCAGCTTTCCGGCCGTACAGTCACGAAGGATCTCGGGCGTTCCCCAGACCTTGGTTGCGATGATGGGCGTCCCACAAGCCAGACCTTCGAGAACCACATTGGGCCAGCCCTCGCGGCTGGACGCGAGTACCTGAACATCCGCCGCTCGATACCAGAGTGGCAAGGCCTCAGGCGCTACCGGGCCTACAAACTGAATCAGATGTTCGACACCATGCCGCCGAGCGAGCTGCGCCAGTGGCACGACATCTCCGCCACCCACCAACACAAGGCGATGTGGCTCAGCCGACGAGCCGAACGCTCGAGCGAAAGCTTCGATCAGTAAATGCTGCCCTTTGCGTTCCACGAGATGCCCAACACACAGCACGACTTTCCCATCCCCCGGGAGACCGACCTGCTTCCGGGCCTCCTGCTGCGAGCCGGGGTGAAACCGCTCGAGGTCTACACCGTTGCGCAAGGTCGTCACGCGGCCTGCAGGTGCCCCCAGGTCGAGCGCCACTTCGCGGAGAGCGTCAGCGACGCAAATAACATGGTCGACACTCTTCAGCATCGTCTCTAGTTGCGGGCGCACTGAATCAATTTGCGGGATGAGATTGAGGTCAGTGCCGCGGCATGTGAGAACCATCGGCAGACGACGGCCAAGCGCCCGAGACAGTTCGTCACGCAACTGCCATGCAGCGACTCCATCGGGGTAAGCGTAGTGCACATCGAGCACATCGGGTTGAGTCCGCTTCACATGCTCTAACAAAGAGCGTTTGACCCCACGTGCCATCAGCGAAGCGCGCCATCCATCACCAAATCCAGGTGGGCTGAGAAATCGAGGATGTTCAACAGCGAGACCTTCAACCGTCTCTTCCGATGCGATGCGTCGGTAGCGAGTCCAGCGACGCGGACCGACGGGAGGCGCCAAGGGCACGGGAGCTACAATGGCTGCACTCCCACCGTGACGTGACAGATAGCGCTCCAGGCGTGTCTTCACGAACACACCATGGTGGGGTTCGATTCGATTCGGGAAAAGCGTACTGAAGACGAGCAGCTTCACGACGTCACCGTAGGAAACGCGTGACGCTGAAACGCATCAAGCACAACAACGAACCAGACTTCCGCAGTTCGATCGACTTTTCCGGACAGGTGCTCATTGACAGACCTTGAGGCCTGCTTGAAGTCCAATAAATCGAAGACAGGGCCCGAAGGGTCCGCCAGGATCTCCCCGAGAATGGGAGCAAGTGGCCCCGCCAGCCAATCGCCCACCGGCAAATGGAACCCTTGCTTCGGGCGATCGAGTACCGAGGAAGGAACCCGCCCACGGAGACTCTGTTTGAACAGGTACTTGCCCTCCCCCTCATGCAACTTGCTCTCCACAGGGAGTCCCGCGGCATACTCAACAAAGTCCGTGTCAAGCAACGGCACGCGCACCTCGAGGCTATGCGCCATCGACATGCGATCGACCTTGACGAGAATGTCGTCGGTAAGCCAGGTCGCGAAGTCCATCGCCTGGACGCGACTGAGAGGATCGGAAGTCTCAACACGTGCAGCGTGATGCTCGACACTTGCGCGCAATGGATCATCCGCCTGCATCTCCGGCCGAATGAGTGCTCGCGCACGCTTCTCAGGGATGCGCGAAAGACTTCGGAGGTATCCGTCGAGCCAATCGTCACCAAGGTTTTCGAGCAAGGTCCCGGCACGCAGTGAGCGCGGGACCCAGCGCCCACGAGGCCATGCCCGCCCCAGAGGGCCAAGTCCAAATCGTCTCAGTGAGGCCGGGAGTGACGACCGCACTCGCTCCTCAAGTACGTCGTACTTGGTGCGTCGGTAGCCCGCAAAGTTTTCATCTCCACCATCGCCCGACAGTGCAACGGTCACGTGACGCCGCGCGGCCTCACAGACCAACCAGGTCGGTGCCGCAGATGTATCCGCGAACGGCGACTCGAGATGCCAAGCCATCCGCGGCACAAGATCCACGATGTCAGACTCGGCCGTTTCTTCGTGAAGTCGCACACCTAATCCGCCAGCCACTTCACGGGCAAACGGCCGCTCGTCGAGCCCGCTGGATGTCACCCCGACGCTGACGGCGTCGATACGACCCTCCGACACTTCCGTCATGGCAGTAACCACAGCGGATGAATCGATGCCGCCCGAAAGAAACGCACCGAGAGGGACTTCGCTCATGAGGTGAGATGCGACCGAACGGGTCACTTGTTCCCAGCAAGCATCGGGATCACTCGGCTCGCTGCCGGGCTCGAAGATCAGTTCGTGGTGCCGGCCATGACGCAGGCGCCCATCGGAAAGAGTGAGGAATGCGCCACGCTCCAGACTGTGGATATCTTCGTAGATCGTCCCAGGCGACAACGTGAACCCCAGAGTCACAGACTCCAGGAGGCCTCGGCGAGAAAGTCGCGGTCGCGAAGGCAGCGCCGACAGAAGAGCCTTCATCTCGGATCCGAAAAAGAAGCCTTCGCTGTTCTGCATGTAGAACAACGGTTTGATACCAAGTGGGTCGCGCGCCAGATGAAGTTCACGCTTCACCCGATCAAGAAGTGCAAAGGCATACATACCGCGCAACTTCCGCAACATCCCAACGAGCCCCCAGGTCAGGAAGCCGTGTACGATCACTTCTCCATCGCTTGCCGAACGCGGCCGACAGCCGGCAGCTTCGAGTTCCTCGCGCAACTCTCGGTGGTTATAGATTTCACCGTTGAACACCAGGGCCACGCGCTCCTCTGAGTCGTAGAGCGGGTTGCGCCCACCAGCGAGGTCAATGATTGCCAGCCGGCGGTGCCCAAGGCCAAACGGGCCGTCCACAAAAACATCCTGCGCATCTGGTCCGCGATGCTCGAGCAAGGCGGTCATGTTCTCCAGCAAGGCGCGATCCAAGGCTGGCCCACCCGGAGCCGAAGCAAATCCTGCGATTCCGCACATATCAGCCGGCCTCCTGAAGAAGGAGGGATTCGTACAGGGTTACGTATGCAGACACCATGCGTTCGTGCGTGAACAGCTCAAGGTACCGAGCACGCCCTGCCTCCCCCATGGCTTGCTGCTGAACGGGATTCAGAAGGATTGCCTCCAAAGCATCGGCAAAGCCCGACTCATCCCGAGCATTCACAAGAGCCCCCGTCTCGCCGTCATGAATCACTTCAGGGTTCCCCCCAACGGCATAAGCGACAGAGGGCCGCCCCATGGCATGCGCCTCGACAAGACTCAAAGGCAGGCCTTCTCGGTGACTCGGCAAAACGAAAACATTCGAGCCAGAAAGCAGCCTGGGAACATCGTCGCGACTTCCAAGAAACGTCACGGCCTCTTTCATGCCCTCGGACTCGGCCTGAGCTTCCAGTTCCCCACGGAGTGGCCCATCCCCGGCAAGTATGAATCGAACATGGCCATCCATTCGAGCATGCAAATCGGAAAAGACCCGCAGAAACCCCGCATGGTTTTTGACCGAAGTGCAGCTACCGACAGCAAGCACCACGGGCTCATCGCCCCAGCCGAGCTCTGTGCGAGCCTCGGCACGGGTTCCTGAGAATGAAATGGCCGGGTCCGGAATTCCATTCATCAGGCACCCAGTTTGCGATTCAGAAAACCCTTCGAACTTCACGAGATCACGTCGAAGTTGTTCGGAGACAGCAACGGTCCTGGAAACGCGGCGACCTAGCCAGCGATGCAGAATTCGATGCCGCCACGGAGCAGGCATCTCGCGATCATGCTCTGTAAAGAGCGAGGGCAATCGATGGGCGCGCCAAGCGGCGCGCGCTCCGTGAAAAAGCGCCGTCACATTGTGACAGTGTACGAGTTCGATGCGGTCTTTAATGAATCGGCCTGCCAGCTCCCGCGCATAGGAAGCGTCAACTCCGTGCTTACGCGGGATAAAGTTGCAAACGACCTGAGCCTGCTCAAGAACAGACTTATTTGGCCCCTCGCCATCAAAGCTGTAGAAGACCGGCTCGTAATCACGTCGATCGAGTGCGAGAGCCAGACCACACGCCATCCCCTGCAAGCCGCCGACGGCTAAATCCGGCACGACCATTGCGACTCGCCGGGCGACCATGCCTAGTTCACCTTCACAAAGGGATTGCTGTCACGCACCCACACATCCTGCGCAAGACGCGAACGCTTTTTGCCTGAAACCTGCTTCTGCAGCTTGCGCTCAGCTTGAATGACCACAGGCAGCACGGTAGCCACCACGATCAACTGATAGATGAAGTCGAAGTGCGCTCGGTTCAGGAACGTGGCACCCACCATGAAGGCACACATGGACACCTGGATGGCATCGCAATAGGGGATCACCCAGAGATCTCCGTTGCGTTTCGATCGCAATCGAAGAACACCGAGCGAGACGATCGAGCCCACAATCATGAACATGAACAACAAGAAAGCGATCGTTCCAGACTCTGCCCATATCTGGAAATATGAGTTATGGGAGACACGGGCCTTCTGATCCGTTGAGCCCTCCTCGTTGTAGACGCCTTGGGTGTAGCGGTTGTAGTCGTAGACCATATTGCTGAACCCGATACCCCACACAGGGTTCGCCTGAATCATGTTCGTGGCCACCAACCATGATGTAAGCCGACCCTGAGCGGAACTGTCCCGCTCACCTGTCGACACAAAGATGCTCGCGATTCGATCTTGGTATTCCTTCGGCGCCAGCGCTGCGCCAGCCAAGCCGACAATGACCAGCAGTGCGAGAGCGGGCAGCTTCCACTTGGTCTTCAAGGCCATGATGAGCATGGTCACGCCAAGCGCCAGAAAACCTCCGCGCGAACCGGTCGACATGATCGTGAGCAACGAGAGCAGGCACGCCGCCTTCATGAAAATCGAAATGTACTTGCCGTACTTCAACGGCTTCATCTCGTTCGACAGGTAGAACAACAAAGGCACATTCATGACCATGGCGAGTGCAAAGTCGTTGTTGTCCTTCAGCATGCCACCCGGGCCAGCGATCGAGCTGCCGCCCAAGGCGTACATGACTCCATTCTTCGCGCCGTAGAAGCCCAAGGCGAGCGACATGACGGCCATGAGAGTTCGCAAGCGAAACCGGTTGATGAGGAACGCCCCCGTGAGCAATGAAACAAAGATCACCTTGACGAGATCGCTGAATCTATGCCCCTGGGCCTCCCACCGAACTTGATTCATGATGATGGAAATCATCACCACCAGTAACAGCAGGACCATGGCCTTGATGCGACTGAACCTGAATGGGATTGGCCGGTACTCAATGGTGATCCAACCAATGATCATTGCCACGGCGATCAGTTGCGAAATCGGCAAAGATCTGGCAAAGCCCCACGTGAGATCTTGCGTCCTGTTGTAGGCAAGAAATGTGAAGGCGCAGATTCCGACCCACGGACGCAACAAGCTCAGCGGAAGGATGCCAACAAAGAGAGCAAAGACGAGAAGGTCACGCACGAGAGACCTCCCGTACAACCGTCTCGAGCCTGTCCAGGACTTCACTCCAATCGTGGTGCTGCTTCACATAGCTCCGACCGGCTTCCCCCAGCTCATCGCATCGAGCGGGGTCTCCAAGAAGCTCAGCAATCGCCCGTGCTCGCTCTGCGGTGCCATCTGCAACCAGATAGTGCTCCCCATCGACACCGCTCAGCGCTTGAGCTGCCCAACTCGAGATCACCGTAGCCCGGCCAGCTGACAGCGCCTCGAGAATCTTGGTTGGGATGCCCCGCCCTCTATCAAGGGGCGCGCAAAAAACCCGGATCCCCGCGAGCGCCTCGGGAATGGAATCGATAGAGCCCGCAACTTCCACTTGCCCCGGACAAGCCAGCGTGCGGACATCCTCTGTCGGAGCGCGCCCCATGATGCGCAAACAAGCCTCCGGTACTGCCTGCCGCACAAGGGGAAGCACGTCCCGTGCAAGCTGCTGCGCAGCCTGAACATTGGGGTGATAATCCATCTGCCCGAGAAAGCCCACAACCGGACCGGCTTCAGAGGGGCGCGGCATGCCCTCGAACTCCTCCCACGGATAACCCAGAGTGAGTACTTCGAGACGGCGTGGTCGCCCTCGGTTGAGAATA
>JAQWOM010000025.1 GCA_029245865.1 Planctomycetota bacterium
CTGAGTTGATCCTCGTGCCTTTGCCTACTTCGCCGCTTCGGCCCCAACGGTGCCGGGCTGCAACTGGGAGGCATGCACGGCGGCGGTGTGCCGCTCGAAGGCCTCCTCCGCCAGGCTCAACAAAGCCTGGTCGTCGAGATCCAGTTCGGAAGCAATCAACTCCACCATCACGCCGTTGCGCACGACGCGAAAGATGCGCTGGGACACCTCGGAGCCGAGGACAAGCACGTCGAGGAAGACCATCTGCCCGGCATCGCACTCGAAATCTTCGACGTCGAGAATCTCCAGGCGTGTGATCTCGATGAGAGGGCTCTGTCCTATTTTCTCGGTATTCACTTCGGCGAAGCGCTTCAAGATCTGGATGTAGTCGCCGGCGAACTCCGCATCACGAAGGCGAATCAGACTGATGGAACCCATCTGGTTCCGGTTGTCCGGCTTGCTCGCGACGAGAGCCTGTGTCTGGACAACCTGATCGAGAATCTTTTCCCGATCCGTCGCCTCCATCGCTCCGTAAACCGAAGCCAACTGCACATTCCCCACATCCACATGCTGGACGGTCCACGGGCCTTCCCCCAAGAGCGACTCCAGACCCTGCAGAGCCTGACTCAGGTCGGGGTTCTCCTCCGCACCGGTCGCGTAGCTCTCAGGGCGAGCAATCATCGCCGTGCTGCTCGGAGGGGCCTCAAAGATTTCCCAGAGGCGCTCGGTGCCTCCCTGCTCATGGTGATAGGCGGAGAACTTCGCACCACCCAGATAGATCTGCTCGTACACAGCTCCGGCCATCTGGCCGAGCATGTCAACCATGGGGTCACCCAGAGACACGTCACCGGCGAGAAGTCGGTTGGTGGCCTCGATCTCATCAGGCGTTAGACCCAGCTGTCGCCCGACTTGATCGGCAACGAAGACAGCATGTCCTTCAATCAATGCATTAAAAGCCGCCGCAGCATCTGTATCGCTCGTACGCGCGAAACGCTCGGCAAGCTCCACCTCTTGATCCTGAAGAGCGTGCACCAGTTCATGGGCAACAATCAGCTTGACGATGGCCTGCTCATACTCCTTCTCGAGGCCCAACAGACTCAGCACGGGCTCGACACGACGCGGCAACAAGAAGATCTTCTGGTCCTGAAAGCCCCATTTCCCCAGCAGCATGGGAGCCATGGCATCCGCGCGCTTCTGAGCCACGTCCGCTGCGTCTTCCGGGCTCAATCCTTGACCGAGGACCTGCAGTTGAGGGGCCAGGTCGACCGCCAGCGCCTCCGAAACCGTGGCCGTGTCAGCAAGCACATAGGCCGGAGGCGCATGGAACGTCCGACCCGCCGCCTGTTCGACGAGCGGCAGCAACTCATTCATCATGGCCTCGGCCTCTTCGGGCGAGTACGCCGGCTCGCTACCGCGCTGCAGTGCTTCCAGAGTCTCACGAGTCTCACGAAGCTTCTGCAAGGCGGAAGTCTCACGAAGCTTCTGCAAGGCGAAAGTCTCACGAAGCTTCTGCAAGGCGGAGAGATCGTCGAGCTCCCCCTCAAGATCTGCATCCTGCGTTGCACGCGCAGGCTCGCCCTGCCCGGGGGCCCCCTCTTCGACCTGCCCCAGACCCGCAGAAGCCAGCAACACCAAGAAACAGACAGGGCGAAAACGCTTTCCAGCCGTCAACATCGAGTGCCTCCTGGCTTCGCGAGAAGGACCGCCTGACAGACCTGAAGGTCTGTCCGTCAGGAGCGAGCGGAGCGAGTCGGCCCGCCCCCGTCGACAGGTCCTGAGACGGACCAGAGTAACGCCTTGCAGGCACACTCAACAATGTCGACAGCGGCGATTCGAAAACCCATTCCCGCGAAACCGGTCAGCGACTCAAAAAATGGTGTACCCCGCAGCCGGTGATGCGGCGAAGCCACCTGCGCTGGCAGGGTCGGCCACAAACCATTGCGTAAAGATGGGAATGCCGATCAGCGTGACCGAGTTTGGAAGTCCCAGAAAGAAGGTCGCCGTTCCCTCACCCGCTCCTCCGGCAGTCAGAGGCAAGCTCGTGAAGATCGCAAGCTGAGTCAGGTCAATCTCGATGGGAATACCATTGAGCACCTGACCGGGATTCGCTCCTCGGGACACCCCAAAAATAGCCGAGCTACCTCCGAGTGAAGAGCCCAGTCCCATCTTGAAGTCCGCATTGCCGATCTTCTCGGGCGCATTGGAGATCATCGTGGGGATAAAACCTCCGGTGCCAGCGGACCCCGAACCAAACTGGTTGGACTGGAAGGGCACGGATTCGGCACGCAATGTAGGACGATCGAACGGCGGCAACTCATTGGCCACTCGAGGGTCGGTCAGCGAGTCAAAGAAGGCGCCTAGATCTGCGTTGTCCTGGGGAGGCAACGGGCCTCCGAAGCCAAGTGGAGGGTTCTGCACAAAGTATTGCTGCTGAAGAGCGGCCTTCAGATCCTGGGCCTGGCCTGTGCTGAAGAGCCTCTTGCGCAAGGCCACGTTGCGCAAGGTCGGCGTCTTCACGGGCACTGCGCTCACATGGCTCAAACCGATGCCATGAATCGCGCCATCGCTGAACAAATTATCATTCGAGTCGATGAACTTACCGCCCGGGTTCACGGCCAGGCCATTGACTGAGTGGCACGAAACGCAACCGGTGCTGCGGAACAAGTTCAAGCCCCGCTGGGCGCTCAACGAGATGGAAAGGACTCCGGAATCGATGGGTGCCTGGTCGGGTATTTGCGTGCGCATGTACTGAGCGATCGCGCGCGCAATGCGCTCACGAGACACCGTAGCCCCAGGAACAATGACGGGGCCGAAGGCTTGCAAGAAAAGCTGCTGATAGGTGGACCCTAGAAGGGTCTGCAAATCCGGAGGAATGTTGGTCGCCAAGGCCAAGGGCTCCAGGCCGCTGATCTTGCTAGCGATAGCACTCCATAGAATGCCGTCATGACCCATCTCAACGGGCGAGGTCGGCGGTCCCGTGACCAGGTCTTCGAGTGCCGCGTTGACCGCAAACCCCGGCACGGTGACACCGAACTCATCCTTCAGATCCGGACCAGCTCGACGATCCCAGAACAGTTGACTAAAAAACGCCGCCCCGATTTGAGTCGGAGCATTCAAAGGGGTGACCTGGCGCTTCGAACCGAAATTCACATCGTGAATGTATTCTTTCAGGCTGTTTTGTCTGATGACTCCAGGAGACCCGAAGAGGTCATCGACGGAACCAAACAGTCCATCGGTACCGGGATGAAGCGCGCCCCCGTTGGCATCGTTCCCCCCGAACGCAGGCGCATGGCAACTTCCGCATGCCATGCTGCGGTCCCCCGAAAGTTGTTCATCCCAGAAGAGTGCCTTGCCGAGCAACGCCTTCTGCGGGTCAGGAGGATTGCCAACCGGGGTCGCTGGAGTCGGCCACTTACCAATGATCCCACCGGGAGGACCAATGATCTGGGCTGAAGAGGTCGCCGTGATCCAGCCGAGAAAGAAAACGAAAGAAACAGCGAACGGCAATTTCGGGAGTGCCATGCCATGTATCCCCATGGAGGAGGAGGGCTGAGCGCACGCCGTTCGGACTGACCTCCAGCACCTGATCGCCATAAAAAGCTGAAATCAGGCGCCAAAAACCGGCCAGCCCCACAACCCGGAGCTTGAGAACGGCGTCACTAACCCCCCTGACACCGCGCGCGTGGCGAAATAACCCTTTCCGCCAAAAAACTCCGGTCGTAGCGGCTCCTCGGAAGAGACCACTAGAAGTCGGCGTAGCCCATGGCGCGCAGGGCCTCGGCCTCCCGGGAGGAGAGCACGCGGCGCTGCGGCGCCTCCACGGGGCGCAGCAGCCGCGAGAGCACGGGCTGGAGGCGCGCCTCGAGGGCGGCGATCCAGTCGGCGCCGTCGGGCGCCAGGTTGTCCAACTCGGCCGGGTCGGCGCGCAGGTCGTAGGCCTCGCGCAGCACGCCCAGTTCCAGCTCCGATTCGGCCAGGGTGATGAGCTTGCGGCCGCCCTGGATGAGGGCCACACGGTTGGGGTCGACGACGCGGCGACTGGCCAGGAAAGCGAAGACCGGCGCGTCGCTCCGGGCGGCGAAGAGGTCGCGGCCGATCCAGCGCTCACCGGCGGGCACGTCGGCCAGGGCCGTGAGGGTGCGCGGCAGGTCGACCAGGGAGGCGCTCAGGGTCACGTCCCGCGGCTCGAGGTCGGGCGCACGAACGAGCAGCGGCACGCGCACCTCCTCGTCCCAGACGCCGGCCCGCCGCATCGGTCTGAACGCGAGGATCGAAGAGCTTTGAATCGCCTGGCCTCAAAACAATCCCTTCCGCCAAAAGACTCCGGCCAAAAGACTCCGGCCAAAATTTGCCAGGAGTGGGATCTTAATCCGGGTCGACTGATGTTCCGGAGGCAGCCTCAAGCCCGTCGCCGGTAAACACGTAGTTTTCGCCCGCGACAAGTTCGTAAGACACACCATCGACGATCAGTTTCTCAGAGGACCACAGCACCTCTTTCACCACATCGCCCTGGCTGTTAAGCGGCACGGGGAAACGGATCAGAACAGGTGGAAACTCGAAATTCCCTGAGAAGATCAAAGGGCCGCCAGCCGGCCAGATGCCTGGAAATCGCACGGTGGTCTCCCCCCATGCCAGGAGCACGTCGTTTTCATGGGTCTCCCCGCAATCGACCCGCTGCCCCACAACTTCGGACCAGTCTCCGAGTTTCCCGTCCTCAGCCCCTCTCTTGCCCACCTTGTGGGTATAGGCCCCTGGCGGAAACATCGTGATGGTTTGCGTCTCCGAAGAGCCCCTCAGCGTCTGAGACTCTGACCCCGTCCCGCAGGCCGGAAACGCCAGCAGGCAAGCGAAAGCAATGATCGTCGAGCGTCTCATGCGATTTACCATCACTTAAGGATGCGGGGCTCCACCCCCCCCGTCAAAGACGAGGCTTCGCGCAGGTGTCCTGCCCCTTTCTCAGAAAGTCTCGCCCACCAATCCGTTCGAGAGGACGATCTCCTGCACCGTGGTGAGATCCTGTATCAAGAACTGCATGGTGATCTCTGTTCCCGAGGGGATCCCCGCTGGCCAAGGGACACTCTGGGTGAAAACACCGCCCACGTTCGTTGAGCGGAAGACCTGCAGGGTGAATGGGAACGCCCAAACCGTCCCGCCCAAAGCGGAAAAGGGCGACGGCGCCAACGACATCCAGAAAAGTATCGGGCTGCTCGGCGACGCATTCTCCAGGGTCAGGGTCAGAGTCGACCCGGCTGTCAACGGACCTTCCGCGGTGAGTAACGGCGTACCGCTGACACCGGAAGTACCGCCGCCCAGGTCGGTCCACACCGGCTCAACCGTGATGTGACCATTCATATTCATGGCCACGTGGGGCTCGCAGATGTAGCAGAACTCACCCGCGTCGTTGAAGGTCACCTCGAAGGTGGGGACATCGCCTCCAAAGCCAGACCAGAACCCCCCGTTGTAGGTTGAGTTCGAGGATGCAGGGCAGTCCGTCTGAGCAACGTTGTGGCTGTTGCCTTGAAGGTTCGTCCACTTCACCGAATCGCCCTGCCGAATGGTGAGGTTCTTCGGACTGAAGTTAAACCCAGACGCCGACACGATGTGTTGCGTTTGAGCCGATCCGCTCGAGGCCAAGACAACGATGCAGATATAAACGAGCGTGAACAATCCAAGGCGGAACAAACCGCGAGGCGATTTGCGGCGGAGGCAGGCAAGCGACATGGCGTAGATCCGGGTGCGAGAACGAAAGGGAGTACAGAGTGATCCTTCATTCTAACCAGTATCTCAGCAACTGGCTTGCTGTTTTGAGCCAGGGGCCTGGAATGCACCTCCGAGCCTCCCCGCCCGAGCTCCTCTGCAGAGCAGCCCTTCAGCTAGAGGGACTCAGGCAGCGCTTCGAGGCGCACTGGACACACCTTTAACTCCGCAGTCTGCGTGACCGGGTCGTAACCGGAGCCCGTCAGATAATTCACCGGGGTGTCGTTGAAAGAGAAACTGGTGAAGACCGTGCCACGCGGCGACCGGTTGGTCGCCGCGACCTTGATCTCCACCGATCCACGAGCACTGGTCATACGGCAAAGGCCGCCGTCTTGCAGGCCCCAGTCCGCCACATCATCCGGATGAATCTCCAGAGTTTCTTCGGGGAGGAGATAGTCGATGCCGTGGGAACGACCCGTCTGGGTCCGCGTGTGATACGACGCCAGACGGCGCCCGGTCGTCAGCCACACCGGGAACTCATCGTCAATGGTTTCTGCAGGGTCGCGATACTCCAGGGAACGAAACAGCCCACGACCATTTTCAAAAACACCCTGATGCAGGATAGGTGTCCCCGGATGACCTCTTTCGGGAACCGGCCAGTGGAATTCACCTTTGTCGATCACGTCCCAATCCAGGCCGGCGTAGATCGGAGACAGACTGCAGAGTTCATTGAACACATCTTCGGCCGACTCGAAATCAAACCCGGGGAAACCGCAACGCTTCGCGATCTGACTCACAATCCACCAGTCAGGCCGCGCGTCCCCCGCTGGCTCGACGGCGGCACGCAAACGTTGCACACGCCGCTCGGTGTTGGTGCAAACACCATCTGTCTCGCCCCAGGCCGTCGCAGGAAGCGCGACATCCGCGAGGGCTGCGGTTTCCGTCAGGAAGAGATCAATCACCACCAGGTGGTCCAGGCTCTTCAGAGCGTGCTCGCAATGCGAGCGATCTGGATCTGTCACCACCGTGTTCTCGCCATCGATGAGCATCGCCCGGATCTTGTCGCCACACAGTTCAAGCGCCGTGACCTTCGTCATCCCCTTCTCGAGGTCGATCTCGTGCCCATAGAGTTCAGCGAACTTCGCCTGATGAGCGGGGTCCGTCACAGCCTGAAAGCCTGGGTAATTATTGGGCAATGCCCCGGCATCACCTGCGCCTTGAATGTTGTTCTGGCCGCGCATCGGATTGATGCCCGTCCCTTCCCGGCCGATATTCCCCGTCATCAACGCCAGGTTCGACAGGCTCTGCACGTTGTCGACACCACAGATGTGCTCGGTGATACCGAGCGTGTAATAGATGGCGCCTCGCTCCGCCTCGCCATACCAGACAGCAGCCTGAACGATGTCCGCGGCAGGCACGCCCGTGAGGCCTTCGGCCCATTCAGGCGTGAAACGCGCCAGGTGCTCACGGAAGGCCTCGATGCCCTCCGTGCGCTCTGACACAAAGGCCTCGTCGACAAGCCCTTCGCGATCGATGACATGGGCCATGCCCAGCAGAAGCGCCACATCGGTTCCCACGCGAAGCGGAAGAACAACGTCTGCCATCTCCGCCAGTGCGATATGGCGCGGGTCGGCCACGATCAGCTTCGCCCCACGTGCCACCGCCTTCTTGAGACCCGTAGCCGCCACCGGATGGCATTCCGTCATGTTCGTCCCGATGCAGAAGATCACGTCCGGCTTGGACATATCTTCGAGTGGGTTCGACATGGCCCCGCGTCCGATGGTGGCCGCCAGCCCGGCGACCGTTGGAGCGTGTCAGGCTCGACTGCAGTTGTCGATGTGATTTGACCAGAAGCCTGATCGAATGAACTTCTGTGTTGTGTAGCCCGCCTCATGAGGAGCGCGCCCCGAGGCAACGGCGTAAACGCTGTGGCGTCCGTGCTTGTCACGTGCGTCCAGAAACCCCTGCGCCGCCTTATCCAGAGCCACGTCCCAACTCGTCGGGTGCAACTCGCCATCTTCGCCACGGATCATGGGTGTCTTCAGACGCTCGTCGTGCTGCACGAAGTCATAGGCAAACTGCCCCTTCACGCAAAGCGCTCCATGATTGGCGGGCCCATCCATCGCGGGCTGAACACCCACCATCGAATCGCCCTTGGTCAGAATGTCGACAGAACACCCCACGCCACAGTAAGTGCAAATGGTGCGCGTCTTTTCGATCTCACCTGGCACCTCTGTATGACGCAACGCCTTGCGGTCTGCCAACGCGCCCGTCGGGCAGGTCTGAACACACTGCCCGCAGAACGTGCAAGCCGAGTCTTTAAGATGCCCATCGAACTCGACGGTGATCTGCGTGTCGAAGCCTCGACCCTTGACGCTGATCGCATAATCACCTTCTTGCTCCGCACACACCCGAACGCAGCGGTAACACGAGATGCATTGATCGTAGTCGCGCAGAATGAATGGGTTCGGGTCATCCTCCCGGCTCTTGCCAGACTTCTTTCCTGCGAAACGCCCACTGCGGGCGTCGTAGCGGTCGGCCAGCTCTTTGAGTTCCTGTGATGCGTAGCCACTGAGTGGGTCCACATCCACCTGACGGTTCTCGGAGCAAACCATCTCGAGCAATGTCTTGCGGTGCTTCTCCACGGCCTCCGTAGAGGACCGAATGACCATGCCGTCTTCGGCAGCTCGAGCGCACGACGCCACAGGGTTGTGCGAACCCTCCAACTCCACGACGCACATGCGACACCCCCCGAAGGGGTCAAGCCGTTCGTCGTAGCACAAGGTCGGAATCTTGCACGGCTCGCCAGAGACGGCTCCATGCCGGCGAGTCACCTCAAGAATGGTCTCGCCTGCCGTGAAATTGAGATTCTTACCGTCAACCTCGATGCTGCCAACGGTCGTCTCGGAAGAGGGATCGCTCATGAGTTCGTGGCCTCCACATGCGCCGCGACTTGCTCGGGGAAGTAGCGCATCAGGCTTTCCGTGATGAGGGGAGCCGCCATGCCCAGCCCGCACGCACTCGTGGCCTTCATCACCGAACCGATATCCTCCACTTCGTCACTCCAGCCAGCGAGAACGCCAGGCCCCGCGGCACCCGCGAGTCTCTCGGTCAGACGCTGAGTCCCGATCCGGCACGGAAAGCATTTGCCGCAGGATTCATGCGCAAAGAACTCCATGCAAGAGTGCGCCACCTCCAGCATGTCACGGCTGTCGTCGAAGACCATGATGCCGCCCGCCCCCAGCATCGACCCTTTGCTGCGTACGGAGGGCTCGTCGAGCGTGACGTCGAGATCTTCTTTGGCAAGAAAGCCACCTGAAATGCCGGCCATGGTCACCGCCTGGATGTGGCGTCCTGGGCGCGGCCCGCCGGCCCAATCATTCAGCAAGGTCTGCAGTGGGAAACCAAAAGGCACCTCGTAATTCCCGGGGCGCATGATGTCGCCCGACAGGCTGATGATTTTCGTCCCTGCAAGATCACCTGCCCCGAGACCGCGGTACCACTCTGCACCACGGCGAGCAATGGCAGCCGCAGACGCGAGCGTCTCCACGTTGTTCACCACCGTCGGGCGATTCTCGAATCCGTGCGTGACGGGAAAAGGCGGACGCTCTCGTGGGAAAGGGTGTTTCCCTTCCAAGCTATTGAGGAGCGAACCCTCCTCGCCGCAGATGTAGGCTCCCGCCCCGCGGCGCACATGAATCCGGAACGAGAAACCCGACCCCAGAATATTTTCACCGAGCAACCCGGCATTCTCTGCCTCGGTGATGGCCCGATCGAGAATGTCAGCTGTCTCTGGATATTCGTAACGAAGGTAAATGAACCCGATCTCTGCTCCTGCTGCGTAACCTGCCAGCGCCATGCCTTCCAGAACGGCATGCGGGTCGTGATCCATCAGGACTCTGTCCTTGAAGCAACCCGGCTCTCCCTCGTCCGCATTGCACACCACACTCTTGGGACCGGCACGTGTGTCGTCCCCAGGGCGGGGGTTCAGCGCTTCGCGTACGGCGCGCCACTTCACACCCGTAGGAAAGCCAGCGCCTCCTCGTCCGGCGAGCCCGCTGTCAGTGATCACCGTGAGCAAGTTTTCAGGGTCAGATCCAAGCGCGCCCTCGTAGCCGCTGTACCCTCCCGCTCGGCGGTAACCCTCGAGTGTGTCGTTCCCGGGATTTCGGATCGCCGCGAACACGCATTCTTCAAGTCCACCTGGATTCGCGACAGGCAAGGGGGACGGCCGAGATTCAAACTCACCAACCGTCACACCGACCTGCACCGACCGCCCGGTGAGAACGGGGACGGGCTCGTCGCAACGCCCGGCGCACGGCATCGGCGTGGCCCCGTCCTTCCTCATGGTTTCGAGCAATTCCAGGCCGCCAGCAAAGCGGCAGACTTGTCCCGTGCACACCCGGGGCGCATTCGTCCCAGGCGGAAATCTCGAAAAGTGGTGGTAGAAGGTCACCGTCCCGAACAGGTCAGCCAGCGGGATACGGAGCCCTTGAGACACCGCCCGAAGAGCCTCATCACTCAGATAACCGTCGCGGTCATTGAAGGCATGCAGCAACGGCAGCAACGGAGCGGGCCTGCTCTTCCAGTCCGTGACGAGATCTTGATCCGTGGGCAGCGGCATAGCCCTCGATTGTATCGGTGCCGGGAAGGTCCACCAAGCATGACATCCTCACGACTTGAGAAGTCGGCAGCACCCTTTGCCACTCACAGCTCTCGATCGCCTACAATCCGCACCTGGGCATCCTGCTGAGAGCGTGGAGCACGATCTGCCCAGGAGCGATTCACCAGCCAGGTGGGACACAACGCGTGAAGAACAAAGCGGCCAAGCAACAACTCTTCAGCGGGCTGGGGCTTTATACGCTGGTCATCGTTTCACTCAGCCTTTGGTGGGAACAGAGCCTGCTGCTCTTCGGCATCTTGGCGGGACTCACTCTGATCGCCCTCCTGCGGTTCCGATCCCGGCGCTCACTCGTTTTTTATCTCGTCGGTGCCATTCTGGGCCCCCTGGCAGAATCGTTCGCCATCGCCTCGGGTGCCTGGAGCTACGCAGCAACAGAGGCACTCTTCCCGATCTGGCTGCCCCCTGCATGGGGACTCGCGTGCCTGCTCATGGTTGTCATCGTCGAGGGAGCCCTTTCACTCTCCTCGAACTCTCCCCCAACTCAATCCTGACCGCCCCCCGCCGATCGCCTTCTCGGACGAAAACATGCCACCAAAAGATCTACATCCCACGGGCAACGATTCGAAGACTCTCGACCGTCGCACCGTCCTCAAGCACGCCGCGACACTCGGTGCCGCTGCCGCCGTGGTCCCGCTGGCTTTCACCGGCTGCGCCATGGCTCCGCGCACCGTGCGCCACGACACCCTTCGCCACGCCTGCATCGGAGTGGGCGGCATGGGCGAGTGGGACATGAAGACCATTGGCAGTCACGACAACGTGCAAATCGTTGCCATCTGCGACGTCGACGAAGAACGACTCGCAACTGCCTCGGGACTTTATCCAGACGCACGCCGCTATACGGACTGGCGAGCACTGCTTGCCTCCGAAGGCTCCTCACTCGACTCGATCAACGTCTCCACTCCCGACCACATGCATGCGCCGATCACCATGAGCGCCCTGCACGACGGCCTGCACGTCTACTGCCAGAAGCCCTTGACGCATACGGTTTTCGAGTCGCGCCGCATTGCAGATGTCGCTCGTCGTGTTGGCGCCATCACTCAAATGGGCATTCAGAATCACAGCCTGGTCAACTTCCGTCGCGCGCACCGCATTTTCTCGGAGGGCGTCACAGGCCCAGTTCGCGAAGTCCACGTCTGGACTGACCGCGCGGCTGGCTGGTGGCCTCAGGGCGTCGAACGCACCCCTGGCAGCGACCCGATCCCCGTCACACTCGACTGGAACGGATGGCTCGGAGTGGCGCCCGAGCGCCCGTACCTGAAAGACCAATACACGCCCTTCACATGGCGCGGCCGCAAAGATTTCGGAACCGGCGCCCAAGGAGACATGGCCTGCCATCTCATGGATCCTGTTCCGTGGTTCCTCGGTGTTCGTGACCCGCTGACGATTCGCTCGGAAGGCCCTCGGCCCAACAACGAGAGCTTCCCACTCTGGTCTGAAGTGCACTACGACTTTGAAAGTGCCAACGAACACTGTGATCCCGCTGGCGTGCATCTGGTGTGGCATGACGGAGGGCGCAAGCCAGACGCACTCCTCGCAGAGTGGGGTGTCGACGATCCCTATGCGAACGCGGCCTTCTTTGTCGGCGACTCCGGCGCTTTGCTCGTGAGCCCCTATGAAGATTGCCGTCTCTTCACCACCACGGGCGAAAGTCCACTGACACTCCCCGAACTCCCCGAGATCAACCACTGGCATCAGTGGGTCAATGCATGCTTTGGCCGTGAGGAAGCGACCACTCCGTTTGCGTACGCAGGTCCAATCACAGAGATTGCACTGCTGGGGAATATCGCCCTCGAGTTCCCCGGAGAGACGCTGGACTGGGACAGTCGGTCCCTCAGCTTCCCCTCGAAAGACGCAGCCACGGCTCTTGTCAGCAAGGCCTACCGGCGTGGATGGAATGTCCCCATGCTGAAAGCCTGATCGGCCCAAGCATCTCGACCTAGAGTGAGGCTCGAAGACTCCAGAAAGTCGCGAGAATCCAGCCCACTCCGCACAGCTGAAGAAGTCGGTTCGTGAGCAAGATCTCCACGGGAGAAGCCCCCTGGCTCTTCACGTGCACGATCCGCAGATATTCAAAAACGCCAAAGACCACGAAGGGCAGCGTGGCGAATTCGCGCCCTGACACCAGCACCGGCGATTCCATGCAGTAGAGAGCGTAGGCCACGATGGCCATGCCGCTCGTCACTCCAATGGCCTGATCCAGAAACGCCATGCTGTAGCCGGCGAGGCTCGGCCTCTGCGTGTCGTCGATCCCCGCAACAAGATCTCCGCGGCGCTTCGCGAACCCCAAGAACAGGGCCAGCGTCGACGAACACAACAGAAGCCAGTTCGACGCAACCGCACCGACGAGCGCGCAACCCAGGAGCACTCGCAAGACGAAGCCCGACGACAGCAGGAAGACATCGAGAAGCGCGACAGAACGCCCAAAAAAGGAATAAACGATGTTGATCGCGATGTAGGTTGCAGTAATCCAGACCGCGCTCGCACGTCCCGTCGACCATGCAAGCGTCAACGCGGCAGCAAGCAACACAGCGCCAAAAATCAGACCGGACGACGGACTGATGCGACCCGACGCGATGGGTCGATTTTTCTTGCTCTGGCTCAGCCGATCCTGCTCGGCGTCATGTGCATCGTTGAGTGCATAGACTCCCGAGTTCGCCAGGCAGAACCCAACGAATCCCAGCAAGAGGGTGGTGGGGTCGAGAACACCGACACTCGCCAGCGAATAAGGGATTGGCATGAGGATGAAGATGTTCTTCACCCAATGCGTGGGGCGAGCCAGCTTGACGAAGGCGATCATGTCCAAGATCAGAACCCCACCCGCCGCATGACGAAGCGCGGGAGCCAGCGAATGACCAGCATGACCAGGGACCAAACGCCCGGAACGTAGACCACGGGCTTACCCTTGTGGATCGCATTCAACACTGTGCGCGCCACAGACGCAGGCTCGGCGGCAAAAAGCGATGGCTTCATCCCGGCCGTCATCGAAGTCTTCACGAAACCAGGTTTCACCAGCACAGCCGACAGCCCTTCCTCATGATATCTGTGGTCGAGACCCTCCATGTAGTGAGAGATTCCCGCCTTCGTTGCCCCGTAGAGTACCGCGGGCTTGCGCCCTCGATCGCCGGCCACAGACGAGAAGACACACAGAGTGCCTCCTCCCCGTTTCAGTAACTGCTTTCGAGCAAGTTCGCAGAACATCACGGTGTTGGTGAAGTTCGTCATCAACAAGTCAGACGCTCGCTCGAGATCGGCTTCCAATTCATCCTGTGTGCCGAACACACCTGCGGTGACAACAACCGTATCGAAACCTTCAAGCGCCGCATCAGCGTCTTGAAGCGCGCGGTCGAAGCACTCACGGTTCAAGAGGTCGCACGGCACGGTGGCCACCGACCCACCGGCGCCCCGAATCTCCAGGTCTTTTGCGCTCTTCTCAAGCGCCTGGAGATTTCTTCCGAGCAAGCAAAGCTGCGCCCCTCGAGAGGCCATCTCCTGTGCAAGAGCACGTCCGAGACCGTTCGTCGCACCCAGCAAGACAGCCTTCATGCCTCGTCTCCCAGGAGACGCACCGAGAGAGCGCTCTTGAGAGTGCCTTCGGGATCCCAACGGCGGCGCACGGCATTCCAGCCCTCGAGTCGCGGCTCCATGGCATGAAAGTCTTCGGCTCGAGTCAGAGCATCCTTGGCCAGATAGATCCTGCCGCCTTCAGCCAGAACACTCCTGTTCAAGGCATCGACAAGTGCCTGCGTACTCCTCCCCCGCATCGGGAGGTCCAACGCCACCGACACCCCCGGCCGCGGAAAGCTCATCATCCCCGTACCCGCTGGCCCACAATCTTTGAGAACCGTGAGCAAGGAGCCACCCCCACAGCCGATCAGCGTCTCGAAGAAACGCGTGATCGGCGCCACGCCATCCTCCGCATCCATGGGGATCACACACTGGTACTGAATGAGCCCTTGCCTGCCATACATTCGGTTCCAGTTCCGCAGAACATCCAGCGGATAGAAGAACCGATCCGGATGCATGACACGGCGCTGTCGCTTGAACTTGTGAGCGGCATAGAACCCAGCATTGAAGGCGCGCATGCTCACAGGCCCGAGAACCCAGCCTGGACATTCGACAGGAACCCCCATGCGACGAAGCCGCGGTGGATTCCCTCGCGGCGACCGCTCGGGCTCCGCCCAACGCCCTTTCGTGACAACCCCTTGGCCCATGCCGCGCCCACGCGCCAGTGCATTCACCCAGGCCGTCGTGTAGGGCCATGTTTGCGACGCCTGTCGCAAGCGCAGCACGAGGTCTTCAAGGTCACTGGCGATTTCCTGCTCCGCAGCGATCCAGGGAGAATTCACACGCTCAAGTTGCACTTCCACCTCGAGGAGATGGCCCGTCAACCCCATGCCACCAAGTGTTGCGGCGAACAGTTCAGGCTCTTCTGTCGGGCTGACTTCCAGAACCCGCCCGTCGGCAACAAGCATGCGCAGCGAAGTCACATGCTCGCCAAACGTACCTCGCCGGTGATGGTTCTTGCCGTGAACATCACAGGCCACCATGCCGCCCAGCGTCACCTGAGATGTCCCCGGGCAAACAGGACTGACCCAACCGGCGGGCCGGCCGATCGCGTCAAGCTCTTCCAGCGTGAACCCTGCCTCGGCGCGTAAGACGCCACGCTCGCGGTCGAAAGCGAGAATGCAATTTCCCAGACGAGTTGCGGCGACCTCCCCTCCCACGCATGACGGCAAGGAAGCGTCACCGTAAGAGCGCCCCAGGCCTCGCGTCAGCGACACACCGCGGCATGCCGCCCCGAGATCCGGGGAAAGGCGCTCGAAGCCTTCCACCACAGGAAAACGCCCCCAGCCAGAGAGTCGCGTCATCGGCATACCCCGGACCCGAGCGGCAGGAACGACACGGTCATCGACAATCCCTGAGAGTGCTCACGGAGAACGGCCCCGCATGCAAAAGGTGGCCTTGCTGCCACTCTATCCTGGGACCGACGGCCCGCGAAACGGACAGCCCGCCGCCTCACTTGAGATAGCCGAGCCGCCTCAGCTCCTGGATCTGCTCAGGCGTGAGTTGCTGGGCAGGGACGCTTTTGGCTGCCGGACGCTGCTTCCGCAGGTCCTGAGTGAGCCCCATCAACATCGCAAGCTCTGGATCCGGGCTCACAGCGAGTTCCTGCGGCGACTGCTCTTGGCTGTCATGACGCCGGTCAAAGACGCGCATCTCGCCATCCTGATGCAGCACCGTCCAACGCGCCCCGACCGCCCCCACCTGTGGATTTGAGTCCGGGTACCAGCGGCCCGAAAGCCGAACCGGCGCATGCTCAACGGCAGCGCCCGAAAGCATCCCCACAAGCGAGCGGCCTTCCATTCCCTGCGGCGGCTCGATACCCACCATCTCATAGAGCGTGGGCGCCAGGTCCACGGTCGAAACAGGCTGGTCGATCACGCGGGGCTCCAGGCCCGGACCGACCAGCAGCAACGGAATGTGCACGTGCTCACGATAAATCTGTTCGCCATGCCCGTAGTCACCGTGCTCACCCAGCCCCTCCCCATGATCGGATGTCACCACGAGCAGCGTGTCCTCGGTTAAGCGTTCACCCAGCGCCTCGATCATTTCACCGAGCTTGTCATCAACTTCTCGCAAACTACCGCGATACAGGTGCACAAGGTGCTCACGCTCTTCGTCGGAAAGTTCAAGGTCTTCAACGGCGTCGGCAAAGCGCAAATCTTTGTCTTCCGACACACCGCCGAGAGCACAGCCTGGTTCAAACGGAGCCAGATATTCCGGAGACGGATCGTAAGGTGAGTGCGGTCGCCGAAAGTGCACATAGGTGAAAGTCGGCTGATCTCCGAGTTCATCGATCCGCTGGCGGACAGCCTCATGGAAGGCCGGCGCATTCTTGTTCTTTCCGTGATAGACGAAATGATCGACCCCTCGATCGAATCCATGCCTCTCGGAAGCGAAGATCATCTGCGAAATAAAGGCCACGTCGAAGCCAGCGTCATCAAAACGCTCCGTCAGGAGGGGCAGGTCATCGGGCACGCGGTCGTTCGCCGTCACCACCCCATGCGTCTCTTGATACTGACCCGAGAGCAAGGACGCGGTGGAGGGCAAGGTCCAGGTCGTGTTCGAACGTGCCTCAGAAAATCTCACTCCCCGGGCAGCCAGGGCGTCCAGGGTCGGCGACGCCGCAGCTGCCCCACCCCAACTTCCCAGGTGATCCGCATTCGTCGTGTCGAGGACGACCACGACAACATGCTGAACACTTTCAGACTGCTCAGCGCCGCATCCCAGCACCCCACCAGCCAAGCATGCCCCCAGCAGGGCACACCTCGCTTCACGCCAGACACACTCAACATGACTCAAGACGGACATCATGCCGAGCATGCTAGCAGTCCTCCTCTCATGGCAGTCCGGCATCCTGGGGCCTCCCATACGTTCCGATCCTGAGCCTGCTCTCTCGCGATCGGGACTGATAGACTCTAGGACCGATGGCCGCACCTCCGACGGAAACGAAGACTGGCGGTACGCCGGCACCAGAGGACAGCTGTCCATCTGGATCGGTCCGCGGCCTCGACAGTGCCCACTGGGTCTCGGCCTTCATGCTCGTGGTCTGGGGCGAGGCCTTGTTCTCGGCCTGGACACGACCTGAAGACGGCCTCCCCGCAGGACGTCTGCTTGCGGGAGCCTTTCTCGACTACACCGCCATCGGGCTCGTTCTTGCAGCCCTGATGGCGGTCATCGAAAAAATCGCTGGCCGCCTTCATCGCGATCGACAACTGGGCAGCGTGGCCCTCGCCTCCGCCCTCGCCGCAACCTTCGCCCTCAGCCTTGGGGCGCGGGCCGCACTCCGCGAGCCACCGTTCAACGAGGCCCTCATTCCTGACTTCTTGCCCCCCAGTCTCTGGGGCACCCTCGCAGCTTCACTCGCGTTCTTCCTGCCCCTCCGTTTCGCGCTGGGCGGATTGATGGGGAGACGTCCGCTTCGAATCTTCGCCAATGGACCAATCGTCCCCCGGCTCACAGGGATCATGGCGATCATCGGCCTGCTCGGACTCTTGTTCACCAACTCGACAACCCAGTCCAAAGCTGACAAGAGGTTGCTCAAGTTGAATCGCCCTCCCAATGTGATCTTTGTACTGGCCGACACCTTGCGCAGGGACCGGCTGGGCTTCCATGGCTACGATCGTCACCCCACTTCACCAACACTCGACGCCTTTGCGGCACGCTCCACTGTCTTCAACAACGCGATTGCCAATTCCTCATGGACCATTCCGTCCATGGCCTCTCTCTGGACGGGGCGCTGGCTGATCGAACACGGCTCCAGCGCCGAAATGCGATTGCTTGCGGACACATTCCCCACCCTGCCGGGAATTCTGCGCCGCTATGGCTATCGAACCATGGCCGTTAGCAGCAACTCGATGATCAACGGTCCCCTGCAGGGTTACACCACGCCCTTCGACTGGGTTCAGGACACCAGCACCGACCCGGCGGCAGTACGTCGAACACGCCGTGCCACTCGCGACTTTTTTCGACTGCGTGAAACAGCCATGTCCCTGGTCGACGTCTCGCCGGGCGCCCCTTACTTCGTTCCCAACTTGCCAGAGAATCCCGGCGATCTGGGTGTCTACGAGACAACCGAAGCCGCACTTCAATACATCGACATGGCGCGGAAAAGCGACCAACCGTTTTTCCTCTTCGCGGGATACTTCGCGAACCATATGCCGTACCAATTCCCCCCGGATTTCGATTCTGGGTTTGAGGTAGCGCCCAAACCACCGCAGCGCGAATGGGACCCCGTCATTCGCAGTGCGAGCGTCCCGGTCTTGCCCAGCATCCTCTTGGTCTACTGGCGCCAACTCCTGGCCGCAACCGGCACACACAGCTACACAGAAGATGACCTGCTCTATCTCTCTGATCGATACGACCAGACAGTCAAGTACCTCGATGAACAGGTGGGCCGACTGCTCGCGGGCATTGAAGACCGAGGCTTGCTCGAGGACACCCTCGTCATCTTCACGTCCGACCACGGGGAATCGCTCGGAGAGCACGCCGACTTTGGACACGGTTTGTTACTGGCCCCCCAACTCATCGAAGTGCCACTTTTCATTTACGACCCCGATCGCCCCGAGGGCCAGGAAGTCGACCGTCCTGTTCAGTCCATCGACATCTTGCCCACAGTTCTCGCCCGTACAGGGATAGAAGAGCGTGCAGCAACGGGCAAGCCGCTGCCGGGCTCGGATCTTTTCGGAGCAGGGTCCGCGACCCCCATCGTTTCCGAGTTGCACTACAACGCCGGAGCCCCGGGCTGGGAACACGCCGAGCCGCTCTCACAGTGGATGGAGCAGATTCTGGCGAACACGATCCAAGGCGAAATGAATCTGATGCTGCAGACCAGCAAGCAGCTTCCCGATCAGGAGACAGGTGATGGCCAGCCGTCGCTGAAGACCTACGTCACCCGCTGGATCGAGCGGGTGCGAGAGCAGCCCACCATCATGGCCGACCTGGCCGGACAACAAGATGACAGCCCGGGCATCGACACCCCCCTGGGCTCTTCCCTCCCAGGTGTGACGGAGCGTGCCTTTCGGGATTACTATTTTTCCGCGCGGCGCGCCTTGATCACCGAGGAATGGATCTATGTTCGCACGTCAAGCGGAGAAGAACTTCTCTACGACCGCGCAACTGGCCTGCGAACACCAGAACCTCCCGAAGCGACGCTTGCACCCTTGAGGGAGCGCCTCGCCAAGTGGCGCGCGCAGGTTTCCCCCTTCGATCAACCCATAGATCTGACCAATGCGAGTCAAACACCCTACCTTCGTTGATTCACAACCCGTGGTGCACATGACCTGATGCAAACATCGTGGACACTGTGGATGCGAATCCTGGCCATCACCATGGCGATGTCACCCTCGCTGTGGGCCGACACATTGTACGTCGGTGAACCCAAGACCTGGCTCTTGCGCCAGGACACCTTTGAAGAAGGCCCATCATTCTCCACGGCAGCCGAGGCCGTTGCCGCAGCTCGCGACGGCGATCGAGTCCTCGTGCTCAAGGAAATCACGAAGCCGCTCACGATTGATAAGCAGATCGAGTTGCTGGGCTACGGAGCCAAGGCGCGCCCGATTGTGCAGGCACCTGTCACGGTCACCGCCTCCGGGGTCGTCATCGACAACCTCCACTTTCGCACGCTGACCAGTACGGCGATCGAGATCGCCGGTGCAAACGACGTCGTGGTGAAACGCTGTTTCTTCACGGACTGCCAGAACAGCATCACTGCGAGCGGATCGTCAAACCTTCGCATCATTGAAAATCGGATGCTGTTCTCAGGGTCAACGCGCCTTTCAGGCGGTGGAGACAGCCTCTTACGCGGGAATCAAATCGACTCGGGAGGCATCTATGCCGTTCACTTTGAATCGAGCAGCAACAATCGGTTCATAGGGAACCACATCCGCCGCGCCGGCTGGGTAGGTCTCATTCTCTACTCGAACTCCGCCGGCACTCTGCTCGAAGAGAACATTTTCGAGGGAAGCGACATTGGTCTGAGCATTCAGACGAACGGCAACGTCGTCCGCAACAACCTCTTCTTCAACTTGCGGCACGGACTGGCTTTGACCCGCAGCCCCCTGGGCAAAGACGCCTCGGTCTACGACAAGATTGCCTACGAAGACTCGGACACCGGCGACACAAGGGTCGTCATTCGAGAGAACAAGATCGAATCCAACACATTCAGGAACTGCCGGCGTGAATCTGTAGTTCTCAAGCAGGCCCAGGAGAATCGCCTCACAGGCAACGCCATCCTCGGAGAGGCGGCGCGAGGCATTGTCCTTCTGGATGAGGCGAATCAGAACCTGATCGATGACACGACCTTCGGCCCGGACATTGCCGAGTCCGTGCGCATCGTGCGCAGCACCGGCAATGTGATCGAGGGCCCACAGAACAGCGGAACAGTCTCTCTCTTGCAGGCCCCAGGCAACACGGTCAAAGGCTTCTTGACAGCAGAACTCGCGCTCGCCCCCCCGAAAGAGTTGCCACAAGCCCTTGGCAGTGACAAGCGGCTGGCGTTTGGCGATTTCCACACACACTCGCTACTGTCCGACGGCGCCAGCACTCCTGATGAATTGCTGGGCTACGCACGCGATGTCGCCGATCTGGACTTCGTCGCCCTCTCAGACCACGGGGAGTACGTGGGACACGGCGACGAACGCTGGAACGAACTCAACGAAACCGTACAGCGCTACACGAACCCTGGGCGATTCATTGCCATCCCAGGCTATGAAACGACCTTCATGATTGGTTGGTCAGGCCATTACAACGTCTACTTCGCAGGCCCTGAAGGCAAGCCGTACATGGCTCCGCACGGGGGGCGCACCTGGATTCCGAATCTGGCCACGCCAACCCCGACCCACCTGCTCGAGCAACTCGCCGAGGGCCAAGAAGATGCACTGGTGATCCGTCACCATTACTTCGCGACACCGGAGTTCTGGAATGAATCGCCCGCAGACTCTGACGTCCTTCCCATGACGGAAGTCTGCTCAACGCATGCGATCTGGAGCGGGCACCGTGACGTCGATGCCTATGCTTCTAGCCGGGGTTCAGAATCTCGGGGGCATGTCTCCACCCTCATGGGAGCACTCCAGACGGGCCGTGTCCTGGGTGTAGGCGGCAGCAGCGACAGCCACTACACCTTCCCAGGCGACTCAGGCCTGACGGGTGTCATGACAGATGGACTCGATACAGAGTCGCTGTTCGAAGCGATCCGCGCTCGGCGCACTTACGCAACGACCGGTGCGCGCATCCGCCTCGGATTCACAGTGAACGGGCAACCGATGGGCTCCGTGCTTACAGGAAACGAAACACCATCAGGTCTCGCTCTGGTCGAGGGCACCGCCGATCTTGAAGAGGTGGCCATTTATCAAAACGGGCGCGTGCTCGTCCGGGTAGAACCAGAAGGACGCACCGCCAGCGTGCCCTTTACGGCTGATGCCCCCCCGCCAGACGGCACCTGGTACATGGTCCGCGTCATACAAGCCGATGGCGAAATGGCCTGGTCCACGCCGATCTGGATACGCCCCCAGGCACCAAACACCGCCTCAACAGAATTGCTTGCCGACCGCGAACGCATGGTCCTGCTGGCGTATTCCTCTGTGCTCCGGAACTGGCCGCAAATCCCATCAAGAGATCTGAACGGACTCACGCCCCGGGAAGCTCAAGAGAGCGAAGACCCCGCCATCAAGGCACTCTTCGAAGAGGCCTGGACTCGATATCAGCAAACAGTCTCTGACCTTGAGGAGCGCGCTTTAGAAATAGGCCTCGACAACAAACGAGCGGCCAAAGCCATCATCCAGCGATTTGCATCCCATTTTCAAAACCTTGAAGTGCTTCCGCGGGTCACACCCATGGTGAACCTGGAAGAAGTACGCCAGGAACTCGGCATGTGATCCACTCGGATCAGCCGCGAGCCCCGACTGAGTCAGCTTGGCCTGGCACCTTCGCCAATCAGTGCAACCAGTTTTTTCACCGCCGCGCCCACGAAGGCCTCGTCTTCGGCATCCTCTTCGCGTTCCACAAGCTCCACCGCAGGGGGCAGATGCTTGCGAAGAGCCTCAAAGAACAAGGCGTCGCCCTCTTCATCAGCCAATGGGCCACCGCGTTTGCTGTATCGAGACACGCCGCCTTTCGGCAAGAACAAACAGGTGCGTCCCGTCACACCCTTGAGCCGAGCACCAATCTCCGCGCCCACACGCTCCAGTTGCTGGCCATCCAACCGCGGAGCGAGGATCACCGGGTTGTGAAACACGTGCAGATGCTCCTCCCACTCTTGAGGCACTGTTTCGGGAGGATCCACGAACAGCCCGATGTGCTCGGCCCCTCCAGGGCAGAGCACCTGCGGCAAGCCCATCGAGGCAGCCACCGTGAGGCGCTCGGGCGTACCGGCACGCAGCCCACCGAAAAGCTCATCGGAGATTTCACCTAACGCGTAATCAAACACGGCTGTGATGACGCCTTCCTTGATGAGTTGCTCCATGGCTCGCCCACCGGATCCGACCGCATGAAACACAAGCACTTCGCAGCCAGCTTGCTCAAGGGCTGCAATGGCCCTCTCGGCGCCCTCCGTCAGCACCCCCAGGTTGGTCAACCCCACAACGGGCTTCTCACCAGTCGAAGAGTCGAGATCGATTTCGACAGCAGCCATCCCGCAAGCTGCTCCTGCAGCATTCGCCAGGATCTTCCGGGTGAGAGGGTTGAGACCGAGCAGATCGCCCACCGAAAACATCATCGTGATGTCTTTGATGTCGACAAAGGCAGAGACATCACCCGAAGCCATCGTTGAAACCATCACCTTGGGGAGGCCATAGGGAAGCGAACGCATGACGGCCGTCGCGTTACTCGTCCCCTGCGTCCCCCCCAGGCCAATCACGGCCTGAAGCTCACCACGTTCAAGATATTCTGCGAGAAGTGCCGTTGCTCCACGAATCATGACGGGTGAAGCCGTCTGCCGATCAGGATCACGCCTCAGATCTGCCAGCAACATTCCGCCGCGACGAGCGACCTCTTCGTTGGACACATCCGGCATCGTGCGCGGCTCGCCAAGCACCCCGATGTCGACGAGAACGGGACGGCTTCCTCCGGCCTCGAGACACTCCCGCAAAAAGTTTGCTTCAGCGCCTTTCGTGTCCAGCGTCGACAAGACGACAACCACAGGACTTTTGACGCCGCGACCGCTCATGACTTGTTTCCAAATCGGAGGTCGGCGAAGCGCTTCGCCGTACCGTACACGGCCTGTTCGATGGGAATGCGCTCAGTAGACGACCCTGTCCAGAAACCGTCACAACTCGTGCGGTCCAGAATCACCTGCGCATCCTCTGGCGTCTCAAGCGCCGAACCATGGCCCACCAGCATCAATTCCGGATCAATCGCTCGCAATCGGCGGCACACCTCTTCCGTGCGCTCCGCCGTCTCCTCGATGGATTCCCCCGAGTCGTAACCCTTGAGGCCACCCTTTGTCGTCCCCGCATGAAAACAGAAAACATGTGGGCGAGCTTCTTCCACAAGGCGAATGCTGTCTTCCATATCGAACGCCAGCCCGATGCTCACCATCCCCATCTCGCGGCACAACTTGAGCATCTCGATCTCATGATCGAAGGTGATTCCACTACTTGTCAAAACCTTGAACACCTGACTGTCTTTATCGACATAGCTGAGAGACGGACCAATATTTGATGCCGAAGGCACTCCCATCGCGAGCAGTTTCTCCAGGACTGTGCGCATGTCCTTGAGGGGATCGTTTGCATTGAGGCAGGCGCAAACGAACGCGTCTCCTTTCAAACTCGGCAGAATGTCTTGCTCGGTGTAGTCCAGTGTTTGCTGGTTGCTGTCGAGAATCGGCCACAGCATGGACATCGTCCCCATGCCATTGCCCCGCAAGCGCGCGCCCGAGAACGTGTTGATGCAGTCAGCACCTGCCTTTTCGAGAAGTTGTGCAACCAGACCACTTCCAGCACTCGCAATGAACAACGGCTGCTTGGCGGCAACCTTGGAGCGCAGTCTCTCGAGGACGGTTTTGGGAGGGATTCTCGGAACGATCAACGGAAAGGCCTCCTCGCAGTTGCAGACGGTGCGCGCGGGGTCGCAGGCACGCGGGTCGCGCATCGTCTCACGGAACCACTTCCTCTCGCCATGGGTGACCACTCTCAAGCGTGGCGAAGCGCCGAAGCCCCTGTATCATCCGCCCATGACCCTTTTGAAACGTCCTTCTCTGCCGAGAACGACTCTCGCGAGTCTGCTCCTGCTTCCGATGGCGACCCTGCTCGGAGCCCCCCAGGCAGGAGACACCCCGGGGCAGCCTCGACCTCCTCCACTTCCTGATGGCCTGGCCGTCCCCACAGCCCCTGCCCTTTCTCCTGAAGAAGAGCTGGCCACTTTCGAGTTACCCGAAGGCCTACGCATCGAACTCGTCGCAGCGGAGCCACTCCTCAACGACCCAGTCATGGCCACTTTCGACGGGCAAGGCCGTCTCTGGGTGGTCGAGATGACGGGCTTCATGCCGAATGCCGACGGCGCCGGTGAACAAGAACCGGTGGGTTCGATTGCCGTGCTCGATGATGATGATGGCGACGGCCGCATGGATCGACGCACGGTCTTCCTCGACAAACTCGTCCTCCCTCGTGCCGTCGCTCCCACGCGCGGCGGAGCGCTGGTCATCGCGCCTCCTGATGTGCTGTTCTGCCGAGACACCGATGACGACGGGCGAGCCGATGTCATCGAGGTCGTCGACACGGGACTCGGCGGTATTCAGAGTCCGGAACATGCCCCCAACGCCCTCTTACCAACTCTCGACAACACCTTTGCTTGTTCGAAGCACACCCGGCGCTACAGATTCACCGATGGAGACTGGACCTCAGAAGCCGTCCCTCTTGCAGGCCAGTGGGGACTCACCCAGGACGACGAAGGTCGTCTTCTTTTCAACACAAACTCCGACCCTCTCCGTGCTCACCTCGTAGACAGCGCCTATTCACAACGTCACCCACTTCACGGAAACATCGCCGGCGTTGACGTACAGCTTGCTGCAGACAGAAGCGCCTGGCCCTCGCGCATGACCACCGGAGTCAATCGGGGCTACTTGCCCGAGACACTACGAGACGACTGGACCTTGCGTAACGTCACGGCAGCCTGCTCTCCCTGGGTCTTCCGCGGCGATGCGCTTCGCGCAGAGGATCGGGGGGCTGTCTTTGTCTGCGAACCATCTGGCAATCTGATTCAACGCTACATCCTCGAACAGGATGATTCGGGCAAGCTCTCAGCTCGAAACCCACACGTCGGGCGCGACTTCCTCACAAGCACTGACGAACGTTTTCGCCCCGTAAACATGATGGGCGGCCCAGACGGCGCCTTGTATGTCGTCGACTTTTATCGCGGCATCTTGCAGCACCGAATCTTCATGACCAGCTGGCTGCGGGCTCAGGTTCTCGATCGGCAACTCGAAACTCCTCTCGGACGGGGGCGCATCTGGCGCATCCTCAACG
Source organism: Planctomycetota bacterium (assembly GCA_029245865.1). Classification (GTDB taxonomy): domain Bacteria; phylum Planctomycetota; class B15-G4; order B15-G4; family B15-G4; genus JAUIEF01. The sequence goes on from JAQWOM010000025.1 coordinate 25,381, forward strand.
AGGAAGGCACGCGCAGTCAGCAGCCAGCTCTCGACACGGCCGATTCCGCAGGCTTGCTGAAGGCTCTGGAGTCAACTCAGGGCTGGCGACGCGATCGCGCGCAACAAGCTCTCGTGGAGAACTATTCCGGTGACGCCATGTTGGTGGCATCGCTCCGCGAAGTCTCTCGCAGTGCCCAGGCTCCTCTCACACGACTGCAGGCACTCTGGACACTCTCCGGCCTGAAAGCACTCAGCGCCGACGATGTTGAGCACGCACTTCGAGATAAAGATGCTCGCGTACGGCGTGCGGCCGTGCGGCTTTCCGAGCCCTTCCTCGGCGCACGCAGCAATCTGGTTGCCATGCTATTGACTCTCGACCGGGCCCAAAACGAACAGCCCTCTGTTCGACATCAGGTCTTGTTGTCACTCGGCGCCTCACCTGCGAAAACCTGCACAGCCGCTCTTGCCGAGGCGATCACGCGTGACGCGGCAACACCCGAACGCCGATCTGCCGTGCTCAGTGCCCTTGCCGGTCGCGGCCCCGCCTTTCTCACCCACTTGTTAAACGACCCTGCCTGGAGCCATCCGGGGGCCGGCCGCGAACTCTTCCTGCGACTGCTGGCCCGAGACATCGGACGCACTCAGATCACCGAGAACCTCGAGGCCGTGCTGCAGTGGGCCGTGAACTCCAACACCCGCAGTGATTTTCGAGAAGCTCTGCTCGGCGGATTGCTGGAAGCTCAACCAACCAACCGACTCGGCAAGCCGGGGCGGCTTCCTCTCGCAACCCGCCCGACAACATGGAACGCGCTTCTGGAAAGCCCTGGCGAGCAGGCCGCTCGACTCGCCGAAGTGCTGACCTTTCCGGGTCACCCCACGCCCGACATCCGCATCGACATCCAGCCACTGTCCGAGACTGACCGCGCGAATTTTCAAGCGGGGCACGCGCTGTACACCGCAGCCTGCGCTCGCTGCCATCAACCCTCGGGACACGGCCAACCCGGCCTCGCCCCTCGAATCCGGAACTCCCCCTGGGTCCTTGGCGATCCACGGCGACTCATACGCATCCTGCTTCACGGTCTCCGCGGACCGATTCTCGTCGACGGCAGCACGTGGGATCTGGACATGCCCGCGCTCGCCGGAGACGACAAACAAATGGCAGCTGTTCTGACCTACATCAGGCGTGAATGGGGACACGGCGCAGAACCCATCACAGCCCAGGACGTTTCAGCCGTACGCCTCGCAACAAGCAGCCGAGAAGAACCCTGGACGGCCGCGGAATTGCAATCCATCGGCCAGCCCTGACGCGGGACTCAACGCCTCGACGCTTGCTGCACCAAACGGTCCACCCCTCGGATCTCAAGTGACTGGCCCGGGCTCACTCGAGCCTCCAGAGCACAAGCGCCGCGGGAGCCTCCCGCGTTCACGAGGCGGTCCGCGAGTGTGACCCCATTCAGCACCACGGCGACTCGCCCTCCATAGGAGTGAACCTCGAGAACGTGCTCATCCTGCACTGACTTGCCTCCCTCGCCTCGTAAAGGCGTCACAGTCCAGGTGCCATCCTCTTCAAGATGAAGTGCTTCTCTCGAGTCCTCTGCGATCCTGGGAAAAGGCATGGCCTCTTGAAGCTCACGACTCGATTGCAAAGCGAGCAATCCGTCACCGGCATACCGGATCCTCAAGGAGAAATCGCCCACACACTCCCTCATGGGAAAACTCCAGATCCCCGCCGACTCTGAATGCCAATCCATCTGAGCCACACCCTCTTCGGGCTCTTTCAGCGAACCTGCGCTGGACTCCGAAGGTGACAGGAGGAGAGGCTCCCAGTCGTGCCGACCCAGATCACGAAGGCGCAGGTTGCGCCAGCGGATTCGCCCGGCCGGCCCACTATGCACCTGCAGAGCCACGACGCCTTCAAGTGTCATGGCATCCAGATGATTCGCAGCAGGCACCCCGTTCACCCAGGCGCGAAGGGATGGACCGATGCATTCGATGTGGTAGCTGTTCCATCCGTCCAAATCGAAGGCAGCCCGGGCCCGTTCATCGTCAGAGAGATCGTCTAACCACCCCCGGCGGCGTTCATCGTAGAGACCACCCGACCAGCTCCGCTCGCTCGGATCGATCTCGATCTGATATCCCGAAAGACTGCGGGACTCATGATTGACCGTACTACGAACCTGAATCCCGGAATTCATCGCGACGTCCAGCTTCACATCCACATCCAGAATCAAGTCGCCAAAGACCTGATCCGTGTGCAGAAAGCTTTGTTGCCCACCGGTCACCTGCCCGGTGATGACGGAGCCATCGCCTGTGTAATCCGCATCGCCCAATCGTGACCAGCCGCTCAGATCCGGACCGAGGCCCCGCTCCGAGACGCGACCTGGCAAGCGGTCGTCACACCGGACCAAAACCCGGCGAAACTGAACTTCATCGCCATGGTCCTGGAGAACGACATGACCCGTACCGCGGCCGAAGTCTTCTATCTCAGCAAACTTACTCGAGCCTTTGGCCAGTTCGAACTCCGGTGAGCTCAAATCCATGTCGACAACACGAACGCCATCCAACCAATGCTCCAGATGGTCGCCGCGAGCAACAACACGCCCCTGACGAAAGGTTCCATGCAGGGCCTTCGGCTTGCCAGCGGGCGCCACGAGGCCATAAAGCGCAGCGGCTGACGTTTTTTCAACACGCCCATCTGGGTGTCCTGCATCGTCCAACACCTGATATTCCGGCCCGATCACTTCCTGCCCGGGAGAGACGGGCGGCACCCGCACCTTTACTCCGCTGTTGGCCCCGTCTTTCACGCGCCACTCAAACTGCAATTCAAAATCCCCGAACAACTCTTTGCTGATCAGGTCACCACCGCGCCCTCCAGCATCAAGAGTCAGAACGCCCTCCGAATACGACCATCCGGGGCCAACCCGAACGCCGCCCGATCTCTGATGCGTGCCCTGCCAGCCCGCAAGCCCTTCGGCCAGCAGGTCTCGCCAGCCCGCGATCCGCTCGAGCGTTGTGATCGAATGAGCGTCCGATGTTTCCTGGAGTGTCGGTCGTGAATGAGAATGCAACGCACCCGTCAACGCACAGCATGCGACAGCAACGAGAGACCATGTCTTCAGTGCTGGCATCCCCGGTCAACAGCCCTCGCCAAGCGGAAAGCTCTGATGGCCCACCACATCGTAGGAGTCTACGTCGAAACGCTTGCCCATGGCCCGCAACCGCAGAGTCGCGTGGTGCACTCGGCGCTTGCTGTCTTTCAAGTCGTCCACAAAGAACCGCAGAGCAAAGGAGACTGCAGGAAAAGCGATGTCCTTCCAGGGTAAATCTCCTGGCTGAACAAAGGCGGTTTCGAGCGTCTCATCTCCCGGCTGCGGTCGCTCGCTTCCACACAGACTCGCCCGAAAGATCGCGTAACCCTGGCCAACATGGGGAATATCGATGAACGCGTGCGGAGCCGTCACTTCGACGTCAGCGCAAGCTTCTTCACGTGTTTCCCGACACGCGCCCTCGATCAGACCTTCATTCAGTTCCTGAAAGCCTGCAGGAAGAGTCCATAAGCCGTAGCCGGGCTCGATGGAACGTCGGCACAGCAAGATGCCGTCGGCAGCTTCCACCAGACAGCCGACAACCATCGTGGGGTTCTTGTAATGCACCTCGCCACACGACGAGCAAACGGCGCGTACACGATCGTCGCCGCTCGGGACAACGCTCTCGACACGCCCTCCACACTTCGGACAGAAACGCATCGAGAAAGGGGTCCGCTCAGCTTGCGTCCAGCTCTCGTTCACCATCGGCGTCTCCCGCCTCCGCGGAACCGGTCATGGCGCCCGGAGCCACGGACGACGCGCGATCTCCCTCAACAGCACTCTCAGACCCGTCTTCTGGAAAGTCCGACTCATTGATATCTGCCTCGATGCGACGGATGCGTGTTTCAACCGACTTGAGTTGCCGACCGAGTGCTGCACACATCGTGGGCAGATCCTTGCCTTGCCGGCACAGCCGCGCGAGGAGAGCGTCTTCTTCTGCTGTCCAGCGCTGATAGGCTCGAGGATACTTTTGCTTGATGCTCGAAGGACTCTCTGCCTTTTCAAGATGACCAGCATGGACGCGAGTTCGAGATCCGGACAAGCGAGCTCGGCGAGGCCGCACCACTTGCCGAGCGGGCTCCGTGGCCCGTGTTTCCAACTGCCCAGGCCGTTGTGGCCTCGCAAGCTGCGGCGAGGAGTCTCCCTGCGCACCCGCCTCAATCGAAGCGGCGGTCTCTCCCCCGAGTTCAGCGACGCCTTCCGAGATCGGCGCTTTCCGCGCAGCAGAGACCTCCGTAAGCGGGCCGTAGGTCGCACGAGGTTCCTCTGAGCGGTGGAACTCCTGCGCCAGCGCCACTCCGACCACCCGGCTTGCCCCCGCCTCTTTCAAGGCGCGTGCAGCTTCTGCCAGCGTGGCCCCGGTGCAGCGATAATCATCGAGAACGACAATCGTACGCCCGGACAGATCCACCTTGCCACGCGCCTCCATCGTCCCAGACATGCTGGCCTGGCGACTGACCCTGTCCCGCGAAACCTGCTGGCCAGGCTCAGCCTGAAAGCGAAGCAATGGCGACACGGTCATCTGCGTCTCTTCCTTCAACTTCACCATGAGCTTCTTGAGAATCTCCGGGCGCCCCTGGTGCGCGGGAATCCAAGTGAGCACAACGTTGTCATCTTCAGGACTCACAGCATGCTTGACGAGTGTTTTGGCCAGATCGATGAGCTCCGGCGTCCAGTTCCCATCACGTGCGACACCCAGCAAGTCCGTCAAACGATTGCTCGGCTGCTCTGTCATCGCACCGCCAACGCGGCACTCATGACCTGGAAGGTCCAGATGCAAACTGACGGTTGGCCCGAAGCACCCAAGGTCCCCGGACAGCGAATAACACTGTTCGTCATCGAAAAAGCTGTCGACGTACGGAAGGAAAAGATCTGGGGGACTCCCAGCTGGAACAAAGTCTCGGACCGTTGCGGCCGTGACACCTGCGCGTCGAGCTGCATCGATGTCGTCGGCACTGTCACCGACCGAGAGCACTCGCTCGCTCGCTGGCAAACCCAGCTGCGCGAGAACTTCGAGCAACGGATGCGGGGACGGTCGGTGAAGCACCGTGTCATGGAATCCAATGATGGCGACGGGCAAGGCGAACTGGTGTTCCTGGAACCAGCGCCTCATGGCGGCCTCAGGACTCGAAGTCACAACCGCCACGGGAATCCCCGCTTCTGTCAGCAAGCCGAGCGCCTCGACGACCGGACGGCCCGCCCGGTCCAAAACCGGAGGCACTCCCTTGGCGCCGCTGTAGTAAACAGCCCCACTCCGCGGCGGCTTCCCTCGCGAGACATCAACAAGGGTGTCCTCAAAATCAAAGATGACAGCGTCCCAACTCATGTTGGCCACTCACGAGGGTGATCGAGATTCACTGACAGCGGACCGCACTCGCCTCACACCAACCGCTGGCGGCGCCGCTCCTTGGGTCGAGTCTAGGTCACCGGAGCGGCCGCTTCCATGCTGGAACTCTTGCGAGCGCAGGGATTGCTGCCATCAAGCCGGGCTGAGCCAGATCGCCCCGAGGCTCCACAGCCCGATCTGCGAGTTGTCCACAACGCACTTGGCCCGCTTCGCGGGAGTGCGCGTGCGTGCTCAGCCCCCCCTGCCCGCGTAAGCCGACAGTTCCATGGAAAGGTGCTGCGCCACGCCTCCCCCGAGAAATGGGACACGTATGTCATCCGAAGTCCCAGCAACATCCACCCCCACAGAGGCCGTACCCCAGCGGCGGTCAAAAGGCGTCTCCTTGATGTCGACAACCTGGATTTTCCCGCACCACATGAGGGACGTTGTCCTCGTCCAGAGCCCGCGCTGAACGGCAAATGCTGTCCCATCCATGCCGTAACACATCACAGCAACCTGCCGCCGCGCCAACCAAACAACACCGAGGCAGAGAGCCGGAAGCGCCAAGAACGTCCACGGCGTCCACCACCAACCTGCAACTGCGCTCAGCAGGATGAGCAGGAGGCAATAGCGCCTGGCAAGGCGCGTTCGAGCGCAAGGATCCACGGGGAGCCAACTCAAACCCTCCAGAGAGAGGCCGGGTTGGAGCTCATCGAAAAGGGCGCCCAGCTTGTTTCGCGCGATGAGCGGAGCCACCCAGCTACGGGTCGCGGCCTTCCCCTCCAGGTGACTACCACCTGCCGTGTCGACCTTCACCGCGGCATACCCGAACAGGCGATGTGCCCAGCCCTCGGTCACGGTGATGGCCTGGATGCGACCGCGGGGGATCGTTGCCGTGAAGCGCGTGAAAAGTCCACAACTCGTGCGCAAGTCATCCCCGGAGCGAGTCAGCGTGAAGCGATGCAGCGTCCAGAAGGCCCAGAGCACCGACAGCAAGCGCAACGCCATCAACGCGAAAAGGATGCCCGCCGCAGCAATCCAGGGCCAGGCGAGACCTCCACCGTCCAGACCTGGCAACGCCTCCACGGCGAAAGGATCGATCTGCTCGAGCTTCTTGAACTGCTCTTCGCGGAAGAGATCGAACTCATAAGCCAACCCCAACCCGGCCAGAACGACCGCGAGCCCCCGGCCCGAGAGCAGACCAAACGTCACCAGGTCGCGTGGCTTCAGTTGAAGCAACGTGACTTCTTTTTCAACTTCCCGTTCATCGGCTCGTGTATCCCCTGGCAACTCGCTGCCGGGCTCCCGCTCAGCAAAGACCCGCTGACGCATCCGCTCCACGGCATCGACCGAAAGAACCTGCAGCTGAGCTTCAGACCTCGCACCACTGGCCGTTTCAATTTTGACGTCAGCCACGCGCAGAAGCCGATGAAAAACGTTCTGCACGAGGTCGATGTTCTGGATGCGTTCGTAGGGGATGTGACGCTCGAACCTGAAAAGCACTCCGCCCGTCACGATCATCTCCTTCTCCGCGAAGCAGTACCGGTAGGAGATGTACTTCACGACGGCGATGATCACCGAGATGCCGACGAACCACCCGGCCCACGTCAGGTTGCGACCTGCCCCCAGGCCGCCCCTCTCTGGAGAAAAGAAAAGGAACAGCACGAGCGGCAAAACGAGAGTGCGCAGCGAACCGGCTGTCTGAAACAACAACGACAAAGGATGAAGCCGATGAACATCGGCCGCAGAGCTTTGTGGTGATTCAGGCAAGACGGGAGCCTCGTCAGACGGCATCGTCGCCTCGCCGCTTCAACAGTTCATCGCGAACGCCCTCGGCGACCTCTTTCCCCAACCCTTCCAGCTTGACGATTGCATGCCGGTTGCCTGCTGTGTGCACAACAAGCGTGGAAAGAGAAAACCTCCGCTGCAAAGGGCCTTGATTCACATCCGTATGTTGAACGCGCGAGAGAGGCACTGTCACGACGTCCCTCCACCAAACACCACGCCGAATCTCCAGCAAGTCTTCGGTCAGGTGCCAGGACGACCGCAGGAAAGCCCGGCGGGTGTAAACCATTCCCAGCCGCACCAGAAATTCAGCAAGAGGCCATGGCGCCACCACGAAGAAAGCGATGTGCCACCCTTCGGGCCTCGCAAAGCCAGCACTCACTCCGACGGCAAGCACCGCGAGAATGTAGAGCAGGATCCGCCAACTGACACGTTCTTGATCGGGCCATCGTGGATCGAGAGAGAGCGGCTCGTCTGAAAACACAGACTGGAAGGCCGCACTCTCTACGGACTTCTGCGCGATCTTTGAATCCTCCTCGTTCCCCTCACCTGTCATCGGCCTCTCAATCAATAAATTCGATGGTCGCGGCCACCTCGAGGAGTGTCTCGAGCGCTTCGTCCTCGCCTTCGTCGGTATGCAGGTCCATGCGGAAGACCGTATCACCATCGAGCACGCGCAACGTCCAGGCACTTCGTTCACCCACAAACGCGGGGCGACCATCGATTGTGCGTCGAATGCTGATTTTTCCGGGCTGGTCCTCCCCCACGAGGTCGTCTTCACTGAAGTCGTAAGCGATGGCGATGGCGTAGAGATCGAGTCGCTGCCCGTCAGGTCCGGAGGCGCGAGCCAGCCGCCCACTCATCCAGTCAGGGAGTTCGGTGTCCCACGTGTAGCCATCGGGAGCCTCCACACGCACTCCGTACACGTCGCTACTGAGCGTGCGGCCATCCACGGTGAATGGCAGGCTGTCTCCTTCTCCATAGGACCGAACAACACCGTTGCGTTCCGTCTCAAGGACCTCGATCTCCAGATTCGTGAGTCCGAGCAGCGCAGAGATCATCTCCGAGCCCATGCCAAGACCCTCCAACGAGCTCGCACCAAATCGAATGTGCGACGGATCGACAAACCCGAGCCCCAGAGTGGCATCCAGGGCAATCCATCGCCCATCGACCCAGACCTCTGTCCAGGCGTGACCACCAAAGATTCCACCGACGTACACAAGCCCCATGGCGACGCGCGACGGCAGGCCTTGCGCACGAGCAACAGCTGCCAGCAACACGGCGTGCTCCGAGCAGTCACCGCTACGGCTTCGGCAAACCTCCGCGGCCGAGGCAAAGGCAACCCCGAAAGACTTCTTGTCAATGTATTGAAAGACTCCACTCTCCAGCTGACGCGCCACATCCCACGGCGTCTCAGCCCCGGCGGCCAACTCCTCAGAAAGTGCCACGATGTCGGGATCGTCGGATTGCAACGTGGCATTGGGCTCAAGGTATTCCGGCCCAGGAAGAGATGCTTCGCCTCCTGGATCTGGATGCGGCACGACCCGACGAACATCAAGGATGATCTCACCGGGAGAGCTTTCGACAATGCGCTGCCGTTCACTCTCGAAATCCGGGAACGGGATGGCGAGGTCCTTGGCCTTCATCCGAAGCATGACGCGGTCGAGGCTCCGCGGCCGGGGCAGAGGATGGTTTGCGCGGATGACGGACCCGGCGAAGACCTCAGGCGACACATCGCTGGAAGCCAATGCGTCCAGGGCCTCTTCCTTGGAGCACCGCTCCATGCGAAAGGACATCCCCATCATCGGCATCTCTGTCGATTGCACGGTTCCGTCCACCTTCGTGAACAGGGTTGCGACCATGCCTGGCATGACATCCGAAGACTGACGAAGCTCCACCACGTCACCAGAACGCCCCACGACTTCAGCCGTCGACAAGACCACCTTCCCCAGATCCAATGTGAAGGAGAGGGTCTCCATCGTGTCTCCCACGGCACAGTTTGGCAGCCAGTTGAGACCTTGCTGGTACCAGTAGGCGGAACCTCGCACTTCTGAATCCCAATCCATGTCGAGTTTGCGGGTCCCGCTGGGCTCCTCGATGGTCACCCGCAGAGTGTCGCCATCCACAACCCCCGTCGCGATTGTCTTTCCCGGCATCTCAGACCGGCTGCTCATTCGGACCACTGTTCCATCTTGGCGCTCGATCAGTGTGCTCTCCGTGGTCACCGTGAGCGGCGTCCCCATGCGAGCCAGATTGAAGCGCGTCTCTGCCCAGGTCGAGATAGTCCCATCGGGTTGGTCCGCAACCACGGTGTGTACATAACCTGCAATCCCGCCGTTCAGCGAGATACGCATCCAGTCATCGTGAAGCACCTCGTTTTCGCTCTGTGAATAAATCTGAGACGTGAACAGCGTCATCACAAGGCAAAGAGACACCTCTAGCCGAGGCAAGACATAGCGCATAGGGGAACTCCGGCACGAGCATTCGGATCAGATGCACGTCACCTTAGCCATGAGAAGTCGCTGGCGCGATACTTCCCGTGCGGCAGTTCGGTGGCTCCTTCACCCCGGCTCAAAGCCTCTGAAATCCAGCCTCCCGGACTGGCTCAGAACCGAATGTTCCACTCGAACTGGAACCGGGCCTCCTCGACGGGTGCAGCCAGGTCGTTCTTGAAGGACTGCGCGACCACCACGCGGTAGGCACGAGAAGCGGAATCGAGAAACTGCAGCCCCGCTTCGGCAGCGACTTCACGACCGAAGGCCGTGGAGCAAGCTGCGGCATCTGAACGAGAGCCGCCTACGAAGGTGCTGAGCCCCAACTCATCAGCCGACCAATGCACTTCCACCTGAGAGGCACCGTCAACTTCTTCAGTGGTGTGCGATGGTGCGGCCGCCCCCGATTCAGCAGGCGAATCCATGGACTGACTTTCTGCAGCCAGAGGACTGCGCAGACGCGCCCGAGCAGATTGAGCCTTGGAGCCATCTTGGGAGTTCTCTCGGCCGAGCCTGATGGCAACCGACCGAACAACCGCATCGATGACCTGGCGAGCTCGCTGCCTTGTCAGGTGATGCGGATCAACAGTCCCCAACCCAGGCAGCTTCAAGTGCACCACACCGCCAGGGCCTTGCCCGACGAGGTCGCTGTCAAAGCGCACCAAGTGCGACGCCGCCGAAGGAGCATTGGCATCCAACCGTTTCTCAAAGGGAACGGACACGCTCCGGGAGCGCCCACTGTTCTGCGGGGTCACCTGCGTTGCGAAGGTCAGTGGCTCAGAGGCGGCGGGCTGCCTCGAACTGGCAACCAACGGCCTCACGGCTTGCCCGTCATGGTGGCCCTCTCGGGCACGAGGCCCATGAAGAAGCATCGCCGCAGAGAGGTCTCTCGGAAGAGACGTGAGGTGAAACGACTCTTTCGGCACATGGCCCGCGCTCACATGACTTGGCGCGCCCACCAGAAAAAGAACGGCAAGAGCGCACACCACACGCGGCATGGTCACCGGCCAACGCAAGCCTTGCCTGGTCTCATGCCCTGCAGAAAGGGGTGTCATGCAGAAGCGCATCGAGGGCCTGTTCTTTGTACGAGTGAGTGCAGCAAGAAGACATCTGAGAGAAGACTCAGTGGCTATCGACTCTGTGTGATTGAGACTTGACGCTCATCTCGAGCATCGGCTGACAAAACGCGCCTGAAGGCGCGGCTTCAGAAAGCCTAGCTCTCCGAATCCGCCCTGCTGGACCCGAGCGCCTCCTACCTCAAGAAGCGCAAAAAGAGCCGAGAACCCGCAAACAAAGTGTGGCTAGCGGATATATCCCAGCTGGCGCATCAGTCGCTCCATGTCCGCATCCATTTCTACGGCACCGGCCGGCCCCAATTCCTCCGCCTTGGCCTTGGTCTGCAGGGAATGCGCTTTCAGTAACTCGCGAAGTCCGGCGAGAGCACGGACGGCCTCCGAATCCTTGGAATGGATCAGATTGGTCTTCTCAAGAGGATCTTCTTCAAGATGAAACAGCCACTCCCAGGTGACATCGATATTCGACTGCCATGTGTGGATGTATTTCCACCCTCGAAAGACAACGGCACGGGAGTACTTAGGTCCAGGGTCCACCACGAGTTCGCTGAAGGTAGGACGCAGTTCCCATTGCGAAGGCAGTGAATCGGCATCTTCAAGCAACGGAACCAGCGAGCGACCGGTCCAGCCGGCCTGACTGTCGTCCGCCCCCATGAGTTCGGCCACGGTCGGCGCCACATCGAGAAGCTCCACAGGCGTCGAGACTCGACCGACGGCCCCTGCTTCCTCAAGCGCGGGAGGTAGGCGCACGATCAGCGGAACGTGCAACAGTTCCTCGAAGACCTGGTCATGCTGGTATTTACCGTGCTCTCGAAACTCTTCGCCATGGTCCGAGAGAACAACAATCGCTGTCGTGCTTAGCAACTCCGGGTTGGCATTAATCGCTCGAAAGAGGCGCCGGAATTGCTGATCGACATAGCGGATTTCCGCATCGTAAAGATCGGAGAGAAAGCCCACGTCGTCATCATCGTAATCGAGCATGCCTTCCCAGTACTTCGGCCCTACGGCAGCCGCCCACGTTTCCTGCATGGACATGCCCAGATAACTCGTCAAGCGTGCACGAAGTGGGCCCTCGTAGTTCGGGTCGACGAACTCCGGATACAAATCGGCCGGAGGGATATACGGCGCATGCACTTGATAGGTATGCAAAACAGCAAAGAACGCGCCGCGCTCCGGAGACAGCATCCACTCCATGAGCGCGTCAATACGGTCCGACACGTCATCGAGTTGTTCGTCCCATGTATCAAAGCCACGGTCCATGGCCATCTTGCGCGTCAGATTGCCCCCGCTGACAAAAGCACCTGTCTCAACGCCAGCCGCGGAGAGGACTTCGGCCAGCGTCGTGGCCTTTTCTGGAAGCAGATGCACCAACGGCGCTTCACCATGGACATTCACGATTCGGTGAGCACCGGGGTACTGAGATGTGAAGAGCGAGGCATGCGAAGGCGCGGTCTGCGGCGCCTGGGCTCGGGCGTTCTCGAAGACAACCGACCGCCTGGCAAAGGCAGCGAGATTCGGAGAAGTCGGGCGGTCGTACCCGAATGCTTCGAGACGATCGGCTCGAAGGGTGTCGATGCTGATGAGCAGTACATTCCGCACCGAGCCCTCCAAGAAGGAGGGCGCGGACTCGGGAGCTGAATCGGGTGCAGCCGAGCGGTCCGTCGCTCCTTCGCCGCAAGCCGCAAGCAGCAGCATCAGCAGCCTCCCCCATCGCAAAAAACCGCCCCGTGGGGGGCGTGCAGCAGTCGGGGAGAGCGCGCCGACAGGCTGAAGATCACAGGCGACGTTCACCGAAGCTCCGTAAGGGGGGGCCCTGAGTCCACCAGAAAGGGGTTCGTGGCATCAACGACTTTTGGGAGTTGGCTGGTGACGCAGAATGCCTGAGCGCAGTGAAAACAAAAAGGGCCCGCCGCTCACGCGATCTACGCGGAGCAACGGGCCCTGAAATACAAATCCCGGCACCAACCTACTCTCTCGACGTGAGCCAATACCATCGGCCCGGTCTGCTTAACGACTGTGTTCGGAATGGGAACAGGTGTGGCCAAACCGGCATGAGCACCGGGAAGTTAATAAGGTTCTGGATGTGGTCACGCCACGAGCGATGAGTTCACTTGAACGAAATCAATCCGCTCTCAATCTCGAATCGCTCCATCCTGCGCTAGCTCTCCAAACCGGAAGAGCCAGCGAAGAAATGTAGTCAAGCCGATCGGCCTATTAGTACTGGTGAGCTCAATGCATTACTGCACTTACACTTCCAGCCTATCAACCTGGTGTTCTACCAGGAGCCTGATAGGGAAACCTGATCTTGGAGTGGGCTTCGCGCTTATATGCCTTCAGCGCTTATCCTGTCCGAACTTAGCTACCCAGCGGTACCGCGAGCGCGATAACTGGTACACCAGGGGTTCGTCCGCCCCAATCCTCTCGTACTAGGGGCAAATCTCCTCAAGTTTCCTCCGCCCACGCCGGATAGAGACCGACCTGTCTCACGACGGTCTGAACCCAGCTCGCGTACCGCTTT
>JAQWOM010000026.1 GCA_029245865.1 Planctomycetota bacterium
TCCAGCACCGCGAGAATGGCGAGGTTGAAGAGAACGCTGCCCGTGATGTTGCCGGTGGCGAGCGACGGACTGCCCACAGACCCGATGGCAGAGAGGGAGATTGTTAACTCGGGCAGAGAGGTCGCCCAGCCAAGGACGACAAATCCCGCAAAGGCGTGACCCCAGTTCATGGCCGTTGCGAGTTTTTCGGCGTTCTTGGTGAGACTGAGTCCCGCAACGACGACCACGCCGGCCGCCGCGAAGAACTTGAGCCAGAGAACGGCATGCTCCATAGTGTTCTGGAACGCAGCGCGAAGCTGGAAAAGGTCGGTGAATGAAACCGGCTAGGCCTTCAGGACAGCCGGAACGCGACAAGAGTTCGACAAGGATTCGACAAGGATTCGACGAATGGCAGACAGTGTACCGATGGACGCGAGCCGGCTTCTCGACTTTCTGACCGATGATGAGACGAGCCTGCTCGGCGAGGGTTATTTCTCCTTGCGCTTCGAAGAGGAGTTCAAGAAATCGTGGCGATACGGCTGGAGTTACAGCCTGTTGCTCATTGCCGTCGATGGACTGGACGAACTTGCCGAGAAAGAAGGGGATCTCGCGGTGAGTTCCGCCTATCTCGATATCTGTGGGCAAATCCTCTCGGCGACTCGTGACACCGACCTTTCCGCACGCCTGGGTGGGGGCTCTTTTGCCATCCTGCTGCCTGGAACAGGGGCGTCGGGGACGCGCGCTTTCGTCGAACGTGTGATCACTGCTCTGTCCGAGGGGGCTTTTGGCCGCTATCGGGTCAGCGTGGGGGGCTGCGTGATGCCTGATGTCGCCGTGAAGTCCTCGGATGAGTTCATGGCCGCTGCTCGTGGGGCCGTTGATTCTGCACGTGAGGCCGCAGACGGGCGCCTGGTGCTGGCCGATTCCGTTCCGGACTGAGCCCCGGCAACTCTCGGGGCACGGGGGCAGAGTCGGCCGGTCTGCGAGGCCACACTCATGTCACCCCTGCTCTCGATCTTCCATTTAGTCTCGGGGGTCTGTCGTCGATGTAGCGGGCGGCATCTTTCGAGGAGAGTTTTCGTGCACGCGGTTCTTCGTCTTTCCTGCGGCTTTTTGTCCGCGCTCAGCTGGGCTGCCGGGTTGGCGACTGCCGCCCCCGTTGCTTGGCAGGAAACCCTGTACAGCACCCAATCCGGGAAAGCCTGGGATGGTTACGGGCTGAGGCTCGAGGCGCTGGGGGACGTGGATGGAGACGGAATCAGCGACGTGGCTGTCTCGAGCGTGAGTCGCGGGGTGGTTCGGGTGCTCTCCGGTCGTGAGGGGGCCGAACTGTTCTCCATCAAGGGGCAGAGCGGGAAAGGATTCGGTTTGACGCTGGCTCATGGCGATTTTGACGGGGATGGGACCCCGGATGTCGCCGTGGGAGCGCCGCTCGCCTCGGGGAGTTCGAGTGAGCACGAGCCGGGAGCCGTGTGGCTCTATTCAGGCCGTGATGGAAGCCTGATTCACGTGATCCGCGGTGGCTCGGGAGACCATCACCTGGGGCGCACGTTGTTTTCCGTAGGAGATCTCGACGGCGGCGGGCAAGAAGATCTGCTCGTGGGGGGGCTGCGTTCAGAGGCTTTTGTTCTGCGTACGGAAGATCAGTCGAGAGTGCCCGTGCAACGCCAGGTCGCGATCTTGCAGGCGCTCCCTGATTCCCAGGAAGCGGTCGACTCGCTCTGGTTTCAACTCGGAGACCTCGATGGTGACGGCGTACGGGATTGGGCCCTGTCTGCCTCCTTGTGGGCCGGCGAACCGCTCGGTGTTCAGTTGATTCTCTCCGGGGACGCCTCTTTGCCCGCCTTGAAGAGCGGAAGGCCCGGTGATGGATTTGGCTGGTCGCTTGCAAGCCTCGACGATGTGGACGGAGACGGGGTCTCCGACATCGTGGTCGGTGCGCCGGGCGATGACACCCTCGCCCGTGACGGCGGCGCTCTTCATGTTTTTAGCGGGCGGACCGCGCAACACAGATTCACCATTCACGGCACCAGAGCGCGCGGCATGCTCGGAGGGGCTGTCGTGGGCCTGGGTGATGTCAACGAAGACGGACTGCCCGACATCGGTGCCAGCTTTCAGGAAGGAGCCCTGGGTGTTTTCGGTGTTTTTGCCTCCGTGCCCGGTCGCTCTGCAGCTCCGAGTGACTGGAGCTTTCGCGACTTTCGTGACAGTGATCTCTGAGGCGAATGCTTAGAGCTGTTGGCGGAGGCGTTCCTGGATAGCTGCCTGAGCTGCTGCAAGTCGTGCGATGGGGACGCGGAAGGGAGAGCAGCTGACGTAATCCAGGCCGCATCCGTGAAAGAAATGCACCGACGCCGGGTCGCCTCCATGTTCACCGCAAATTCCAACTTTCAAACCGGGGCGAGCGGCTCGACCGTGTTCGGTCGCTTGTTCTACGAGGCTTCCGATGCCGGCGGTGTCCAGGCTGGCGAAGGGGTCTTTGTCGTAGATGCCGGCGTCGATGTAGGCGCGGATCATGGGGGCGGTGTCGTCGCGTGACAGCCCGAGGCCCATCTGGGTGAGGTCGTTGGTGCCAAAGGAAAAGAAGTCAGCGACTTCTGCAATCTCGCCCGCGGTGAGGGCAGCACGCGGAACTTCGATCATGGTTCCGATGAGCATTGGTCCCTCAAACCCAGCGCTGGCGCGAAGGTCCGGCTCCGCCTTCTCGATGCGCTCCCTGATGGTCGCAAGTTCTGCACGGGTGCCTACGAGCGGCACCATGATCTCAGGCAGAGCTTCGATACCGCGACTCTGACAGAGTCCCGCGGCTTCGAAGATGGCCTGCACCTGCATGTCATAGATTTCGGGGTGCATGAGTCCGAGTCGGCAGCCGCGTAAGCCCAGCATCGGATTCAGTTCGGACAGTTCCTCGACGCGTCCTGCAATGGATTCGACGTCCCATCCCATAGAGCGAGCCAGCTCTTCTTGCTGGGCCGGTTCATGAGGAAGGAACTCGTGCAGAGGGGGGTCGAGGAGGCGCACCGTGACCGGCAGGCCTGCCATGGCCGAAAAGATGCCGGCAAAGTCTGCACGCTGAAGGGGCAGCAGCTCGGCCAGCGCGGCCTGCCTCTGGCGATCGTTGTCGGCAAGGATCATGCGCCGGACTGCGGCGATGCGATCCTCTCCGAAGAACATGTGTTCGGTACGACACAGACCGATGCCTTCGGCACCGAAGCCCCTGGCTCGCTCGGCATCTTCTGGGGTGTCGGCATTGGTTCGCACCTTGAGCCGGCGTGCTTTGTCTGCCCATTCCATCAGCTGAGCGAAATCGCCCGACAGAGTCGGGGCAACGGTGGGGACCATGCCGAGCATGACTTCACCGGTGCTTCCGTCGAGGCTGATCCAGTCGCCCTCCTTGATCGATGTGGCGCCCAGCTTGGCCGTCTTCGAGGTCGAGTCGATGGCGAGATCGCTGCAGCCTGCAATGCAGCAGGTGCCCATTCCTCGGGCAACGACCGCTGCATGAGAAGTCATGCCACCACGCGAGGTGAGAATGCCCTGGGCGACGTGCATGCCGCCGATGTCTTCAGGCGATGTTTCGCTGCGTACGAGGATGACCGCCTCTCCGCGAGCGTGCCACTCTTCAGCGTCGGCGGGGTCAAAGACGACCTGCCCGCAGGCAGCTCCTGGAGAAGCTGGAAGGCCCTTGGCTGCGACGTTGCGAACCGCCGCACGATCAAAAGCAGGGTGGAGTAACTGGTCAAGTGTAGAGGGTGCGATGCGCTGCAGAGCCTCTTCTCGATCGATCAGCTTGCTGCTCGCCATCTCAACCGCCACGCGAACGGCGGCTTGCGTCGTTCGCTTGCCGGCGCGAGTCTGCAGCATGTACAGCGTTTCTTCTTGCACCGTGAACTCGATGTCTTGCATGTCCCGGTAGTGGGTTTCGAGGCGCGCTTTGATGTCCAGCAATTGCTGAAGCATGCCCGGTAGGATGCTGTCGATCTGGTCGATCGGTTGCGGGGTTCGAATCCCAGCGACGACGTCCTCACCCTGTGCGTTCTGCAGGAACTCTCCGTAGAACTGATCTTCGCCCGTGGAAGGATTGCGGGTGAAGCAAACGCCGGTGGCCGAGGTGTCTCCGAGGTTGCCAAACACCATGGCCTGAATGTTGACCGCCGTGCCCTTGAGTCCGCGGATGTCATTGAGTTGCCGGTATTTCACAGCCCGCGGAACGTTCCACGAGAGGAATACGGCATCTATGGCAAGGCGAAGCTGTTCCTTGGGCTCTGATGGAAAGGGAGCGCCCGTCTCGTTGAGCACGAGATCCTTGTAGCGGCTCACCAACTGCTTGAGGCTGGCCACGTCCAGTTCATTGTCACTCTGGACGCCGGTTTCTTGTCGGGCTGCGTGAAGAAGTGACTCGAATGCATCGTGAGGGATGCCCAGGACGACGTCGCCGAACATCTGGATGAGTCGTCGGTAACTGTCCCAGGCGAAGCGCTCATTGCCTGCGGCAGCAAGTCCCGGGAGAGTGGCCTCGTTGAGTCCAAGGTTCAGCACCGTGTCCATCATGCCGGGCATGGAAACGGCGGCGCCGGATCGTACCGACACCAGAAGGGGGTCGGCGGCGTCACCAAAGCGTCGACCGGATGCGCGTTCGATGGCGGCCATGCCCAGCTCTATCTGGTCGGCCAACTCATCCGGCCAGGTGCCGTCGTTTGACAGAATCTGCGCACAGCAATCGGTTGAGATGGTGAACCCCGGAGGGACGGGAATTCCCAGCCGCGTCATTTCGGCCAGATTGGCGCCCTTGCCTCCCAGGAGTTCCGTTTGACTCCCTTCGCCATCGGCAGCGCCTTCGCCGAAGGAATATGTCCAGCGACTCACTCGTGCACCTCCGGCAAACTCTCCAGGCCATCGATAGACGAGATCTTCCACTGCTCTTCGAAAGTCAGTGAGCGGACAGCAGCTTGCTGCTCCGGCGTAAGCCGTGGCTTTGGAATCATGAGCCACTGTCGAGTTTCATCACGACCCAGATAACCCTCGAGAGGTTTCTCAAGCAGGCCCAGGATGTCGTTGCCATCCCGGAGATGAAACGTCACCAGGGTTTCCGTGATGAACTCGATGGCGAAGCGCTGGTCTGATTCCTCGAAGACGAGTCGGTACCAGTCACCTTCGGAATTGCCGGCGCTCTCCACGACGCGGCCAGGCAGGTCGGCATGCTGAACGAGCAGGCCCACGATGGGGTTGTCGTTCAGCAGTTGTTGGCGTGCCGGGAAATAGGTCTCGAAACCGCCCATGGCCTGCTGAAGGCTCCGGGAGAGACAGCGATATTCTCCCTCGGGCTGGTCGTGGCATAGCTGAGATTGCCAGGTCCGCAGCGTCTCCTCGGGAGTGCTGTACGAGGTCTGCAGCGGGGGGCAGCAAGCTGCCACCAGGCTGAAGAGAAGCGCGGAGAGCGCCAAACGACGAATGAGAGCGGCATGTACCAATGAAGAGGGATTCCCGCCTGGCAGTCCACGATCGGCGGCCCTCAGGGTCGCGCGGCGGGTGCCGAAGGTAACCGTTGTTTGAAGGCGTGTCACCGGTTGACCCTTTCGGCGTAGACTCCTGAGCGCTCACGGATTGGCTGGGCGGGTTGATTCACGCCGTGGCTGCCTTGAGAATGACCTTTCGCTCCATGGGCCCAGGCTAGCAGGCACTCCCGTTTCATGGCCGACCGACTCGGTGACATGCTGCTCTCTCAGGGGCTGATCGACGCCTCTCAGTTGGCGAAGGCCTTGGCCTTGCTCAAGGGGCAGAGAATCCCCCTCGGGGAGGCTTTGATCTCCCTGGGCTTCGCCACCGAAGCGCAGGTCTGGCGCGCCTTGGCCCAGCAGCAGAAGTTGCCCTTCGTGGATCTTGAGTCCGACGCTGACCGAGGGGGGCGCATCAAACCGTCCGTCATCGATGCGGTGCCGGCTTCGGTGGTCGAGGAGCATCGTGTTGTGCCGGTTGCGCTTCGCGACGGCCGTCTCGTGCTTGCACTGGATGATCCGTTGGCGACCTTCTCCATGGACACCTTGCAGTTTGTTCTGGATCTGGATCTGACGGTTGCACTCACGACACCGACGGGGCTCCGTCGTGCGATGGGGCATTACTACGGCTTGCATGCAGAGGGGCCCGACACGGATCTCGCACAGGCCATGGGAGAGGATGTTGGGGAAGAGGATGACGCCCCGATTATCCGATTGGTCTCTCGTATGCTGAACACAGCCGTGGAGAGTGGCGCCTCAGACGTACACGTTGAGCCTCTCGACGGACGCATCCGCATTCGCTTCCGAAAGGATGGCGTTTTGGCAGAGGTGGCAACTCATGAGTTGCAGATGCTGGGGCCGCTCATGTCCCGACTCAAAATCATGGCGGGTATGGACATCGCAGAGCGGCGCAAGCCGCAAGATGGGCGCATCACTATCTCCGTTGGTGGCAGGTCGATTGATATTCGTGCGTCGATTTTGCCGGGCAACCATGGCGAGTCGATGGTCATGCGGCTTCTGGACAAAGAGCGCGGGCTGGTGTCTCTTGCGGAATTGGGATTTGGTGACGCGGACCTTGGCCGTTTTCGGAAAGTCATCTCACGCCCCAACGGCATCGTTCTGGTGACCGGGCCCACCGGCTCGGGAAAAACCACGACTCTCTACGCGGCGCTCAAAGAACTCAACCAGGCCAACGTCAAGATCATCACGGCCGAGGACCCCGTTGAGTACGAGATTGCAGGGATTAACCAGGTTCAGGTCCACCCGCGTATCGGGCTGACCTTTGCTCGCATTCTCCGCGCGATGTTGCGGCAGGCGCCAAACGTCATTCTGGTTGGTGAGATTCGGGATGCTGAGACTGCAGAGGTCGCCATCCAGGCCGCACTCACCGGCCACCTTGTTTTTGCCACGCTGCACACCAACGACGCTCCCTCTGCACTTGCGCGTCTCTCGGACATGGGAGTGAAGCCGTTTCTTGTGTCAGCCTCCATCCAGGCCGTGGTCGCACAGCGCCTTGTGCGCCGTCTCTGCTCGGCCTGCCGCGTGTCCTACGAGCCTACGCCTAACGAATTGCGCTCGGTGGGGCTCGACGAACAGCGAGTTCAAGGGCGCACCATCTATCGCGCAGAGGGTTGTGGAGAATGTCGCTTCACGGGGTACGACGGACGCATTGCTGCGTTTGAGTTGCTGGTCATGGACGCCACTCTGAGAGATATGGCATTCCGCAATGAGCCCACGCCCGCGCTGCGCGCACAAGCAGAGCGCAGTGATTGTCTCGTGCCGCTTCGTGTCGATGGCGTCAGCAAAGTGCTGTCCGGACTGACAACAATCTCGGAGGTGTTGCGGGTGAGTTCCGAGCGATGACGCAGCCCCCCGACAAGATCGAGCCCGTGAGTCGGCGCTTGCTTGGCGAAATTCTTCTGAGCCGGTCAAGTTGCTCGCAGGAGCAACTCGACAAGGCGCTTGCCGAACAGGCTCGCTCTGGTGGGCACCTGGGCGAGATCTTGCTGGCGATGGGGGTGCTTGAGCCGGAGGAACTCACTCGCGCTCTGGGAATTCAGGTGGGGCTCGAGCCCATCGATCTGGACGCGACCTCGATCCCCGTTGATGTGCGCGAGCGAATGGATGCCACCACCTGTGCGCTGTATCGGGCAGTGCCGGTAAGGGTCGAGGCAGACGGAACCCTCGTGGTGGCCCTGGCCGACCCCATGAACGTCAGCATCATTCAGGACCTGGCCTTTAGCGTGGGGAGTGATGTTGTTGCAGTGATTGCCAGTGAGGCCGCGGTTGATCGCGCGCTCGCAGCGCACTGGGGAGAGGAAGAAGAGGTCGGGCTGGCCGAGACGATTGATGAAGCTCGGCAGGTCACAGGCTCCACCGACCTTGAAGACAAGGCCGAGATGGCGCGTGCCGCTCCGGTTGTGAAGTTGCTCAACTACATCTTGCTGCACGCCATTCGTGACAAGGCCAGTGACATTCATCTCGAACCCTTCGAGGATGAATTCAAGGTTCGGTATCGCGTTGATGGCGTGCTCTTCGAGGTTGAATCTCCGCCGCTTTCGCTGGCGTCGGCATTGATTTCGCGCGTCAAGGTCATGTCCAATCTGGATATCGCAGAAACTCGCGTGCCCCAGGATGGCCGCATTGAACTCTCACTGGGCGGCCGACCCATTGATCTTCGCGTTTCCACCATGCCGACCGTTCACGGTGAGTCATGTGTGCTGCGTGTCCTGGATCGGAGTGTGGTCTCGCTCGATCTCGCTAACGTAGGCCTGCGCGATGACGAACAGGCCATTCTGAACGGGCTGCTTGAGCGTCCGCATGGAATCGTTCTGGTGACGGGGCCCACAGGGTCGGGCAAGACGACGTCTCTCTATTCCGCGCTGAACCGTTTGAATGATGTCGAGCGCAAGATCATCACGGTCGAAGACCCCATCGAGTACGACCTTGATGGGATCATTCAGGTGCAAGTGAACGAAGATATTGGTGTGACATACGCCAGTGTTCTGCGTTCGATTTTGCGACAAGACCCTGACATCTTGCTGGTGGGTGAGATTCGCGACAGTGAAACGGCGCAGATCGCCGTGGAGGCGGCCTTGACCGGGCACCTTATTCTCTCGACCTTGCATACAAACGATGCCCCTTCGACGATCACAAGATTGGTGGATGTGGGGATTCCCCCATACCTCATCGTGGCCACGTTGGAAGCTGTGGTCGCGCAACGCTTGGTTCGATCTATTTGTCCGGATTGTCGAAGAGATTACGCCCCCGACGACGATGTTCTGCGCGAGCTAGGCTTCGAGCGCGAGGAGGTCGGCGAGCAAACCTTTGCCTATGGCGATGGATGCGAGCGCTGCAACTATTCAGGCCACGTCGGTCGGCGCGCCTTGTTCGAAATCATGGTCATGAGCGAGACCCTTCGGAAGCTTGTGCTCGACGGAGCGCCGACCCTGGAATTGCGCGCGGCTGCGGTCCGCGAGGGCATGCGCCCCCTGCGCGAAGCCGGCCGTTTGGCTGTCCTGGAGGGCTCGACGACGGTGGAGGAGGTCCTGCGTGAAACGCTGGTCGATCTCTGAAAGGCCTGGGAGGGCAGCTGTCGCATGATTCGAGGTTTGTGTTCCGATCTGCAGCACAGAGTTGTGCTGCCCTGCTGCTAGACTCCCGATCTCATGCCAGCAGACCGACCACACGCGACGAAGCCCAAAGCACGCCGACCTGCCACGGCTAGCCGGCCCGCTGCCGAAGCCCCTCGCGCCCGATCTTGGCGTTGGTGGGGCCGCGTCCCTGGTAAGGAACTCGCCCAGTTCACAGGTCGCCTTGAGACTCTTGTGAATGCAGGCTTGCCGGTGGTGCGTTGCCTGCGGATTCTCGAAGGGCAGCAGAAGCCTGGTCCACTGCGCGATGTCGTCGAAGAAGTTGCCGACGACGTCGAAGGTGGTGCCCCTCTTTCCGAAGCCGTTGCCAAGCACCCACAGGTGTTCGATCGCCTCTACGTGAACATGCTTCGCGCGGGGGAGGCTGGTGGCATCCTTGGGCCGATTCTTGAGCGACTGTCTGGATTCGCGCGGAAGTCAGAGAGCATCAAGGGACAGGTGAAGGGGGCATTGACCTACCCGCTGCTTGTCATGTTGTTCGCGGGGGGAGTTCTACTCGTGGCCGTGTTCGTCGTCGTTCCCAAGTTCGAGCAGATGTTTCAGAGCTTCGACGTTGAAATGCCAGCCTTGACCCGAGGGCTCCTTGCGCTTTCGCGTGGGTTGACGACTTACTGGTGGGTGTTGCTGGTGGTGCCGATCTTGTTGGGTGGCATCCTGATCATGTTGCTTCGAAACGAGGGCTTTGCTTATCGCCTGGATCGCTTCAAACTGCGTATCCCTTTCTTTGGTGACGTTGTTCGCAAGAGCGTTGTGGCACGTTTCACACGCACTCTTGGAACGCTTCTTGCCAGTGGAGTCCCTATTCTCGAGGCGTTGGACATCGTGCGCTCGTCTATCCCCAACCGGGTGGTGGAAGAGGCCGTGGCAGGTGTTCACGATTCGATACGCGAGGGCGAGACGATGGCGGGTCCCCTGGGTGAGAGCGGGGTTTTTGATGCCATGATCGTGAATATGATTGACGTCGGTGAAGAGACGGGGCAACTGGATAAGATGCTCATCCGGATCTCGGAAGACAGCGAGGCAGAACTCGACACTTCGATTACGGTGCTCTTCAAGGCTCTTGAGCCCGTGATGCTGTTGTTCGTGGCAGTCATCGTCGGGACCATTGCTTTCGCCCTGTTCAGTCCGATGATCCGGCTCATGGAGTCCATGTCGGGCTCCGGGTTCTGACGAGCGAAACCTTTCGGGGCACCACGTGTCCATGACGTTGCTGACGATGGCGGCCCTCCTGTTCTGTTCAGGAGCGGTGTCCGGATGTGAGACAGCTGTTTTTTCGCTGAAGGCGCTCGAGCGCCGAACACTCTCCGAACGCAACAGGGCCGTGGCCGCATTGCTGGCAAGGCCGTCACGACTCTTGGTCTCGCTGCTGTTGGCAAACCTGATCATCAACGTGGGATATTTCACGTTGTCTGCGTCCCTGAGCCTGCGCTATGTCGAGCAGGGACACACCGGGCTCGCGGTTGCTGTGGCCGCAATCAGCCTTGGGGGCATGGTGGTGGGCGGAGAGATTGTCCCCAAGATGTTCGCGCTGACAGGTGGGCCAGCCACGGTGGCTCGGATGGCTCCGGCCTTGTCCGTGCTTTCCTTCGTTCTGGCGCCAGCCGTGCTCGTCGGGTCCTGGGTGACCGAGGCGCTCGAGGGCCTGCTGTTTCGTTCGCGCCAACCGCGCGCCGTGAACTCCTCTGACATCAAGGTCATTCTCGGGGAAGGTCGGAAGTCAGGTAGTTATCGCGGTGTCGAACTCGCGTTGCTGAACGACGTGATCGACTTTGGTGAGCGAAAAGCCAAGGCACTGATGGTGTCGCGGGTCGACATGACCGTGCTCGACATGAGAGATAATCGCAATCATTGGGTGGAGGTGATGTCGAGCAGTCCCCATACGGACTACCCGGTGATCGACGGGGCTCCCGACGCTCTCGTGGGAGTCATCAATGCGGCTCGCTTTCTGCTTGAGCCCGGGCTTTCGCGGGAGGCTTTGCTCGAGCCAGCGATGCTTGCCCCCCTCGGGATTGGTGCCGAACGTCTCGTCTTGCGCATGATTGACGAGCGCCAGCGCTTGGCCATTCTTCTGGACGAGTTCGGGGGTGTTGCCGGAGTGGTCGGTCAGGCTCAACTCTCCCGCGAGTTGCTGGGCGAAATTGAGCCAAGTGCCGCCGGGCCGGTGGAGCATCTCAGCGACGGTGCGGCGCTGGTCAGCGGTCAGTGCCCTGTTCACAGGCTGGAAGAGGAACTCGGCCTTGCGCTTCAAGCACGGCGCGCCGGCACAGTCGGAGGTGCGGTGGCCGAGGCACTGGCTGCCGTCCCACGGCGTGGCGATGAACTTCGCCTTGAAGGCTGGCGGCTGCGTGTGCTTTCCATGAGAGGGCATCGCGTCGACCGCCTTTTTGTCACACCGGAATCAACGGGACGAGGTGGCGACAAAGGAACTGCGTCATGATCGTCTCGCTCTTCATTGCCGCCGTGTTGCTCTCGGGCCTCTTCTCTGGCATGGAGACGGGGCTTTACACAACGAGTCGACTGCGCATCCGTCTGGATGCCGACGCCGGAATTCGTGCCGCAGTACGCGCCCGGGAATTGCTGGCTGATATGCCCACGTTGCTGACCGTGTTGCTCGTGTCGAACAACGTGGCCAATTGGACTGCAAGCCTGCTCGCGCAGGTTTTGCTTATTCAGTGGGGGGTGTCAGATCCAGAGGCTGTCGGAACTTTCGGCGTGTCGGTGGTGTTGTTCTTGTTGGCCGAGTCACTCCCGAAGCAGGCTTTTCGAAGAGGGCGCGAGCATCTGCTCTACCCCGTCCTCCCGATGCTCAGCGCAGCGCATGCCGTTCTGAGGGTGCCGACATGGCCTTTGACGGCCTTCGCTCGCTGGTTCTCGGGCGTGATGGGGCACCGCATTGGATCGGGGGGCGCGGTGCGTGGGAAGCGCGAGGCACTTTTCCATGCCGGGATGCAGGAGGGCTTTCTGACACAATTTCAGGAGCGAGTGGCCCGAGGTGTTCTCGAGATGCGCAGTCGAACGGCTGAGCACGAAGCTCTCTCGGTGGAGAGTTTTCCACGGACGCGCCTGGGCGTGCCAGGTATCGAGGCGCCGGAGTCCTGTCGCGACCAGCGCGTCTTGGTGCTGGATCATGAGGGGGAGAACGTGGTGGGTTGGGTGCCTATGGGCGGCCTCTGGGCTCCGGAGGGTGGCTTTCGAGCTGCTCGGCAGGGAGACACCCGGCCAGTCCTTCAGGTTGAGGGGGACATGAGCCTGAACCGTGTGTACCTCCGACTCGATCGCCTGGGAACCGGCCTCGCCGTGCTGCGCCGGGCAGATGGAAGCCCCGGAGTCCTCGACGCCCACCGCCTGCGCCAGCGCGTCATGGGCGCCGATGGTGGGGGCGCCGAGTGAGTCCGGTTCTTTCCGTAGCTCCTTCGTTGCAAGGGGCTTCGCGGCCACCTAAGATCGTTGTTGGCGGCCCTATTCGAACTCAGCAGGCGTTTCGTCGCCCGCTGTATCATCGCTGGAGGTTTACACCCGTGGCTCGTGACAAGGATTACTACTCATTCGATGAAGTGCTTTCTGACCTCCGGATGGAGGAAGAAGAGCTCAAACGCCTCGTTTCCGCGGGAGAGATTCGAGCTTTCCGCGAGAAAGACACCATGCGTTTCAAAGCGGCTGACATTGAGCGCTTGAAGAGCAGCGAGTCGGATGACGATCTGGAACTCGATCTGGGTGACGAACTGGATCTGGCAGAGCTGGGTTCCGACGATGAGTTGGATCTCGATTTGTCAGAGGACGGAGAGGGTCTCGTGCTTGTCGACGACCTGGGCGAAAAATCAGGTCTTGAGGTTGAGGAAGTGGATCTCGCCGCTGGAAGCGGTCGCGGCTCGTCCACTCCTTCACGCAGCGTGCCGCGCAGTCAAGCGAAGGCCGCGGCAGAAGAAGAAGAGGGTTCGGAGGGTGCCGGAATGCTGTTCCTTCTGGCAGCCGGATTCATCATTCTCATCTTCGCGAACTTTGCGGCTGTCGGAGCCGTAGACGGTACGTCGAATTCACTGACCGGCTTCATCGCGGATATGTTCGCTGGCTGAAGGCCGTATAAATCACCAAAGACAGACACACATCCAATGGGAGGGTAACGTGGTGTCCACCATCATCATGAGGAAGGCTTGTTGGGTCGCCGTCGCGGTTGTCGGCTGCCTGCTCCCCGGCTGCGTCACAGCCTCTGAGTATTACGATCTCGAAGACGAACTGGCGCGTAGCCAGGAAGAACTCGCGTACATGCGCGACACGCTCGAGAGAGCTGAGTTGATGCTGACCGACGTGGAGCTAGATCAGGAAGATCTCGCTCGACTCCAGGCCGAGTTGGCCGCGGCTCAACAGCAGCGGCAGGACTTGATGGCCGAGTACGAGAGTTTCCGCGGCGAGATGGGCATCTTTTCCGACGTCGGCCTCGAGGGCATCGTGGATGCTTCCGAGGGTATGTACGGCTACCGCGCCGAAGGGGACGTGCTGTTCGTCAGCGGTAGTTCTCAGCTGACAGCGGCAGGGAAAAAAGCGCTCGAAATGGTCGTTCAGCGGCTCAAGTCGATCGATTCGCCGATCCGCATCGACGGGCACACGGACGTGGACCCCATCGTCAAGACCAAGGCGGAATACCCCCACGGCAACATCCAGCTAGGAGCCGCGCGGGCGATTGCCGTGCGTGAGTTCCTCGTCGAAAACGGTGTCGATGGTTCGAGAATCTCCATCGCGTCGTTCGGTGAGTTCAAGCCGGTTGTCGGCGGAAAAGATTCCAAGGCGAAGGCAAAGAACCGTCGCGTTGAGATCATGATCCGTATGGCCAACTCAACGATTACAAGCGGCTGAGCGAGAGCTCTCCGCGGCGTGGCTGACGACGCGCGTTCCCGATCTGCGGGGCGCCCCCATCTGCCACCGATTCTGCGCCCGCACCTGGAGGCCTCCCTCCAGGCAGCGGGCGCAGCGCCTTTGAAGCGCCATGGGCAGAATTTCCTGCTCGATCACAACCTGCTTGCGGCCATCGTGCGAGATGCCGAGGTGCAACCGGGCGAGGAGGTCCTCGAGATCGGTCCTGGTCCGGGGCTGCTGACACGGCACCTTCTCGACGTGGGCGCCTTTGTTCGGGCCATTGAAATCGATGCGGCGATGGAACAGGTCGCCTCGGATCTTGTGGAGCCTCACTTGCGGGAGGGGGGGCGACTGCGCTGGGTTCACGGCGATGCTCTGGCCGGATCTCGCCGGCTCAGCCCCGCGCTGCTCGCGTTGCTTCCCGGCACTCTCCGTCTCGTGGCCAACCTGCCCTACGGAGTGGCCGCGCCGCTGCTGATGGCCTTGGCGCGTGAAAGTGATGCGCCGCCGCTGCAGGTTGTCATGATCCAGAAAGAACTCGCCGAGCGGCTGAGCGCGGGGCCAGGTGGTCGCGACTACGGGCCTCTTGCGGTGATTGCGGCCCTGACGTGCCGTGTTCAAACGGTCAGAAAAGTTCCCCCCGGGGCGTTCTGGCCCGTCCCGAAAGTTCAGTCGGTGGTGCTTCGCCTCGAGCGGGCACCCGCGTGGCCAGGGAAGGAAGCTCTCGAGCGCCTCGAAATTTTTCTGGGGCTGGCCTTTCGGAGCCGAAGGAAAACCTTGCTCAATTCCGTGGCTGAAGGGGCTGATCTGCGGGCTTCCGAGGTGCAGGCCGCTCTGGAACTCAAGGAAAATGACCAAAAGAAGCGTGCGGAGGCCTTCGAAGCGCTACAATTAGAACGTCTCGCCCGGAAGTGGGCAGATCACGCGCCGGGCGAGCGACCCCGCCCTTAGCCGGTCAAGCCGGCTTGAGGCCTTGTTTTGAGAGGTCTCGACCGATCGATTCACGTGTTGATCGATTCGGATAGCAGAGCCACTCCATGGAATCCGGTTTCATGCGGTTGGCGGCGCACTGCAGGTCTCCACGCTGTGCTCCGTCCTCCGGAGAAACTTGCCTCTTGGCGATGACGGGCTAGTCTTCCTTCGCCGTCGTCTCCGTAAAGGCAGTTCCTGCACTGACATACAGTCGCGCTAACCATGTCCGGCCAGATCTGGTTTGACGTGGGGAGGAGCTTGGTGACGCGAAGGCTTTCGTGGAGACCCTGTGAGGTCGAAACGGCGATGAGTCAGTGAGAGTCAGCAGGACATGCGGTTGCAGTTTGAGGTCGAGAGTGTCAGCGAGTTGAGTGCTGAAGGTCTTCGGATGTTGCGGACATTTCGCGTTTCGCAGCGATCTAACTGAGTTGAGATTTTGTCGTTCATGAATCAGCCAGGAGCCGTTTCAGATTGGGTGCCAGATTGCCAGGGAAACGCTCTCGGTGCCCGCACGTGCTCGCAGCCTTCCGGCATGCACCACATGCACCACATGCACCACATGCACCATTGGTGCGGCCGCACTCGACTGAAGCGAAGGGGGCATGATGCAACCCTCAGCTGACCGCCAGGCCGAAAAGCAGCTGGTGAAGGCTCGAAGTCGCATCGATGAAGTCGTGCGCGAACTCGCGGGTTGCGAGTACGAGAGCCGCGGCCCCGGCGATCTCTGGGCTTGCTGCCCTTTCCATACCGAAGACACACCCTCGTTTCACGTTCGGGTGGAGCATGCGATGTACAAGTGCTTCGGTTGTGGCGAGGCGGGGGACGTCTTCAGCTTCGTGCAGAAAATCCGCGGCATTGGCTTCCGAGAGGCCCTTGAGTTTCTGGCGGATCGATGTGGCGTGACGCTTGGATCGATGAGCGAAGAGGACAAGAAACGCCAATCTGAGCTGCGCGATCTGCGTGAAGTGCTGAATCGGGCGAGCGAACTCTTCGCTCAGACGCTCCGCTCTTCACAGGGCGCCGAGGCCGTGACGTACCTGAAGAAGCGTGGCTTCGAAGGTCAGACGGCCAAGCACTTCGATGTCGGGTTTGTTCCAGATGATTTCCAGACTCGCCTGCGCGAATCCGGGCTGGCTTCCGCCGCCATCGATCGTGCTGGCTTTACGAACCTCTTCGGGGGAAGGATTTCGTTTGGCATCCGAGATGCCAACGGAGCGCTTGTGGGCTTTGGGGCACGGACTTTGGATCCGGAAGGCAAACCCAAGTACGTCAACACTCGCGAAACATCCGCATTCAACAAACGTCGCTTGCTTTATGGACTCGATAAGGCCGCACGCGTCGTGGCGCGCTCTCGGCGACTTGTGATCATGGAGGGTTATACAGACGTCCTCATGGCTCACCAGAGCGGCCTTGAAGAAGCAGTGGCCACCATGGGGACGAGCCTCACGGAAGACCACGTGCGCTCTCTCAAGGGCCGCGCGTCCAACCTGATCTTTGTCTTCGATGGTGACTCCGCCGGGATGACTGCGGCGGAGCGAGCCGTCAATCTCACGCTCCGAGAAGGTCTTGAAGTTCGAGTGCTATGCCTTCCGGACGGAATCGATCCGGGCGACTGGTTCGGGGATCACGATGCGGCCGGTTTTGAAGAACTGCTGACTCAGCACGGAATGAGCACTGTCAGCTTTCTTTGTCACCGAGCGATCGAGCGGACCGATCGAGCCCAGCCTGGGTGGCGAGAACAGGTGGCTCAAGAGGTGCTCGAAATCTGCCGAGCCGTCATCGATCCGGTTCGCCGGGAAACCATAGCCGAAGAGATTTCGAAGGCCTGCAGCGTCGATCGGAACCTCTTGCGGAAGCAGGTTCAGGTTCAAACGGAAGCTGTTCCTGGGCGCGTGTCGAACTCTTCTGGAGGCGGATCGCGAGGAGCTTCTCTTCGCCCTGCTTCGGCCCGAGTGAGGAGCCAGTTCGTGGTTCTCGCGGGTCTTGCCCGGGTCGCCGAAGCCTCCGCCACGGTGGACCGTTTCGTTCGCCTGGGGGTGTTGAATCACCCCGACGCCCTGCAACTCGTGGAGATCGCCCGGACCCTGGGAGAGTCTCCGGTGGACACGATGGAATGGCTGGAAGCAACGCGCGAACAAGCTTCTCGACTCATGCCGTCACTTGAGAAGGCACTCTTTCAGGAGCCCGGAAGCGTTATCCCGAGCTATGAAACGGCGGTGGAGCATCTGGAAACCCTCGCCGAAGACGATTTATTGAAGCAGACGCGGCGAGCGGCGCTCTCCCGTCCAGACATCGAAACGGACGTAGCCGCTCTACAAGCCATCCAAGACAGCCTGCGAGAAGATCATCCAGCGACGTCAGATGGCGACACCACATCACCCGATGCGACAAAGGCTGTTCCGACATGAACAGCCGGGCGCTCGCGACATTTATTGACCACCCCATGAGTGAAGAGGAAGCACTGTGAGTTCGATTGCAGCACTGGACAAGCTAGATCCGAGTGTCCGCGTTCTGATGGAGAACGGGAAAAAGCGCGGCTTCGTGACCTACGAGGAAATGAATGAGGTCCTGCCTCCCGACATCGAGAATATCGATGAGATTCTGACCCTGCTCGAAGGGCAGGGGATGAAGATCCTCGACGAAGCCGATGTCGTCGCAGAGCAAGAGGTTCGAGCCTCCGGCAGTTCTGCGGTGTCTGACGAAGAGCCCAAAGAAAGGGTTGTTCAGACGGAGCGGATCGAAGACCCGGTGCGCATGTACCTGACGCAGATGGGCGAGATCCCATTGCTCACGCGTTCCGAAGAGATCAACCTCGCGAGGCAGATTGAAGTCACGCGACGCCATTTCCGAAACCTCATCATGGCGACGGGTTTTGCTATCCGTGAAGGATTGCAGATCATCGAAGACGTTGAGGGGAGCCGGCTCGCATTTGACCGGACGCTCAAGGTTTCGACGAGTGGCTTTGAACCAGGCAAGCTCGAGGTTTCTGCACGTCTCAAAGGCAGTATTGAGACGCAGCGGAAGCTGCACATGCGACTTACTGCGGACTACAAGAAATTCTTGCAGGACAAAGGTTCTTCAGCTCAGCGAAAGCTCACCCTGCAACGTATCGGCTGGGGGCGCCGCAAGTGTGCCGACCTGGTCGAAGAGCTGCAGATTCAGCTGAAAAAAGTGAGGCCTATGATCGAGTTGGTGCGAGAAAAGCACCAGGAGATGGCGACGCTTGAACGGAGGCTGAAGCACTTCCCGGAGGATCGCAAGGCGAGCAAGGAGTTCAAGGAACTCAAGGTCGATTTCGAAGCGCTTCAGATCCAGGCACTTGAATCACCTCGCCGACTTGCCGCACGTCTCAAGCTGATTGACGAGCGTTACGCTCAGTACGAAGAGGCGAAGCGCGACCTGTCGAGCGGTAACTTGCGTCTTGTTGTCTCGATTGCCAAGAAGTACCGCAATCGAGGGCTTTCTTTCCTGGACCTGATTCAGGAAGGCAATACCGGACTCATGAAGGCTGTCGAGAAGTATGAGTACCGCCGTGGGTACAAGTTTTCGACGTACGCAACCTGGTGGATTCGCCAGGCCATCACGCGGTCGATTGCCGACCAGGCTCGGACAATTCGCATCCCGGTGCACATGATCGAGACGATGAGCAAGTTGCGCAACGTCACGAAGAAGCTTGTGCAGCAGCTTGGCCGTGAGCCGACGATCGAAGAGATTGCCAAGAACAGCGAGATCTCCATCGATGAAGCCAAGCGAGTCATGAAAATCTCGAAGCATCCGATCAGTCTTGACCGACCGATCGGCGAAGGCGATGACAGCTACTTCGGGGATTTCATCGAGGACGACAGCGCGGTTTCTCCAGTCACAGCTGCAGCGCAGGAGATGCTCAAGGACAAGATCATGAGTGTTCTTCACACGCTTTCCTTCAGAGAGCGCGAGATCATCAAGCTGCGCTACGGTATTGGTGACGGCTACACGTACACGCTTGAGGAGGTCGGACGAATCTTCAAGGTGACGCGTGAGCGTGTGCGGCAGATTGAAGCCAAGGCTGTTCGTAAGCTTCAGCATCCGGTGCGTAGTCGGATGCTTGAAGGCTTCCTCGAGAGCGCACTTCCGATTTGAGTCTCACCAGTCCCAGGGACTCTTCAGTCACGCTATAAGCCCCCTTGGCTCTGGACGAGGCGAGGGGGCGTGTTTCGCAGGGCGGAGTTGAGAGGGCTCCCTTGCCCTGTAGGGGAGAGTCGAGGGTCTTTCTCCGGAGGGGGAAGTCTGATACGCTTGGGCGTTTCCCCCGCCTACCGGATTTACTGAACTCTCGTGACAGCCGATCAAGTTCCCGGCGACCCCCGTCAGCTGACGTTGAAGCTCGTCGCCCTCGGTGAGGTTGACCGCAAGCGGTCTGAATCCCAGAACCTCATGGATGCGGTGCCTCGTGTGCTGGCCAGTCGGAGTCGTCATTCGCGAGAGGCGCGGGCTACGGTCGAGGCTTGTCAGGAGAAACTGCAACTCTTCCGGGTTCACCTCAAGAGCCTTGAGCTGGATCTCGCGGAGCGCGAGGAGGCGCTCCTCAAGGCGAACGCCAATCTGCTGAGTGCGAAGACAAATCAGGAATACAGCCTGATGAACGCAGAAATTGAGCGGAAGAGGGAAGAGCTGGGTACGGTCGAGGAACGCATCCTTGAGCAGTACGAAGTGATTCGCCAGGGAGAGCAACTGGTCAAGACTTCTGAAGGTGGTCTTGATGAAGCCAAGGCGGAGTACGGCGGGTTCGAAGAACGAGCTCGGGGCGAACTCGCTGACCATCAGAAAGAGCTTGAGGCTCTTGATGAGCGGCGCGAGCAAGTGCGCAAGGCGATTGATGTGGAAATCCTGAAGCTCTACGACAGGGTCTACAAGGCGCATGGCGTGGCCATCGTTCCTGCGGAAGGGAACACCTGTCAGGGTTGCTTCTCTTCGCTCACCCCTAACGACTGCAACCGGCTGCTGAGTGGCCGCCAACTTGTCGTGTGCCGTGCGTGTCAGCGAATCCTGTACATGCCTGAGGTGCTCCAGGCCTCGCCTTCCTGAGGCGGGCCCGGTTTACGGCGCAGATCACATCGTTTCCGATGGAAACGGCACGTGTGAGTGGGGCGGGCTGTACAGCAGGGGTTACAATATCGCGGCGAGCAGTGTCGGCCTAAATCGGAACGGAGCGGGCATGTGAGTCATGCGATTCGCAACGTCATCGTCGGCACGGCCGGTCACATTGACCATGGCAAATCGTCTGTTGTACGTGCGCTGACAGGAATCGACCCGGACAGGCTCGCTGAAGAGCATGAGCGGGGGATGACCATCGATCTGGGTTTCGCCCCGTATGAGCACAGCAGTGGCGCGACGGTGGGCATGATTGATGTTCCAGGCCACGAACGTTTCATAAAGAACATGGTGGCTGGTGCGACTTCTGTCGACGTGGCGATGCTGGTCGTGGCTGCCGACGACGGCGTCATGCCCCAGACGCGCGAGCACCTTGAGATCTTGAAGTTACTCGGTGTGCAGCGAGGCTTGATCGTTCTCAATAAGATTGACCTGGTGGATGAGGATCTTCTCGAACTGGTTTTGGAAGATGTGGCGGACTTTGTTTCGGGGACTTTTCTGGAGTCTTCCGAGGTGCTGCCTGTCTCCGCGGTGACAGGTTCTGGCCTGGACGAACTACGACAGTCACTGGACTCGTTGGTGAGCGAGGTCACTCCCCATGCTTCTGAGGGGCCCTTCAGGCTTCCCGTGCAGCGGGTGTTTACAGTGCCTGGGCACGGGCTTGTGGTGACAG
This sequence comes from Planctomycetota bacterium, assembly GCA_029245865.1. Classification (GTDB taxonomy): domain Bacteria; phylum Planctomycetota; class B15-G4; order B15-G4; family B15-G4; genus JAUIEF01. Next base: position 20,754 of record JAQWOM010000026.1, read on the forward strand.
GAGTCCCCATGAGCGGACAGGTCAGCCCAGGAGATCAACTGGAGATCGTCCACAGCGGACTCTCGATTCGAGTGCGAGGTATCCACGCCTACGGGCGCGCAACGGACGATGGCCGTGCGGGACATTCCACGGCTTTGAATCTGGTGGGCGCCAGTCGAGAAGATGTGGCCCGTGGCGATGTTGTCGCCATGCCTGGGGTGTTCAGGTCGACTCGGTTCATCGCTGTCGATTACAGGCACACACATGGCGAGACACCCTTGCGGCATCGCCATCCGGTTCGCGTGCATTCGGGGACTGCTGAAGTGCAGGGGCGTGCCACCCTGCTCGACTCAGGGCTTCTGGAAAATGGAGTCGAGGCGCCGATTCAACTGCGTGTGGACCATGCCATGTGCGTGGCGCCTGGTGACCGCCTGATTGTGCGCGACGCCTCTTCGATGGTTGTGTTGGGCGGTGGGCTCGTTCTTGAAGCAGGCGATGGGCGTTTGAAGCGCTTCAAAGACAGGGTGCTCGATGAGTTGCGCTCGCGCCGAGAGACCCTTGAAGACCCTGGCCGCCTGGCCCAGGCCATCATTGCGTCTGCTGGTCCGCGTGGTGCGCAACTGAGTGACGTCGCACTTGAGGTGGGGCGTTCTGTGCCCGACCTTCGCCAGGACCTTCTTGGCGCTCTCGACGAAGGAGATCTCGTCGTGTCTGGGGCAGATCGCTATCTGACGTCGGCAGCAGCAACACAGGTCGCTGACGAGCTGGTAGCAGCCTTGAAAGGCGCGCACCGAAAGCACCCCTTGCTCGACTGGGTCGATCTTTCGGCCCTGCGCTCTAGCGTGCCGTATGACGAGTCGGCTGTGCAGGCCGCCTTGGCGTGCGACGAGCGACTTGAGACCGCCTCGGGGGGGCGCGTGCGTCGACGGGGGCATCGGGGGCGACTGACTCCCGAGTTGGAAGCGGCTCGCGACCATGTGGTTGAGACATTGCGGCTGGCCGCGGCGCGTCCACCAGGCATCGACCCTGCTTTTACGGGGCTCTCGGAAAAGGACCATCGTGCGCTGATGGACATGCTCCGATCGGCAGGAGTGGTTGTGCTCGTTGGTGGCCTCGTGTTTCATCGCGAGGCCCTCGATCACATGCGTAAAACGCTTATTGCTCACGGCAGAGAGCGCGAGGGGGCTATCCATATCCCTGACCTGCGCGATGACCTCAACACTTCACGTAAATATCTCATTCCACTGCTCGAATTCTTTGATGCCGAGCGCTTGACGGTCCGGCACGGAGACCAGAGGCTTCTTCGTTCCGGTGTTCTCGAGGGCAGTGACGATGCTCCGGCGACTGATGACGAAGGTGGCCTCGCATGAGTCGTAGCATTGGAGGGCAATCGCAGTGCCTTGTGTCGCGGGTCTGCTTGACGTCTCGTGCCGCCCTCCTCATGGCGCTGGTCGTTGCCTGCGGAGATGGTTCGCGGCACCCCAGCGTTCTGCTGGTGACCATTGACACATTGAGAGCAGATGCCGTGAGTGCGTGGGGCGAAGTGCAAGGCACGACTCCTTACCTCGATGCGCTTGCCGAGAGCGGGACACGGTTTGCTGATGCAACCACCGTAACGCCCCTGACTTTGCCGGCCCATGCTTCGATGCTCACCGGGCTGCGGCCAGCGCGCCACGGACTGACGGTCAACGGGGTCGCGACCGAGGCACTCCCGGTGCCAACGCTGGCAGAACACTTGCATGCATCTGGTTTTCAGACAGCGGCCTTTGTGTCTGCAGCTGTACTCGGTGCCGAACACGGACTCGCGGCGGGTTTCGATCACTACGACGATGACCTCCAGGAGCCGGGCGGTTCCGTTGTTCGTCACGAGCGTCGCGGAGATCGAACGGTCGATCGAGCCTTGGAGTGGATCGGCCAGCAAGAAGATTCTGAACCATGGTTCGCGTGGGTCCACTTGTTCGATCCGCACGCGCCTTATGCGGCGCCAGATGGAGAGTCCGAAGGAGGGCGAGCCGGGTATCTCGACGAGGTGCGATGGGCCGATCGCCAACTCGGTCGCTTGCTGGGGGGGCTGGGTGACGGCACCACGCTTGTGACAGTGACCTCGGACCATGGAGAAAGCCTGGGCGAACACGGTGAGGCCACACACGGAGTGCTCATGTACCAGGGGGCCATGCACGTACCGCTTGTCATGGCCTGGTCGGGAGCGATTTCGGCAGCTCAACGAGCTGACTTCCCTCAGCCGGGCGTGGTGCGTGAGGATGTCGTCTCTGTGCTGGATGTGACGCCCACGATTCTGGAGACACTGGGGCTCGGTTCCACATCTGAGATCTCGGCCGCATGGGAAGCCGATGGCCGTTCTGTCGCAGAGCCACTTGCAGGGCGAGTCTTGCCATTGGAATGTAGAAGCCCTTCGTTCTACTACGGTTTTTCTGTGCTGGCAGGCGTTCGCCAGGGCTCTCTGAAGCTTGTCGGAGCTCCTCAGTCAGCAGAGGTTGACTGGGTTCTGAATGACATCTCGCTCGACTCTGAGGAAGTGAGCGGGCAGGTCGTCGTGGAGCATCCGTTGATCCAGCAAGTTCTCTCGACTGAACCTGAAGTGGAAGCTCCGGTGATTGCCGATCTCGACCAATTGCGTGCACTGGGATACGTGAGTGCGACACTTTCAGACGCAGGGGATGCGCGCCGAGACCCGCGCGAGAGCATGGACTTGGTCGATGCCATCGACGCTGCCAACACTCTCTTGGTGGTGGGCGAGCCTCTGCAAGCCTGGGAGCGTCTCGAGGCCGTGCCCGGTGACTACAGGGACGTGGCCGAACTCCACTTGTTCCGTGGGAAAGCGTTGCGAGCGCTGGGGCGCTCAGCAGAGGCCGTGCAGGAGTTGGAGGAAGCCCATGCGCTGCAACCCGAATCGTCTTCGATCTTGCTGGAGTGGGGGCGGGCTTTGCTCGAAGTGGCGGCGGTGACCAACTCAGATGCTGCCCTGGAAGGGGCCAGTGCAGCCTTTCAACAGGCGCTTCAGCTTGTTCCTGGAGAGACGGAGGCTGTGGCCATGTGGTCGCTCGCCGAGATTCGGCAGGGTCGACCTGAAGAGGCTCTGTCGCGGCTAGATGCCGCGCTCGATCTGAAACCCCAAGCGGGCAACTTGCTGCTTCTGCGATGGCGTGCACTCAAGGCACTTGGCCGGGAGAAGGAAGCCCTCGACGTCGCAGAGACGATTCAAAAGATCGCCCCTGAGCTTTCCTCTTACATTGTGCCTTCTCGGTAAGAGCATTTCCGAAGAGCTGAAAAGCGCCGCCTGAGAAGCGCTGTGAAGGTCTTGCAACTGCTACTGCGAAGCAGCTTCTAGGCCAAGTTGTTTGGCCAGGATTTCCTGTTGCTCGATGAGTCGCCGCAGATTTCGGATCTCTGTTTCCCCAAGTCCTTTGCCCTGGTTGAGGTTTTGGATGAGCACGTTGTCCGCAATCTTGGCCCCTCCCTCGAGGTTGGCGAAAGTGCCCGCAAGGCTGTCGCGGCGCGCCAGGATCTCAGGGGAATCCACTTCTGCCGTACTCAGGAGGTCGCGCCACATGCGCGCGGTTTTGAGAAGGGGGCTCACTTCGAGCATGAATTCGTAGCGAGCTTGCGTCCGGCGGTTCAGTGACCGGGCACGTGCAAGCAATTGGTCTGATCGGGTGACAAGATCGCGAAATGCGTTCAACCTCTCGCGTGGAGAGAAATCTTGTTGGCTTTCGAGTTCGACCCGCTGCTCGCGCAATTTTGCGAGCGCGTGCCGCAACTCTTCGTGCTGTCGGCGCCAGTTGAGCATGAAGCCCCGGCGCGTGAGGCCTTCAAAGGCCTCGTTCATCGAGAGGATCTCTTCCTCCACCATTCCGAAGGTGATGTCGGTTTCTTCTCGGCCTCGAAGCATTTCGGCGTTCTCGTCGCCGACAAGGGCACTCCAGAGAAGCAAGCCAAGAGCTGCAACCAGGCCGAACAGGATGAGTGGGCCCCTCATGTGCAGGCTCTCGAATGAGCCTCGATGTCCGAAGTGCGGTGTGGCCCACCCAGGATTTGATCTTGGGCTCGAGTGAGAGGCGGCACATGGGTGTCGGGCATCACGAGGCAGCCGCTGAGTTGGACTCCCGCACCAATCACACAGTTTTGCGCAACGGTGGTTCCTTCGATCAACTGGACGTCATCTGCGAGTTCGGCGCTTGGGTGAACATATCCAGACGCTCCAAAACGACGCCCCCCGAGTGCAAGCAAGGCGTCGTCGGTCGGGAGAGCCCCGGAAATTGCTGCGTGCTGGGCTGCCAGAAGTGCCGCGGGCGAGCCCGTGTCGTGCCAGGCTCCCTTGTGCACCCAGCCTCTGCAGTGCAAGCCGTCATCAAGAGCGGGTACATAGCCTTGGCGAACAAAGCAGCTTGGCTCTACGGGCAGTCTGTCCAGAAACTCGGGCTCCAGGATGTGTGCACTCGCATTGACGAATCCGGGGTGGGCGGGATTCGTGGGCTTGGCGCGTAGGCCTGCAATGTCCGTGATGCGGCCCTCATGATCGGTGTGCACGGCCCCGTAGTGCGCCGGGCTGGCCTTGGCTGTCAGCGCCATGGTCGCGCACGCTTGTTGCGTCTGATGGTGCTCGTAGAGGGCTGCGATGTCGAAGTCAGCCACGATGTCGGGAAGGAGCAAGAGAGTCGCTGAACGCTCCATCTGCGGCCAGATGTTGGCGAGCCCGCCTCCGGTGCCCAGCAGTTTGTCTTCTACGACGACGTTGATTTCGAGGCCGGGCTCCGGGGAACTGCCCACGAAATCCACGATCTTCTGCGCGTGATGCCAGGCGTTGATCCATACGCGGGACACACCGGATCGGGCTGCGAGCCTCAGGGTGTGGCGCAGCAGGGGGAGATTCAAGAAGGGCATCAAGGGCTTGGGCAGGGTTTCGGTGTAGGGTCGAAGTCTGCGCCCCTCACCGGCAGCAAGAATGATGGCCTGCTGGGGAACGGTCACCTCACAAGTCCTGTGCGGCATCAGATGCGGCGGGCGGAGTCGCAGAACCCTGGGGACGAGCATTTCCCGTCTTGTCTGACGTGGGGTTTGCTGCCGATGTCCGCCTGCTGGTTGAAAGGGTCGCAAAGGCAAGGTCAAGGACCGGCACTTTGATGTCGTGTTTCGCAATGAGTCGTCGAGCTTGTCGCGCCGCGGGGGCGATGAAGGCACTCCACGTGGCCCCCTTGTCTGCAAATGTGCCGATGGCTTTGGCCAGCCGCTGCAGGGCCACTTCGCCTACGGAATTTGAAGTGCCTGCAATGCGGTCGCGGATTTCATCGGGAAGCTCGACATAAGGATCGTAGGCCAGTGAAACTCGATCGTAATTTGCTGGCCCGGGCATGGCGTCTTGATGGTCGATGACGCGAACTCGATCTTCGTGAAGCATGAGGTTGCGACTGTGGTAATCGCGATGGCAGAGAGCGACAGGTACTTGGCAACAACTCTGCACGATTCGGTTGAGGTCCTCCTTGAGTGACGCGCCGGGTCCTTCGGGTAATTTCAGTCCGAGGGTGACGAACTGAAGTAGTTCGGTCATGAGGCGGCGTTCGTCAAGCGGTGGCCTTGGCGATGTTTCGAGTTGCAATGTTTCGATATGCGAGAGGAGTGCGACGGCTTCGCTGTAGGCTCCCGCAATGTTCCGGCCTTGTTCACGCGCAGCCGCGAATGTGAGATCACCCAGATCTTCTTGAAGAATCCACCCGCTTTCAGGGCGTGATTCATAGATTTCTGGAACGGGCAGACCGGCCTGCCCGAGGAGCTCGGTTGCGCGGGCGACTCGCTCGATTTCGGCCGTCTGCGCACCGCGAGGGAATTGCATGAAGACGGCGGTGGGGACTTCCAGGCCAGGGGGGCCGTGGAGACGTGCATATCGGCGCCCCGAGGCCTCCGTGGGGAGCCATTCGATCCTGTCGCAACGAGGAGCCTGCGGTATGCTCTGCGCCATAAGCGGCATCCTATCGAGAGCGTGGCCTGACTTCATGGACTTCATGGACTTCATGGTTGCCATGGCCCTCTGACCCAGTGAACCCAGTGAACCCAGACGAGCGAGAAATGATCAGACCTTTCTTGGCGATCCTGATCGGCTTTGTCCTTCTCGCAGCAGGCGACTCGGAGCTCGTTGCGGAATTCCGGAGGTATTACGGCAAGGACAAGTCGCCGGTTCAACGCCGTGAGGCCGTCCTGAATCTGGCTGATGAGAACTCTCTGGAGGCCACACAGGTCCTGCTCGAGGTTTTCGAAGATGACGAGTATCTGGTGCGCCGGGCTGCCATTGATGTTGTTGGAGACTATCGTGACGAGGTCTCCGCACGTTGGTTACTCGACGAGGTCCTCTTAGACCGGAAACGCTCACGCAACAAGGAGTTGGTGGCATGCACTGCCGAGGCGCTTGGCGGCATGCAGCACACCTTTGCCTCGGACGCGTTGGTCGATTTGCTGGGTCACAGAGATCTCGGAGTTCGTCTCGGAGCCCTTGCGGGTCTCGGAAGCCTGGGGGGCTCCAAGGTGGTCTCGCCAATTGTCGCCCTGGCAACGGACCCTGGTACGGAGGACGCCGTGGTCATCGCGTGCCTCAATGCCCTCGGGCAAATCGGTGACGGTTCCGGCGGCGAGCCGGCTGTTCTGGTTGCCTTGCAGCACTCTTCCAAGCAGGTTCGGCTCAAGGCTGTCGCTTCTGTCGAGGAGCTTCACCTCAAAGCCGGGGTTCGCCCACTCATCATGATCATGGGGGATGACCCCGATCCACGTGTCTCGGAGGATGCCTACGAGGTGCTGCGAGCGATCACACTCCGTAAGTTCGAAGATGACATGGACCGCTGGCTGGCCTGGTGGGATCGCAATGAAAAGAGCTTCGAGATGCCCGATCTGGAAAAGGTTGCTGCGGCACTCAAAACGATTGCAGAGGAGGGCACTCGCTACAACGCCGGTGCCAAGTCATTCGAGAACATTCAGACAAAGAGCGACAATATTATTTTCGTGATCGACGTGAGCAACAGCATGTCGGAGCCCTTTGGTGACCCGGAGCGATTGAAGCGGAGTGGCCGTGAGTACAAGTCACTTCAACGCCTTGAGATCGTGAAGGAAGAGCTCATCAACACGATTCAAACACTCAGCGAGTCGACGAATTTCAATGTCGTTGCCTATGCAACAGGCGTTGACGTTTGGAAGAAAAAAGCAGCGCGAGCCTCTATCCTTAATCGGAACAACGCAGCGCGTTGGGTCGAAGGACTGCGGCCGCGGGGCGGCGCAGCCGCTTCATTTCGTGAGCGCATGGGGCATGCCAGTGGCGTGTCAGATGAAGGGCGGACCAACACCTATCTGGCGCTGATGACGGCCTTTGGAGAAGACGTTGATCAGCGCAAGCCCAATGCATTTGTGACCAAGATTACGGATCCTGTTGACACGATCTTCTTTCTTACCGACGGCGAGCCGACGGTCGGTAAGACGGTAGACATGGTTGAGATTCGCGAGGAAGTCGCACGCGTGAACGCGTTTCGAGGCGTGCAGATTCATGTGATCTACGTGGGCGCCTTTGGCGGCAAAGATTTCAAACAACTCGCCGACCAGAACGGCGGCGTGTTCATCTCGATCGGCGGCTAGCCGCTGCGCGTTCTCCGGGCGTCGACGTCCCCCGGGAAGCAGGGGAGTGGTCGGGGTGACTGGATTTGAACCAGCGGCCTCAGCGTCCCGAACGCTGCGCTCTACCAAACTGAGCCACACCCCGACGCGCGTCCCTGGATTTGACCACAAGGCCCACAGGGACTTGAAAATCCGATCTCGTACTGCGGGAGGGTTCCCGGTGGGTTGCCCCGTCCGGTTGCCCGTCGAATCGGCCAATGATGCCCACGGCTCTTGCGCGGCGCAAGCTCCCACTCGGACGAGAATGTTGAGTGGGGGCTAGTCCGCTTCGTTCTGCTGCGCAGGTGCTTCGGCGCTCGTAAGAGGCTTCTTGCGGAGCAGGTAGCCTGCGGTCGCAAGGACTGTGATGAAGGCAAAATTGATGAGGTGCGACATCACGCCAGAAATGCCGGCGGCTTGCTTGCTGAGCCCCGCCAGGAGGGTGTATCCACCGACCCACCCTGTCTCCCAGGTGCCAATTCCACCCAGTGTGTTGACCGGCAAAACGGTACTCAGGTGGAGGCCGGTGGTGCCGACCAAGCTACGGCTAAAGGCGATGTCACCGAGTTGCTGCCCGATGGGGTCCGGGCCCGACATGGCCTGGACCATGAAGTAGTACGTGGTGTAGGTCAGGCCCCACGTGCCTAGTGAGACGAGAGTGGCCGAGGCAAGCTGGCGGAGTGACATGCATGCAAGGTGCCCTGTCGCTTGAGCAAGGAAACGGCGCAGGCGGCCTCCGCTGTCTGTCTCAAGCCTCTTCGACATCTTCTTCGCAAGCGGGCTCATGATCGGAATGATCACGGCGAGTGATACGAGGACTCCTGCGACACGGATGCCGACGTGTTCTGCACTGGACCCACCGACGCCGTACCAGGCCATGCCCAGCGCAAGATAGGCCGTCACGCAAAGCAGGTCGAGAATGCGGCACACCAGCAGTGCAGCACCCCCTTCAGCAAGAGTGCGCCCGTACTCGCGAGAGAGCATCCACGGCAAAGAGAGCTCTCCGGTTCGGAAGGGAAGGACCAGGTTGAGAAAGTTGTGTCGCGCCGCAATCGAGGCCAACTGCACCATGCCGCGCAGGCCAGGGATCAGGATTGCCAGCCGCCATGCTCGCCCGAAGTAGCTGGCGAGGTAGAACGCAAAGGCGAGGCCAAGGAGTTGGGGAGAAAGCGCTCGGAGGCGATCGGCCACGCCTTGCCCGACCTCGGCGAGATTTAGTTCGAGGAAAGCGAGCAGCAGGGCACCGATCACTGCGGTTGCCGCGGCTGCTGAGACGAGGTGCTTCACGAATCGAGCCTTTCGGCCCGCTGCAGGCCATGTCGCATGCGCTTCCCTTGATATAGGTTATGGGGGCGGCAAGAGAATCGACAGCGCATGGTCAAAGTCTCGCAAACCAACCTCGCTCTTTCATCGCTCGGAGGACATCTGCTGGTGGGTGGCAATGGCTGACTCCCGGACAGAGAATGCACTCGTGGAGACCACAGCACCTACTCTGCCGCGGAGGCTGCTCTTACCGCTGGCCTTGCTCGTTCCGCTGGTTATCGACCCTTATGGGGCCGATACCTTGCTCATGGAGCGACTGGTCATGTCTCTGGTCGGCTGCGCGCTGCTCTTGATCGAAGCCAGCGAGGGGCTTTTCTCGCGGCGGGTTGCACTGCCCTTGGCTGGGCCCGAGGCCATGCTGCTCGCCTTGATTGCGTGGTCCGCCACGAGCTTGCTCTGGGCGACCAACCCGCTGTTAGGGGTCATGCCCATGATCCTGATGCTGGCTCTCATGGGGATTGCGCGGGCGATTCGGGCGGCGGCTACAAGCGAAGGAGCCGTCGCTGGCTGGACTGCTTTCATGATCATCGCAGGACTGCTGATCATCGGAATCGATTCCATGGCGATTCATCGCGCGGCATCAGACTTATCAGCAGACACAGCTAAATACGCCTCGTTATTGTTCGAGCACAACAACATGGGAGCCAACTATGCGGTTGTGCTTCTTCCTCTTGCCGCAACGATCTCTCTCGGAAGCAGCGGGGTTCGAAGGTGGCTGGGTTTTGCTGGAGTCGTCGGTCTCCTCTACTACCTCGTGACTCTGGGCAGCCGGTCGGGCGTGATTTTCGCCATCATGGCACTCCCGCTGATTTGCCTGGCTTTCATGTTACGCAGAGCCATCGTTCGCATGCGTTTTACGGGCCGAGTCGTGGGCGTTGTGACCGGCATCGTGGTTCTGGTCCTGGCCGTCTTGCCTTTCTCTGATCCTGCTCGAGGTCTTGCCAAAGACGCCTTCTATGCGGCTGCCCGTGTGACACAACAATACGGCGTGGCCGAGATTCAGGACTCGGGCTTTCGGCCCGACATCTTCAAGAACACCGTGAGCATGGCGCAGGAAGCTCCGTTCTACGGAGTCGGCGTCGCCAACTGGTCGGTCGAGTATCCGCGATACGAGCGCTACATCCTCGACCGCCCACACGCTCATAATGACGCCTTGAGGATGCTCGCGGAACTCGGTCTCCCGGGCTTGCTTCTCTTCCTGGGGTTCTTCGGTTCACTGATTACCACGCAATGGCGGGTGCTGGTCAGCGCCCGATCGAAGAGCACCTATGCATGTGCCCTTGGATTGCTCGGGGCCACATGCGGCTATCTTTTCTGCGGGATGTTCGAAGTTCCCTTCACCATGGGATCGACCGCTTCGCTCCTGGCTCTCGTGATGGGCCTCACGGTGCGGATGGGGGAGAAAGGAAAGGCGGCTTCTGTTGAGCAGCGCCCGAATACCTGGATGTTGCTGATGGTTGCTGGAATTGCTGCTGCGAGCATTGGCTATGTGTTGCAGCGCCTGCCAGCCACGGCGTTGCTGGAAGAATCTCGGGAGTTTCGCGCAGCAGGTGATCTCGATGCGGCGTCGCTTTCACTCACGAGAATCGCAGAGATGCGAACCGGTTCCTGGATCCCAGGTCTTGAACTGGCTCAGTTGGAACTCGAGCGAGGGCGCCATGAGTCAGCGCTTGTCCATGTTCGTTCTGCGCGCAGCCTTTCGCCGTACAAAACCGATCTCATGCGGATCGAAGGCCGGGCCTTGTTGGAACTTGAACGCTATGACGAGGCCTTGCGGTCGTTTGAGCAGGTCGCCACGCTGGCTCCTGGCGATGAATCCGCGCAGGCTGAATACGTAGAAGCTCTTGCAAGTGCCGGTGAACTCATCGCAGCCATTGACCTGATGGAATACAAGGTCCAGTCGCAAATGCGCACGGTCAATGTTGAGAGCTTGCTCAAGCTGGCTCTGTATTGGCGGCTTGTGTCCGAACAGAGCGAAGATGAAATCCGCATGCGAGCGCTCGTCGCCGCCCGGCATTTTTATGCCGTGGTTTTTGAAGAGGGCTCTCCAGAGGAAGCGGCAGCCGTCGCTTCCGATTTCAAGCACACGACGCATCTGCTCCAGACCCAGCCGGGATCCTTGGACAACTGGTGGCCGATCTATGAACAGTTTCTGACCAGCGGTGGGTGGCACCGTCCTAATACGGCGTTGTGGACTTCCATGGATGCCGATGGTGTGAAGCTGTTTCCCGGCTGGCAGGAGAGCGCTGGCCCACCGCTGCCAAGGGAATTGCGCCACCTGCCCTGAGGTTTCGGCCCTCCGGCCGAATTCGCCAAATGGCGAAACAGCACGCTGGGAGGCTCTTTGGGGGGCATTTCTTCGCCTTGATCAAGTTGCCCCCCGGAACCCCCGATAGCATGGCTTCTCCTCCTTCTTCTTGCGGCCCGGGCCTGTGGAGGCATTTGCCCCCACGGGCCCGGGTTCTTTCGAGAGAGAGGCAATTCACACGCGGGCATTCCCAGTTCGGCGTACTTTTGTTCCAATCGCCCGATGGAAACGTTCGCAGTGCCGTCTAGTTCTCGACCAGAAGCCTCGGGGCCCGGCCAGGGCTCCCAGCCTCTCACCAGCAAGCTTCTTGGTGAGGCCCTGACGTTTGACGACGTCCTGCTGGTGCCGCGCCGCTCAGATGTTGTTCCGAGCGGGGTGTGTACAGGCACTCGGCTGACCTCGCGGCTGGAAATGAACATTCCGCTCATGTCTGCGGCCATGGATACGGTCACCGAGTCTGAGCTGGCCATCGCCCTTGCGCGAGCAGGTGGGCTCGGGGTGATTCACAAGAACCTCGCTCCGGCTGAGCAAGTGAGTGAGGTGCGCAAAGTGAAGCGCTCTGCCCATGGCGTCATTACAGATCCTGTGACGCTGGCTCCGAACGAAACCATCGGGCGGGCACGGGAGATCATGACCCGGCAGAACATCTCTGGATTGCCGATCATCGGAGAGGAAGGGCGCGTGGTGGGAATTCTCACCAATCGCGATCTGCGTTTTCACAGATCGCCCGACACGCGCATTGCCGAGGTGATGACCACTGAGTTGATCACCGCCGGTTCGGACGCAACGTTAGAAGCGGCGAAGGACACTCTTCATCAGAATAAGATCGAGAAGCTGCTGCTCGTCGATGAAGAAGGTCGTCTCGCAGGTCTTATTACCATTCGCGACATCAACGAAACGGCCAAGTGGCCAGATGCCTGCCGGGACACCAAGGGACGGTTGCGAGTGGGTGCTGCCGTGGGTGTTCATGAATACGAACGGGTCGAGGCACTGGTGGCCGCCGACGTTGATTTCGTCGTTGTGGACACCGCACATGGTCACAGCAAGAACGTGATCGAGACCGTCAGTTACGTGAAGCAAAACTTTGACATCGAAGTGGTCGCCGGGAATATCGCGACCGCCGATGCTGCGCGCGACCTCATCGCGGCGGGCGCGGATGCCCTGAAAGTTGGCATCGGACCGGGCTCCATCTGCACGACTCGTATTGTGGCAGGGGTTGGTATGCCTCAACTCAGTGCCGTGGCGAGCGTGGTCGATGTGGCGCGCCCTGCTGGCGTGACGGTGATTGCGGACGGTGGAATCCGGCACAGCGGCGATGTCGTCAAGGCTTTGGCGGCGGGCGCAAATGCGGTCATGATTGGCGCACTCTTCGCTGGGCTCGATGAAAGCCCTGGCGAGCGTGTGCTGTACAAGGGACGCTCCTACAAAACGGTTCGAGGGATGGGGTCGCTGGGAGCCATGGTGGACGGAAGTCGTGACCGCTATGGACAGGGTGACGTGGACGCATCGGACAAGCTTGTTCCTGAAGGCGTCGAAGGCCTGGTGCCCTACAAAGGACCACTCGCTCCGTTCGTCTACCAGATGGTGGGCGGGCTCCGTTCCGGGATGGGGTATCTCGGCGTCTCGACGCTGCCCGACCTCGCGGAACACGCTCAGTTCGTGCGCGTGAGCCCCGCATCCTTGCGTGAAAACCATCCGCACGACATTGAGATCACCAAGGAAGCCCCGAACTACCACTCACAAAGCTGAATCTTTTTCGCCCATGATCACGGAGCAAGACAGCGCGGCCAATTTTTCCCACAACGCCGTCGCCATTGTCGATTTCGGAAGTCAGTTCACGCAGCTCATCGCGCGCCGTGTTCGCGAGCATGGTGTGTTCTGTCGCATCTATCCTTGCACGACTTCCGTAGAGGAGATCGTCTCTCTTTCAGCTGTGGGTCCTGGTGGCTCCACTGGAGGGGACGGTCTCGCCACGAGCCTCAAGGGCATTATTCTTTCGGGCGGGCCGCGCTCTGTTTACGCGGCGGACGCCGTTGCCGTGCAACCCGAATTGCTCGAAGCAGGTGTTCCCGTGTTGGGCATCTGCTATGGCTTGCAGGCGACGATCCAGCTGCTCGGCGGAGGTGTTGACCGCGGTTCCGGTGGCGGCGAATACGGACGCACGGAGTTCAAGACCGATGCCCTGCCGGGAGTTCCTCCCTCCAGCGTGGTCTGGATGAGTCACGGCGATCAGGTTGTCAGGCTGCCCGACGGGTTTCGGACCCTGGGGTCGAGCGAGAGCTGTCCCTTCGCGGCCGTCGAGGGTCTCGATGGACGCTTTCTGGGGCTGCAGTTCCATCCCGAAGTGAGTCACACCGAGTATGGCTCGGCCATCCTCAAGTACTTCCTGCACGATCTCTGTGGTGCCGAACAGAGCTGGGAGATGGGCACTTTTCTCGAGGATGCGACCGCGACTGTTCGTCGCCAGGTCGGAGAAAACCCCGTCATCTGCGGCCTCTCGGGAGGGGTCGACAGTTCGACTCTCGCGGTTCTTTTGCACCGTGCGCTCGGAGAGCGTCTCACATGCATCTTCGTTGACAACGGCCTCCTCAGAAAAGGAGAGGCGCAGCAGGTGCAGGACACCTTTGGCAGTTCTTTTGGCATTCGATTGCGCCATGTGGATGCGGCCGATGAGTTCCTCTCTGCGCTCGCGGGTGTTGAGGATCCTGAGGAGAAGCGGCGACGTATTGGAGAGTTGTTCATCGAGATCTTCTCTCGTGAGGCGCGCGCTCTCGGTGGCGCAGGTTTTCTTGCCCAGGGAACTCTGTATCCCGATGTGATTGAGTCTGTGGCGGCCCACGGGGGGCCCACGGCGACGATCAAGACGCATCACAATGTGGGCGGACTTCCAGATGACCTGAAGTTCGAACTCGTGGAACCTTTTCGGGAGCTGTTCAAGGACGAGGTTCGCGAACTGGGGCGTCGACTCGGGTTGTCCGAGGACATCGTCGCGCGGCACCCCTTCCCAGGGCCGGGCCTTGCCGTGCGGATACCCGGAGAAGTGACGAGGAAGAAGCTGTCGGTGCTGCGTGAAGCGGATGCGATCTTTCGTCACGAACTCACCGAGTCTGGATGGATGGCACGCACCTCACAGGCTTTTTGCGTGTTGCTCCCGGTTCGAACGGTGGGGGTGATGGGTGACGAGCGCACTTACGAGAACGTTCTGGCATTGCGCTGTGTCGATACGACCGATTTCATGACGGCAGACTGGAGCCGGTTGCCATCGGACTTGCTGGCGAAGGTAAGTAGTCGAATTATCAACGAAGTCGCGGGCATCAATCGCGTCGTGTACGATATTTCGAGCAAGCCTCCCGCAACCATCGAGTGGGAATAGCGCTCTCTGTGCGGACCTTCTAGAGCGCGAAGGTGCCCTTCTCTTGCGCGATGTTCATGCCTGCCTCTGCCACCGCTTTGGCAGCTTCTCCATGTGGGTCCGCGGCAGGATTTCCGTGATTCAGATGAGTGAAGTGCACGCGACCTCGAATGCTTGCAGGCTGCTTTGAAAGCCGCTCGATGCTCTCGCTTATGAACGGGTGAGGTATCGATGCCATGTCGCGCCCAGGGAGTTCGCCATCCGCGAAAAAAGTTCCATCAAGGAGGGCGACGTCGACCTGGGCGAGCAGCTCTTCTATCGGCTGTTCCCAGCGGGACCATTTATCGATGTCGGGTAAGTAGGCGAGGGTGGCTCGCGGCCCTTGGATCAGAAAGCCCACGGTGTCCGTCACCTCGTCGCGGTGTGGGACGCTGAAGGCCGTGATGTGAAGGTTCGGGACAGGCTGGCCTCCTGGCCCTCGTAAAGTCACGGGGACACCAGGCTCAAGGACCCGCGGGGTGAGGTGCTCGGCCGCCACCATCAATGCCCATGGTTGCTGGTTGCGAAGGAACTCGACCATCGAAGAGGTCCCGTAGATAGGCAGATCGCGGGCTGCATAGGCCTCTCGTCCAAGGTGCAGCAGGCCAGCGATGTGACCCATGTGTGCATGGGTCAGAAAGATGGCGTCCACGAGCGGCGGACGATTCGATGACTGAGTCGCCAGGTCCGCGGGATTGGCTGCGGCCTCTGCCACCTTGAGATGATGTTCACGTGTTGTCGGATGGCCTTGCATGAGTTCAACCTGCTCCCGCAGGTCGGGCCCCGCGTCAAGCAGCCAACGCCCACCGCTGGCGGGGTCGACGATGAGAAGCCCGCTCGCGAGTCGTTGCTTGGCCGGGTTGGCACGGGCCGCTTCGCAGCACGGTTCATGACAACCAATCTGTGGCAAGCCGGCGTCCTGAGCGGTGCCGAGCAAGAGTGCATAAGGCCCTGCATCGTGCACCGGAGTCGGAGCGCGGCATCCCTGCATGATCAGCACGACCGCGATCCAGGATGCAACGCGGAGGGCCTGACCACGAAGACGGCGCAAGGGAGAGGGAGACAGGGAACTCTTGTGGATGGCGGGGGGCATCAGATTCTCTCAGTGCCCTCGCCATGAGGTGCTCGCCTGCTGGGCGCAAGTGCTGTCACCAGAAGCAGAGAGGCTAGGGGAGGAGGTAAAGATCGGAAACGCTGGACTGCGAGCCTCCCGCAACTTTGCCACCGCCCATCAAGAATGCATTGCCATGGAGCCGTACAGGAAAAATGCCATGCCGTGGTGTTGGCATGGGGGTTCCCGCGCGCCAGCTGTTCGTGTTCGGATTGTAAATGTCTACCCGGTCGTAAACGTTGCCCGAGACCGCACCCGGGCCGTTCAGCGTCTCGCCTCCAAAAACGTAAAACTCGCCACGGTGCCACAAGGCACGCCCCGTGCCACCGCGGCCTACGGGCAATGCCTTGAGTGTCGAGTTGGCGAACGTGCTCGAATCCCATGAGTCAGTCGCCGGGTCATAGCACTGAATGTCTGCGAACCCGTTGGCCACCATATTGGTGTCGCCGCTGCCGGGGCCGCGTCCACCAAAGATGAAGAGCTTGCTGCCGTCCGTTGCTGCGGCTGCGTGGTTGCGCCCGTTCACCATCGGAGAGCGCATTCTCCAGACGTTGGCAGCCGGGTCGTAGACTGCACATTGCGTCGTGGTGAAAAGGTCGTCTTTCACACCACCGCAAACGACGATCTTGTTGCCGATAAGCGCGGTGTTTACGGAGCCACCGTTCCACGGCATGTCGGCGCCCAGGGACCAACTGTTGGACTGGGGGTCATAGATCTGGAGGCGTGCTTCAGATCCGCTGCCAAAGCCGCCGATCACATACCACTTGCCGTCGAACACTTCGGCACTGTGGTGGTTTCCGGGGAAGGGGCGTGGGGCAGCAGCGGTATGGCTCCAACTCTTGCTGGCGATGTCGTACGTCAGGGTCGACCCGGAACCTTCCCCGACCACATAGACCGTGCCGTCGATGATTCCCAGTGCCACTTCGCCGAGTTGCTTGGGCATGGTCGGCAAGTTCATCCACATGCCTTGCCCCACTGGAGTCACTGTTGGGCTGTTGGGCTTGATCCCCATGGCGCGGAGAAAGCCACCGGGTCCACTTACGCCGCCGAGTCCCCCTGGGCTGAGAGGAAAGTTGCCGGCGTTGCCTGAAGAGACGCCTAGAGGAGTTGCGGCGCTGGGCCAGCTCTTACTCCCCATGCTGCTCTGCGCGACGGCCTCACTGGCCGTTCCGATGAGCGCGAGCAGGATGACCGATCCGAAGAAGAGAGTTACACGTGGGGGTCTGTTCATGAGATTGCCCGTCTCTGTTTGCTTGGTCTCGTGAAAATCCGCTTTCTCTGAGCGCTAATGTATCGAACTACTCGAAGAGTGAGTGGATCACTTTGTGTCGTATTTGTGAAGTTGCACGCCATGAAGTTATTGCCGGGTGAAAATCTCAAGGCTGGATGATTGCCCGAGGCCGGAGGTTGTGGCCCCTGCGAAGAGGAAGACTCGGCTTTCAAATAGAATGGGAAACACTCCGTGGCGAGCTGTGGGCATGGGGGCCTCAAGTCGCCATATGTTGGTGGCCGGATTGTACACGTCGACACGGTCGTACACGCCTTGAGGCGTCGCGCCCGGGGCGTCCAGGGTCTCACCGCCAAATACGTAGAATTCACCGTGTTTGAATATCGATTTCCCCGCTCCGCCCCTGCCGGCGGGAAGCGGGGTGAGCGATGACCCAACATCGTTGCTGGACTGCCAGGTGTCGGTCAGTGGGTCATAGATCTGGATATTTGCAAATCCGTTTGCCAGGGCGCCGGTGTCACCACTGCCTGGGCCGCGGCCTCCGAAAAGATAGAGCTTGTGCCCGTCAGTACCGGCCGCCGCGTGATTTCGTGCGGAGGGCATGGGCGTCAAGAGCGTGGACCAAGTGTCCGACCCCGGGTCGTATGTCGAGAGTTTGTCCGTCGTGAAGAGACTGTCGACGATGCCGCCTGCTGCATAGATGAGGCCGTTGATCAGCGCTGTAGAGCATGACGCGCCATTCCATGGCATGGGCGCTCCGGTGGACCAGATGTTGGTGACTGGATTGTAGATTTGGACCGCACCTTCAGAGCCACCACCTTCACCGCCGAACAGATAGAGTTGGCCGTCATGGACTTCTGCTGCATGGTTGTGTCCGACGAAAGGTCGAGTGGATCCTGGGATCGAACTCCATGAGTTTGAGTTCACGTCGTAAGTGTGTATGAGATCCGAGTTCTGGCCGACAACATAGAGGACTCCGTCGATCTCTCCTCCCGAAACCGCACCCAGGGCGACGTCCATTTGTTCGGCGCCGGGCAGCCAACGGCCGGGTTCGTTGCCTGCGGGCACAAAAAGGTAACGGAAGGCATTTGGAATGATCGACTGCTCTGGGCCAGAGGTGACCACGACGGGCAGCATGTCCGTTGTCGGTGAGATCGCTGCGGGGATGGTTCCGTAAATGCGCCGACTGGTGACCGCGGTCAAGGGGGCTGGAGTGCCTCCGATCGTTACGGTGGTTTCTGCGAGGGTTCCGAAGTTTTCGCCTCCGATGACGAAGTCGGCCCCTCCGGTTGCGAGGGCGCGCCAGGGGAGGATGTCATAGGCCGTGACGCCTACGGCGCCGGCGTCTTCCGGAACCAGTACATCCACCCGCTGCCCTTGATACTTGATGCCGATGATGGCACCCCCTGGGCCCGTCATCACCCCGAGGGAATCGGTACGAGGCTCGAGATTCTCGATGTTCGTGATGGAGCGACCGTCGTCGGATAATGAGACGCGCCGTAGATAGCCTTTCCAGCGCTGGACAAGAAGGTCGCCCTGCATCTGTCCGCCGAAGGTGGTCGCGCGATACTCCGCGATGCCGTTGATCGATGAACTGATCCCACCCAGTTTTTGTCTGAAGACGCCCGGTAATGATGGCTCTGTGTCGTCGTGGTAGGTGTATTCCCGAGCGTCGTAACGGCCGCGGTTTCGGTTTGGGTGGCCGTAGTACAGACCTTGCTCGATGAGGATGATTTCATCGGCACTCTCTGCGGTGTCGTTGCCGCTTGAGGGCCCAGTGGATCCATTGCCAAGACCACTGTTGGCGCCGTTGTCTGTTGCGTACAAGTAGCCGCGGGTTGTGATGGCAAGGTCAAACGTGTTGCGGAGGCCTGGTGCGTGCACGGTGACGTGACTGCCAGGGGCGATGTCTACACCTTCTCCATGGCGTTGATCGGCATCGGGCAGTCCTGTGAGGCTGTCGACGTAGGTTATCTGTCCATTGAATGCAGGGTTTGATAACTCGGCCTTCAGGATGGCTCCCGTGAGCGGCGACTCCGGGAGGTCACCAAAAACCGGGGCCTGTATACCCGCGTTGGTTGTTCCACCAACGGCGATCAAGAGATCACCGTTGTTGTCGAAAGCCATGCCATTGATGCCGTGGTCATGGTTGCTCACGGGAAGACCGGTGATCACGGGGATGGGGGTGTCGAAATCGGGGCCTGTGAGTTTGCTGATCTGTCCGTTGTAGGGAACTGCTTGAGTCGGCGTCGTCCCGCCTTGCGCGTAGAGTTCAGCGTGTGCCACGTAGATCGTGACAGGGTCTGTTCCATCAAAGGGGCTGATTGCCAGCCCCAAGATTTCCGGGTTTGTCAGATTGGAAACCCCGGAATAAAGCAGCTCTGAGGTCTGGTTGTAGTTCTCATCCACGGTGATCGCGGCGAGAATGCCGCTGCGGTTACCGAAGTAGAGCCGTCCGTCTGGGCCCCAGTCGCCGCACGTGGGCTTGTTGGGCCAGAAGCCCGCGAGGTCCCTGAAGTCGAACACGATCGGTGGAGGGGCCGTGTCGGTGTACTCGTAGAGGTGTGCGTTGCTGAGGCCGGTTGGTGTCTCGACGCTGACAGAAATGACGCCGGCAGAATGAAGAGGTGTGGTGAAGGTGATGCTGTTGTTGTCGGTGTTGCTGAAGTTTGCCAGGTCGAGGTCTTCCGAGCCCCAGTGCACGATCAAGTCCGAGGCCGGGAAGAAGCCCGTTCCGGAAATCGTGATCATGTTGCCGCCAGCCGTGCCCCCTGAGTCAGGCATGCTGTTGATGAACGGAAGGGTGCCGACCTCACTGTGAGTCAGCGTGTGCTCCTCGATAGGCGTGGGCGGGTTTCCCTCCAAGGCCATCAAAACCTCGATGGGAAGCTCCCCAAGGGTGTGGATGGCAAAGCGGGCTTCTACAAAAGTCGTTCCCGCTATGAGCGGCACCGCATCTGTATACGGAGTGCCATTCACATACAGTCGACTTTCGACTCCGCCTGTGGCCTCGAACGTGTATGCCCCTGCGGCTGCAATCTCTATGTTGGCCGTAAGCCGCGCCAGGACGTTTGATGTGAAGGGGGAGGTGCCCACATTCGGATTGGGTTCAACACGGAAAAGATCGACAACTTCCACCCAGCCCGGAGCAAGTGGTAGCCCATCGAGCAGGGTCTCAGGCGCCATGGGATTGGTGTCGTAGTACTGGGCGTTCACGCCAGGTACCGACATGGGTGTGACAACCTTCACTGAGCTGCAACTTGTCAGCATCTCGGGTGGGTTGTTGTCGTCCTCGATTGTCAGACAGATCGAATGATCACCAATGGCTAGGTCTGCAGTGGCGAGCGCGCCCACGGCGATTGTCGTGCTTCCATCATCCCAGGTGAACTGGGAGAGCGTATGTCCAGGTTCGTGCGTGTGCGAAAAACTTCCGTCGAGGTCGATGCTTTCGATTCCGTCGCCGTCGTAATCAACGGCTGTTCCAATGGGTTCGATCACGGCGTGCAAGAAGGGGTGACCGCCAACCCCGCCCGTTCCTTGAAGGTTGATTGCTTGCGATGAAAAGTTGCCGTTGATGATCAGGTCGACGTTGTTGGCGCCGTGCTCTGTGGGCTGGAAACTCACATCGAGGGGGGCGTTTGTTCCCGGTGGGAGCGTCAGCGTTGCCGGCAGGTTGATGGATTGCTCAGAGCCCGTGTAGATCTGGCCGCTCATGTCCAGGAGGAAGTCGTGCCCTGCGCCCGAGTTCACGAGGAAGTCAATGGACGAGGCTTCTAGCGCAACCGTACCTGCGTTCATGGCGGTTAGGTTGAGCGTGGATGCGGTGCCTTGGTCGACGAAGGCGAAGTCGTGCGTTTGGGTCGGCGTGATCTCAAGCGCAGCGAACTGAAGCCGGGCTTCGATGCCCGAGACTACGCACGGCCCGGACACGGGTGAGAATTCGAGATCGAGAACTCCATCTGCAACAGAGATCACAAAAGTTTCCTGGAGGGCTGCGTCGGGCCCGACTCTTTCGAGGATGTTCAGGTTGTCCAGAATCAGCGTGCCCTCGGCCGAGATGTCCATCAAGCGGGGGCCGGAGGGGCTGGGGGCAAAGTCCGCAAAGTGCAGGGTGACTTCGTAGACCCCGTCGGGGACGTCAAGTTCATACGCGAAGCCGGGGCCCGTTCGATAGCTCTTGTAGAGCTCTTCGTCTGCTGTGCCGCTGACTGAATGCCCCGTCGCTGATACAGCGCCGCCGACATACTGATAATCCGCCGCCCACATTTGAAATGTGCTGTCCATGTAGATGTCCGAGGCGCCGGCATTCAGAAGGATTTCTGAACCCTTCTCACCAAGGCCCACTCCAGAGAGCTGGACGACGGGGTCTGTTGCGAGCGGAATCAACGCATCGTGGATAATTTTTAGCTCGGCGTTGCGTATGCCAGGTGCGCCTGGGGTGAAGGTGATCTCGACATCTTTGGCTGCCCCCGGCGCAAGGACCAGAGGCAAAGATCCAGACACAATGATCGCCGCAAAGTCAGAAGCCTCTTCACCGACCAGTTGAACATCATTGATTTGTTGCGAGTTCTCGGAGTTGTTCGTGAGCGAAACGATTTGCGGAGGGCTGGTTTCGTTTTCGAACTGAGCTGCGAAGCCGACCGCGTCCGATGAGAGATCTACTGTGCTCTTCAGATCTAATTGAAGGGCTTCGGAGATTGCGATGCTCAGAGGAGAGGGCGAATCGATCACTGCAAACTGAAAGCAAAGTTTGCTTCCAAGGTAGTCAGGCACTTGGAAATAGAGATGAACTTCGCCGGTGTTGTCTGTTGCGAACTGAATCGTGATCAGTGGCTGAACGTTGAGCGTGCAGCCCTGGGCCACGCCAGCTATGTGAGCGAGAGAAAGTTCAAGTAAAGTTCCGTCGGGATCGGTGTTCGTTGTTCCCAACGCGATGACACAGGTCGCATTGGGAGGGGCACCGTAAAGGTGAATACCTCCGTCGCCGCCTGGTGTCAGGCTGCCCGTGTAGGTCACGGTGGGGGCCGGATTGACGCCGGCGCACCCGGGGGCGTAGATCGTCTGTGACGACAGGTCGGGCCGGGTGATCAGTAGCGCGGCGAGTAGGAAAATTAGCCGGCCGAACGGGTCATTCATCGGGATAGATCGGGATGCGAGCGATGGGTGTTCTTTGCGAGAGCCTGAAGAGGGCTCATTCGCAGCTTGCCGGACTCCTGCATTCTATCTTGAATCGTGAGAATATGTTCTCAGGACTTTAAGGGCGGCGCACCAGGGGTTTGCGTTTGCATGAGAGCCAAGGATGGCTGGCTCGCAAGTGTGCAACTCAAGTTTTCACTGAAAACATTACTCGCCCTGTGGGCCTTAGATTTTCAGTGGCTGCTTAGTGGGTGAGCAGATCCTGCCTGGCGTGAAGGACGCCGTGTCGCAAGATCCATGTTGGCTTGCCCAGTTGAGCGATGTCTTCACGAGGGTCTTGGTCGAGAACGAGTAGATCGGCTTTGGAGCCTGGAGTCAGTCGTCCGGTGTCGAGAAGGCCCAGTGCACGGGCAGCGTCTGAGGTCGCTGCGGTGAGGACTTGGTCGGGCGTCAGTCCTGCATTTTGCATGGCCTGGAGTTCTTCTGCGACGGAAGCGCCATGCAAGGTCAATGGATTGCCAGCATCCGTACCGAGGACGACTGGTATGCCTGCGTTTGCCAGGCGCTGCAAGTTTTGGCTCATGATGTGTAACTGAAGTGCTCGAGCCGATTCTCGAAGCGCTGCAGTGGGCGCATGAGACGGCCTTCCGGTTGGAGTTGCTCGGACGCGTTCAGCAATCCAAGGCGACACATTCTCGAGACTCGCCAGCAATTCGTCCGGGAGTCTGCCGTCGGTGTAACGATGGTAGCCCCGCGAGACGGTCAAGGTGGGGCAGTAGAAGACTCCTGATTCTTGACAGGCCTCTATAAAAGCGTCGTCTACGACGGTGTCTTCTATGCTGTGAACAAGCAGTTGCGCGCCTGCGTCCACGGCAAGTCGAGCCGCTTCCAGTTGTGTCGCATGCACAATGAGAGGGAGGTTGTGTTCTCTGGCGGCTTCTCCGGCTGCATGAATCAGCGGTTCAAGCTCATCAAGTGAGCGATCGACGAGCACCAACCAGACCTTGATGACATCAGATCCATAGGCTGCATGTGAGGCCACGGTCGCGCGGACATCCCGCTCGTTGGTCATGAGGACAAATTGGCTCTGGTCTGGAACATGCAGCATGCTTGGAACCCAGCTTGCCAGGAGCGGGCCTGCTGCCAGCACGTGTGGGGAGTGGGGATCTGCGTGGGTAGCCTGTGCCATGGCCCGCGTCCACGGGTACCCACCACAGTCGAGCGCTGCAGTGACCCCGTGTGCGAGAAAAGCTCGGTGAAAGCGCTCCGGGTGCGCTTCTAGCTGGCTCATCGCCTCTGTGTAGGGGAAGCGATCGCGCACGTCGTAGGCGTCGGGCCGACCATCCGCCCAGCCCGTCTGAGAATAGTGCACGTGGGTATCCACCATGCCTGGCACAAGGAAGTGCCCAGACGTGTCTATGACTTCATATTCGACGGGGATTGATGTGGCTTCCAGCGGGCCGATGGCTTCGATGCGTGCGTCGCGGATCAGGACCACGGCGTCTTCGATCACTCCACCGGTGCCGTCTAAAGCAGTGCCGCCGACGAGCGCGAGTGGCGGAGCAGCGACCCCCTTGGGTTGCGGGTGCGCGGTGGTGAGGGCGATACGCCAGCCATCATCAGTGTGCTGGAACAAGCGTTCCGAAATTCCGTGCGTGGATTCGCCGCCATAGACGACGTGATAGCGATACGTGCCGAACACCAGTCCGGGGCCAAGCCATGTGAGTTCAAGATCGCGGGAGGCCAAGCGATCCGGCCATGTGTCGCCGAGTCCCGCAGCAAAGTCTACGTAGCCATGTTCCTGGCCCTCAGGGCCGACGCGGACGAGTCGTTCGCTCTCCAGGTAGCAGGCGAGGTAGGCGCCTCTGTCCTGATCACGAATCGCTTGAAGATTGCGTTCAAAAAGAGCCCGGGCAGCTTCGACGTCAGAGGCTTCATCGAGCGGATAGGGAAGGAACGCTGTGAGCGCAGCGCCGAGCAGGCCTAAATAGAAGCTGAGCATGGAGCTCCCTCGCATAGACGGAGGTGATCCGGCATTTTAGGCGCTATGGCGTACAGAAGAAACTCAATGGTGTTGACCAGGGCGCAGGCAGGGCGTGCTCCGCTGATCCTTCTGGGCCTTTTTCTTTTCTTCGGTGGGGGGCTCGCTTGTCATCGGCAGGAGCTTTTGGCGAGCGATGAGGACCTCGCGGATTGCACGGCACGCGCCCGGGATGCCTTGGCGGGAGGAGCCGGGATTGAGCTTTTCGAGGACGTGCCGGTGATTCTACTCACGGCGGCCGAGGCGAAGCAGAGGCGTAAGGAATACGCCGCTGGGATTGATGATGAGGCGGGGCTCACGGCGACGATTGATTTCATGGCCGATGCGATGTTTTCCGAGCACATGCTCGGCCGATATCTCCCCGACGAGAAAGTTATCTATGTCATCGAAGATGTGTTGGTGTCCGTTGGCCATGGTGATTCGGAAGATGCGCTTGAACTGCTCTTTCCAGTGCTTACCCATGAACTGGTTCATGCTTATGACGACCAGATGTATGACGGGGTACCCGATCCGAGTGAACTGATCTCAGTGATGGAGGATCCGGGGGCACTGATGGGCTTGCATACGCAGATGTCTCTTCTGGAAGGGCGTGCGAGTTACGCGTCCTACCTCGCATGTCTTCACGCAGGCGTCGAGCCTCTCCCGAAGCCAACCGCCGAACAGGCCCGTGATGCTGTTTTTATAAGTAGCGATGGCAGCGTGGGAATGGACGTTCTGTCTGGCATCGGGAACGGCATCGGGCGCATGAAGTTCATGCAGTATGTCTCCGGCTGGGAGTTTGCAGAGCGCGCTTACAGCTACGGCGGAGAGCCTTTCTTCAAGCACGTCTTCAACCACTTGCCGCTCAGCATGGAAGAACTCGAAGAGTTCGATCTCTTTGTCATGCGCTGGGCGGAAGAGATGGAGGAAGCCCTGGATTCGGAAGCTGAAGGCCTGGGAGACGAGTCGGGGGAGCTTGCCGGTAGAGGGCAGGGAACCTGACATCGGGCCAGCGTCGTTAGCTGTCGAGTGTGTCCAGCAAGAGCTGGCGGGCGGCCTTGGGGTTTGCCTTGCCGCGTGAGGCTTTCATGACGGATCCCAGCAAGGCATTGAGCAGGCCGACGTTGCCTGATCGGTAGCGTTCAACCACGCTGGACTCACTCTCGATCACTTGCTCAACAATCTGCCGTAAGGCACCGTCATCTGAGAGCTGAACGAGGTCCATGGATTGAGCAAGTTGCTCCGCCGACTGCCCGGGTTGCTCCTCCATCGCCGTGGCCAGCAATCGCCCTGCCTGGATTGAAACGCCTCCAGAGGCCACCAAGTTGACCAGTTCCGCGAGGCGTGCAGGAGTTGTGTTCAGCTCATGGATAGGAAGCTTACGGTCGTTCGACAGGCGTAGCAGTTCTGTCAGCAACCAGTTGGCGGTTTCTTTGGGCTTCTTGGTGAGCTCAAGGGTCGCTTCGAAGTAGTCGCCGAGCTCTTTCTCCGCGACGAGTGTGTCTGCGTCGCGTTTGTTGAGACCCAGATCGACAGCGTAGCGCGTCTGACGAGCTCGAGGTAGTTCGGGTAAGCCGGCCGAGAGTTCTGCAACCCATGCGGGGTCGACTCGAAACTCCGGTAGGTCTGGCTCAGGAAAATAGCGGTAGTCGTGCGCGTCTTCCTTACTCCGCAAGACGCTCGTTTTTCCCGTGTCTGGATCGTATGCCATCGTCTCCTGAATCACCGTTCCGCCGGATTCCAGGACGGCCGCCTGTCGTTCGATCTCGGCCTGAAGCGCTCCCGCCACGAAGCGAAAAGAATTGAGGTTCTTGGTCTCGGTACGGGTGCCGAGTGTGTCGCTGTCTACGGGCATGATGGAGATGTTTGCGTCACAGCGAAAACCGCCCTTTTCCATATCGCAATCTGCGACGCCTGCGTATCGCAGCGTGCGACGCAGTTCTTGCAGGTAGGCCATGGCCTCATCAGGAGAATGCAGGTCAGGGCCGCTGACGATTTCGAGCAAGGGTGTCCCGGCGCGGTTGAGGTCAACCAGGCTGAAGTTGACTCCTTCTGGGTGAATGATCTTTCCCGAGTCTTCTTCCAGGTGCGCTCGCACGATGTTGACTTCGCGTGGTTCGCCTTCTTCCGTGCTGAATTTGAAGTGACCATCGCGACAAAGAGGGCGGTCAAACTGTGAAATCTGATAGCCCTTGGGGAGGTCAGGGTAGAAGTAGTTCTTGCGGTCGAACTTTGTGCTTGGATCGATGGTGCATCCGAGTGCGAGGCCGGCCAGAACACCAAGACGCAAGGCCTCTCCATTGAGTGTAGGCAGCGTACCGGGTTGACTCGTGCACACCGGGCAAATCAATGTGTTCGGAGGAGCTCCGAAGCGAGCTTCACAACGGCAAAACATCTTGGATGCCGTGCTCAATTGCACGTGGACCTCAAGGCCGATCACGGAGCGCCAGCGCATGTCGGCTGTCATGCGTCGTCTCCATGGATCGGAGAACGTTCGGGAGTTCCGCGGATGGCTTCGAATGCGCGAGCTGCGGCGAGAACTCGGTGGTCCTGTCCGGCCGGGCCAGTCAGCGAAAGGCCAACAGGCAATCCTTTGTAGGTGCCCTTTCGCGCCAACCCACACGGGACGGAGACGCTGGGCAACCCTGCCAGGCAGGCGGGGGCGGTCAGCAGGTCGCAGAGATACATCGAGTAGGCGTCCTGGCTGCGCTCCCCAATTTTGAAGGCACCGAACGGCGATGTTGGGCCTGCCAATAAGTCGTAGTCACCAAACAAGGCGGTGAACTCATTGAGAATGAGACGGCGCACGCTGAGCGATTTTTTGTACCAAGCATCCGCGTAGCCTGCCGAGAGCGCAAAGGTTCCAAGTGCGATCCGGCGCCGAACCTCGGGCCCGAAGAGGTCGGCGCGTGTGGCGCAGTAGCGAGCGAGAAGGTCCAGGGTGTCCTTTGACTCAGATGTTGGTCCAAAATGCATGCCGTCGAATCGGGCCAGGTTGCTCGAAGCTTCGCTGCAAGCAACCAGATAGTAGACAGGTATGGAGTGATGCATGGAGGGCAGCGCCCCCTTGGGGATGACCTTGGTGATCGCCCCGCCTTCTTCGAGGGTTTTGATGGCCGTGCTGACGCTTTCGAGTACCCGGCTGTCCACCGCCTCATCGAGGAACTCTTCCGGGATTCCGATGCGTAGGCCTTCGAGATCGGCTTTTTCGGTTGTGGCTGAGGGGCGAGTTCCAGTCCAGGTGGTGGCATCCGCCGGGTCGTGTCCGGCAATGACGTCGTAGACCAGGGCTGCATCTTGTGCATGGGCGGCCAGGGGGCCAATGACATCAAGTGATGAGCCAAAAGCCACCAGACCGCGACGGGAGACCGAACCAAACGTGGGTTTAAATCCCGTGATGCCGCAGAGTGCGGCGGGCTGCCGGATGGAACCGCCGGTTTCGGAGCCGAGCGCGACGGGGACAATGCCTGCTGCAACAGCGGCGGCGCTTCCACCGCTGCTTCCTCCTGGGACCCGATCCGTGTCCCAGGGGTTCCGGGTCGGACCGTAGGCTGAGTTTTCCGTCGACGCGCCCATGGCAAACTCGTCGAGGTTCGTCCTGCCGAGCAGGACTGCACCCTCCGCGATCAGGCGCTGCGCGACGAAGCTGTCATAGGGAGCTCGGTAGCCTTCGAGAATTTTGGAGCCGGCGGTGAGGGTCGCGCCGTGGACCGCCATGTTGTCCTTGAGAGAGATGGGGACGCCGGCGAGTCGGCCCGGATCGTCGCCACGTCGCAGCGTCTCGGCTACCCGATCGGCCAGCTGGCGAGCGCGCTCGATGTCCGGATCCAGGTAGGCATGCACTTCGAGATCGCGTTCTTGGAGGCGGGCGATGGCCTCTTCCGTGACGTCCTGCGGGTCGAATTCGCCAGAGCGAACCCGCGCAGCGATGGAGGTTGCCGAAAGCATGGTCAGATGTCTTCGTCGCCAGGATCTGCATCATGAACCGTCGTATGATCTGCGGATGCCCCTGGCTGAGGGCCTTCGACAACGCGTGGCACGACAAAAAAACCTTCGCGATGATTCGCCGAGAGAGGCACAAGGCGCGCGCGAGCATCGTCAAACGGCGCCACCACATCGGCAGCAGGTTCGCCCGAGTCCATGAGAACGTGGGTCAGTGGCTCGACGCCTTCGGTGTCCACTTCTTGAATGGACTGGAAATGGGCCAGGATGCTCTCCAACTCCTTCCGCAGCGATGCCTGCTCCTTTTCGGAGAGGCCGAGGCGGGACAAGCCTGCCAGGCGCTCCAGCAGTTCGGTGTCGATCATGGCAGGGGGAAGTCCGGGAGAGGGAAGCCGGGAATGCTAGCGAACACGTCTTACGACGATCCAGAGTGGCCTCAAGTCGAGGTGAGGTGACAGCGGGGCAGACTCTACGTCCAAGACTTTCCGGAGCCTGCCTTCAGAGAGTCTCTGGGCCTGAACGGGCTCTGAGAGGCTCTCAAGCAGGGAGGCTTCGGGTTCCAGTGGAACGAACACACGCCCCGCGCAGTTGCTATGCCATGATGAAACCCCTGTCTCGCCAACCCCCTGGAGCAGTTTCGGGTGATGGAACTCATCAGTCTTTCGTCTGTCGGCCTCGCTTTCGACATCGTGGGGGTGATCTTCCTTGCCAACTCCATGGGCGTGCGCAACCCGCGCCGCTTCATACAGGAGCACTTCGGCATCGTTCGGCAGCAGCCGCTGCGGGCCGTTCATCAGCAAGTGCGCGTGAAGGCACAGATCTTCACGGGCTTCTTATTTCTGATGGTGGGCTTCTCCCTGCAAATCGGAGCTCAGCTGTTTCCGCTCTCAACACCGCCCGTTCGGGCCGAGGGATTCCCTCTTCAGGCGATCGCCCTGCTGCTCGGTGGAATCATCGTGACGACGATTTTGTTACGCATGGCTCAAAATACATGGAGTTTGACTGTCTTCCGTCGCTTGCTGACAGAGTTTTTTCAAGAACACAGCGACTGGAACTTCGAGAAGCATCCGGAAGAGACTCGAGAGATTGGCGAGATTCTCGGAATCTCGTCCAAGGGCGACGACTCGATCGCGGACTACGCCGAACGAGTTCGTGCAGCACTGAAACTCACTCCCGAATCCCGACGTCGCGCGTCGACGGATGATGCCTTCGCACCGCTTCGCAAACTGGGTGCGGGCCGTAGGCAGTAGCGAGGTTCTGCTCGGCGGCGTTTGTACAGACCTCTTTTCGCTGCTGTTGCCCGGGGAGTGTGCGGGCTGTTCTTCTCCCGCGGTTGGTGGAGTTTGCGATCAGTGCCTCGCAGAATGTGTTCCTCCACGTGGTCCGAGTTGCCCAACCTGTGGCGCCTCTTGGCAACCGACGTCGCATCGCACGCTAGGGTGCGGTCGTTGTGCCCGATTCGGGCGGCCGTTCGCTTTTGAAGCAGCGGTCTCGTTTTGGGAGTACCAAGGTGCGGCGCGGCGGATCGTGCATGCGTTCAAATATCACGCACGGCGAGATGTTCTGCGCCCACTTGGCGTTCGAATGGCTCGGAGTGCGCGAGCAGCGTCCGTTGTCGCGCAAGGGCAGAGGTTACTCGTCGTTCCCGTTCCTGCGCGTCGCAAGTCGAGGCGCCGAAGAGGGTATGACCAGGCGGTGGACCTCGCCACCGGAGTGGCCTCGGTTCTGAGAGCTCCACTTGAGCGCGAAGCTCTCCGCCGGCGACGCCAGCCTGCTCTGTCTCAGGCTGAAACGCGTGGAGATTTTCGTCGGCGACAACTCAGGGGAAGCTTCAGCGCTCGCCCTGGTCGGGTTCTTGGGCGAACGGTGCTGCTGGTCGATGACGTTATGAGCACAGGGGCTACGGTCGATGCTGCTGCACGAGCCCTGGGGCTCGCTGGAGCCCAAGCGGTTTTCGTGCTGGTCTTAGCCGGCTAGCGAGAGACGCTCGCCCGTCGAGTCAGGTGGACCCACGTGCGGCATCGCGCAAGTCGTTCATGTCTGCCACGAAACTCTCAATGGCCGCCCGGTCCTCGTCGGAGACCTCTGTGAAATGCATAGAGAGCGTCGTGGAGGCTGGACTCGCCTGCACGCGTTCGATACGCGCATTGAGGTCAAAGAATTCTTTGCGGTACAGCGGCAGCCGAAATTTCAATCGAACTGCTCTGCCCTCGACGAGGGCCTCCTGGGCAGTCTGAACCTGGCAGTCAATGCTGTCCTTCTCAAGGCGGCGTAGGCGTGCGACGACGGGGCGGTTCGCCTCGGGCAGGTGGATCATGACCGCGCTTTCTGATTCACCGTCCAGTTCCACCGAGGCCGTGCGGTCCAGAGCCGTGATGGCTTCGTCATCGTCGTCATAGATGGAGAAGAGTCTCTCGAGCCCCAGTGATTCCATGGCTTCACGGACTCCGGAGCTTGGCTGGGAGATGACCAGGTCGCCCCCCTCACTCTTGCAACCCTTGCGGGCTTTGATCATCGCGCCAAGGGCTGTGCTGTTGACAAACTTCACCAGTCGCATGTTGAGCACGATCTTGTGAATGCCATCGGCGTGGACTTTTCCGATCTCGTTACTAAAAGGGCTGGTCACAAAGGAATCGAATTCGCCCTTGAGCGTGAGGACGACGATTCCTGACAAGTTCTCCTTCAGCACTTTCATGACTCGATCCCGAGAGTGTTTGTGGTCGGAGCAGCATAGCAGCACCTCGCCCCCGAAAGGCGTTCAGGCGCCGAAGGGGGGGGTGTCATTCTCTGGCCGCCTGAGAGGCAGGTCAAGGGTGCCCAGAACTTGTGGCGAATTGGCCACCGGGGAGGCGGCGAGGGGGGGGGCGACTGGTACACTCTGGCCGATGTCTGGACTCTTTCGACGCAAGAAACCGCTCCCTGCCGACGAGGCTCCCGAATTGCCGGCTTCGCCCCGCCGCGGGAGCGGGGGCGATCCCTCGACAGCCTTCTTCGACGGCTCTCAAACCAGCTACATCACGGGCGACCGTGAGCGGGATTCGAGTCGCGTACGACTGCTCATCGACAGCCTCCGGGAGGTCAGTGGCCAGCACGCCCCCGACGACCTTCTCGAATCCATGGTGGATCGTGCCGTGCAGGTCGTGGGAGCTGAGCGTGGGATGTTGTTCACGCGGGGTGACGACGGGCTGCCCAGCCTGCGCGTCGGGCGGGCAGCCAATGCCACCGACTTGCCAAAGGACTCCACGTGGTCCAAGAGCGAGATCGAGGGCGTGATGGAGACGGGTAAGTCGGTATGCAAGCGAGCTGACGATGGGGCTAAGTTCGATCCCAGTCAATCGATGATCAATCTCAACATCCGCTCTGTCATGTGCGTCCCGCTGAAGTACCAGGATGTTCTAGAGGGGGCGATCTATGTGGATGCTCGTGCGTCAGAGCGCCCCTTTCAGAAAAGCGACCTGCGTTTTTTCGAAGCCTTTGCCGACATGCTGTCGATTATCTGGACAAATCGACGGGTGATGGAAGAGCGGATGAAGAGTGAGCGGATGCAGCGCGATCTGGAACTGGTCAGTGAGATTCAGGGAAATCTCTTTCCTGGCGCAGAACTTCGGTCGGATTGGCTGTCCATGTGCGGCCGGGTCATCCCAGCAACCGAAGCAGGCGGCGACTATTTTGATTTCTTCAAGACCAAGAACAATCGCATCGCGATGGCGGTGGGAGATGTCTCTGGGCACGGAGCGGGCCCTGCACTCTTCATGTCGGGTGCG
The DNA here is from genome assembly GCA_029245865.1 of Planctomycetota bacterium. Lineage (GTDB taxonomy): Bacteria > Planctomycetota > B15-G4 > B15-G4 > B15-G4 > JAUIEF01. The sequence goes on from JAQWOM010000026.1 coordinate 52,603, forward strand.
CGTGCCTATCTGAGGGCCTACAGTCAGGCCCTGGAATCACCGCGGCGCATCATGCGCCGGCTCAATGGGCACCTTTCAGGTGACATGGGCGATGACATGTTCATGTCGATGTTTCTCTGTGTTGTTGATCCAGAGACGCGACAGTTCTTGTATGCAAACGCGGGGCACCCGAAGCCTATTCTTGTTCATGGGGGCACCAGAGCCCTCGAGGACTACAAGCGAACGGGGATGGCACTGGGTGTCGAAGCGCATGCAGATTGGGAAGAGCGTGGGCCCTATAAGCTGGAACCAGGAGATACCGTTGTGATGTTTACGGACGGGGTGCTGGAAATGCGCCGTGGTGACGAGCAATACGGTCGGGAGCGCCTCGGCGAGTCGATTCTGAGGCATGTGGACAAGTCGGCAGTCGAACTGCTCAATGGAATCATCGAAGACACCATCAACTGGGCCGGATTGAGTGGGCCTGCCGAGGATGACGTGACAGTTGCCGTCTTGCGTGCCGATGCGTGACGCGCCATCAACTGTGCATCCCGTGTCCATTCTAGACGTGGTGCTGCCCGAGCGAGATCTGAGCGAGCGCTTCGATGTACTTATCGAAGGCAAATCGATTCTGGATGTTCGGCCTACCCAGCAAGGCGGTTTCGACTCCCATGCAGAGCGGATCGAAGGCCGGGGCCGCTGGCTGCTTCCGGGATTTATTGACGATCACGTGCACCTGCGAGAGCCGGGGCTCGAAAAGAAGGAAGGCTATCTCACAGGGACTGCAGCTGCAGCAGCTGGGGGTGTGACCACCCTGTTAGAGATTCAAAACAATCAGCCGCTCATGACCAGTCGCCGGGCTGTGGAATCCAAGCTCGAGCAGGTGCGCCCGAAATCAGTGGTGAATGTCGGTGTGTACGGGAGTTTGGTGCCCGAAATCATTGGGCATGTCGCGGAGATGTCGGATCTCGTGGCTGGCTACAAGCTCTTCCTGGGACCTTCGACCGGCGGGATCGATGTGTCTGGAGAGGAACGTCTGCGAAAGCTCTTTGCAGCTGTCGCAGAAACAGGCCATTGGTTGTTTGTCCATGCCGAGGATGGAGCCACGATTGCTGCTGGAGTGCGAGAGCACGGCGCAGGAGGTGCGAAGACCTGGCATCTGGCGCGGTCGGCGGAAGCCGAGATCACGGCAACGCGCAATGCACTTGCTCTAGGGGAAGAATGCGGAACTCGCGTCCATATTTTTCACATGTCGTCAGGTGGTGCGACAGAACTTGTGAAAGCCGCGCGTGATGCGGGCAAGCCGGTGACGGCTGGGACGTGTCCCCATTACCTGTACTTCACGAACGAAGATACGGAGCGCATGGGGACCGTGTTGCGGGTCAATCCCTCCATCAAAACGAAACAAGACCAGGAGGCCCTGATTGAAGGGCTGCGCACGGGGGCCATTGATTGCCTCTCTTCTGACCATGCGCCGCATCCCGCCGAAGAAAAGGCCAGGCCTTTCGAGAAGGCTCCCTCAGGGATTCCGTGTCTCGATATCTTCATGCCGTTGTGTCTGACTCTGGTGGAGCGAGGTGTCTTGGATCTGGCGACCGTCATCGAGAGGGGGGCCGTGACACCTGCTTCCGTACATGGCTTCACACGCAAGGGGCGCGTGCAGGAAGGCTTCGACGCCGACCTGGTGCTGGTGGATCCTGAAGAGCGGCGCATCGTCCGAGGAGCGGAACATCACTCGAAGGCCAAGCTCACGCCTTACGAAGGCATGGAACTCATGGGATGGCCGCAGTTGACGATGGTGCAAGGTCGCGTCGTTCATACGGCCTGACTGATGGGCCAGACGTCGTCGTGACGCTCCAGCGGCTTGTGGCTGAGCATGGCCAGGACGTGAACCGACAACTCCGTGGGCGGCTTGAGGCTCATCGCTCGAAACAACGCGTGCCAGCTCTCGCGGCCGTGCTCCTGGATCGTGATGGGCGGAGTGCGTGCGTCAGCAGCGGTGTTTCAGATCTAGAAACTGGTCGCTCCGTGGACCTGGATACGATCTTTGCGTGGTATTCGCTCACCAAGGTGATCACAGCCACGGTGTGCGTGCGCGAACTGTCTCGCGTGGGCTTGTCTCTGGACGCGCGCGTTGTCGACCTGGTGCCCGACTTGATCCCCGGTGATCGAGGGCGCTCGCATGCTTACTGGAAAGGCATGACCGTTCGGCATCTGGTGAGTCATGGGGCGGGCTTCGCCGATCATCAACTGCATGCGGCTTCTTGGTTTCTTGATGCTGGCGAGACGTGGCCGGAGCCACGGAGCGCTCTGCGAGAGGTTCTTGCTCGTCGTCACTGGTTGAGCAGGCCACCCGGGGCAACCTACCGTTACACCAATCTGGGGTATGCCTTGCTGGGTGAGGTCTTGGCTGAAGTGACGGGGAAGCCTTTCAGAGAACTCGTACTGGAGCATGGGTTGCGCTCCGTCGGCGCGTTGCACACAGGCTTCGAGCCCTGGGTCCCGAGGCAAGGCAGCGGGCATGTCGCCCGCGGCCACGTCCGGCGTTGGACTCGAATGGGTTTGCTGACGAGCGCTCTCGGGAGCTTCTCTGACGGTGCCGTGCCTGGTTCGAAAGGGGCATGGTTAAAGGTCAAGGTGCGCAAACCGCTCTTCTCTCCTCATGGAGGGCTTTGGGGTCCCCCTGGTGACCTGGTTCACGTGCTTCATGAACACCTCGCGGCAGGGCATGACCCGGAGCACCCTCTTGCCGAGATGCAACGGATTCATTGCCCCGGTGCGGGCAGAAAAAAGCGGCATGGGGAGGGTGGGCTCGGCTGGCGTGTGCACACAGGGACGCCCTTGCGACTGACGCATGGAGGGCGCGGCCCCGGCTTCACCGCCGAGATTGAGCTTCGGCCGCGCGAGGGGCGAGCAGTTGCAGTGCTTGGCAATGCGACCTTTGACGCGAAGTCCATCGCGACGGATCTAATTTCTTGCGAGACCGCGACATGGATCTCGTCCTGAAGTACGCAGGCGAAAGACCGTGGCACTCACCGAGTGCGCGCTTTCTCTTCAAGATTCCTTGCAAAAAAAGCACCCACCTCGATTGGCGACTTGCGTCGACGACCGAGGTGGGTGTGAAAACAAAGGGAGGAGTTTTCAGTCAGGAGGAGATTCAATCGCATGGTTCGGCGTGTTGCTGAACGCATTGCACAACGGCTTGTTCTTGCGTCATGTTTGCCGCTTCTTGATGCGGGGTGTTCTTTAGAAATGCCTGGATTGCCCGTTTGAGCGGCCGCTGCTGATGAGGCGCCACTCATGCAGAACTGCAGGAACTCGAACTGTTTGTTGACTGCCCTGCTCGCTCGAAGCCCCCTTCGTACTAGGCACTAGACTTACAGCGGTTGGGTCGGCGCGTCAATGCGCTTTAATTGTCATTTAGCTCTTTAAATGGATGCCTCCGGGCCATGTTGCCCGGGGGCGCCTCTGAGAGGGGGTTTTCCGTTCAGTGAGCTTCGAGCCAGTTGCTACCCATGCCGGTGTCCACGACCAAGGGGACGTCGAGTTGCATGGCTGACTCCATGAGTGGGACGATCAAATCTCGAAGAGTGGTGACGTCTGCCTCGGGTACCTCGAACACGAGTTCGTCGTGCACCTGCAAGGTCATGCGAGCTGTGGGCGCGTCGGATTCGAGCGCTGCTTGCACTCGAATCATCGCCAGCTTGATGAGGTCGGCTGCCGTGCCTTGAATAGGCGTGTTGACTGCCATGTTCATGAGGGCTGCATAGGTTCGCGGATCCGCGCTTTCCAGGCCATCGAGCCGGCGCCGTCGTCCGGCGAGAGTGCTGACGAAGCCTTCTTTGCGTGCCCGTTCGCGTGTGTCGTCAAGCCATTCTTTGACCTGCGGAAACGTTTCAAAGTACTGCTCGATGAAGGCAGCAGCTTCTTTCAGGGTGACGTGGATTTCCCGCGAGAGCCGCTGGGCTCCCATGCCGTAGATGATTCCGAAATTGATCGCTTTGGCGCGTGAGCGCATTTCGGAAGACACGTCACTCTGTTCGACTCCAAAGACCAGCGCAGCCGTGCGGCGGTGAATGTCTTCGCCAGACTGGAATGCATCAATGAGTGCTTCATCACCGGAGAGGTGGGCAAGCAGTCGCAGCTCCACTTGACTGTAATCAGCTGCAAGAAGGACGTTCCCGGGTTCCGCTACGAATGCTTCACGAATCCGACGACCTTCCGCTGTACGGATAGGAATGTTTTGAAGGTTGGGGTCGGTGGAACTCAGGCGTCCTGTGGCGGCCACGGCCTGGTTGTAAGAGGTGTGAATGCGTCCGCTGTAGGGATGTATGAGGGCGGGGAGCGCATCCACGTAGGTGCCCTTGAGCTTGGTGAGCTGTCGGTACACGATGACTTTCGCGGCCAGGGGGTGTGCAGAAAGCAACTCGAGAACGCTGGCGTCGGTGCTGAATCCAGTTTTTGTTTTCTTGATGCGCTTGATCCCAAGCTCGTCGTGGATGGCCAGTTTCTCGAAGAGGATCTGGCCCAGTTGCTTGGGGCTGCCGACATTGAATTCTTCACCGGCGAGCTCATGAATCTCTGCTCGAAGCGTCTCGATGCGCTCTCCCATCTCGGTGCCAACGCGAGCGAGCAGATCTCGATCGATGAACACGCCATGGGTCTCCATGCTCTGCAGGACGCTGAGCACAGGTATCTCGATGTCGCGGAAGACCTCCTGAACTTCAGACCCCTCGAGTTTTTTCTCGAAGAGTTCCCAGAGTTGAAAGGTGCAGTCGGCATCTTCGCAGGCGTATTCGCCACATCGCGAAACGGGAACATCCCACATGCTGATCTGCTTGGCGCCTTTTCCGATGAGGTCGGAAGTGGGAATCTTGGTGATGCCGAGGTGCTTGAGGGAAAGAAAGTCGAGTCCGTGCTGAGCCTGATGTGCATCCAGGCAATAAGACGCGAGCATGGTGTCGAAAGCGATTCGCTTCGGTTGCAGTCCGTACCGGCTCAGAACGAGCAGGTCGTATTTGAGATTCTGCCCGACCACGCCAACGGCGGAGTCCTCCAGGATGGGCTTGAGGTCGTCCAGAAAACGGCGCAGGTCACTCCCCTCAGGTGGAATCAGAGGGTCGCCCGGGAGGCCAGTTCCGGCGGTCGAGGCGGTGGGGCTCGCAAACATGCCCTGGTCGTCCCCCGATCCCGTGGCGCGCTCTCGAGCCGTGCGTCCCCGATCACCTGTTCCGAAGATCGGCTCGGGGAGGTTGGCCGGCAGATACCACGCGGTGTGGCTTTCGAATGCAAACGCGAGTCCGACAATCTCCGCCTCAAGGGCCTTGATCGAGGTGGTCTCCAGATCGAAAACGAAGTCTTTTGCCTGGTGCGCAAGCTCGAGGAAGGACTCGTAGGCCTCGACCGAGTCGACGATGTGGTACTCCCTCGGATGTGCATCCGCACTGGGTTCTTGGCCGAGCCGCTGCAGAAGCGATGGGAAGTCCAACTCAAGGAAAAGAGTGCGAGCCTCATCCATGTCAGGCCCTGCGTAGGCCAGGTCGTCGAGGCCGAGCGTGATCGGGGTTTCCTGTCGAATCGTGACCAAGTCCAGCGAGAGGTAGGCGCTGTCTTTGCCTTCTCGGAGGCGCGACTGAAGAGAGGGCGGCTTGATGCCGTCAAGCTTTGCGTAGATGTCGTCGAGGCCTTCGTATTGCCCGATGAGCTTGAGGGCCGTCTTGGCTCCGACCTGGGGCACTCCCGGAACGTTGTCCGAGGTGTCGCCCATGAGAGCGAGGACGTCGATGACCTGGTCTGGGCGGCAGTTGAACTTCTCTTTGACGGCCTCGGCACCCAGGATGGCTGGCTCACTGCCGGTTGCCGCGGGGAGGTACATCGACGTGCGATCATTGATGACCTGCATGAAGTCTTTGTCACCGCTGACAATGAAGACCTCGTGCCCTGCCTCGTAGGCTTGACGCGCAAGGGTTCCGATGACGTCGTCGGCCTCCCAACCGGGGAGTGCGTAGACAACCATTCCCAGCGCATCGGCGATGCGCTCGAAGGTCGGCAACTGGGCAATCAGTTCGGGCGGCGTCTTCTGGCGCGTGGCTTTGTATTCCTTGAACGTCTCGTGACGAAAAGTCGGCTTGGGCGTGTCCATGGCCACGATGGCGTAGTCGGGTTGCTCTCGCTCGATCAGTGAGATCAGGGATGCCGCATAGGAATAGGCAGGGCCAGGGCCCCGCGCGTAGTACGAGCGGTAGGCGAGTGCGGAGCCATCGACAAGAAATGTGCGAGTCATGGGGCGCATCCTAGTGTCCGGAGGGGGCGGACGAAGCCTCAATCCTGCTGTCGAGGATCTCGTGCTGTCCTGGGCTGCCCCTCTCGAGGAGGGGGTGGGGCGCGTGGGCCTGTCGTTTCCGGTGGACATCCCCCTTGCCAGCCGAAATGCTGGTCTGACCGAGAAGGCCCGACGAGTGGGTCTGGGTCACGATGTTTGCTCCTGAACGCCGGAGAGTCGAAATGGCGAGCTGTGCACAGCCCCCCGGAAAAGCAGCTCCCTCGGGGAGAATCTGCGGATGTTCTTGCTCCTTCTCTTCAGTTGCGAGGTCCGGGTTGGGAGTGCTCCTGTGCGGCTTCCTCCTGGTTCTGGGGTCTTGTGGTGATCCTGCGGCAGAAGGCTTCCAGTTGCGGCTGGATGCCGTTCAGGACGCACTCGGTGCAGGGGAAAACTCGGCCGCACTCGGAAAAGCACGCAGTGTGCTCGTCGAGCAGCCTGACAACGCGGTGGCCCTGCTCGGTGCAGCTCGGGCCTGCCTCGGGTTAGACCGGTTCAATGAAGCTGTGGAGTACGCGACGGCCGGCCTGGAACATGCCGGGCGGGACCCGGCGCTGGCGGCAGACTTGCATTGGGCTCAGGGCAAAGCCTTTCTGGCCCTGTACCTGCAGCTTCAGGCAGACGCCGACTGGCGCGCTGCGAACAGCGCTCTCGAGCGGGGCACGGAGTCAGCCGGAACCTATCGAGCCGATGCCGCGTACGCACTTTTTCGAATGCAGGGCCTGGGAGGGCTGGGGAGCGATGGCCGGCGCGATCGTTTCGGACAGATCTTCTTGAAGCTTGAGCCCTCGGGACCACGCGCAGACAAAGTGCGCACCATCACAGGCGGCGGAGAGTCTCGTTGAGCAAGGTTTTTTCCAGCCGCTGGGGACTGATCCTCGCCACCCTGGGCATGGCCATCGGCACGGGCAACTTGTGGCGCTTTCCACGCATCCTCGCGCAGAACGGCGGCGGAACCTTTCTGATTCCGTGGGCGATTTTCTTGTTCACCTGGTCGATTCCTTTGCTGATGGCCGAGTTTGCGATCGGGCGCGCGAGCAAGCGTGGCCCGGTTGGGGCCTTCGCCACGGTTTTCGGAAAGCGGACGGCATGGCGCGGCGGCTTTGTTGCCTTCTGCACCATTGCGATCCTGTTCTATTACTCCGTCGTCAGCGGTTGGACCTTGCGTTATCTCTGGCTGGCGTTGAGCGGTGGGCTGAGTGAGGTCACGGCTGCCAACGCCGATTCGGTGTTTCTGGACTTCACAAAGTCGTGGGGGCCTGCGCTCACACACTTGCTGTCGATTGCCGCGGCTTGTGGCGTTGTCGTGTTGGGTGTCACTGGTGGAATCGAGCGCGTTTGCAAGATTCTGGTTCCGGCGCTGTTTGTTGTTCTGATCGTTTCTGCGGCCCGTGGTCTTTCGCTCGAGGGAGCTTCTGGCGGCATGGATTTCCTGACGAGCTTCGATTTCGATCGGTTGCTCAGCGATCACACGGTCTGGCTCGAGGCGCTCACGCAATCGGCCTGGAGTACAGGGGCTGGATGGGGGCTGATGGTGTGCTACGCCATTTACGCCAGCCGTGACATGCGCACCGGGCGTGAGTGCATTTCAACGGGCCTCGGAAACAACTGTGCTTCCTTGCTGGCAGCGCTTGCGATCATTCCCGCCGTGTTCGCGCTGGCTCCCCTGGCCGGCCAGGACCCGTCGGTTTTGGTGCAAGAGAGTGGCCCCGCGAGCACAGGGCTAACATTCGTTTGGATGCCCGTGCTGTTCAGGGAGATGCCGTCAGGAGGCGGCCTCCTGGGAACGCTGTTCTTTGCGGGCCTCGCATTCGCTGCGCTCTCTTCTCTGATTGCGCTCGTGGAGTTGGCTGTACGTACCTTGTCAGATCTGGGCGTCAGTCGGGGGCGCGCGACGGCCATGACCTTCGGTGTTGGGTTTTTTCAAATCGGCCAGAATTTCGCGCGCTGCATTGGCGCCCGGTGCCGCCATTACGCCGCCACCAGGGTGCGTACCAGAACTACACATATACATGCCTTTAATAGGTGACCGGTACTGCGCATACCCCGGAAATGGTCGATTGAATAGCAGTTGGTCAAACGTCAGCTCTCCCATAAAGATGTTGCCTTCAGTTAGCCCGACCTCTGCTTCGATTTCTCTGGGCGTTCTTGTTTCGCAGTGCAAAATAAGGTCTCTAAAGTTGGGGCTGTAGTTTGAGATTTGGTCTATGACAGACTTCTCGAATCCGTCTTTATCCTCATCAGTCCACTCG
>JAQWOM010000027.1 GCA_029245865.1 Planctomycetota bacterium
CTTTGAAGAGGCTCGTGAATATGCTCGTGTGTCAGGCCTGACGGAGCCTGGCCTTCGGCACCCGGCCTACGATCCACGACTGGAGGCGCTTGCCCCGTTTGCACTCGGCCTGGCGCCTGTGGTGTTTTCGGCGAACCGGCCGGATCAAATTGCGGATGTCTTGGATTTCGCGAATGAGTTTGCGCTGGATGTGATCATTTCGGGGGGGCGCGGTGCCTGGAAGGTCGCGGACCGCCTCGCTCTCGCCGACGTACCCGTCATCGTAGGGCCCGTGCTGTCGATGCCGCTGATGCGTAGTGATCCCTACGACGCCGCTTATTCCAATGCCAGCCTGCTGCAGCGCGCAGGTGTTCAGATTGCGTTCCGCACAGACTCTGCGTGGGATGCACGCAACTTGCCGTATCAGGCAGCCATGGCAGTGGCCTTCGGATTGTCCGAGGACGATGCACTTCACGCTCTGACCGCAGGTGCCGCAGATGTCCTTGGACTTGAATCCGAGATCGGCAGACTTCGTTCGGGCTTGCGCGCAGATGTTTTCGTGACGCAGGGCAGCCCTTTGCAAATCACGTCACGTGCTCGGCAGGTTTTCGTGGGTGGTCGCGACGTGGGTTTGAAGAGTCGCCACACGGAGCTTTATGAGACCTACCGAGATCGACTACACGATGCTGGCCAAGTGTCGCGGTGATCGTGTACCCAGCCGTTGAGCGTGTTGTCACACTGGTGGCATGTCTGAGCCTTTGGCTGGTGGCATGTCAAAGCGTTGGAGACGCGCCCGCAGTCTCGGGCGTCTCCCGAGTGCCGATCACGAGTGACTCGGTGCTGGAGCATGTCCGGAGCCTTCCGCTGTGGAGATCTCCGTCTGGAGAGGGCTATGCCGAGACGCCAGCCTTTCTCGCGGGTCGTTTGGAGGCGTGGGGTTATGAGGTCCAGTTCCATTCTTTTGAATGGCACGACTTTGTGGGGGGGGCTCATCTCACCAATGTGGAAGTTCGCATCCCGGGCAACCGTGCCGATGCGCCGCTGATTCTGGTGGGCGCTCACTGGGACACCGTGCCACCCAGTCCGGGCGCCGACGACAATGGCAGCGGGGTCGCGGCACTGCTGGAGGTGGCCCGTCGACTTTCGGGCCGCTCGCTGGGAGCGGAGGTCCGCCTGATCTGGTTTGACGGCGAGGAATCGGGCCTCGCTGGATCACGCGAGTATGCCAACAGCATGTCGAGCGAAGAGCGCGCGCGGTGTGTCGGAATGATCGATCTGGAATCGGTGGGCTACACCAACCGGATGGACGGTGCTCAGCGCATGCCGCCGGGCTCAGACTTGCTGCTCGACGTGGGTGACGTGGGCGACTTCTTGCTGATTCTGGGGAATCTCGAATCCCAGTCGCTGGCGGACACGGTCAGCTTGGCTCTCGCAAGTGCGCGGAGCACGGTCTTGAGAGTGGAGGTGTTCTCCTCTCTTCCGGGGCAGGGGTGGATCATGCCCGACAGTCGTCGGTCGGATCACGCCAGCTTCTGGGACATCGGGGTGCCCGCGGTGATGCTCACGGATACGGCCAACTTTCGTAACCCGAACTACCACCGGGCGAGTGACACCGTCGAGACTCTGGACGGGGCCTTTCTCGCCGCGGTGGCACGTGGCGTGGAACGGGCCATTGTGCTGCTGACTTCAGCGGACGAAGACGACTGAGTTGAGTCAGCGCGCCTTGGCCCGGCAGAGGCTCATGCGCAATGTTCGTCGTAGGCTGCGGAGATCTTGGTGGCGATGTCTTCGGGGCTTCGGCCTTCGATGTCGTGGCGCTGCAGAATGAACGCGACCTCGCCACCCTTGAGCAAGGCAATGGATGGAGACGAAGGCATGTAGCCCTTGAAGAATCTGCGGGCGCAGTCTGTGGCTTCCCGATCAACGCCTGCGAAGACGGTGACCACGTTGTCAGGCTGGGTGGCATGTTGCATGGAAAGGCGCACGCCCGGGCGGGCATTGGCGGCGGCACAGCCGCAGACGGAGTTGACCACCACAAGTGAGGTCTTTCCGGCTTCGTTGAGCACGTTCTGGACCTCATCGGCGGTGCCGAGCGATCGAACTCCTGCATGGGTCAGTTCATCGCGCATGGGCGCGACCATCATGGGGTCGTACATGTCTTTGCTCCGTTGTGCGTGGGGTCTGGAAGGGGGTATAGCCTTCTCTCGCCTCCCTGGCAAAGGACTGCCAGGTCGCCGGAGGGTGAGCCCGCGATGCGGTTACACTGGTCAGCGCTTGTTCGGGGCCCTTCCCTACGTGACATCTATGAATCTAACCCACCAGTCAGGCTTCCTTCTTGTTGCCAGTCCGGCCCTGCAGGACCCCAACTTCGCCAAGTCCGTGATCTTGATCGTCGAGCATGATGCCGAAGGAACTGTCGGGCTCGTTCTGAACAGGCCTCTGGAGCATCGACTCCGTGATGTCATCGACGACATCGATCCTCGCTGGGCGGATGTGTCTCTGCACGAGGGGGGGCCGGTGCAGAGCAATCTGCTGCAACTGGTGTGTCGCGGCGAAGAAATGGCTGGCAAGACGGTGGTCCGGGATGTCGTGCTCGGAACCGGGATCGAGGATCTCGCGCAAGGAGAGGCAGATCCAGCAAGCGTGCGTGCCTTTGCTGGTTATTCGGGATGGGGAAGCGGTCAACTGGAAGCCGAGACTCGTGAAGGTTCCTGGATCGTGCGCCCCGCCGAGGCGCGGCACATCTTCGCCATCGCCCCCGAGAAACTCTGGGCTACGGTTCTTCGTGAGCTCGGAGGGGCGTACGCATGGATGTCGCTCACAGACGGCGACCCTCAAGACAACTGAGCCACGGGGGCGAGGGCCTGTCTCTTTGAACTCAGCGGCTCGGTGCGCGCCAGCCGTCGGCAGGTGCTTCGAGTCGACGTCGCGCATCCTCCGTGCGTTTTCCGCCCTCCAGCCTGTCCCAGAGCTGACAGGTCACCGAGCGGTGTTGCTGATCGAGGGCCTCGCAGTAGTTGGTGTAGAGGCAACGCTGCACTTCGTGACCACGGCCCTGCCGTATCTTGAGGAACCAGTCGGGGTCGGCCAGTGACTGACGTGCTGCAGCCACAAGATCTGCGGCGCCTGAGGACAGGGCGTTTTCTGCCAACTCGAAGGTCGAGATTCCTCCGGCGGCGATTATCGGAGTGTCGTGACCCGCCTTGCGTACGGCGCGGCGCACCTCGGATGCGTGTGGCAAATTGAGGCCGAAGGGCGGAGAGTCCCCGAACACCGTGGGCATGCAGGCATGCCCGCTCTTACCCGTGTACGGATAAGCGGCCTTGCCGACGGCTGGTTGCCGAGCGTCTTCAAACTTGCCTCCACGCGAAAGAGAGAGGAAGTCCATGCCTGCCTGGGCAAAGCGCGTGGCGAACCAGGCCGCATCCTCGACAGTGCTGCCGCCTTCAATGACTTCATCCGAGAGGAAGCGGGCGCCCACTGCGAACCCTTCGCCGACAGCGCGGCGAGTGTCGTGATAGACCTCGAGTGGCAATCGAATGCGCCCCTGGAGGTCTCCTCCGTATCCGTCTTTGCGGTTGTTCTTGCGCGAGAGAAAAGACGCCATGGTGTAGGCATGTGCGTAGTGAAGCTCGACACCATCGAAGCCCGCGTCACGGGCGCGGAGGGTCGCTGCAGAAAAGAGGCCCGGAAGGGTTTGGGGTAGTTCGTTTACATGAGGGAGATGGATGTCTGTGACGCGTTCTCGGGCCCCTTGTTGCAAGGCCTCGAATTCCCTCTCGTTTAAAATAGACCGAAGGGTGTCGTCGTCGAGGCCTGACAGAGCCTGACGTCGTTCGGCCTCTGTTCCTTCAGCAGATGTGTTGGTGACCTCTTCGAAGCGCCTGGAATGCTCCGGCGTCAACTGGAGGAACTCGAGGAGGTAGCGCGTTCGATCGGGTCGCCGTCGAATGGACAGGAAATCAATCAGTTGAATGAAGAGGCGAGTCTGTCCGCCGCTCGCTTCGCGCACTGTGTCTACGAGTTGTCGCAGTCCAGGGAGAAAGCGGTCGTGCCCGATGCGCAACAAGGGGCCACTGGGCACATCGCGTATGCCTGTGGCTTCCACGACAAGCACTCCGGGCCGTCCGGTGGCGAATCGTTGATACCAGTCCAGGACCTGGCTTGTGACAAAACCGTCTTCGGTTGCGCGCCAGGGCACCATGGCGGGGACCCATGTGCGGTCTGCAATCTTGAGACCGCAGCGAAGGGTGAGGGGAGAGAAGAGGAGACTGCTCTGCGCCTCTGATTCGGTGGGCCAGTGAGTTTCGGGCAGGGCATGCCTGCTCGCGTTTCGTGACGGCTGAGCGGCGGGTGTCACGGCGATCGGCTCTCGGGGCGATTTTTGCTCACTCGGTCGCGGAGTTCTGCCCGAGAAACAGACCTCTGGGTGACTTGTCGCGAGGCGTTCCGTGGGAAGGGCTTGTGTCGGGCGGGGAGGTGAACTGATGGCATCGGTTTCACGGAATCAAATCATAGACTGTTCGCCGCTTCGGTTGCCGAATTGCGAAGGATGACGAGAGCATGGTCGCGAGGCACTCATCGCCGCGAGTCCATGCAGGACCGGTTCGTGAGAACTGGACGGTGTGGCGTAGGGCCTGAGCCCTGTCCTGCTGAGGGCCGCCAAAACATGCCATGCGAGGGTGTGTCCTCAGCTTCCGTATGCGCTTGGGGATCTATGGGTTATCCTTCGAATTCGAGGTTGACCGTAGTTCTCAGGGGGATCTGGGTCTTCAGTCAGACTGGAGTTATCTGGTTTGGGTGACGCCGACGTGGAACTCCCGAGGCACAAGGTTTTTCTCTGAAGACATTTCTATTTGGCGACCATGTGATGACTCAACGTGTGGTGATGTACTACCCCGAACGCGGTGACCCCAAACTGGGTCAGCCGTACAGCGCAGATCTTATGCCGCTGGAGTTCTTGCACATCCTTTCGCCGGCGCTCGAGCATGACTTCGAGTTCGACATCATCGATTCGATGGTGGAGCCCGACCCCATGGGCAAGCTGTGGGAGAAACTCGAAGGGGCCTTTGCTTTCGCGTCGACG
>JAQWOM010000028.1 GCA_029245865.1 Planctomycetota bacterium
CTGTCTCGTAGAGGATGCGTTCAGGCTCGACTTCAAGGAACGTCCGCATTTAAACCTTCTGTTGTTCAGAGTGGTGAGGAGTTTCATGGTTTCTTCAGACTGTGTTTAGGGCTCCTAGGACAAGAGTCCCAGTGCATCAAAGTTTCTGCGGATTCAGGCCTTCTGATGATTGCTCGAACCACAAGTTGGACACTTTCCGTGGCATTGAAAGCACCAGACGGTGTCGCATTTGAGGCATTGACGGAGCACTCCTTTGCACGTTCCGCAGTTCATTCTTCCTCTCCAAGGGTTGAGCGAATACTTATTGGTAAGAGCCGAAGCATGCAATTCGAGACAGAAGAATCTCATCTCGTTCACTTTGGGTGTGTGTTTTGACCCGGATTTCTCAAAAAAGTGCGGGTCGATGTGAAGCGGAATGCGAGAAACGGGATAACCGTGGCAAGAGCCGTTCAGAACACCCCCTGAAACCTGCGGTAGGTGACTCAAACTTGGACCCCCATCGCTTTCATACATCAGTGAATCAAGAAACGCGCTGCCCTTCGCGAATGACAAGGAGCGCCTTCTTCATGGCCATGGCCCTCTGTCTCTTGAGCAGTTGCCGCCAGAACACCTCCGACGAAGAACACTCGGAAACAAAGGCCTGGTTGACCGAGGCCACGGCGGATGCAGGGCTCTCCTTCACGCACACCGAAGGGCAGGAGCAATGGGACATTCGCCCCACCATGGGTCCAGGAGCTGCCTGGGCTGATGTCGATGGCGACGAGAGCCCGGATCTCTACGTGGTCGGAGGAACCGAACAGTCCGGACGTCTGTTCCTGAACGACGGGACGGGACATTTCACCGACGTCACGGCGGCCTGGGGGCTGGAGACTCCGAACGGCTCTGGCATGGGCGCCTGCTTTGCAGACTGGGACGCGGACGGGGACCAGGATCTTTACGTCACCTACGACGGCCCCAATGTCATGTGGCGTAACGACGGGAATCGATTCACGAACATCACGGCAGAGGCCGGAACGGGCGATACACGCTGGGGCGCAGGTGCAGCCTTTGCCGATGTCGATGGCGATGAAGATCTCGACCTGTACGTGACCAACTATCTGGAATTCGATCTGGCGCTGATCCCCCCCGAGTCCGAGGAGCCCGGCCACCGACGAGAAGACCCCCTTGCCATGCTCCCTTATGTGTTCCCAGGTCAGCCCAACGTGCTGTACCGCAACGAAGGGGGCGGACGGTTCACCGACATCACCGAACTCTCCGGACTTCTCGCACCGGATGGAAAAAGCCTGGGTGCGATTTTCTTTGATGCGGACGAAGACGGAGACGCCGATCTGTATGTCGCCAACGACACGACGCCCAACACCTACTGGGAAAATGACGGCCAAGGACACTTTGAAGAGCTCTCGCTCTTCGTCGGCCTCGACGATCCACGTGGAGGCATGGGGCTGGCCGGCGGTGATGTGGACGGCGACGGTGATGTCGATCTGGCGCTCACCAACTGGCAACTCGAACCCAACGCGCTGTACCGCAACAACCACCGTCACCAACCAAGTACGCGCAAGTTCATGCCGCGCTTCGAGGATGTTGCAGTGCGTGCAGGGCTCGCGCGCCACTCGGTCGGTTACGTGGGCTGGGGCTGCGTCCTCGCAGACCTCGACAACGACGGCGACCTCGACGCCTTTGTCGCCAACGGCTACACAAGTCCGGACTACGAGACCACCATGATCTGTGTCGGGCAGCCGAACCAGTTGTTCGAGAACGTCACAGAACCTCACGCACTGACCCACCACCGCGATGTCCCCCGCTGGGAACTCGTCGACATTGACCGGGCCGGAGCATGGGCGGCGCAGGAACTTCCCTCGCGAGGACTCGCTGCCGCCGACGCAGACGGAGACGGAGATCTCGACCTTGTCGTCACGGCTAACAATGGCCCTCTTGTTTACCTGCGCAATGACAGTGGCGGACGTTCTCTGCGGGTGGTCCCCGAAGGCTCGGCAGCGAATCGCGATGCGGTGGGTGCTCGGATCGAGTTGCTGCTCGAGGGAGAAGCCGCGCCCCAGGTCGCCATCGTCCGCGCTGGCTCAGGCTATCTCGGCAACCATCAACGAGGCGTTCACTTCGGGCTCGGCGAGGCTCAACCCCGGGCGGTCTCGGTTCTCTGGCCAGACGGAACAAAGAGCACGCATGAGGTACCGCAAGACGTCCACCTCTTGCGCCCTCGGCACTCCAGCAAATGAAGCGTTCGAGGCGCTTACCTCAGTGCTTCTTGTGGCGCACCGTTCCCGTTGAATGACCCGCGTGTGCTCCGGTGGGCCTCGGCGGGGGAGTGCTCTTCCGCAACACCAGCTGCTTGTGTTGCGTCCGACGGGGCATCACCACCGTCGTCGCCTTGATGGACTCGTGACCCCGCGCCCGAACGCTCAACGCGTACTCGCCGGGTGGCAACGCCTCGAACAGCACCTGCTCCGGCGCGCCCCGTGGTGAAGACTTGCGCATCAAATCATAAGCGCGATTCTTGCCGGCAGTGCGCACGGTCACGCGTGGCCGATTCATCGGCGAGCCCGAGTCATCCAGCACCACCAGCGCCAGATCGCCGGTTGCTGGCAGGTGATACGTTTCCTCGATTACAGGGCCGGGCGTCACGTTCAGTTGCTGAGGCCCGAGCCAACCGGCGCCACCCGAGGCCAACCGATAAACCCCACCGGCCCCAAGATTGAAACGGGCCACGCCCTCGCTGTTGGTGCGCCGGCTCGGGCTATTTTTACGTGCCTTCTTCTGGCGCTTGGGGTCTTTCGAGGCGAGCGCGTCGACAACATTGACGCGGAACCCGGGCACAGGCCGACCGGAGGAATCTCTCACCGTGACCTCCAACACCGCAGCCGGCATCAGAAAAATCTCGGTTGGAGGCGGCTCCCGAGTGCCATCAAAAACCACGATCTCACTCACCGCTTCGGCGTAATCCAACGACGAGATGAGCAAGCGGTAGCGCCCCTCGGAGGGCAACTCGGCACTCAATGCCCCCGGGTCGCCAGGCGGGTGATCCACCCGCATCTTCAAGTTCTTGAAGACCGGCCCCGTGTCCATGAGGCGTTCACGCTGCAAGCGAGCGTGGTACTTCTCGACCGGAAATCCGGTGGCGCCATCGATGACGCGGCCTGTCCACAGGACAACCGATTCGAGCGTGATGTTCAGTGCGTCCATCCAGGGAGACACCGCGTCGATGACCGTGCGGGTTTCCCGATAGCCTGGCGCGAAGGCCGTCAACTTGACCCCGGTTCCTTCCTCCAGAGGTCCGAGACGAAAAGTGCCTTCGAAGTCCGTGTGCGCCCCCACGACCCCACGCCCCCAGACCCTGGCCCCGGCAATGGGATGCCCCGCAACATCCCGCACCACACCTTCGATCCACGTGCCCTCTTCGAGGTCGAGCACGATCTCCGAGAGCCCCTCCGCTTCGACCAGACCCACCTCGATCGGCAAACTTTGAGTGCCGGCGTAACGAGCCTGCAGCGAGACATGCTCCACGTCCGGCGACGAACGGGAGTAACTCAACTCGACGGTGCCGTCCGACCCGGTGCTCACCAGCATGGGTTCGTCCGGCCCGCGACCTGCCTCCACCGCCACCTGAGCCCCTGCAATCGGGCTCGAGCCAGCCGTGACTTTCACGCGCAGTGACACAGGCTCCGTAAGATGCACCAGCAACTCCTGCTCATCAGAATGCCTGCGCACCCGCGTGCTGCCACGCAAGTCTTCGTCCCCGAAGGCCGTCACGACGAGCCTCCCTTGTCCGCTCCACTCATCCAGAGCGAAGGAGAACGCGCCCGTCTCATCCGCAGTGCCCCGCACCAAGACCTCGTCATCGGCAGACAACTCGACCGGAACGCCAGGCACCCCGGCCTGATCCGGCCCCACCACGACACGCCCCTGAACCTCTTCGAGGGGGCTCATGCGAAGGCTGATGGGGCAGTGAAGTGGAAGCACCCAGTCCACGCAGCCCGTATGCCGATGGGGCACAAAACCCTCGGCGGTGAGATCTAGAACGAAGCCCGTGGACGGCACATCGGGCACAAAGAACTCGCCCGCCTCGTCGGTCAACACCACCTGCTCGAACACGGTGTCTTGTGCCGCTTCCAGTTCGGGAGACCCCTCGTTGGCGACTCGCGCCGCCAGATCCATGCTGAAACGAACCTCGACACCTACCAGAGGCTCGCGTGTCTCGGCGTGAATCACCGTGCCGGTGACCTCACGCCCCGGCTCCAGTTCCATCGTCACCGGCTCCCACCCGGGCAACGCATCCTCTACGAAACCGATCTCAAAGCCGGGCGCCCATGCAGCGAGCTGAACATTCTCAAACGGCACCGGTGCCAGGCGGAACGCCCCCGTTTCATCGGCATGCGCCGTCAGTGATTCGGCCCCGCCGATGACCAGCACCTGCGCACCGGCGATGGGCTCGGCCCACTCCGCATCCCGAACCACGCCTTCAATCCACCGCGGGTCCTCGACACGGACCTGCAACTGGTCCGAGGCGACCACCTCGTCGAGCCGTACCCGCGCCCAGGAAAGCCCCCCCGCGAAAAGGGTGTGCGCGGCTCCCGATCGAGCTGGAAGTTTGAAAGCACCAGCCTCATCGGTGCGCATCGAGCCGATCTTCAGAGAGAGCTCGTCGTCATCCAGCTTTTCATCCCAGGGATCCTCGACGACATAGAGCAGAACCGGCACGCCTGCTTGCGGCGAGCCCGTGGGGTCGACAACGTGACCACTGACCCAACCGTCCGCGAGAATCCCGGCCCGCGCGGCCAACCCTTCCTCGCGGGTCTCCGGAACGTGCTCGGGCAGCAGCGGCGAGGGGTTCGTGTCGGCGCTCTGCGCTTGAAGCTCGCCAGCATCTGGAAAAGTCGTCTCCGGTCGAGAGGCCAGAATGCTCGCCCCCGAGACTCCTCGCCCCACCCCGTTCACGGGCTCTTCCAGCAACAGCAACGCGATGCCGAGCACGGTCAGGACGACGAAGCAGGCAAGGATAAGGCGAACGGGCACGAACGGCTCCTCCGGCTGGCTGAGGGGCAAGGCGACCCCGGCCACTCTAGCCGAGATCGCCTCCTGCGGCGGGCGCCTTCACCACGGGCTCTCTCACCCTTCCATTAGGGTGCGCTGCCCCCATGGAAACACCGAAGAGGGCACCCAACAGAAATCCCGGCCCGTGCGTGTTGTTTCTTACGCACGAGCCTTTCACTTCAGCGCCTCGTGGGCTCACCTGACAGTGGGCCGGATCGGCCAGATTCCTGCCTTTCTGGTCAGATGACCGATCGGAGGCTCCGTGATAGGCTGTTTACTGGCGCTCACCAAAGAATCAGACCCTCGCTGCTCCCCTAATGACAGTCCTTGCGATCCGACGCCTTTTCAGTGATCTGCGTGCCCGTTATCACGTGTGGCACGGTCAGAGGGCTTATCAGGCAGGTCGTCTGCGGGCCGCCGGTCGACATCTAGACCGCGCCCTGTCGAGCGGCCACAGTTCGTTCACGGCCTGCCTCCTCCTGGGCAAGGTCGCTTATCGGGTCCAGGACATGCCGCGAGCCATGGACTGCTTCCGGATGGCCAAGCGGGCAGACCCCACTCGGTACGCGCAGGAGGGCTTTCCCAAGGGCTTCATCGAGTCCCTGGGTAGCCATGCCACAACCGCCCCTCGCCAGAAGTACCACATCGTGATCGAGCCCTCACCGCGCCCAAACAGCCCGGAACGCACCCAGCGCCCCCTCCAGGATGTGATGAATGGCAGTTCTCGAAGAGCCCAGCCAGAAACTGAGCACGCCTTAGGCGACTTCGGCAGCCGAGCTGAGCAAGAAAAGGCCCGGTCACGCCCCATGTTCAGTGCCGGCGAATGGGCAGATATCGACTGGGATCTCGAGGCCCGCAAGCTGTTCGGCGACTGAGGCGGATCGGCGGTCTCGGTTCCCCCCCCGTTCCTGACCGGCCACGTCTGGTGTCAGAGCGACGTTTCCGCGAAGATCCTCTGCTTCCCGGGCACCTCGCGGAGACCCTCGCCCATGACCACGCCAACCGCGCTCAAGCACACGCCCCTCACGGCCCTCCATGAAGCCGCCGGCGCGCGCCTTGTCGACTTTTCCGGTTACCTGATGCCCGTGCAGTATGACGCCATCATGGATGAAGTTGTCCGCGTTCGGACAAAGGTTGGCTTGTTCGATCTCTGTCATATGGGGCGCTGCCGGATCACTGGCGCGCGCGCGATCGAGGCGGCCCAATTCCTGGTGCACGTCAACGTTCACACCATGAAGGTCGGTGCGATCCGCTATTCCTTCTTTGCGCGCGAAGATGGCACGACCATGGACGACGTCCTGGTCTACAAAGAAGAAGACTCTGTTTTCTTCTGCATCAACGCAGGCAATCGCGAACGCGATCTGGTGTGGATGCGAGAAGTTGCAGCACGCTACGACTGCGAGATCGAAGACCTCTCAGACGAGTTGGCCATGATTGCCCTCCAAGGCCCCGCCTCACTCGAGGTCATTGCGCCACTCATGGGCATCGACTCCACCGAACTGAACGAGATGAAGTACTACTCGTTCCGGCAAGGTCAGGTGGGTGGTGTTCCCGCGATGATCTCGAGAACGGGTTACACCGGCGAAGACGGTTTCGAAATCTACTTTGACGCCGACATGGCTCAGGATCTGTGGCAGTCCATCCTGGAAGCCGGAGAGGACTTCGGCCTCACGCCCATCGGGCTCGCCGCTCGTGACACGCTACGGCTCGAGGCGGGGATGGCGTTGTACGGTCACGAGTTGGATGACACCACGAATCCGGTCGAGGCTGGCATCGTGTTCCGCCCCATCAAGCACACTCATGACTTCTCCGGCCGAGCTGCGATTGAAGCGATGCTGGAGACGGGCCCTGAGCGCGTCCTCGTGGGCTTCACAGCCGATGGCCCGCGCGTCCCGCGCCAGGGCTATGAGCTGGTTTCGCTGGATCACACGCCTATCGGCAAGGTCGTCAGCGGATCCCCCTCGCCCACCCTGAACAAGAACATCGGCACGGCCTATGTGGTCAGCGGACACGACGCCCCTGGCACGCGCATGGCCATGGAGATCAGCGGCAAACGCTACGAGGTCACATTGCACGCCCTGCCTTTCTACAAACGTTCACGTTGAACGGATGCATCTGGGGGGCTATCCCCCACGAATCCCATCACACACCTTCTGCAGGAGATGTTCGAAGGATGAGCAACCCGAGCGACCTGAAGTACACAGAGAGCCACGAGTGGGTCCGAATCGACGGTGAAACCGCGACCATCGGGATCACTGCACATGCAGCCGCGAGCCTCTCCGATCTCGTCTTTCTGGAACTGCCCGATGTGGGAGACACCGTCTCCTCGGGAGACTCTTTTGGCGAAATCGAATCTGTGAAAGCCGTTTCCGATCTGAAGAGTCCCGTCAACGGCGAAGTCACCGGCTCCAATCACGCACTTGAAGACGATCTGAAGGTGATCAACGCCGATCCCTACGGAGATGGCTGGTTGATCAAGGTCACCACCAGCGAAATCCCGGGGGGGCTGATGGATGTCAGCGCCTATGAACAACACGTTGCCGCTGAGGCCTGACACCACAACACGCTTCACATCACCACCCGGAACATTCCACCGTGACGTACGTCCAGAATACTGAACAGAACCAAGCTGACATGCTTGCCGCCATTGGAATGGCAAGCACGGACGAACTCTGGAAGGTCATTCCGGAGGACTGTCTCTTCGACGGTTCACTCGACGTCGGACCAGCGCTTACCGAAGATTCACTTGTGCGTCATATGCGTGAGATTGCGAAGCGCAACGTCACCGCAGACGACATGCCGAGTTTTCTGGGTGCCGGGGCATACCGACACTTCTGCCCGGCTTTGGTAGACAACCTCGTTTCACGCACCGAGTTCTGGACGGCCTACACGCCGTATCAGCCAGAAGCGAGTCAGGGCACGCTGACGACGATCTATGAGTTCCAGACCCTCATGTGCCGTATCACAGGCATGGAGGTAAGCAATGCCTCGGTCTACGACGGTGCCACCGCTGTCATCGAAGGCGTCATGCTTGCACTGCGCGCCAAGCGCAAGGCCAAGCGCGTGCTGGTCAGTAAGGGCCTTCACCCGGACACACTCGCCGTCCTGCACACGTACCTGAAACACCTGGATATCGACGTGGTGGAGGTGGACCTCGTCGACGGAGCGACGCCAACCGAGGCCATCTCCGGCGACGCCGTGGCAGCCGTTGCATTCCAGAGCCCGAATTTTTACGGCGTCCTCGAAGATGTGACCGCGCTCTCTGCAGCGGCCCACGAACTCGAGGCCCTGTCAGTCGTCTCGGTCGATCCGATCTCGCTTTCGGTGATCGAAGCCCCCGGCAAGCAAGGCGCAGATGTTGTCTGCGGAGAGGGCACGCCCATGGGCAACGAGCCCTGGTACGGCGGCCCAGGCTTCGGCTTTCTTTGCAGCAAGATGGACATGGTTCGGCAGATGCCCGCACGTATTGCCGGCGAAACGACCGATGACGACGGCAACCGCGCGGTCGTTCTGACCTTCCAGACCCGAGAGCAACACATCCGCCGCAAGAAGGCGACGAGCAACATTTGCACGAGTCAGCAGTTGATGGCTTTGCGAGCCACCATCTGGGCTTCACTGCTCGGCAAGCAAGGATTTGCGGACCTTGGCAAAACGAATCTCAGCCGCGCGCACTACGCCGCGAAACGCCTTGCCGAACTTCCCGGATGGTCACTGACCTACCCCGAGCGCTCCTTTTTCAAGGAGTTCTGCGTGACCACACCTTTGCCCGCAGCGGAACTCAATGACCGCCTGCTCAAGGAGCACGGCATCCTTGGTGGCTTTGACCTCGGGCGTCTCGATGAAAAACGGAAAAACGACTGGCTCGTCTCCGTGACCGACCTCGTAACACGCGAAGACATCGATCGCCTGGTCGATGCACTTCAGGGAATGGCCTGACGTGAGCACCGCAGAAGTGACAAGAAACGTGAATACGCCCGCCTGCCCTGCCGACTCGGCCGATAAGGCCTCGCTGCCACTAACGATTTTCGAAAAATCGAGCCCAGGAAGGCACGGCGTCGCCACCCCCTCGACAGACGTGCCCGATGTCGACCCGGCCAGCGTGCTCCCCAAGAGCGCCGTACGTGCAGAGGTCGCAGAGTTGCCCGAGGTCGGCGAACTCGACGTCCAACGCCATTACACGCACCTCTCAACGCTTAACTTCTCGATTGCCAATGCGTTCTATCCGCTTGGCTCGTGCACGATGAAGTACAACCCGCTCGTGAACGAAAAGGTCTGCGCTCTGCCCGGCTTTGCAGCCTTGCATCCGATGCAGACGGACGACCAGGCACAAGGCATGCTTGAGTTGTACTGGAGGCTCGAGCATCTCCTTTGCGAAGTGTCTGGCCTTGATGCCGTGAGCATTCACCCAACTGCTGGAGCCCATGGCGAGCTCACGGCGCTCATGGTGATGCGCAAGTACCTCGATGATCATGGTCAAGCCGAGCGCAAGGTCATTCTCATCCCGGATAGC
This sequence comes from Planctomycetota bacterium, assembly GCA_029245865.1. Lineage (GTDB taxonomy): Bacteria > Planctomycetota > B15-G4 > B15-G4 > B15-G4 > JAUIEF01. The sequence goes on from JAQWOM010000028.1 coordinate 9,557, forward strand.
GCCCATGGGACCAACCCGGCTTCCTGCACGATGGCCGGCTTCACCACTCGTGAGCTGAAGAGTGATGCACGTGGCCGTGTAGACATGGAGGCACTCGACAACGTTCTGGGTGCAGACGTTGCAGGGCTCATGATCACCAACCCTTCAACGCTTGGCCTGTTCGAACCCAACATCAAGAGGATCTGCGACAAGATCCACGAGGTTGGCGGGCTCGTCTACATGGATGGCGCCAACATGAACGCCATTCTCGGGCGCACACGCCCGGGCGACTTTGGCGTCGACGTCATGCACTTCAACCTGCACAAGACGTTTAGTCAACCTCATGGTGGGGGTGGTCCAGGCGCAGGCCCGATCGCCGTAACCGAGGCACTCGCACCCTACTTACCCGTACCGAAAGTCGAAAAGGATGGCGACCGATTCCGGATCGTGCGCTGCTCGGAGAAGAGCATTGGTACGACACGCGGCTTCCTTGGAAACTCGGGTGTCGTGGTGCGCGCCTACTCCTACATTCGTTCGCTCGGAGAGCGTGGCCTGCTGCGTGTCTCTGAAAATGCGGTCCTGAATGCCAACTACCTCCGCATCAAGCTGCAAGACAGCTACCGTGTGTGGGTCAATGAAACCTGCATGCATGAGTTCGTCGCCACGGCCAAGGGGCTGCCCAATGACATCAAGGCGACGGACATTGCCAAGCGGCTGATTGACTACGGAATCCACCCGCCAACGATTTACTTCCCGCTCATTGTCCCCGAGGCGCTCATGATCGAGCCCACGGAGACAGAGTCGAAAGAGACGCTCGACAAGTTCGTCGCTGCGATGAAGGCCATCCGCGCTGAATGTGACACGGCCCCCGAGACACTCAAACACGCGCCCCACTCCCGAAGCATTGGGCGCCCCGATGAGGTCAAGGCCGTGAAGGAACCGCGGATCACGTACGAGGGCGACAACAAGTCCCGGTAGAATCCGGCACATGTCCGACCCCACGCCTTCATCCGCCACGCTCTCGGTTCTTCGCGACCGGTTCGGCCATGAAGCGCTGTTCCCGCTGCAAGCCCGCGTGGTGGCACAGATCATGAAGGGCGGTGATGCCCTGGTCGTCATGCCCACGGGCTCTGGCAAGAGCCTTTGCTTCCAGCTACCTGCGCTGGCCATGCCAGGGCCTGGAACGACCGTGGTGTTCAGCCCTCTCATTGCCCTCATGGAGGATCAGGTCGCAGCCCTCTGCAAAAAGGGAATCAAGGCGCAGTACATCAACAGCACGCTTCGGCGCAGTGAGCGAGAAACGCGTTACGCTCAGCTAGCAGACGGCGCCTACGACTTGATCTACGCCACGCCCGAGCGGATGGACAAACCAGAGTTCCTGGAAGCTCTCGACGCGATGCCCGGTGGCGTGCGCCTGCTGGCTATCGATGAAGCGCACTGCATCACCAAGTGGGGACATGACTTCCGGCCCGCCTATCAGCGCGTTGGCGAATTCCGAAAACGCCTTGGCTGCCCTCCCACCCTTGCTCTCACGGCCACGGCAACTCCAGAGGTACGTACCGACATCCGGCGCACGCTTGGGCTCACCGAGGAGTCACTGCCTTTGTTCGCCAGCGGTATTGACCGGCCGAATCTCTCCCTGGAGGTTCGCAACTGCTGGGACGACGACGAGAAGCTGGAACAAATTCGCAACATCACCCTCTCCTTGCCTGGCACGGGCATCGTCTACTTTTCACTCATCAAGCAACTCGATCACTTCGCCTCCAGGATTCGTGAACTAGACCTGCCCATCCAACTGGCTCTCTACAACGGCAAGCTCTCACCCGGTGAAAAAAAGCGTGTCTACAACCGGTTCATCGATGCAGTCCCAGAGGAACGCCTGCTGCTTCTGGCGACCAATGCCTTCGGTATGGGCGTCGACAAATCAGACATTCGGTTCATCATCCACGCTCAGTTGCCCGGATCCGTGGAAGCCTATTACCAGGAGGTCGGCCGAGCAGGGCGAGACGGCGAACCGTCGCTCTGCGCTCTCCTTTACTGCCAAGACGATCTGGCGATCCAGCAGCAGTTCGTTGACTGGCTCAACCCATCCAAAAAGCTCTATGAAGAGGCCACGCGTGTCCTCGAAACATGGCCCCACGGTGAATTCACTGTCGATGACGTGCGCCCCTTGATCATCGCGCGTGACCGCGGAGACCGTCGCGCAGAAGCGGCACTCACAACATTGGTAAGCCTGGGCGTCGTCAAGCAGAGCAACTCCCCCGACCACTACCGCTTCGTACGCCCGCTTCGCCCTGGCGAAATCTCTGAGAGAGAACTCGAAAAGAAGCGCGAACTCGACCTGCGCCGCCTGCTGGACATGGTGCAACTGGCCAAATCTGAAGACCTTCGCCGGGACATCAAGGCCTACTTCCAGTTGGACGACTGAGTCTTCGCGAAGGCCCGTGAACGCCTCTTCTAAAATGGAACCAGGCCGGCGAACTGCAAATCTTGCAGCGCACCGACCTGGGAAGAGCCGCCGAATCGAAAAGCGTCAGTCGTTCAGCGCCTCGTGCACTCGGCCGACCATCTTTGCCGATGGCTTGAGAGTCGCATCGCCCTCATCTTTCCACTTCGAAGGGCAGCCCTCGTCGGTCTTCTTGGCGAGATACATATTCGCTTTGAAGAGCCGCATGAGTTCGTCGATGTTCCGGCCCATGTTCAAGAAGTTCACAGCGCCATTCATCAGTTGCCCTGCTGGGCTGATGATGAATGTGCCGCGCAGCGGCAAGCCGGCATCTTCCAGATACACGCCAAACATCCGAGCAAGACTGCCGGTGGGATCGGCTCCCATCGGGTACTTCACATCTGCAAGTTGCTTCTCTTCACGCTGCCAGGCGAGATGCGTGAACTGCGTGTCACAACTGACGGTCACAACCTCTGCACCCAACTTCACAAACCGCTCGTACTGCTCTGCCAGAGCAGCGAATTCGGTCGCTCATACAAAGGTGAAGTCGGCGGGGTAGAAGAACAAGATGCTCCACTTCCCGGCCTTTGTGTTTTCAGCGAGACTGAATTCGCCGAAATCCTTGGTCTTGGGGTCAAATGTCGTCAACTTGAAGTCGGGCACGATCTGCCCAACCTGAATGCCAGACGATGAGTCGGTCATGGGATTACCTCGCATAGAAAAGGCATAGAAAAGTCGGCCGGGGCCGCGCCCATCGTGGTCGATCGCCATGCCTCGCATGCGCTCCCACGAGCCGACCAGTGTATCAACGAGTCTCCTCCACGGGCACCGCCAGCCCCCCCTGGCAACCACAGGTGGCGCCCCTTCGGGCCCGGCGGTAAAGTTTGCTCCAACATGTGTGCTTTGAACGTTCCCGCAGTCATTCGGCCGCTCTTGCTGCTCCTCGCAGCTGCGACCCCCCTCAGTTGTGGCAACTCTGAGCCAGAACTAGCCGTAGGGCGCGTTCACGACCTCTATGCCCTTTTCGGAACGGCCGCTGTTCAGAGCGCCGAAAAGTTCGAAGAGCCTCCTCAGTCGCTCTTCCGACTCGTCTATCTGGACAACAAAGTAGACGACCGGGATCGCGTGGCCTCCATTCATGCCCCAACTCCCACCAGCCTGATCTGGCGAGACCTGGACACCTACGGAGAGGCACAGCTGACCTTCGGCCTCGGAGTCGTCCCCCTCTCCACGGAACCCGCACCAGTTCCCGTCGTCTTCCGCATTGAAGGCCGCGAAGAAAGCCTCGAAGACGCAGAGTTCATCACTCTGTTCGAAGAAACACTCACACCGACAGACCTTGCCAACCCGAAAGAGATTCTCCGTCGCAGCGTGTCATTGCCGAAGTCACCTGACGCACGCTGGACACTCCGCTTCACCACCACTCTTGCCGGCAAGCGCGGACGACAAAACTGGCCCGGATGGTTCGAACCCATTCTTCGCTCCGAAGGGCAACAGGTCGATCGAGCAGAGTCCCCCTTGGTGGTGCGCACTGTTTACGAAGACCTGGTCACCTCGCTCGACCAAGCAGAAGTGCACCAAGAAAATTCAGCGAGCCCCGTACAAACCAGTGCCTTCGACGCAGGTCTCGAAGTCCCGGGTCGCGGGCGTTTCCGCGCCCACCAGCTGACGACATTCAAGAACTTCACGTCCAACGCCCGCCGAGCCGAACGCGCCGTCAAACACGACGGTGATCAGGCTCCGCCCTCCCTCGACCTGCGTGACGCGGACGGGAGCCATGCCGTCGAACCCGCGGACGAGCGCCCACCCGAGAACGCCTTCGAGCGCGCCTGGGCACAAAGCGTGCTGCAAGCGGCCAAAGAGCGTTTGCGCGCCGACTATAGCGCGCGAGGTCGTGCGGTCATCTTTGATGGGTTGCTTCAGTACCTGGGCGGCGCGGAAGTTTCCCACGCGGACACGGCTCAAGCGCTGGGCATGACGGAAGGTGCGGTGCGCGTGGCTGTGGGCCGGCTGCGCCAGACCTTCGGCGTGGCTCTGCGGGCGGAAATCGCCCAGACCCTGACAGATCCGGTCGTTGGCGGGCGCCGAACGCTCGTGTCGGCTGCCGCACCAAGTCGCATTTCTTGGCGTCTCGACATACCCAGCAACAGCACGTTGGACTTTGCCGTTGGCATGGATAGCGAGCATGGCTGGGCCCGGCCTGGCGACGGAATGACTTTTGCCGTCGAGATCGATGCTGAACGCATCTGGGAACTCACGCTGAATCCGCATTCGGTGGTCAATGACCGGGGCTGGAATCCGGCAAGCATAGACCTCACCCCTTGGGCCGGAACAACGATTGAACTCTCCCTGGTGACAGAGACCGGCGCCGACCCGGCCAACGATGTCGGGGGGTGGGCGAACTTGCGAGTTCTACGCGACACGCACACCCGCCGACTTGCGCGTGGAGAAGCACCAAACGTCCTCGTGCTGCTCATGGACACGCTTCGTGCCGACCGTTTCGGCAGCTATGGCAACCCCAACAATCTCACTCCGCAGATGGATGCGCTTGCGGCCAACGGAATCCGGTTCGCCAACGCCCGCACGGTCGCCTCCTACACATGGCCATCCACAGCCTCGCTTTTCACAGGGCTCTACCCCCACGCCCACGGGGTGCTGAGCAATGGACAGGCCTTCCTGGTCGACCGAGTCGAAACCCTCGCCGAACTCTTCTCGCAAGCCGGTTACACGACCGGCGCTTTTGTTGCCAACCCACTGATCAGTCCGTGGGGCAACTTCCAGCAAGGCTTCGAGAGCTTTGTGAATGCACCCGCAGTGCGTGCACGAGCTCTCAACGAGCGTGTCACTCACTGGCTGGAAGGTCGAGAGGGCAATGCACTCTTCACCTACGTTCACTACTTCGACCCTCACAACCCCTACAACCCTCCTGAAGGGTATGCGCCGGGCGACAACTACTCGCAAGACGACACAGTCTCCCTACCCCACGTTGAAGCCATCTACTCGGATGTCGTCTGGGACAAAAATCAGCGGCGCGACTTCAAGATGCAAAACAGCAGCAACCTTCAGAACTACGACGCCGAGGTCATGTACCAAGACGCAGCAATCGGCGAACTTCTAAGCGAATGGGACCGTCGCGGCCTTCTCGAAAACACCCTTGTCGTGCTGATGTCGGATCACGGAGAAGAATTCTTTGAGCACGGCCGCCCTTTTCACGGCCCCAATCTTTATGACGAAAGCCTCTTCATCCCACTCATCGTGACGGGCTTCGGAGAGGCGGCCTTGCAGCCGAGCGTTGTAGAGCAGCCGGTACAGATCACCGACGTCTTGCCGACTTTATGTGCTCTCGCCGGGGTCGACCGCCCCCAGAAGTCACTGGACGGCCGACCGCTCATCGAAAACGGTCGCGCGTCACCCAAGATCCGCTCCGACGAACCGCTCTACTGCATCTCGATGAACGGCGAAGCCAAAGGCATCGAAGGAATGACGGAAAAACTCGCGATCCTCTGGTCACCCTGGAAGCTGATCTACACCCCAGCCATCAACGACATCGAGCTGTACCGTCTCGATCTTGACCCAGGTGAGTTGGACAACTTGGCCCAGAGCGAACCAGCAGTCCGCGAGCGATTGATGAACTCACTCGAAAGCTGGCTGACAGAAGCCGTGGAAACTGGCGCACAAGACACTCGCGTGACCCCTGAGCAGGCCTGGTTCCTGAAGCAGCTGGGCTACACGAAGTAAGCGGAGTCTAACACCGGCTCCAACCAGGCTGAGGTCGTGTTGCCATGCTTCCCTCCGTGACTCCCCGTGTCATCCGGAGCCAGCAAAGGGATGCTCGCGCTCTTCGGTACAGGGCCCGCCCCGAAACGCAGTGCCACCGGAAGCTTCGTGTCCCAGGCTTGCCTCGGACCAAGGCGAGCGACAAGTGCAGCTGCTACGAACCCGAATGTCATGCGTACGTTGAGTTCACACTGTGCTCGGAATCGGCGCTCGCCCGACTGACTTCGATAAGCAAATGCGTCGACTCCAAAAGGCCCTTCATAGCCATTTGCCAGCAATCGAATGCCCGCCGCCTTCGCTGATGCGACAAGTTGCTTTGACTCATCATTTCGTAAACCTGGCGGAATCCCACCACCTGGAGTAACCACCACACCTCGAAAGCCTCCCGACGGCGTCACAAGCAAGCGGTGCAGGCCTTCGATTTCGACTCGCCCGCCTATCGCACGCGCCCGACATCCGAAATCGCTCAAGCGATCGACCCATGGCTCAAGAAGAGCACCCCGCAGTTGACCGCCCCCACGAGAATCCGCTGCGAACAGAGAAGAGATTGCTGGCGAGTTCTCCAGGGGAGTGCCATCGAGCAAGGCCTCTCCGCGCCCTCTGAGAGCGCCTCTCCCCGCCGCCGAAAAATCTGGCTTTAGGAGCCATTCCGCGCGCTCTGCAAAAACATCTTCATGCAAGCCATCGCGAAGTGCTTCAAGGCTGTTGATCCATCTTGTTCCGACAAGTCGACTTAACTGCTCATTCTCGCAACAGAAATCGAAAAAGCGTGACAAGAGATTGGAGTTCTCGTGCGCACACCAAGCGACACGCGGGGCGGTCGGCCTCTCCTCTGCGCCGCTTACAAGACGCGGTTGTGCCAGACCTTCGACGGGAAGCACGCGATGTGAAGCGACAGCTTCCGGTGTCCACAAGGGTTCGTCTGGCTCCGAGAAAACGCGCAAGAGCGTCCCCACGGCCGCAAGCCGGTGCGCAAGTACAGTTGGCAGCGGCCTTCCGGTGGCAACGGCCTCAACGTCAAGGTTCGCGAGCACACCGCAAGTCACGGCGATTGAGAACCCTCTTGACGATCTCGCACATCTGCCTGAGCCAAGCGCTTCAGAAATGTCTCGTCAAAACCTGCCACGCGACGCGGCTCCTCGTGAAGCCGATAACCCCGAGCCAACGCGGGGCGAAGTGGCCACTCCAAAGTTGCCTCCCAGGCCGCCACGCGCTCTTCACTCGCTTCTTTGAATGCGTCTAGCCATTCCAGGCCAAAACGCACATGACGAATTTCGTCTGCATGGACCTCATACAAAACCTTCGCCGTCTTTTCGTCACCTGCGCGTGTTGCAGCGGCAGCATATTCGAGGGTGTGGTCAAGATTTGCATTCTCGAACGTGAGGCACATGGCACAAACGAAACCTCGAGGGGTCGAATAGTGTCCGAGCTTTCCCCAGAAATACCCGCTTAGCGGATAGTCACCGAAGTGCCCTCCGAGTTCTTCAAGGCGGTGAATGTACAACCGTGCATGGCGTTGTTCGTCGCGCAATGTGCTCAGCAATCCACGGCGAAATTGTTCGGGCGCTTCTGAAAAATTCAGCAAAGCCCATGCGAAGAGCTCAACTGCCTGAAGTTCGTGATTCGCAAAAGCATGAAGGATGCGCACGCGCTGCGCAGGATCTGCCATGCCTTCGAGTGGCGGCACCTTGATCTCTGGACCAGTCCTGATCGCGATCTCAGGTGCACGCGCAGGGCGCTGCGGTGGAACGCCACCCGCAGGGGCATCATCTTTCAACAGCGAGAGCGGAGGCGTCAGCTTCGCCTCCAGATCTGGGGCAGCGAGCAAAGCGGCAGCAAACTCGCGGACCTGCACTTTGGCTGTTACTCCTCACCAAAGATAAGCGGATTCACAACATTGATTTTAATCGACAGCGACTTCGATTTGTTTTCGTTTGAGATCTGAAAAGAGGCTGTCGTTTTACCGACATCTTCAAATGCTGCGGTCCAAACCAGCGCATTAAGTGCTTCGTCGTATGTCGCGCCGAGCGCAAACGCGCCCTTGTTGAGCTTAGGGCTGACATCCGGCCTTGAACCATCACGAGTGACGGCAAGTATTGGCAAAACGTAAGGGCGTCCAACGAGCACCTGAATCGGAGAGATTGAACTCACCCACGGCGCACGGACCTTTCCTCCTGTTTCGGCCGGCTTCACATCAATCTTGTAGGTGAAGAACGATGGACTGCTTCCAAATCCATCATCAACGCTGATCTGAAATGAATATTTACCCTTCGGCCCCGGGTTTGCCCAGTTCACCGTACGCGTTCCCTCGTCATAGGTCGCATCAAGTGGAAGGCCTGAAAGATCTGCCACCACGATCAGTTCGTCCGCGGCACGGTCTACGTCGTTGATCACCAGCGGAATAGACAGTGGAAGACCTTCTACCGCTTTCGCCGAATAGACAGCTGCGACAGGATCTGAATTCGCGAAGTTCGTCATGTCCGGTGCCGAGGTGCTCGTGCCAAGGCGCACGTAGCGCTTGCCTTCGAGATCAACGACAAGGTCGGTACTCAGCCCACGATAGAAACGGCCATCCCAACGAATGGCCATGAACTCGCCCTCAAGGAGAGCTAGGTCCACATAGCCTTCACCGCGCCTTGCAGTCTTCGTCTTGCCCGGGTAGTCCACAAGCTCAACGTCTGTCACTGTCGTGTTGTAAACCTTGCCGTCGCGACGCAGAACATATCGTTGCCCGCTACTCGCGATCTCGAGATCGATGTAACGATGGCCAGGGCGCACTTTTTCTGACTTCTTCGGAAACGGAAGCGATTCCAAAACGAAGGGCGAGGGCTGGCCGGGACCCCACGACTGCAGTTGTCCGTCACCACGCAAAGCAACCAAGACTCCGAGAGCCGGATCTGTAACCAAGCGTTGCCATATGCTTGCTCCGAACGCCCCTTTTCCTTCCTCGGTGTCTAACTTGTTCTTCTTGCCAGTGAACTTCACGGCGGGGTCTGTCTGGTCGTCGACAAAGACAGTTCCATCTCCTCTTAGGACGTAGACTCGCCCATCGAGCACTGCCGTGTCGTAGAACTGATAGATCTCTCGGTCGTATTGGATGGTCACCCCACTGTCGAGTGCGAGGAGGCCATCTGTTCGCAGTGCGTGAACAGCGTCCCCATCCAACTCCAAGTTCGACCAGCTGAAATCAGCAACAAAGAATGGGAGCTGGCGAAACAAGGCACCGTTTTTCTCGATGCGGCCATCAAGCCGGAGCTCAAAGCGATCTGATCCGGACACCGCGAGATCTGTCCAACGCTCAGGTCCGTGAGGCGAAAACACATTGTGAAGATTGAACTTGCCCGGGAGGATCTCGAAGAGAGTCGAGTTGACGTAAACCCTGCCCTTTTGCGTCATCGCGTAAACAATGGACTCGCCTCCGCCCGCAGCAAAGCGAGCAACCCCAAGAAGCACCAAGGTTGTTAAGAAAATTCGTGAGCGCATAGGGACTATCCCGCTTCCGTATAAATTGCGGCATGGCGCCTCGGGCCATGAGCCGGACAACTCAGTGTCCCGAATCCTGTGATCACCACAAGCCAAACGCTGGAGGCAAGTTTCGCGAAAGCCTGACGGCCTCCTACTCGTGCTGTTTGACGAGTTCCTCGCGAAAGCCCGCGTACTCCGCAGCCACTAAAGAGGGTGGCGGATTGCACGAACTGATGCCCTTGGCTTCATACTGCTGAAGGTGGTGGGCGCTGGCCAAGATGTCGTCGAGCGCCGCAAGCTTCTCTTCGTACGACTGCCCCCGTTCGTGGAGGTGCATCGCCTCATAGATGACATTGCTGTGCTTGTCGATGTCAGGAGTGACGGTTGGGGCGCAAGACTTACAGAGGCCTTCCTTGTCTACCTTCTGGAAGATCCCACCTTTTTCGCAATGTTTGCATCGTGCCATGAGTTGCATTCTACCGATCAGAGCCCACAACTGCCGCAGCAAGCTTTGCCCGAAATCACGCCCCCTAAATTCTGCGGAGGACCACCCCAAAAAACCCGAGAGAGCGGTACCCTTAACTGACCGCCCGATACTTTGGAACAGGCCAGCAAAGCCCCGGATCCCAGCCCTTCTCCTCGGGAGGAGCAAGAGATCGACCTCTTTCAAAGCTTGCCCGCAATCGGACTTCTCCTCCTCGGCTATGTTGATGCCCCGCGCGACACAGATCTCAACGTTGCTGCTGTTTCTTTGCAGTGCACTCACTGCTCAGAGCGACATGCTCGAGACAGCACACACCCAGGTCGACTCCAAAGCGCCCCCGCCAAAGGTGCTGGGCCCCAGCTTCATCAACTATGAAACGCCGCACGTTCATCCGCTTGAATTAACACCCAATGGCTCGCTGCTCCTCGCGGTCAACACCCCCGACAACCGACTCGAGGTCTTTGATCCAACGACGACCCCGATTCGACACCTCAGATCGATTCCTGTTGGGCTCGAACCCATCAGCGTGCGAGCGTACGACTCAACAACAGCCTGGGTTGTGAACCACCTTTCAGACTCTGTGAGTCTCGTCGATCTGATCAGCGGCCATGTTGTGAACACCCTCGCCACGGATGACGAGCCCGCCGACGTGATCTTCGCAGGAACCCCGACACGCGCCTTCGTCAGTTGCAGCCAGGCAAATGCCGTCAATGTGTTCGATCCTGCCGACCTTACCAGCCCCCCCCTGATTATTCCGATCGCAGGGGAAGACCCACGCGCACTGGCAGTGAGCCCAGACGAGAAGACGGTCTATGTCGCCATCTTTGAGTCTGGAAACGGCACAACAATCCTTGGCGGTGGCTCCACGGAGGGCGGCGGCTTTCCCCAGAATGCCGTCAGCAACAAGATCGGCCCTTACCAAGGGGCCAACCCGCCACCGAACGAGAACTCTTTGGTGAGCCCACCGCTCGCCCCAGGATTACCGACACCCCCTCCTGTCGGCTTGATCATCAAGCACGATCAATCCACGGACACTTGGCTCGACGACAACGGCCACGATTGGACCGACCTCACGTCTGGCGCAAACGCCAGGCTTTCCGGCCGCCCCTACGGCTGGAAGCTCCTTGATCACGATGTTGCAGTGATCAACACAGAAAACCTCGCGGTCAGCTACATAGATCGACTGATGAACATCGTGATGGCACTCGCCATCCACCCTCTCACTGGGATGTTGACGGTCGTGGGAACGGATGCCACGAATGACATTCGATATGAATCCAATCTGAACGGAACATTTCTCCGCGTGATCGGAGCCCAAATCGCCTCGCCATCGGGCGACGCGCTGAAGTTCGACCTCAATCCACACCTGGACTACACGACCTCCACGTTGCCACAGGCAAAGCGCAATAAGAGCGTAGGCGATCCTCGCCAAGTCATCTGGGACGAACTCGGCCAACATGCGTACGTCGCCGGGATGGGCAGCGACAACGTCATTGTCATCGACGCCTCAGGCAGCCGAGTTCGATCGAACAATCCGATTCAAGTGGGGGGCGGACCGAGCGGCCTCGCACTTCTGAGCTCGATGAACCGACTCTTTGTGCTCAATAGATTCGACGGCAGTATCTCTACGATCAACACAAACACCCAGAAGCAGGCTCACCGGCACCCCTTCTTTGATCCCACTCCCAGCCACATAAAGCAGGGGCGAAAGTTTCTGTACAGCACGCATGACACATCCGGATTGGGGCAGCTCGCCTGTGCCAGTTGTCACGTCGATGCGCGCACCGACCGCCTTGCCTGGGATCTCGGAGATCCTGCCGGAGCGATGGCTCCCATCGAAGGGCAAAACCTCGGGATGAACAATCCCGACCTCTCGTTGTTCATGGAAGATTTCCACCCCATGAAAGGGCCGATGGTGACGCAAACGCTGCAAGACATCATTGGTAAAGAACCGCTGCATTGGCGTGGAGACAAGAACGGCCTTGAAGACTTCAATGGCGCTTTCACCTCTTTGCAGGGTGACGACGCCCAACTCACGGATGAGGAGATGCAGACCTTCGAAGACTTCTTGTCATCGATTTACTTTCCTCCAAACCCGTACCGCAATCTTGACAACTCATTCAAAAGCCTTCTGGAGCTCCCCGGGCATTTCACCACCGGCAAGTTCTTACCGGAGGGACTGCCGCTGCCACCTGGCAATGCCAAGCGAGGCAAAGAATTCTTTGTCGGACCCAACGGTTTAGTGGGTGGACAATTCGATTGCATCACTTGCCACACATCTCCAACCGGCATGGGCAGCGACACAGTTCAGGTGGGTAATACGATGGAGTTCTTGCCCGCAGGTCCTAACGGGGAGCACCATCACGCACTTGTGGGAATCGACGGCAGCACGAACAAGTCCATTAAGATTGCACACCTCCGCAATCTCTACGACAAAGTCGGCATGGACATGGCTGTCGAGGAAAGCCGCGCAGGGTTTGGCTTTCTACACGACGGAAGTGTGGACTCTATTGCACGCTTCCTCTCCAAACCGAGCTTCGGCCTCACCAGCGACCAGGACATCGCCGATATGGTGGCATTCTTGCTCTCGTACTCAGGCGGAGGCTTACCGAGAGGAAGCCTTTCGGATCCGATGAAACCACTCGGCCCCATGAGCCAAGACAGCCACCCCGCAGTCGGGCAGCAGGTCACCATCGCCTCGTGGGACACACTCGCATCCGAGCAAACCCAGTTGATCCAGACCATGGTCTCTCTGGCGGAAAGCCAAGAGGTTGGACTTGTCGTCTGCGGACTTCAGGGTGACTCTGTGGCGGGCTGGGCTTACCTGCCTGGCGGACTGGCGCAATCCAACCGCATCAGTCAGAAACTGGATTTCACAGACCTCATGGAACTTGCCGGGGTTGGCTCGGAACTGACATTGACTCTCGTGCCAAAGGGCACTGAAATTCGAATAGGACTCGACCGTGACAACGACGGAGCCTACGACGGCGATGAGTTCGATGCCGGAACCAACCCTCTCGACCCACTAGACTCTCCAGGCAACAGCGGAAAACTCAGGACGCCCTCGACGCCCCCCGGCTTTGAAGCCCCGCGCTAAGTGCTGGAAGACCCCGGCGCCCTCGCAAAGATTTCCTTGAGACCGCCCAGCGAACCCAGCACGCTCGAAGTCTCGTAGGGCAAGAAGACGGTGTTGCTTTCACCCGGGTTCTGCGCAATGTCGCGCATCATCTTCAGGTACTCCATCGCAATCAGATACTGCGATGAATCTGCCCCTGAGTTTGAAAGAGCTTCCGTCACCTTGCTGAGCGCACCTGCCTCCCCATCCGCCTTCAGCAGCAGCCTCTGGCGCTCACCTTCGGCCTCTGCGACAGCTGCATCTCGAATACCTTCAGCACGCAACACACGCGAAGCTTTCTCGCCTTCCGCCTCGAGCACGACGGCGCGACGTGAACGCTCCGCCTTCATTTGCTTCTCCATGGCAGCCTGAATTTCAGGTGGAGGGTTGATGTCCTGCAACTCGACACGGTTGACCTTGACTCCCCATTTGTCCGTGGCGTCATCGAGCACTTCACGCATCTTGCCGTTGATCTCATCGCGGCTTGAAAGCGCTTTGTCGAGATCGAGGTCACCGATGAGGTTCCTCAGGGTGGTTTGCGCAAGCTTTTCGATGGCATTGGGGAGGTTATTGACCTCATAGGCAGCCCGCATCGAGTCGGTCACTTGTGCGAAGAGCAGTCCGTTGATCTCGATCACCACGTTGTCGCGCGTAATCACGCGCTGCTGCGGAAAATCTAGCACCGCTTCGCGCATATCGAGGCGGTCCTGGAGACGAATCAAGTTTGCTGTTCGGCTGCCAGATCGTACGGAACTCATCCACGCAACCTGCCGAGGCTTGTCGATGATCGGCCACAACACATTAAGGCCTGGCGCAAGCATGCGGTGAAACTTGCCTAGGCGCTCGACAAGCATGATCTCTGCCTGTCGAACGATCTTGACTCCCCGTGCCACGAGGATGATCGCCAGCACAAGAAATGAAAGCAGAATGGCTGTCGTTGGAGAGAGAGCAAGCGGAACGAGTGTCATGGGTTGTTCCTCAATGTTCAGAGCATGCGCAGGGGATTACACCTCGCGCGAAAACGATATTCTCAGGGGCGACCTACAGAAAGTGTGTTGCCCTCCACAGCGAGCACTTTGACTTCATCGCCTACGTCTAAGGCGTCATCTGAAGTTGCTCGCCATTCTTCGTTGGCAAGGCGGACGCGGCCAACGCCTCGCGGAGGGACTTGGGCGACAATCGTCGCGAGCTTTCCAACAAGTGCATCTGCGTTCGTAGAGACAACTTTGGGGGAAAGAAGCTTCACGAACACTGGGCGGATCCACAACAACGTTCCAATGGAACTCGCACCGAAGAAAGCCATCTGAACTTCAGCGGAAGCCCCGAGCCATGCCACGCCCGCCGTGAACAAAGCGCTGACAGCCAGCGCGCCCAAGAAGAAGCCCGCAGTGAAAACCTCAAAGATCATCAGCACCAGCGTCAGCCAGAGCCAAAACTCGACAGGGTCTCCGAGAAACCCTCCCAAGCTCAGCATGCCATCTAACCCAGAGCCAGTTGTGATGAGAGTCCACATGTCAGTCACCCTTGGGGAATTCCGCGTGCACGGACGCGACAGCTGTCAGTGTAGTCAAACGAGAGATCTAAGCCCTTCTCTATCTCTTATTGGGCTTCGCCATGACGATTTTCGTGCCCTCCGACTCCATGGCCGAAAGTGCGTCTGGAATCAGCCCCCCTCCACACAGCGAGATGCGAAAAGTCATTTCCACGGCATCGGCTGCCTCTTCCCACGTAACGGCCCTCCCCGCTGCGAGCCCAACAGAACCCGCATCTGGTGACAGAAGAGGAACTGAAAGTGGAATCGATCCATGATGGAGGACGCGGCCATCAGATCGACGTTGCGCCGACCCCACAACCTTGCGTCCCTGTGCATCAACAAGATCCATGGAAGTGTGATCGTCAAAGCACATCGAAGCGTCGCGCGGCCGCACCGACAACGGGGCCTCTTCTCCGCGGAATGACAGTTCGGCCCCGAGGCTCCCAAGCGCCTCGATCAGAAGCTCATGGATACGCCGATAAGCCGCAATCGTGTCGGACGGATAGCCATCTCTTCCCGGTGTAGCCACGACGCAAAACGTGAGTTCGTCATCGTGGTAGATCGCTCCGCCACCCGTTTGACGCCGAACAATTTCCACACCAGCCAAGGCTGCTGGACGAACGAAGGGCTCCCGGGGCTGAAAATACCCGAGCGACAAAGCGGCGGGGCGCCAGCCATACAGACGCAGAGCAGGTCGATCATTCTCAGATCGAAGCAGCGCTTCGTCACACGATAAATTGTAGGCGGGTTGGCCGTGACCTGTTCGCAACAAACGCCACGACCGAATGCCCTTGGCTTCGGAATCAGCCACTCAGTTTTTCGTGGTCACTTCCACTTTTGGAAGCAGGTTCTCGAGGCACTCCTGCGTCCAATACATGTAGTTCAAGTCGAGAAAGTCCTCGGTCGCTTGAGCGAGCTCGCGGTCCTGGAGAGGAGCAAGCGGACGATCGCGGTTAAACCCGTTGATCCGTGCCATCCAACCGCCCGCATTGATCTCAGCACCCCAGGAATGACGACGGCAACGCTGTGCATAGGGGCCAAAAACCTCACCATCAACACCGTGATAGAAGATGTCATCTCCCATGCTGTAGCCGGTGATAAGCATCGACATCTCGGATTCCGTGAGACGGATTCGCAACGGGTTTCGAGCAAAGTTGCGGTCGACCTCGGGGTTGGTGTTTTCTTGTGTGTTCCTGGTTAGCGGGCGCGGAAATTCCCCCACAAGCTCCTGGAAGACCGCCGCATCCACATCACCCTCAGCCAAAGCAGCCGCGTACGCGGCTTCCATGCGTGCAAGGCTTTCAGCGAAGCGCTCGTCATTGAACGGGCCCGCCATCTTGTCGATGGCGTCGTGTGCGATATCAACTTCGACAGTTCCGCGCTCGAAGAACAATCGTCCCGACGTCCGGTAGTGGTCCTCGATCTCTTCGTCTGTCAGTGTCTTCTTGCGCCAGCGGAAGTAGGCCTCCTTGTGACGCCAGTGCTCACGATAACGATCCAGTGAGCGATAGCCCCGAAGCACAATGATGGATCCGAGCGGGAACATCGTGCCTTCATACTCTTCATTCAGTTCGAGAAATGCCTGGGCAGATTCCTCGTCGTCCATCCACTGGCCAACGGCCTCGAGCGTCGAGCGAATGCCCTCCAGCGTCAACGCCTCGCGGAGGATCAGCTCAATATCCGTGTCTGAAAGGTCATCCTTCACTTCGTTCCAGAGTTGATCCACCATGATGTCGTGATCTCCGAGCCTCACGAGCACATCGTCTGGCAGGTCTGTGTCAAAGAAGTAGTCCACGCCTTCCAGCTTTATGACACCGTTTCTGATCATCGTGGTGATCTGACCGCGGAAGAAGGCGGGGACAGGATTTCCCTCGGCGCCCTTGCTCTTGACGAAAGCGCGTAGTTGCCTGCCCGTCACGTCAAGGCCAAGTGCATCCCACGTCGCCTGTGGTATCCAGTCCGGCTTCGGATCATCTTCCGGTGGCGGGCCATCTTCAGGACTCCAGACTTCGCCGCCTTGCGGCTCAGTCGGCATGGTCAGGAAGACTTTCTCGAAGCTCACCTCCGCGCTCATCATTTGACGGTAAGCCTCCATCCCGATGCTGGCCTCGATCGATTCAAGGAAGTCCCTGCGAGCCTTGGCCGCCGCATCCTCGCCAGCCACGGCATCTTGATCTGGCGTGATGGAACCACGTGCCTGCATCTCCACCATCTTGATGAGGTTCTCGACCTTCTCGTCGAGATCCTCGTCGGTCACCTCCAGGGTTGCCGGGTCCACACCTTCAGCAATGCGCTTTGCCCGCTCGTTCTCCGTGATCACTCGCGTGAGTTCTTCATCCACACGGTTCACAGCCAGGTACATGATGGCGCGTTTGCGGAAATCGCTCTGCGTAAACGGCTTGCCGTCGATGGTCATGATCACATCAGCGTCAAGATCGACATCACCGAGATCGACTTGCACAACGTCTTCAAGGCGACGGACATAGGCGGCTGGCTCGACCCGGTGCAGGTCAATTTCTTCGATCGCTCGGCCAAAGCCGGTGAGCCCCTGAGCGGGAATGAGCCGGGGCCCATCCTGAGCAACTTGCGGCTGAGCCGATGCTGAGCCTGCGGGGTCCTGCCCCGTGGCCGCAGGAAGCAGGCCAATCAACAACGCCAGGCCGGTAAGGAACTTCGAAGTCTTCTGACAAGACATATTAAGGTGAACTCCAACACAACAGGGGCGACCCATACGCCCGATTCGCACGATCGTTGGCAATATTGGGAATGGGCGGTCGGGTAGCCCCACATCAAATGAAAGGCCCCCGACGGCTGTCAAGATAGACTGATTTGATTACAGGACCCTGTCCTCCTAGGTTTCGAGACTCCTTGCCCCCCCTAGACGAAGAGCTTTCGAAGGCAATCTGCTCCCCCGGGGGAGATCCGAGCGTGCGATGCCTCGCACTTCTCCACGGAGCTGCTGTGGCTGGCCGCTTCGACGCGGTGGAGGCACTTGTCCCACTCGCCGAGCAGCTCGGCATTCCTCGCACACAAATCGAAGCCGCAGGCCTTCAAGTGGTGCCCTACGGTGGGTTTCCGAGGGCAATCGAGGCACTGAGCCTCATCGCTTCGAGGCTCTCGAAGGGCGCCCCGAACCGCATGCCCTCGGCGCCGGACAGCCGCTCATCCGGTGAGATCAGCTCCTCAGGCCGAGAAACCTTTGAGCGGATCTATGGGGACAAAACGGATGCGGTCCTCGAACAGCTCGAGTCACTGCACCCGGGACTGTCAGAACACGTGCTAGAGGCCGCATACGGCAAGATTTTAGCCGCGACTGAACTCACCCTGGGGCTGCGCGAGATCCTGGCCGTCGCTGCCCTGGCTCTGGCGGCTCTGCCCACCCCCCTCCAATCACACATCCGGGGAGCGCTTCGGAACGGTTTCACGACTGCCGCCGTAGAGGATATTCTTCACGCCTCGTCGATCCTGGCCGACGAACGCGCCTTGCCCGTCATCGAACAAGCGCTCGACCAGCTCTCTCGGAAGGTCCCTCGACCATGAATTCCCCTTCACCCGCTGACGGGTCTACGCACATGCCGCCACAGGGCAGTGCTCTGCCTGCCCTCCTGGTGTGCCTCGTCGCCCTGTTCCTGTTTCTTCCCACGGTGGGACATGAGCTGGTCTACGACGATTGGTTCCTGATCGACCCGGGGCAGAACGCCTCCATGCAAGGTATCAACGACGACTTCGGGGTCGCCTTGCGGTTGTTCGGCGAAGAGTACTGGGAAGGCGTCAATCCGTCTGGCGTCGAGGAACTCAAGAACAGGGGCCAAGCCCTCTACCGTCCGTTGACCACATTCACATGGGCTGCGCTGTCGTACGTCACCAAATACAAAGGTGCCACCGAAGCAGTCGCCTATCACCTGACCAACGTGCTGCTGAATGTGTTGGCCGTGTTTCTTCTGTTCCGCCTGATCATCAGGCTCTTCGGATCAGTCCGATTGGCTGTACTCGCCTCGCTTCTCTTCGCCGTCCATCCACTCCACAGCGAAGTGGTGGCGTATGTAGCCGGACTCTCCGACCTGCTCTCCACCCTCGCAGTTCTTGGCGGGCTCTTGTTCTGGCTGAGAACAATTGAAGACCCGGTGAAGTTAAGGATGGGTGCGTACATCGGTTTGCTGCTGACACTCTTCTTGGGCCTGCTCGCCAAAGAGGCCGCCGTCTTGCTGCTTGCCGTCGTTGCCTTGACGGACCTCATGTTGACCCTCAGAGGGCGGGTCATCTCCATGAGCCATCGCATCGCGACTTATCTGGGCATGATTGTCGTGATCTGCATGAACATCGGGCTTCGCTATTCGGTGCTCGGATACCTCAAGCCAAGTTCAAGCGCCATCAGCACGCTCGACAACGTGCTCATCAATACGGAGACCAGTCTCCGTATGGCGAATGCCTTCAAGATCATCGCCAAGTACCTCTGGCTCGTCCTTTGGCCCAAAAACCTGTCCGTGGACTACTCCAAGAGCGCGATTGATGTGTCGCAACACTGGACGGACCCGGGGCCATTAACAGGTCTCATCCTGGTCTCGGTCCTCGTGATTGTCGGGCTCGCAAAGCTGCGAACTTCGCCAGCTTTTGCCTGGGGCATCTTGCTCTTCGTTGGCTGTGCGACCTTCGTCTCCAACATGTTTGTTCCCATCGGCACCATCATGGGCGAGCGCCTCATGTACCTGCCTAGCGCAGGGCTCTGCCTCGCAGTCGCCGTGATCCTCGACTACATGCTGAAGCCAGGCGGCGGTCGCGGCGGCAAACTGAATCCTCTGGGCGTGTTGCTAGCTGTCGTGGTCATCGGTGCAACGGCGCTTCGCACGATTGAGCGCAACGCGGAATTCGAAAACCCGCGCGTGCTCTTTGAAGCTGCTGAAAAAGTCGTGCCAACCAGCGCGCGCGTGCATTTCCAACTTGGCACGCTGTACTTCAATCAGGGCCTCTACGACACAGCCACCCAGCACCTGGAAACATCTCTGACGCACGACCCGAATTTCATCCGGGCGGCGATTCAGATGGGCGACGTCCACTACGCCAATCTCAACTGGGAAAAGGCCATCTCTGTCTTTACGCAGATCCTGGGCAGCGTGAAGGGCGATGGAGCTGATCCAGGCGACCTTGCTGCCTTGCAGGACATGGTGTTGAAGAAACGCGCTGAGTCCTACCGCCAGAACGGTGACCTCGAACTCGCCGTCGCCGACCTCCAAGCGGCTGCCAGCCTCGGCATACCGAGTTCTGGCGCCCAGTCTCAACTGGTCTCGATGCTGCAGGGCCAACAGCGCTGGGAAGAGTCAGTACCGGTCATTCGTAATGCTCTCGTTCTCGACCCGGGCAACGTCAACTTGCTCTTCGCACTTTGCCGCGCTGCAGCAAGAATGGGCGACAAGGCCATCTACAAGGAGAGCCTCGCGCAGCTCAAAGAGACGGAAGGAGGGCGTGCCCTTGCTCTCAGCATGGAAGCCTCAACCCTCTACGTTCAGGCTCTCGCCGCTGAAGATGAGGCACTCCGCTCCCAGGCCATGGACAAGTTCGAGCAGGCCATCGAACTCGATGACACCCTGGCGACTCCCTATGCGTTCCGCGGTCGTTACATGGCAGAGCGCTCACGGTATTTGCACGACGCGATCATCGAATATGACCGCGCTCTCGAACGTGACCCACTCCACAGCATGGCCCTGAGCCTGAAGGCCACGGCGCTGCTTCAGTTGTTCGATTTCGAAGCGGCTCTGGCGACCCTGGCCATCCTCGAAACGGTGAACCCCAATCCAGAATTGCTGAGGCTCAAGGCCGAGGCCTATTTCGGGTTGGGCCAACTCGAGGAACTTGAGACGACTCGCGAGCAACTTCGCGAACTCGGCATCGATCCGATCGAAATCATCCTGAATACAGCCATCACTTACGACGACCAGGGTGACACCGAGCGTGCGTTGAATCTTCTGAGCCAAGCGTTCTCCGATCCAGAAGCAGCTCTGAATCCGCGCCTCTGGCGTCTCCTTGGAATCATCAACTTGAGCGCGGGGCACTACGAAGAGGCACTCGTGGCTTTCACAGAGCAACTCTCCGCGACTCTTTCGAATCCTGAGCAAGAAGGTCCATTTCCTTACATCCCGCTGAACAAAGCCCGCAGTCTCATCGGACTGCAGCGAGATATGGAAGCCGCCGCTCAGCTCGAAGAAGCCGACGCCATCCTCATGGGCCTGGAAGAACAGCATCCCCTCTGGAGGACGCTACGCGCCGACGTGTTGCTCACTCGCGCAGATCTCTTCTTGATGAAGAGCAGCTCGCTGTTTAATCCCGCGCGCGCCGAAGAACTTTGTCTCGAGGGCATGGCGCATACAGGCAATCAGTACCCGCCCTTCTACGATCGCTCCATCGAAGCTCTCGTGGATGCAAACGACCTCACGAGCGCCCTTGAGCGAGCAGAATTCGCCGCAGAGCGTTTCCACAAGCTGAAACGCTACTCGGTCATCGTGCAAGCTCTTCAACTGGCCCAAAACGGTGATCAGGCAGGAGCGATTGCGCGCTTGAAGTCGGCTGAGGAGAGTGACGAGAACGATCGTGACAACACCTTGTCACGACTTGCGGCCACCCTAGCTGGCTGACGGGTCTGCAGCTTCTGACACGTCGATCTCGACGATCACGTCGCCTTGCTCCACCGTCTCTCCCGGCGATTTATGGATGACGCCGACGACCCCGTCGACCTCAGCCTTCACCTCGTTCTCCATTTTCATCGCTTCAAGGATGAAAAGCACCTGACCGGCGACCACCTTGTCGCCTGTCACGACTCGCACTTCACGAAGAATGCCCGTCATCACGGCGCGCACGGAAGAGTCGCCCGTCTCGGTCTCCTGACGAATTGAACGGGCGAGATACTCACGCTCACCCAGGACGTCAGCCGGGTAGCGACTGCCGCCGATAAGTAGCTCGATCGCATCGCCGCGCTCTTCGACGCCCACATCTACGGAGCGTCCGTTCATCACAAGGGAGTAGGCGTTCCCATCCAGGAGTGTCGCAACATCTATATGACGAGATTCTCCTCCGAGCGTCGTGCAAATGCCGCTTCCATCCACTCGGACATCAACTTCGTAGTGCTCACCACCGACCAGAACGTGATATTTCATGCATCCGCTCCTGGGCGAAATGAGTCGGCCCAACGGCTAGACGGCGGCGCAGGCTTCTCTGCAGTTGAAGCATTCACAGCCCCTGAACGAGCGGCGAAACCGCGACGGCGGCGTAAAAGAAACGCCATCGCCGCAGCGAGATGCGCAATGTCTTTTTGGCGTCGTTCACTCGTTCGCGGTGCGAACTCCTCTGGGTTAGATTCAACGGTGCTCGTGTCGTAATGCCCACTCCGAAAGACCTCGCTCGACAAGATGCGCCGGAGAAACGGAAGGTTCGTGGTGACACCCGTCACGGTTGTCTCTGCCAGGGCGCGCGCCATGCGTTCAATCGCGGCCGCACGATCTGCTCCGTGCACCGAGATTTTCGCGAGCATCGGGTCATAGTGCAGACCGACCTCCATACCCTCGAACAGTCCGGTATCGACGCGGACTCCCGGCCCACCAGGCATCTCTAACCGGTGCACTCGACCGGTGGCCGGCAAGAAACCACTGTCGACATCCTCGGCATACAGACGGCACTCGATGGCATGCCCGCGATGCTCGATTTGGTCCTGAGCCAATGGAAGTGGCTCACCTCGTGCAATCAGAATCTGCCAGCGCACAAAATCAATACCGGAAGTCAATTCCGAGACCGGATGCTCGACCTGAAGCCGAGTGTTCATCTCTAACACATAGAAATTTTTGTCGCGGTCAACGAGGAATTCCAGCGTGCCTGCATTCTCGTAATGAATCGCTTTGGCAGCACGTACGGCTGCTTCACCCATCGCATCGCGAAGCTCTTCATCCAGCACAGGCGAGGGGCGCTCTTCAACAACCTTCTGGTGCCGTCGCTGAATCGAGCACTCGCGCTCCCCGATGTGGACCACATTGCCGTGCGAGTCGCCAAAGATCTGAATTTCAACGTGCCGCGGCTCGATCAGATATTTTTCAAGGTAGATCGTGTTGTCGCCGAATGCGTTTTGCGCTTCGCTTTGCGCACGGGCAGAGGCTTCGAGCAGCTCTTCTTCGTTGTGGACAATGCGGATCCCTTTGCCACCCCCGCCTGCGCTTGCCTTGATCATGACCGGATAGCCGATGCGCTCTGCCTCGGACATGAGGGTCTTGTCATCACTCGCGGGGTCAGTTGTCCCGGGAACCACCGGTACACCTGCAGCGACCAATCGCCGCCGCGCATGAATCTTGTCGCCCATGGCTTCCATCGCTTCTGCCGAGGGACCAATGAAGACAAGGCCCGCCTCTTCGCACTCGCGCCGAAAAGTCGCATTTTCGGACAGGAATCCAAATCCTGGGTGAATGGCGTCCGCCTTCGTTTCGAGAGCGGCCTTAAGAATCAGATCACCGCGCAAGTAGCTCTCGGAACTCGGGGCTGGCCCGAGACGAACAGCCTGGTACGCAGCCCGGACATGCAGAGCAGCTCGGTCAGCGTCGGAGTAGACGCCTACCGTCTTGATGCCCATTTCCCGGCACGTCCGCATGACCCGCAGGGCGATTTCGCCTCGATTGGCGACGAGAACCTTCTCGATCGTGCGTTGTTGAACCATCGATCGGCTGCCGTGGAGCGAAGGGGGACCCCGAGGGCGCCCCCGGAGAGCACGGAATCATAGCAACGAGCCCCACTCTGACGCCTCCTTTGAGGCGCCTCGCCAGACAAGTCTCAAAAGTTCCTTGGGTCGAGGATTGACGAACCCGCCGTGGCAGACCAGGAAACCGCCGCTGTGCGAGAAGTTTTCACCGCAAAGCGAAACCTCATGGTGAAGCGCCTCACTGACATGGGCATCCGACTTGCAGCCGAGCCGACGTCCACTTTTTACGCGTGGGGCTCACCGGCCGACCTCAGCTTCGGCCCTCACATGGACAACATGATCCGCATTGGCAAGACGAAGAAAGGTCGCAAGCTCTTGAATCAATTCAAGGCGGTGGCCAGCTAACGACGTCAGAGCGGAATGTTGCCGTGCTTCTTCGGAGGGTTCCGGTCACGTTTCGTTTCCAGCAAACGAAGCCCAGCACAGAGCCTGGCTCGAGTATGTCGCGGCTCGATCACGGCATCGATGTAGCCGCGGGAAGCCGCCTCATACGGATTGGCAAAATTGTCTTCATACTCCGCGACAAGCCGATCCGTTTCCGCCTGCTTGTCTGACGCGCCCTTGATCTCTTTGCGGAAGATAATCTCAACGGCGCCCTTCGCTCCCATCACTGCAATTTCTGCGGTCGGCCAGGCAAGATTGAGATCACCCCGGATGTGCTTGCTGCTCATCACGTCATAAGCACCCCCATATGCCTTGCGACAAATGACGGTCAGCTTTGGAACCGTTGCCTCGCAATATGCGTAAAGCAGCTTCGCTCCATGCCGGATGATCCCCCCATACTCTTGCGCGGTGCCTGGAAGAAAACCCGGAACATCCTCAAAGGTCACCAAAGGGATGTTGAACGCATCGCAGAACCGAATAAAGCGAGCTCCCTTATCGCTACTGTCGATATCAAGGACGCCTGCAAGCACGATCGGGTTGTTGGCAACAATGCCTACGGTTCGGCCATCTAACCGTGCGAACCCCACACTCAGGTTCCCGGCAAAATCCGGCTGCACTTCGAGAAACTCCCCGTCATCCATCACGCGCGTGATGACTTCGCGAATGTCATAGGGCTTGTTTGGATTCTCTGGGACGAGCGTGTCGAGTGCCTCATCCGCTCGGGCGGCATCATCGTGACACGTCACCCGCGGCGGGTCTTCGCGATTGTTGAGTGGCAGATAGCTCATGACTCGACGCAGCAAGCTCAGGCAATCCGCGTCGTTGTCGGCTCGGAAGTGCGCAACACCACTCTTGCGTGTGTGCGTTCGTGCGCCTCCCAGCTCTTCGCTGGTCACTTCCTCGTGTGTCACTGTCTTCACAACATTGGGGCCCGTCACAAACATATACGACGTCCCTTCAACCATCACGATGAAGTCCGTGATCGCAGGGCTGTACACCGCTCCACCTGCACACGGCCCCATGATGGCGGAGAGTTGCGGGATAACACCGGAGGCGAGCGTGTTCTGCAAGAAGATGTCGGCGTAACCACCCAAGGAAACAACGCCCTCTTGGATGCGCGCACCTCCGCTGTCATTGAGACCGACAACAGGCACGCCAACCTTCAGAGCTTTCTCCATGAGTGCAACAATCTTGGCTGCGTGCGCTTCCCCAAGGCTTCCCCCGCTGATCGTGAAGTCTTGGCTGAAGACCGCCAGTGGACGCCCGTCGATCGTTCCGAAACCCGTGATCACGCCATCTGTCAGTTGCGGCTTGTATCCAAAGCCTGTGATATCGCCTCGGATGAGCCGTCCGTACTCTTCGAACGACCCTTCATCGAGTAGCAACTCGAGACGCTCGCGCGCCGTCAGTTTTCCCTTCTCGTGCTGCGCTGCAACCCGTTGCTCACCACCTCCGGCGAGAGCTTCGATGGAGCGACGGCGGAGATCTTCAAGACGTTCGGACATGAGGCACTCCAAGGGGCGCCGTGCCGTGCCGAACATCGGCCCGGGGCACAGCGCCTGAGGATGGGCGAGTATAGGTGGGAGCCCAGTACCATCGAAAGACGATCCTCAGAGACCGCCGCATAACGCATTCCCTCGCAAGACAGCGCAGCCGGCCGTTGTTCGCCCTCCCCGCCGTTTCACGATCTCCGTGCCATCCATGGCGCTCGGCCTTGGGAATGGCGACTAGGCCTTGAGCATCACGTCCCTTGCCGAAACTCCTCTCCCACGCTTTGGGCGAAGTACTCCACCCGCCCGCACTCGGGGCACAGGTAGATATCGAGCCAGTTGTTGTCGACCAACTGTTTTCCGTGCTCTTCGAGCGCGCCTTCCGAGAAAGTGGTCGTCCCCACGAATTCGAGGCTCCGCTCACAACGAGGACAACGCAACGGACTGAGGGGATCAGGACTCACCATGGTTATCAGGCCTTTCTGCCGGCGAAGAGGGCGGCCGCGTCAGGGCCGCAGAGCGGACCGATCTGACCCGAAGCACCCACGGTACCTCCAAGGTCATCCGCTCGATGCCACCAGTTCCACAAGGACCCCGCCAGTCGAGGCCGGGTGAACGAAGGCAACGGTTGTCCCGTGAGCACCGGCTCGTGGCTGTTCGTCAATGAGACGGATGTTGGCGTCCTTCATCCGGTTCAGCAATCCGTCGATGTCGTCCACCTCGAAAGCCACGTGATGGAGCCCGGGTCCGCGCTTCGCCAAGAATTTGCCGACCGGGCTCTCTCCCGGGTCGGGCTCCAGAAGCTCCACCGCCCCACTTCCCTCTCCAAGTCGCAACATGGCGACAGAGACACCGTCTCCGGGCACATGTTCGATGTGCTCCACAGGAAGACCCAGAAGATCGCGCCAGAAAACGAGCACGTCGTCGTGCGCCGGAACCGCAATACCCAGGTGAGAAAGACGGGTGGCCATAGAGAGATTCCTCAGAAAATAGACGCGGGAGCGTGCTTGCCAAAAACGCGCTCGAGTTCAGTGCACACTTCGCCCACGGTCGCGCCAGCTTCGACGGCATCTAGAATGAAGGGCATGAGGTTCTCTGTTCCAGAAGCGACCTGGCCCAACTGCGCCAAAGCAGATTTACACGCACCCTTGTCGCGTTCCGCACGCCAGGCAGCGATTTCTTCCGCGCGCTTTTCAGCCAGTGCGTCATCAACCTCAAGGATCTCCTGTGTCGCTTCCTCTTCCACTTCGTAGCAGTTCACACCAACGATCTGGCGTTCGCCTCGCTCGACAGCGCGCTGGTAATCGTAAGCCGCACGATGGATTTGTTTCTGCTGAAAGCCTTCTTCAACAGAGCTCAGTGCGCCGCCTCGCTTATCGATCTCGGCCAAGAGTTCACGTGCAGCCTGCTCAAGCTTGTCGGTCAGTGCCTCGATCAAAGGAGCGCCCCCCAGAGGGTCGATGCTCTGTGTCACACCGCTCTCTTCAGCGATCACCTGCTGCGTCCTGAGCGCAAGAAGTGCGGCGTCCGCCGTAGGAAGGCTCAGGGCTTCATCCCTGCTATTTGTGTGCAGCGACTGAGTGCCCCCCAACACGGCAGCGAGTGCCTGAAGCGTGACACGCACCACATTCACGTCCGGCTGTTGGCTGGTCAGCGTGGAGCCCGCTGTTTGCGTATGAAACCGCAAACGCATGGCTGCGTCTTTCTTTGCTCCGAAGCGCTCCTTCAGCAAGGTGGCCCACATACGGCGGGCTGCACGAAACTTAGCCACTTCCTCAAAGAAATCATTGTGAGCGTTGAAGAAAAAGGACAGCTGTCCGGCAAAAGAGTCGACATCCAAACCGCGCTCCACCGCGCACTCCACATACTGCAAACCGTTCGACAGCGTGAAGGCCAACTCTTGGGCAGCCGTACAGCCCGCCTCGCGCATATGGTAGCCGCTGATCGAAATCGGGTTAAAACGCGGAAGCTCCGTGTTGCAGTACTCGATGACATCTGTCACCAGTCGCAAAGACGGTTCCGGTGGAAAGCGGAACGTTCCACGTGCGATGTATTCCTTGAGAAGGTCGTTCTGCAGCGTTCCACGCAACTGATCAGGACGAACACCTTGCTTGCGCGCAGCGGCCACCAAAAATGCCAACAGCACCGCCGCTGTTGAATTGATAGTCATCGAGATGCTGATTTCATTCAGCGGGATGCCATCGAACAAAGATTCGAAATCGCGCAAGCTCGCAATCGAAACTCCCACCTTGCCAACCTCACCAACAGCCAGTGGTGAGTCAGGGTCGTACCCCATCTGCGTCGGCAAATCGAAAGCCACGCTCAGGCCCTTCTGACCGCGTGCGAGAAGGAACCGGAAGCGTGCATTGGTTTCTTCGGCTGTCGAGAAACCCGAATACTGCCGCATCGTCCAGGGACGGCCTCGATACATAGACGGATAGGGGCCTCGAGTGAATGGAAAGGAACCCGGCCGCCCCAACTTCTCGTCGCAGCTCTCCCCCGACTCGTACAGAGGCTCAACGGGCACCCCAGACCCCGTGGAAACCTCTTCCTGGGCGTCCGCAGGCAGCGAAAGGGTGTAGGTGTCCTGGATCCATCTATCGAGTGAGTCGCTCTTCGTCATGATCTGTGCGCCAGCGGGTCAATCCGCACTCGCAGCCTCCTCAAGGACCTCCACCAGATCGGCCATATCCGGCGGAAGTGGGGACTCGAAACAGACTTCTTCATTACTGCTCGGATGACGAAACGCAAGAGTGCGCGCGTGCAAGGCCTGCCGTGCCAGGATAGGAACACGTAGCCCCTTTTCCTCGCGCTTTGCGACCCAACGTCGCCACGATTCTTGCGCACCGGGACCATAGGCCGGATCCACCAGGATCGGGAACCCCAGATGGTCGAGATGGACACGGATCTGATGCGTCCTGCCAGTGCGTGGCGAGACATCAAGCACAGAGGCAACCCCAAGCCGCTGCCTCACCTCATAGAAGGTCGATGCCGCCTGCCCTCCCTCTGCCACCACCGCACGTCGCTGAGGCTTGCGGGGATGCTGTCCGATCGGGAGATCGATCCAATCACTGTCGAAAGGCATCTCGCCCCACACCACTGCGGCATACTGCTTGCGCACCGTCTTCACTTTGAACTGGTTGACCAGAGAACGCGCCGCATCGTTTGTACGCGCAACCACCATGATGCCCGTCGTCTCGCGATCGAGTCGGTGAACAATGCCAGGCCGGTCTGCGCGCCCGACAACTGACAACTCAGGAAACAACTTCAGCAAACCGTTCACCATGGTCCCACTTGCAGCACCACTCCCCGGATGAATAACAAGCCCTTGCGGCTTATCTACAAGGATCACGGACTCGTCCTCATGCAAGATCTTGAGCTCGAGATCTTCGGCCTCTGGAAGACTCTTGGCCAGCACGCCAAGCTCACCTTCAATGAGCATGCCTTCGGCAACTCGGAAAGAAGTTCGCACTGACTGGCCGTCCACCTTGATGGCGCCTTCGGCAAGCAAGGCCGATAAGTAGGACCGTGAGTAATGAGGGGCCAAGGCTCGCCCCAGAACCCGGTCAACTCGAGACCCAGCCTGATCGGCCTGGATCTCGAGGCGGAGGCGGCCGTCAGGGTCAACGGCCTCGGAGTGTGTGAAGTCGGCAGGCTCCATGAGTACGAATTCCTGTCACAATGAGGGCGATAGAGGAGCTTGTTCGAAAGGGCCCAGCAAGCCCTTATCCTGCGGATTCCGCACAGGTTGACAGCATTGGGACCTCTGTTACAGTCTCGCGGCCGTTAGACTACATTCATGGATCCGATTGGGTTGTTCCCAATCGACCCCAAACGGTCACGGTCCGGAAGCCAAACGCCGAGTTCTTGATGTGATGGCTGTGTCCCGAAGCTCAGTTGAGTCCTTGAAGCACCTTTATCGAGGTTGCTGAGCATTCCCGCCACGAGGAGCCGTACGCACAGTGCTAGCACGCCTCTCCGCCTCTGTGTTTATTTTCCTGAGCGCCGGCCTCGCCGCCACAGGGCAGAGCGCCTCCACGCTGCCGCAGGTCCAGCCTGTCCAGGCCCAGCAACAGTCTCGATTGAGTTCAGCAAGCGACCTCAGTAAAGAGGTGCCACTCAATACGGACCCAGACAACCCGAGCCCTCCCTATGGAATGGTGCTCGTTCCGGGAGGAGAAGTTGTCATCGGCACAGAGGTCGAAGATGTTGCCCGACTCGGGCAACAAGACCAGTTCGCGATG
This sequence comes from Planctomycetota bacterium, assembly GCA_029245865.1. Taxonomy (GTDB): domain Bacteria; phylum Planctomycetota; class B15-G4; order B15-G4; family B15-G4; genus JAUIEF01. The sequence continues at coordinate 39,203 of JAQWOM010000028.1, forward strand.
ATGATCGTGACCGCCGAAACTCCTCGGCACACGGAGAGCGTTGATTCGTTCTTCTTGGATGCCACAGAAGTCAGCAATCTTCAGTGGAAAGTTTTTCTCGGTGCCAAGAAGCGCAAGCCTTCCGATCTCCTTGTGGAGTACGGCTGGCCCAACGGCGAGATCCCCGAAGGTCAAGACTACTTCCCCATCAGCCTCGTCAGCATGCCTGAGATCGAGGAGTTCCTCGCTTGGTCTGGCAAACGCTTGCCCACCGAAATCGAGTGGACACGCGCCGCACGCGGAGACGACGAACGCGCCTATCCGTGGGGCGACAAGTGGAACTCTAAGGTTGTGAGCTACGGCGGCCGTTCACCGAACATGCCCGTCGCCATTGATGATTTCGAAGAAGGCGCAAGTCCCTACGGCGTGCTGAACATGTCCGGCAACGTCTGGGAATGGGTTGACGCAAGCTTTACGCCCTATGAGGGATTTGAGCCCTACCAGTTCAAGAAGAGCAAGCGGCAACACATCACGCTCTCCCCTGAGTTCGACTCGCGCCGCCGTGTCGCCAAGGGCGGGTGCTTTGTGTCTTCGCGCGACGAATCGCGTATCGACCACCGCTTGAGCCTCAATCCGAATGATGCGGATGCCGGCATCGGCTTTCGAACCGCGCGCTCGATTACACCCGGCGCCGAAGTCATCCGCAGCGGCTATCGCCGCATGGCCTCCGGGAGCCATATCGAAAATGAGGGCCTGCTGGACAAGGCAGACCTCTTTTCGCAGGAACGTGCGACTTATCTCGAAGGCAGTGATGGCCGGATCATCTCCGGATTTCGATACCTCGCGTTTGCGCACCTCAAACCTGACCGCAAGGACGGCTTGGCGCGCATGCGCAAGTCCGCACGAGACAACCCTGTCACTCTAGGCCTTCTCTCGACGAGCGAAGCTCTTGCGCAACCGGCGTTGCCTCCGGGCGACTATGTTGTTGCCTTCAAGGCACGCGGCGAGTCCAAGAAGCACAAAAATGACAGACGCAACAAAAGTCGGTCTAAGAACGAGGACGACGCCGAAAAGCTGGCACCCAATGGCGAGGGTGAGAATGTTGGCCTAGGAGGCCTCGCTCCATGGCCCGGCATTGCCGTGAATGACATTCATGAAGACATCGATTTTGACCAGGACAAGGACGTCTTCCTCTTCTACAACGTCAACAACGCCGTAGTCGGTTGGGTTCCCACCGGGGACATCGCCGACGGCGCGTTCGAAAAAGTTAACTCCAGTTGCGATGAAGAAGGAAAAGACTGGACCGTGGAATTCTCACTGGATGTTGTGAGCCGACGCGTCCCGCGCTTCACCTTGCCCATCAAACTCGCGGGGCAGGGCCTCGGCAAGGCTGACTAAGAGCTGGACAAGCACTCGGCTGCTGGCCTCGACTCAAACGATCTGCGCCCTCTCGCAGGCACGAGTCAAAAACTCACCGCTTCATGGATTCCAGGGCTTCTAGAAGCGCTGAAATTCGGTCGCGCTCGGCCCCCAGCTCATCGCGACGCGCTTGCTCGCGCTCCACAATCTCTGCGGGCGCACGACTTACAAAGCTCTCGTTCAGCAGCTTCCCGTTCACTCCGGCGAGTTGCTTTTCGACTTTGCCGAGCGTGCGTTCGAGATCTTTCTTTTGTGCTTCCTTGTCAACCAAGCCGTCGAGATCCAACAACACCTCGAAGGCTGCAGGCGAGTCGCCAGCCAGATCAACAGCTGCACCTTCCGGACGAGTCGGACTTGCCCCCGCCAGCAAGCTCTCCAAGTTAGCCAGTTGCTTCACGAGCACCCCCGCCTCGGCCAAGTGTTCGGCCCGGGGGGCATCCAGAACCACAACTGTGACCTTCGCCGGCTTGGATTCAGCCACATCGTTTTGCTGTCGAAGCTTGCGGACCGAAGCGACGACGAGGCGGCCCGCATCAAGCGCCGCCTCTGCTGCTGGATCAGATGACAGCCCCTCCACGCTCGGGAAACTTGCCCCGGCGAGAAGTTCTGGGAGATCGCTCTCAGAGGCTCCACACAACCGCTGCCACACGGCCTCGGTAACAAAAGGGGCCAACGGATGCAGCAGGCTGAGAATGTCACCCAGTACGCGACCCAGCACGGCAGAGGCCACAGCGTCAGCCGTGCCGTCCTCTCTTTCGAGACGAGGCTTCACTGCCTCGACATACCAGTCGCAGAAATCATTCCACACAAACCGGTAGAGCGCGTTGGCGGCATCGTTGAACTCGTAGCGCTCGTAATGTCCATCCACCGCCTCGATCGTGCTGCGCAAGCGCGAGAGGATCCAACGATCCTCAAGCGCTGTCACCGAACCAGAGTCGAAAGCAGGCAAGCGGCCAGCCTTGCTGAGAACAAAGCGTGAAGCGTTCCAGAGCTTGTTCACGAAGTTGCGACCCATTTCGAACTTCTCAGGGGACAACTTCGTGTCCTGCCCCTCCTTGGTAAGCATCACCAATGAGAAACGCACCGCATCAGCGCCGTACTGGCTGATCATGTCCAGAGGGTCGATCCCATTGCCCGCGCTCTTGCTCATGCGGCGACCCTGGCCATCGAGCACGGTGGCATGGATAAAGCAGGTGCTGAACGGACAGCGCTCATCTTCTGGACGCTTGTCCATGAAGGCATAGCCAGCCATCACCATCCGAGCCACCCAGAGGTAGATGATCTCGCTCGCTGTCGACAAGAATTGCGTCGGATAGAAACGTGCCAGGTCATCCGAATCCTCTGGCCAACCCAGTGTCGCCATCGGCCAGAGCCATGAAGAAGCCCACGTATCGAGCACGTCCGGGTCTTGCCGCACGATGGGCTTGCCTGTCTCCGGATGGGGGGCGCCCACTTCCAGATCCGTCGTCGAAGCGACAGGAACTCCGTCCTCGTCGTACCAGACGGGAATCCGATGCCCCCACCAAAGCTGGCGGGAAATACACCAGTCCCGCACGTTTTCCAACCAATCTAGGTAGACCTTGGACCAGCGAGCTGGCTTGAACGTCAGCGCGCCATCCTTGACCGCCTTGATCGCAGGCTGGGCCAACGGCTCCATCTTCACGAACCACTGCTCGCTCACGATCGGCTCAATGGGGCTCTTGCTGCGATCGCTCACAGACACGTTGTGCTCGATGTCCTTGATACCGCCCAACAAGCCCAAGTCGTCCATGGCCTTCACGACGGCTCGGCGCGCCTTCTCACGCGGCATGCCTGCAAAGCGACCGGCCGCATCGGACAGCGTTCCGTCTTTCTCCATGATGTTCACGATGGGCAGGCGGTGACGGGCGCCACGCTCATAATCCGCCGCATCGTGGCCTGGTGTCACCTTCACCGCACCGGTGCCAAATGCCTTGTCGACACTCTCGTCAGCAACAATCGGAATGCTGCGGTCCATGAGAGGAAGGCGCACCGTCTTGCCGACCAAATCCTGGAATCGCTCGTCATCCGGGTGTACGGCCACGCCCGTATCGCCCAACATGGTTTCGGGGCGCGTCGTCGAAACGCAAAGGAAGCGGCCCTCTTCCCCTTCTACGGGATATTTCAATTCCCACAGGTGCCCGGCCTTCGTGACGTATTCGATTTCGTCATCAGAGACGGCCGTTTGCAGCACGCAGTCCCAGTTCACGAGGCGTGCGCCTCGATAAACAAGGCCTTCCTTCCACAGGCGCACAAAAGCCACGCGCACCGCGTGCGACATATTGGGGTCCAGAGTGAAGGCAGTCCGTGACCAATCGCAGGACGCTCCCAATTTTTTGAACTGATCAAGAATGGTGCTGCCGTGTTCTTCCTTCCAGTCCCAGATTTCCTTCAGGAAGGCTTCTCGTCCCAGGTCTTCTCGAGTCTGCTTGCGCTCGGCAAAGATCTTCTTTTCAACGACGGCCTGCGTTGCGATGCCGGCATGGTCTGTCCCTGGAACCCACAGCGTGTCGAAACCCGACATGCGTCGGTGTCGCGCCACGATGTCCTGAAGCGTCCCATTGAGCGCGTGCCCCATGTGCAGCACCCCTGTCACATTCGGGGGCGGAATCATGATGGTGAATGTCGGGCGCGAGCTTCCCTCGGCTGGCGTGAAGATGCCCGAGGCATCCCATCGGGCGCGCATCACATCCTCGATAGAACCCGGGTCGTAACGAGAAGCCATCTCATCGAGGGGGCGGGCATCGGTGCGACTCATGTCGGATTTCTCGTGCTGCAATTTTCGGAAGCTGTCATGTCGTCCTGAGTCTTTCTGGTGACCCCATCCGAGTTGGGTTTGAGAAGCAGTTCCAGCAAGGAATAGCCGGGGTCCACGACGAGGTCGCCCTTGGCTGCGTCGGCCTCGGTGTACCGCACCTCGCGATGAGACGACACCCCCGGCCCCCACAACGCGAAGGGAACCAAGTCATGCATGCCCTCACTGCCCACGAGTGCTGACGTCATATGGTCCGTCGTCACCAGCAACCTCACATCGTCACGCCCACGTAAATCGGCCAGAGCAGGCCCTACGAGACGGCGATCCATCTCTTCCAGAGCGCGCTGCTTGAGACGCACATCAGTCTGATGGCAGGCCTCGTTGGCAGCGGCCACATGCACCAGGACCACATCGTGGCTCTCCAGAAGGTCAAAAGCTGCGGACAGCTTTTCCTCATAGGACGTCTCGAAGTCGCCAGTCGCCCCCGGAAGAGTGGGAACCGTCGCGCCCACCGCCCGCCCCAGCCCCCGGGCAAGCGGCACAGCGCCGACCACGCCCAGCCGACGCCCGGTCTTCACTTCGAAGGGTTCGATGACTGGCTGGCTTCCACCGCCCCACAGCCAGATGCGATCGGCTGGGTTCTCGTTCAAATCGAGGCGTACACGATTCACATCGTGCTCGCCAAGAACCTGCGCCGCCTGCTCCATGATGTGTGTCAAAAAGGGTCCATCCGGACCCTCTGGCTGGTGGTCTTGAACGGGCAACCCCTGCGCGCGCGCTGGCGGAACCGTCTTGGCATCCAGCGCTCCTCGGCCGTGAATCACCATGAGGTTTCGGTAGCCAAGCCCTCCATGGAACGAGAGGTGTTCACTTCCGAGTTGGGCGTTGAGTGCTGCGATCAGTACGGCCGCCTCCTCGGAACCAATGGGGCCTGCTTGAAAATCGACCAGATGCTCACGGAAGGTCGACGCAAAGTTCATGCGAAATGCGTAATCGTCGGAGGCCAGGTTCACCCCCAAGCCCAAGGCCTCCAGACCTGCGCGACTGACCTGCTCGCGGCGTGGGTCGTAGCCCAGCAGCGAGATCAGCGCGGCGTCACTAGAAATGGGCAGCCCCGCCGGAACCGGACGCACCGTGCCCAGACGCCCTTCCCGTGCAACCGTATCCAGATGCGGCGTCTCGGCCGCCGCGAGAGGCGTCTGACCCTCCAGGGACGGAACGGGCAGGTCTGACAGACCTGTCGGCAGAAGGATGAGGGCCTTCATCAACGATCAGGCGTCATCAGGAAGAATGACGCGGCCTTCGACTTGCGAGTAGTCCACGCTGCCCGAACCATCGTCTTCCACCCGGAAGTCGCCTCCGACCAGACGTACATCGATGCTGCCCGAACCATCGTCTTCCACGATGACATCGCCTCGGACATCTTCCACGAAGATGGATCCCGAGCCATCGTCCTCAATGGTCACCGAGCCCTCCACGCGACGCACTTCCATGTTTCCTGAGCCATCATCGATCCATACGCTTCCCGTCACACCCGTGAGGCTCAGGCTTCCCGAGCCATCGTCGATGCGCACATCACCATGAATGTCTGAGAGTTCGATAGACCCCGAGCCATCGTCGATCTCCACCCCAGCAACGCCCTGCATGCTGATGGCGCCTGAGCCGTTCTTAACACGCACAGGAATACCCGGAGGCATCTGAACGGTGAGGTCGAGTCCAAAGCCCACGTTGGAAATGTCAGGAAACACCGAGGCAAGCTTCAGCACACCATCTGCAGACTCGACCTTGAGCTGAACCAGAGGCAGTTGCTCGAGTTCCGAGGAGCAAGCCTCTCCTGTGATTTTCACCTCGGTGAGGTCCGGAACCACCTCCACCACCAAGTTTCCGGCTTCAAGGTCGATGTGCATCGACTCGCCAGCCGCGACCTGAGCCGTCTGAGGTTCGATCGGCTGCGTATGCGCGCATGGCGGGGTCCCAATCCCAAATTGCCCACAAGCCAACGGCAGGAGAGCGCTGAAGCTCACGACACATCTCCAGGCAATCATTTGCGACATGCTGTTTTCTCCGATCGAATCGCCGTGTGAAAAAGCTCGTGCGGGACCAAGGCTCTCCCAAGATTCAGTATCGCAAGAATAGAACTCAAAGAACGAATCCCGCCGGGGGGCCGGTGAGGCACTTACGGCCCTGTCTCACAACATACGACGCAACTCCAACTGCAAGCCCTGCTCGTCATGGAAGCGCAACAATCGCCCCTCCTCTCCGACCCAGAGAGACACGCTTCGGAGCTTTCCCCTCTCGGCCGTCTCGTATTCGAAGCGCCAGGCCTTCACACGCTGCCCCTCGATTTCCAGTTCCTCACATCCCGAGCAACGCACAGAACGCCCCTTTTCAACAGCAGGGTGGGCTCCGAGCGAGAGGAACGTCAGCTGCGTCTCCGAGCCAACCTCACGGGGCAACAAACCCGCGAGCCTCATGAGCCCTTGTCGGATGAGAAAGCGCTCCGGCACCTGGAGATCGACCTCACTTTCGAAGGTCGTGCCTCTCGCCCAACCCTCTGAGATTTCGACTCGCGAATTGGCCGGCGTGTCGGTCCGCGCCGGCAACTGCCCCTCGACCACCTGCGGAGTGAAGTGGTCATCCAGGCGGCAGCGCGAGATAAAGGCGTAATCCACCAGTTCAGCTTCGCCAGTCGGATCTACAACCCGCGCCGCGTCTTCCATGAGAACGAAACGCTCGCCTGCTTCCTCCTGAAGACTCTGCCGGAGGGTCATACGGCCCACAGGCTGCCCACGGTCCAAGACGGTGTAGGTGCTGACGGGCCAGGCCTCGAGCAGTTCGGCCACGCGACCCTGCCAATCAGGCTCGATCGGTTTATAGGTGTGAGAAGCGCATCCAGCGAGCCAACTCACGCATAAGACCTGCAGCAGCTGTCGTAGGGAGGGTCTTGGGCGCATGGACTGATAGGATACCGCCCAGCCCTCCCATGACCTCCATCTGCGCCTTTACGGCGCTCCCATCAGGATTCAGACAGCCATGCGCATCGGCTCACTCGACTTCGTGCCAGGCGGCCCCTTGCTGCTCATGGCGGGACCTTGCGTCCTCGAGGACGACAAGACGCCCTTCGAAATCGCGCGACAGCTGCGCGAGATGACGGGCGCCCTCGGCATGCCCTTTGTCTTCAAGGCCAGCTACGACAAGGCCAACCGCACGTCCAAGGACGCTTTTCGTGGGCCCGGCCCTGAGGAGGGGCTCGCTCTGTTGGCGGCAATTCGCGACGAGATCGGCGTGCCGGTGATGACCGACGTTCATGAACCGGAACATTGCGCCCTGGCCGTTGGCAAGGTGGACATGCTCCAGATCCCAGCTTTTCTCTGCAGGCAAACCGACCTCCTGGTCGCGGCAGGAAACTCGGGCCTCGCCGTGAACATCAAGAAAGGTCAGTTTCTCGCGCCGTGGGACATCGAACACTGTCTGGGCAAGGTGCGCAGCACGGGAAACGAACAGGTCTGCGTCACGGACCGCGGATACAGCTTCGGATACAACGCGCTCGTCAGCGACATGCGCGCCATTCCTCAGATGAAGCGCTTTGGGGTGCCCGTCGTTTTCGACGCGACACATAGCGTGCAACAGCCAGGGGGAGCCGGGTCTTCAACCTCCGGCGACCGAAGCATGGCGCCCATCTTGGCCCGCGCAGCGGTGGCGGCCGGCGCGGATGCCGTCTTCGCAGAAACGCATCCCGAGCCAGACAAGGCAAAATCAGACGGTCCCAACATGATCCCTCTGGGTGAGTTGTCCCAGCTCCTCGCCACCCTTCAACGCGTCCAGGCCGCCATTCGCGAGGACTGACGCAGCTCACCCGCGAACAGCGTTGCTTACGGCCTCCATCAGAAGGTTCAGCGCGTGCCGGTGCATCGCCTCCGGCTCGCCGTAAGCCTCGACAAAGCGCTCTCGCAGCTGCTCCGGAAGCCCTGCGCCCAGAACCAATCCGGGGAGCAGTTCGGTCGCAGCCGAAGACATGCCAAGCGCAGCGGGACATCCGGTTGCCTGAAAGCCCGCTGCCCCCACGCACCCCTCCTCGACACGAAGAAAAATGACCAGGAGATCGCGACAGGCGGGGTTCTGCGCTTCTCCCCGATGGGTGGCCCCCCCGGCAGGCTCGCCCACATGGCGTGGATCTCGCAGGTGCTGGAGAAGTGCTTCGGGGAGGCGGTTCATGGGGCGCATGCTACCGCCGGAGCACCCGCTTTGCCCTCGCCCTCAAGTGACCTATGATCACTTGCTCCCCTGACCCTCCCTCTCCACTCCAGCATCCCGGACCTCCCTCATGGCCTTCTTCATTCTCGAAGAGAAGTGCGTGGGCTGCACCCTTTGTGCCAAGGAGTGCCCGATTTCGATCATCGAAGGGGAAACCAAGCAGGCTTTCCGGATCTTTGCCCCCGAAGAGTGCATCGATTGCTCGCTCTGCGCATGGGTCTGCCCTGCCGAAGCCATCGAGAACGCCTTCGGTGTCATCCCCCCCAAGCTCAAGACCAATGAACGCCCGGTCGCCTGGGTGGATGAGGAAGGCTGCACTGGCTGCGAAGTCTGCATGGAAACCTGCCCGGTCGATGCCATCGACAAGGTGGCCTCTTTGGAGCCGGGCGACAGCTCTCCCACTCAGGTCTGCCGCGTGGACTACGACACCTGTGTGTCGTGCTCACTCTGCGCCGTCCTCTGCCCCTGGGAGACCATCTCGATGGCACTCGATCGGGGCGAAGCCAAGGAACTCGCGGCCATGCAAGGCACCTTGCCGCTAGGGACCAGCGCCTAACTCCCTCGCCGCAGACCCGGCGTCAGCTCGGATCACAATCAGCTGAGGAGTGGTCGTTCTTCGAGAATGCGCCAGACGCCGTCTCGCGTCATCACGGTCTCTTGCTTCGGGCAACTCAGATCTTCCAGCAGCCGTCCGAAAGCGAGGTCGGAGGGCACCAGCACCCAGTCTCCCCGAGTCAGCGTGCCGTGAATGCTCGCCTCGCAAGGAGGCGCAGATGCCACGGTCGTGAGCCCTTCGAAGGTTCCCGCCTGCTGCGGGCCAGGCTGAAGGGGCCAGACGTGCAAAGGATCGCATCCGTCCAGCTCTGGGCCCTGTGCCCAGCGCGACCAGGGGGCATCGACCGCAACCGGGGGAGAGCCGATCAAGACCGGGGCGAAAAGCCCCCCACACCCCTGAAGTGCACACGCAGCGACTCCCTCGGGCTGCCCATCACTCGGAGGCAACTTGCACTCGAGGAAGGTCGCCATCCGAGCAATATTTGCGGCATCAGCATCATCCACGGCCTCCAGAACTCCGACCGGAACCAGGAGGGCGTCCTTGATGAAGCCATCGTCTTTCACCCGCCCCGAGGCCACCAGGTGCTCCGGGGAAAAGCCTGCCGAAAGGGCCGCTTCCAACTCGCCCGGCGTCTGACAGCGCGCCCAGAAGCCAGCCTGCGCAAACATCCCTAGCACCACTGGCGGCCCCACACGGCCCACAGAAACTGTTCGCGGGCCTTCGCAGGCTGCAAGGCTTCGAACCAGGGCGCCGTGCGACAACAGCCAGACAGCGCGACCCTCCAGCTCTGCGGCCAGATCACCGAGATCGACTCCATCGACGGTCAGGTGCCCCTCACGAAGCACACAGGGCGCCGGATCGTTCTCGTCAAACGCTGCGTCAGCCGGACAGGCATCGGCGCCGCCTGGCTCCGTCACCGATTCAGGCCTGATTCTCGAGCCGCTCGGCCAATCGGTCGAGCATGCGCCCGTGGATCTGACACACACGCGACTCGGAAATACCCTCTTTCTTTCCGATGTCTTTCAGCGTCAGACCTTTGAAGTAGTAGCCATCGACCAGCCGTCGTTCGACGGCTGTCAGTTCGCGTCGGACCAGTTCGTAAGTCTCACGCTTGTGAAGGATGTCGGACGGTTCGGGCTGCTCACCGAGAAAGTCAGGCCGATCATCGCTCGACTCCCCATCCCCATGGTCTGGGAAAGGCACCATGGAACTGAAATGCAGCTCCGAAAGCGCGGAGCGAAGTGTGTCGAGGCTCAGCTTGAGGTTGCGAGCCAACTCGAGGTCCGTCGGGTCACGACCCAGTTTATCGCGAAGATCCGCGATGGCCTCGTGGAGACGGGTCCCTCGGTTACGAGCTTCGCGTGGGATCCAGTCGACTTGCCGGAGGAAGTCGATCATCGCCCCGCGCACGCGTAGACGGCAGTACGTCTCGAAACGAGCGTTCTTGTCAGGATCGAAAGCTTCGACCGACTTGAAGAGACCAAAGATGCCCGCACTCATCAGATCGTCGTGCTCCACACTCCGTGGCAAACGAAGTGAGAGGCGATCTGCCACCATGCGCACGAGTGGCAAGTAATGCAGCACCAACTCGTCCTTGTACATACGCCTTCGCGTGTTGAGGAACTTCCCCCACAAGCTTTCCGGCGTGCCCCGACTGGCTCGTCTCAAGCGAGTCTTTCCCTACGAGTTCGGATCCCGGGTCAAACTTGGCGCATGCCTATGAGCCCCCGGGATGAGTCGCCCCAACCATGGCCGACTGTATTCGCCCCCGAGTGTCTTGACCGCAGCGCGTGATTCAAGGATTTCGTACTCAAGGAATAAGAATCTTTGCCGAGACGTTTCCAAAACGCAACAGTTCACTTTCCTGTTTCGCGGCACAGACCACGCCATCGACCACCGACTCGAAGCCGTCAAGGCGCTGTCGCACGCGACATCAGCTTCGACTTCAGCAGAGAAGCACATCAGCACGCAGGCACTGAAATTCGGGGCACTGTGCTAGCCTGTCCAGCCCAGTAGCAAGCCGGAGAGCGCGTCGTGACGGACGCATCGTTTCGTATCGGACAGGTCGTATGGCCTGCACTTCGAGCCTCTGCGGGGGAAGCTGGGCTTGATGCTCTTGCGGAGTTGTTCGAACAATACCCACCCGGGGGGGTGATCGTCTTTGGTGAGGGCGAGCCGCGTGTCGACGCTCTCATCGCAAAATTGCGTCTCCGAATTCCCGGGGACCCACTCATCGCCTCCGATCTCGAACGGGGGTGCGGCCAACAGGTACGCGAGTTCACCTCTCTGCCCCCCGCGATGGCCATCGCAGCCTGCAACGACGACGAGGCCGCATGGGAAGCCGGCATCCTCACAGCTCTCGAAGCTCGCGAAGCCGGAATCGACGTGGTCTTTGCACCCGTAGCAGATGTCAACACGGCATCGACCAACCCCATCATCGCAACGCGCTCCTTCGGAGGCGACCCGACTCAGGTTGCTCGCCTCGCCTCTGCATTCGCCCGGGGACTCGATGAGGGCGGAGTCTTGGCCGTGGCCAAGCACTTCCCGGGTCACGGCAGCACCGTTCAAGACAGCCATGAAGTTCTTGCACGTGTCACCCGCACAGAAGAGGAACTGCAGGCCGTCGACCTGCTTCCCTTTCGCACTCTGATTGCTGAAGGCGTTGGCGGGCTCATGGTTGGACACCTTGAGGTTCCGGCCCTGGACCCTGTGCCCGGGCGCCCCGCGACGACTTCACCCAACGTTGTGCTCGATCACCTACGAAACCGCTACGGCTACAATGGATTGGTGATCACCGATGCCATCGACATGGGTGGATTCCGGAGCGAACCAGCGGCAGCTCTTGACGTGCTTCACTCTGGACTCGATGTGTTGCTCATGCCAGGTGACCCACTCGCTACGGCACGAACCCTCGGGGAAGCCCATGCCGACAAGCGCCTTCCCGACGAAGTTCTCGATGCAGCTGTCGGCCGCATCGAGACTGCGCGGCAGAGGGTGCGCAACGCCGCGCCAAGCTCTCATCGCCCTCGCCCCATGCTTGCTGAAACACTGCTCGCAAACTCCATCTCAAACACGACCGGCTGCGTGCCACGACTTATTCCGGGAGTCCCTATTGACCTCACTGTCTTCGGCGAAGACGACAGCGGCATGGTCGTTCCCGCTTTCCTGGAGGCACTGGCAGCAGAGGGCATCGAGCGCGTTCCGGGGGCGCGCCCCATCGGTCTCGTGTTGACGTCCGTACGCGCCTGGGCTGGGACCTCACGCCTGGAATCTCAAACCGAGAAACGCTTGCACTGGGCAGCTGCCCATGGACGACTCGAGGCCGTCATCGTGCTCGGCTCGCCCTACGAGGTCCTCGAACTACCTCCTGGCCCGGACACGCTGCTTGCCTATGAAGCGACCCCCACGGCAGCCCAGCAGGTTGTCCAAGTCCTCTGTGGTCAAGCCGAAGCGCCGGGAATCTTACCCGTGGGCTCTCCACCATGAATCTCGCACGATTTTTGCGAGAAGAGCGCGTGGATCTCAGCTTCGATGATCAATTTGATGACGAACACCCTGTCACACTGGCGCGAATGACCGAGGGCATGGCCAGCCTTCTTGAACGCAGCGACGCCATCGTCAACCCCTCCAAGCTCCGACTGGATCTGGCGAACAGAGAAAAACGCGCGCCTTCATTTCTCGGACTCGGCATTGCCATGCCTCACGTCCGGACCCTGCAAGCACGCAAGCTGGTGATGGCCGTAGGCATCAGCCAGAACGGACTGGAGCTAGACACGCCAGATGACCTCCCCGTGCGCATCGCGATTGCACTCGTGGGGCCGCCCTACGACGACAAGCTTTACCTGCAGGTCTACAAGCGACTCTCAGAGAGGCTTCTCGACCAAGGCGTGCTAGACACCCTTCTCACCGCAGAAACCGAAGGAGAAGTGGTGCGGGCTCTCTCGGCATGACCCGTCAGTTCGCCCATTCGGGTGCGAGCACTCCAAGCCGCTCACGGACGTGAATTCAATTGGCGCAGAGCACCCGAAGCATGGCTCACTTCTTCCCGGTCATGCACGGCTCGCTGCAGCTCTTGGGAAAGCAATGAAACCGAAGCCTTGCGCGTGTAAGAAACATCGCGCTGCCCCCCGGGATCCTGGTTCAGATCAAACAACCGCCGACTCCGAGAGGCAACGTCCACCACCAGACGCAGACCTCCTTGCGTCCATGCGAGTCGAGGCAAATCGCCGTCACGCAACACCTCCAGCTGTCCACGAAGAGGCTGCTCTTCAGTGAGTGCCGTGTGCTCGGCGTGCTCGGAGCCCTCGGGAACGAGCAAGGCCATGCCATAAATGCTGACCCGGCCCTCCCCTTCCGGCACTCGGACATCGAGTCGCACAGCCTTGCCTGACCACTCCGACAGGTCCACATCCACGGTTCCTGGTTCGTAATGCTCCGGGTCAACGCGCAACAGTCGCTGCGAGTCTTCGTTGTCCCCCTGAGCCCACAATTCCATCGGGAGGTCCAGCCGTGGAAGCGCCATCCGCAAGACAACCCGCTCCGACGGAGGAAGCTGGAGAGCCAACCCGAGGTTCGAACCCGCTGGGAGCATGAGTTCCGATCGGTTGGAGTTCGCTTCAGAAATCGTGCGAACACCTGGGCGCAGACGAGATTCTCGAGTTTCAACGGCCTCGTCCAGTTGAGTCTCTGCCGCAGGTGCAAGAAAACGCACAAGCCTCAATGCTCCTGCCACGGGCAACTCAAGCTCTTCGCCTTCGAGTCGCTGCTGTTGCACACCGCTGAAATCTAACTGGACACGATTACGGCCTGACGCCTGCAAGTCCGCGCTGACCGGCATCTGAATAGTCATGTATTGCCTGTCTGAACGTAGGCGTTTCGATTCTAATTTGTGTCCATTGAAGAGCACCCGAACTTGCTGCGGGGCATCCGTGGCCGATGCGAGAGTGAGCGAGAGCACTCGATCGGACGGCTCTACGACGTCCAAGAAAAAGCCGGGGCGCTGGCCGATCAACCAAGCAAAGGGCGGCCGTTCATCGCTACGGGAGATGACGCCCACGACTTGCTCGCCGTCGGACGGGTTTGCCTCTACCGTGAACCGCTTGCCCGCCGAGAGCCCCGGGTTCATTCGCTCAGTCGTCTGAACATACTCCGCAAAAGGCAAGATCTTCATGAGATTGCGGTGGACGGTTACCCGAGTTCGAACAGGATCGCTGTGCAGGGATTTCATGCCGTTCCAGACAGCGAGTCCAAGCACGACCCCCCCGCCCACGAGCAAGAGCAATCGCCAACCGATAAACCCACGCATGCGAAGTGCCCCCTTGTCGCAAGACGCCGAACGCACAGAGTCCGCACGACGTTGAACAGCCTCCGAACCGTTCATCGCGGTTCGATTATCCGTCAGTCGCTTTCTTGTACAGCTCTTTGGCCTCAAGCGAAGCGACGAGCCCGTCGGCTGCTTCAACCTTCTTGAGGTATGTGGCGAGATCATTCGCAACCCGCTGCCAGTTCTCTTCCCCGGGCTGCATATATTGCTGCAAATCAGCACGCATCAACCGCCAGTATTCCCGGCTGTGAGCTTCGATCTCGCTGCGTAGCTCATTGGCCACTGCGGCCTGATCGGGCCAAGCCGTTGCAAACTCATCAACGGCCAGCATCGAATCCTTGTAGTTCGGGTTCTGCATGATCAGGCGCAAGTTGATCTCAGCGCGTGTGTCCGCCTCAGTCGGTGGGTTGTCCAGAGAAGCAACATCCTCATAACGCCACATAAGCGCATCGATTTCCTCGATGTGACTGCTGCCCGGGAAGTTCTTCTTAAACTGCGCGCAACGCTTGAGCATGTAACGAGTGTATGGCACGTAGTTGGGATCGAAATGTCCTTCGCCGTCGCGATCCACCTGATGTTTCTCGATGGCGATAATAATCTGGTAAGTGTTTTCAGACTTTTGGGTCGCCAGCGCAGCGAGCCCCGCGGCACGCCTTTCCTCTGCACTTCCACGCTGCTCCATCGCCTCCGCATAGAGCCGATCTTCCGGGCCAACTTTGTCGAATTCCGCGATGGCCTCGTCGTACTGTCCCTGCGCAAGGAAATCGAGGCCGGCCGTGTACGGGCCTGGCCCTGAACCTTCTTGCGTAGCAAACCAGACGCCAACAGCACCGACCGCAGACACGAACCCAATGATGACCGCGAGGTTGAATGGGCTCGACTTTGTACTTTTTCGTCCGTGAGGCCGACGGGTAGAGCTGCTCGAGCGCCTCTTTGTCGACGTCTTTCGCACAGACACCGCCGGGGTCGACTCAGCGCCCACTTCAAGTTCAGGTACCACAATCGGCGCCTTGCACGACGGACACTTGCCGTGCCGACCCGCAAGTTCCGGCTTCGCCGTGAAAGCGGCTCCACAAGCGCCACAGGTGACCTTGATCATGCAGACCTCCTGACAGGTTGGAATGGCGGAAGGAAGCTTGGAGCTCGATGGCCTCGCGGTAGCGGCCGCGTGAAATGCAGCCCCCCTGCAGGAAGCGGGCGAACACCTTCGCCACCCGTTGAGTGGCCGGACGCCTCGGCTCGGGAACGAGAGGCCTGCGACGGCCGAGAACTTCCGGAAGACGGAGAGCCCTTGGCGACCGGAGCGCCCTCTTCTTCGAAGAGCTCAAGCTCTTCAAGAACAGGAAGTTCGTCGAGCTCGGTCTTCCCCAGAGGTTTCCGGGGCTCCTCTAGCTCCTCTAGCTCTTCTAGCTCCTCTAGCTCCTCTAGCTCTTCTAGCTCTTCTAGCTCGCGGGCTGCCTCGGCAGCTTCCTCTGCTTTGAGTCGGGCCGCCTCGGCTTTGCGATCTTCTTTCGCCTTGGCCTCTGCCTTCGCCTTGGCCTCTGCCTTGGCCTTGGCCTCTCTCTTGGCCTTGGCCTCTGCCTCTGCCCGCGCCTTGGCCTCTGCCTCTGCCCGCGCTTTGGCCTCGCGTTCTGCCGCAGCTGCCTGAGCCGCCTCGGCTCGCTGCAGGATCTCTGCGAAACTTGCCTCTTGAAGACCTTCAGCCTTTTCGAGTGCTTCAAGTTTCGACACACGAACCGCATCCATGGCTCGCACTTCATCCAACGCCCGCGGCTTCGACAAGGAGATGAAGAGTTCCGTGCTGCCTTTCATGGCGGCTTCCAAGCGACGCAAGGCTTCGAGTCGCTTGAAGCGTGCGCGTTCGAGAGTTTGTTCTAGCTCCGCGGACGGTTCGGGGACCAACTCCTCGAGTTCCTCCAGCTCCTCCAACTCCTCCAGCTCCTCGAGCTCCTCGAGTTCCTCGGGCTCCTCGGGCTCTTCGGGCTCTTCGGGCTCACCGAGGGCCTCCTGCTCTTCGAGAGCCTCAAGCGCCTCGAGCTCGGGCAACTCGGGCAACGGTTGCAACCTGCTGTTGGATTCCTCTGGTGCAAAGCCGTCTGCGCCTTCGGGCTGCTTGTAGAGCAACATGACCTCACCAAGACGCAAGGTGTCGTTGTGGTCGAGATCGGCCATCTCGCAGGGCTGCTCGTTGAGTTGCAAATCGCCCTTGATCAGCTTGACCCGATAACCCCACTTCAGTGGCTTCAGTTCAACACGACAGCCAATCGCCGTGGGATGGTCGAGGACAACGTCACACGAGGGGTTGGAACCCAAGAGGACCACTCCCTCCAGGGAGACGGGAACCGGACCGGAACCCTGGTTGACGATCAGACTGGCCATGGTGGAAGGAACCCTGGAGGGTGGAGCGAGCCCACCATTCTAGCGGAAGGTGTCCAACCTGTGCGCCCAGCCAACCCCTAACCCAGAGGGGACTCCCGAATGGGCTCAGGCGGGCTCGAGTCGAGCGTATTCGGCCATGAGCTGCTTTTCCCCGAATCGGTCGAACTTCACGGTGATACGAGCTTTGCTGCCCACACCGGACACGGCAATGACGACGCCCTGCCCGAAATGGGTGTGACGCACCCGCTGACGAACCCTGGGGATGTCCACATCCAGAAAATCGTCGGCACTGGGAGAGTAAGCCGCCCCCTCCTCATCGCCCACCGCGGCACCAGACTCTCTTCCGCTCCAGCCGCCACTCCAGCCAGAAGAGCTCTCGCGCCGACTCCCGCTACGTCGGTCATCACGCTGGAGGTGCACTTCAGGCAACTCTTCTAAAAAGCGTGACGGCATGCTGGGCGCCCATTGACCGTGGAGAGCGCGCCGTCCTGCATGGCTCAAAACCAACCGGCGCTGCGCACGCGTGATACCGACGTAACACAGACGTCTCTCCTCCTGCACATCCTCTTCCGACTCCATGGAGCGTTGATGGGGTAGCAAGCCCTCTTCTACGCCCACCATGCACACCATCGGAAACTCCAACCCCTTCGCCGCATGCAAAGTCATCATGGTGACGCGTTCGGCAGATGCGTCGTACTGGTCGACATCCGAAACCAACGCAGTCTCTTCCAAAAAACCAGCAATCGTCGGCTCGGAGGCCGCCTGCTGATAAGCCAGCAAGGCCGCCTCAAGCTCGCCCACATTCTCAAGGCGGTCTGCTCCTTCAGCACCCCCGAAATCTCGCAGGTAGGCCTCGAAGTTCGTGGCCTCAATCACTGCGCGCAGAGTGTCGCCGGGCAGCCCTTCCAGGCTGCGCTCAAGCTCATCAAGAAGTGCACTGAAGGCCAGCAGAGCGTTCTTCGGTCGTTTGGAAAGCGTGGGAACTTCTGCGGCCCGCCGCGCAGCTTCACGCGGACCGAGACCCTGTGGGAGAGCCCATGCCCGTAACCGTTCTAGGCTCGTTTTCCCGATCCCACGCGACGGAGTGTTGACCACACGCAGGAAAGACACCGCATCCTTGGGATTGGCCAGCACCTTCAAGTACGCGAGCAAGTCCTTGACCTCTTTGCGCTCGTAGAACTCCACGGCTCCTACGATTTCGTAGGACACGTTGTGAAGACGCAAGGCGCGCTCCAGGCCGCGAGACAGTGCGTTCGTCCGGTAAAAAATCGCGATCTCCCCGAGACTCAAGCCTTCGGCTCTGGCCTCTTCGATCAAGCGAACAACGGCATCTGCCTCACCCTCCTCATCATCGCAAGAGAGCACCGTGAGCTTTTCGCCGTCGCCCAACTCGCTCCACAACTCACCCAGCAGCCGCCCCGAGTTGTGCTGGATGACTCCGGTTGCTGCCCCAAGGATGTGATTGGTGCTGCGATAGTTCTGTTCAAGGCGCACGATGTGCGCGCCTGAGAAATCCTGCTCGAAGTCGAGAATGTTCTGCACACGCGCACCTCGCCATCGATAGATGGACTGGTCGGGATCGCCCGTGGCGCACATATTCCCGTGCCCTTCGGCGATGCTTCGTGCGATTCGATACTGGATCAAATTGGTGTCCTGGTATTCATCGACCAGAACATGCCGGTATCGCCGCCGGTACTTGTCGAGCACGTCGGGCTGCTTCTCAAAGAGCTCAACCACCTTGAGCAGAAGGTCGTCGAAGTCAGCAGCATTCGCAGAAGCCATTGCTTCTGCGTATCGCGCATAAACACGCGAGACGACACGGTCAAAGCTCGACATCGCACCGGCCTCGGCCTCTTCAGGTTCAATGGCGTCGTTTTTCAAACGCGAGATGGCCCACAGCAAAGATCGCGGTCGAAAACTCTGGCTGTCGATGCCCTTCTCCTGGCAGATATCTCGAACCATCGCGACCTGGTCGTTCGTGTCGTAAATGCTGTAGTCACGGCTGAGCCCGACCGCCTCTCCATCAACACGCAGCACTCGAGCGCAGAATCCGTGAAAGGTGGCCAGCATGACCTGCCCCTCACCAACCAGAGCGGAGACACGCTCCTTCATTTCGCCCGCAGCCTTGTTCGTGAAGGTGATGGCCAGAATCTCCCAGGGTTGCACACCCCGATCAATCAGGCTGGCAATACGCCTCGTGATCACGCGCGTCTTGCCGCTCCCCGCCCCAGCAACAATGAGCAGCGGACCGTCCCCATAGAGAACTGCTTCTCTCTGGGGTTCATTGAGATCGGCAAGAAAGTGGTCGCTGCTCAAGCGATGCGGCTCCGCTAAAGATGGACCCACATCTTCGCATCTAGACCCGGACTGCCGACATGCCTCTCATCCTCACGGCCTGCACGGCGAGGACGGCGACCACGAGCCGCTCAGAGCCGAGGGCCGGAGCCCCGGGCCCTCGTCAGCGGATGAGAACCTCCAGATCCCCACCGCTCGTGGCGATCCGTGCCGCAGCTACGTGCAGGTCTCCTGCACTGTCCCTGGACAGCAGGATGACGGAAAGATGCCCATCTCCAAGCATATGCCCATAGGAATCCACGAACTCCTTCAGGGAATTCAGGTTCACGGCAGGCACCGCACCGACTGGAATCAGAGTCGAAACACCGGCCGGCACGGCAGAGGAGTCAGCGAGCAATTCGTCAATCGAGTCGAGGCTATCCATCGTGAGCAAGGCCCCCACCTCAACCGAATCCTCGGGCACCCGAAGGGTTGCCTGAAGAGGACCCTGGCCGTAAGCGGGCAAGCGCAGCAAGTGGCGCCCTTGCAGGGCCAAGCCCCCCGCAAGCTGTTGCACGTGCACAAGGGCTCCCGTCTCCACCGGCCTGATATGTGCGTCGGCCAGTGTGGCGCCTTCCACGAAACCCGTGCCGAGGGCCTCTTTGTGATCGACCACCAGTTGTCCCAGTTCGTCCGCCGCAACAAACTCGCTGACCTCGGAGCCGATCTGAACCTCGGTGAAATCGCCGCCGGACGAGCTGGATTCTTCACCACCCCCCTCGACCATGGTGGGCAATCCCCAATCGTCATCTGGATCCCCAGCAAGGGCGACTCCACTGAGAAGGAAACACAGGAGTCCGCAAGCCAGTGGCTTGGCCATGTCGAACCAAAAGTGAGATGAGCTGAGAGAGGCCTTCATGATCAAATCCGTTCAGGCGGCAAAGAGCGCCGGTGCTCTCGAGGCAAGGGTCGATTTCAAGGAGAGGTTCTTGTCGAGCAATGCCTGGAAGTAGGTCTTGCGCGCCAACAACTCGCGAATCTTCGGCAGTCGGTCTGAGAAGAGACGAGCAATGTCCACGAAGGTTTCCGTGGACTTATCAACTTGGCCCGCCTTGGCGTAGTTCACCGCGAGATTAAGGAAAGCCGGGAACAACTCTGCGGTTTCCGAGGCCTCTCCACTGCGAACAACTTCTTCGTAGCACTCGATTGCTCGGCGGTAGTCTCCGCCTTCTGCATACAAGCGCCCAATCGACTGGATGGCCAACAAACGGAGAAGGGGGGTCCGACCCTCCAGAGACACTTTTCGGAACTGAATCCGAGCACGATCCGGCCGACCCACCACCGCATGACGAAATCCCAGATACAAGCGAGCCTCATCAAGGCTGGCATCAAGCGCCAGAGCCTCCTCAAGAAACCGACGGGCCCGCGTCAGCGCGGCAGAACCTCGACGAGAAGGCCCAAACAACTGACGTGAGCGACGCAGCAAGAGCCCCGAACCAGTTCGCAGGGATTGCGCGCCCTCATGCCTTTGGTCTATCTGCGACTCAAGCGCCTCGGCGTCTTTCAACTCACGGCGCGCTCGTGCTTCGGTTCCGCGAAGTGGAAGAGGCCGTGACGCATAGGCCACAGACTGCCTCCGTTTCTCCTGGAGTGCTCGATTGCCGGCCAAGGCGTAGGCCTTGCCGATCTCATAAAAGAGTCGCGCAAGCGCTCCGCGCTTCTCCTCAACCAGGTTGCAAGCAATGGACGCGAAGAGCTTCGAGGGGTCAACGCAGCTTGCTGTTTTTTCCTCCTGCTCAAAGTCAGCGAGAGGCGCGTGCTCGTCGCTCGGATCCGGATAGGTTGCAGAACTCCGGTTCAGTTCCGAAAGTTGACGTAGCGCGTTGGTGTAATCGTGACATCCCGCGCACTCACCCATATGGCGCACCAAACGCGACAGGTCCGGATGAAGAGCCTCCTGAGTGCGGCCCAAATCAGGGGCAAGACCCACAGGGTCACGCCCGATTTCACCATCCACGTAGGCGCTCAGATCTTCTACGTAGTCGGCACAGGGCTCGGCTTTGACCTTAAAGAGTTCATTCATGACTGCTGCGTCCCTAGAACGCGGATCATCGACTGGAAGATCTTCTTGCGTGCTCGGCAGACCACCATCTTGAAGTTCTCCAGCCGGATATCTAGCACTTCGGCTGCCTCTCGGTAACCCATACCGCGAACCTCAACGAGCTCCAAGGCCAGCCGATCGCGATCCTTCAACTCGTTTGCGTAAGCATGTGAATAGAGACTCAGCAGAACGCCATACACGCGACGGCAACGAGCCTCGGACTCTTTGTCCTCCGACGCCTGCGCAGGCGTCGCCATACTTTCATCTTCAAGCACCTCCGCAAGCATCTCTACCGGAATGCCGTCCCGGCTGCGGCGCGACAAATGTCGGTACACCGTGTTGCGGATAATTGAATAAGACCAGTTGCGAAAGGCGTTCGGTTTTTCGGGGCAGAAGCGAGTCGGGTAACGGTAGATGGCCAGGAAAGCTTCTTGAAGAATGTCACTCGGATCTGCACGCGAACCACTCATGCGCATGACACGAGCCGCAATGATCGAGAACGGACGGACATTCAACTCGAACAGCAGGCTGTACGCCTCGACGCTTCCAAGAGCGCGAAACGCATCCATGAGAGCGTTGTTGAGAGTCTGCAACTCACAACTCAAACCCTTCAGGACAGCTTCTGCCAGCAAGGAGTGCTGAGTGCTTTCGGCGATCGCTCGGGCCCGATCAAGGGTTGCGGCCGTGATGAAATCTGGGGGCTGCTTCGGCCGGCGCGTCTTCCGGGTCACCTGCGAAGGTGGCTTCCCAGAGGCTCGAGACTTGCGCTGCACATGCACGGAATCGGCCCCGAGGGCTTCCTCAGCTGCCTCCCTGCCGCGTGCGTCGCCGGGCTTCATCGTGACTCAAAAGCCTCCCTGCATGGGGTCTACACACCGAGAACATCCTCCAGGATCTCCAGACCCAATCCGGGCCTCGGCACCGTATGTCTAGTAGCCAGGACGCACTCAGAAGTCACAAAACTGACAGTCAGAATCTCGTCTTTACGAAATTCCTGGTCCTTTGGACCTATTTGGCGCAGGTTGGCTCTGTGCGAGCCCTCCGACCGGCCCTGCTTCTGACCTTCCTGGTGGTGGTCTGCTCAGCGATCGACCCCGTCTGGAGGATCGACCCTGATGCTGCAGCCTACATGAGTCTTGGAAAAGCGGTGGGCGCTGGGCAGGGATACGTCCTGGATGGTGCTTTCCACGCGAAATACCCACCGGGCTGGCCGCTCGTACTTGCTGGCCTGGGTGCCATGAGCAACCCCGCAGCCTACGGACTCTTTCACGCGACCCTCGTCCTGGCCTGGCTGGCAGCTGCACTTCTCACGCACCGACTCGCACAGAAACTCGGGCTGGGTCCGTGGGAAGCCCTCGCGGTGGCCGCTTGCGTTGGCCTCTCCCAGACTCTCTTCGAACTCTCGGTTCGCTACCTCAGGACCGAACCGCTGTTCCTCGCTCTGAGCCTCGCTGCGCTACTCGCAACTCTGCGTGCCGTTTCTGCTCGCGGTCTGAAACGCCACACCGCCCTGGCAGGACTACTCATTGTAGCCGCCCTCTCGGTTCGCCTCGCAGGTGTCAGCCTGCTGGTCGTTCCGGCACTGGCGCTGTTCAGAAAGCCCACGCGAAAGACCGCAGCGCTGATCCTCCTCGCAACCGGTTTAGCGGCCGTCGTGGGCTGGGCCGCCTGGGGTCAACATGTCCGCACTGTCCAGCCCGAGGCACCCGACTACAGCACCGAGTTCTTTGCCTCCGCACCACGCGATCTCACCAAGGTTATCCAAACAGATGTCGCCGCTCTCGACGCGACAGGCCTGGAGCAACGGATCGTTCAAAATGTTGGAGTCCTGGCTCGAGCCTGCGCAGTTCTGATCACCAACGTAGACAAGGCGGGCGCTCGAGCCCCCATTGGCTATGCCGTACTCTTCGTAATTCTCCTCGGTGCTTTTTCTCTCTTACGCCCGGCAGAGAGGGCCGGAGAAGACTCGGCCGAGCCCCGCCTGCTCTGCGCGGCCTATCTGGGTGCGACACTTGCGCTGTACCTGGTCTGGCCCTTCGACCAGCAGGAACGCTTCTACGTTCCCTTGCTGCCGCTCCTGCTCGTCACGACCTTTGAAGGCATGCGACGCCTCGGCACTCTGCTTCAGCTCTGCGCCGAACACTCTTCTCTCCGCATCTTGTCTCTGCTTTGCGCCCTCGCCGTAGTCGCGGTCTTGCTGTCGCAACAATCCGACGACCCCAGCATTCTGGGTCGCTGGAGCAAGGCCTATGCCCTCATGCTCGCAGTGTCGATAGCCGGCGTTTGCGCCCTGGCATGGTGGATGTACCGCGGCCGCAACACTCGCTGGCCAGCAACAGCATGGCTACTGGCTCCAGCTCTCTTCGCCCTGCCTTTTGGCACGCTCCGCTTTCATGAGTGGCCGCAAATCGTTCACTCTTTTGAAGAACGACGCGCCCTCAACCCACGCACGGGCCCCCTCGAGCGCATTGAAATCCATCCTGTCCTTGAGCAAGTGGCCGACTACCTGGCCACCACGCCGCCAGATACTGTCGTCATGACAGATGTTCCCAAGATGATGGCCGTCGTGGCCGAGCGGCGCTGCATTCCGTTCGTATACCGCGCCGAGCCGCCCGACGTTCTCGTCGGGAATGCCGATGTCCTCTTCTACACGCGAGAGATCCCACAGGCTGCAGAAGTCCTCGACAAGGTGGGGACGAAGTATCACATCGTCTTCGAACTGCCTCCGGTAGACGACGGAAAGCGACTCGTGACACCCAAGGTTTATCGCACCCGCTGACTGCCCCTGAACGGGCCCTTTCGAAAGGGTTCAGTCATCTCTTCGCGGGCGTCCGCGCAATTTTTTGGTGTCACTGCGCTGTTTCTTCGACTCAAGCCGTCGCTGCTTGCTGCCCTTCGTGGGCTTTGTTGGTCGCCGCTTCTTCGCAACGTGCAAGGCCTCGCGCACCATCTCCGCGAGGCGACGCCTGGCTTCGTGTCTGTTGTCCAGTTGACTGCGCGAACTGTCCACATGAACGATGAGTTCCCCCGACTTCGTGAGACGCGCCTCAAGCTTGCCTAGGAGCTTCACTCGTCGGGCTTCGTCCAGCGCCACGCTCTCCGCAACATTCCAACGCAGGCTGACTCTTGTCGAGAGCTTATTGACGTTCTGGCCTCCAGGACCTCCAGACCGGCTTGCACTCCAGCCTAGCTCCGCTGCTGGAATGACAAAGCCCGGCTGTATTTCGAGATCGTCACGTTCCATGAACAGAGTTCACCAATCCCGGTCGCCCACGAGTGGAAGCGCAAGCAGAAGTTCGTTCTTGTCGGCAGACATCTCCAGGCGAGTCTCCCCAATTTTCATTACAAGCCAAGGCGACAACCCTGTGAGGGGTGAGCTTGCAGCAGCCTGCTCGGCATGTATGGCCAGCCTGTCGAGCGCCACAAGAGAGCAGTTCCCGAAGGTTACGTAAAACACGTCGTCAGCATTCCAATAGATGCCCGGCGGAAAGGGCCCGCTCGACAACATCAACTCGTCCAACGGCAACAAGCTGTCGAATCCGATGTCGAGATCCAAAGCATGAGCGAACAGATCAAAAATCTCGCTGGCGCTGTCCATATCAATGGACTGCCCTGGCCTCAAAGTCAGTGCGAGAACACGGCCCCCCTCCTCCCAGCGCGCGAAGAACTTTCCGGCGCAAGGCCGGAGTAATTCAACGATTTGATCTGCCAGCAAATCAGCTGGCCGACCTTGACCCATCACAAGTTCGATCAACGGCCGGGACCAACGGGCGAAAGCCTCTGGAAAATTATCGGAGTCGAAACCAATCGAGACCCCATCAAGCATCTCTTCCACGGGCCGCAAAGATGTCAGCAGTTGTGGAACGCGCCCACCCTCTTCCCAAGCAAGACGGACATCCACGGAGACATTCTCATGCGCTGTGGATTCTGTGTTGCTTTGTTGCGCGGACTCGGTTGGTTCGAGCCGCCCGAAAAGCAGTTCGCCGAGTTCGTCTCCGGAGGTGATGACCTGCCCCCCTTTCATGTCCTCGATCGAGATCATTTCCAGCAAAGCCCACATCGCCTGCCCATTCAATGAAAGCTCACTCAGCACTCCTCCCTGACTGCCCCTCCGCAGCGGAATCGACAGGCCTCCAAGACCCGGCATGCGATTGTCGAGCAGCAACTCACGCAGTCCTTTCTCAACGGCTTGAATCTCCGGCACATAAGCAAGATGGAAGCGCTCGGCATCGAGGCTCATAACCATGGGCCCTCGGTCGAGTTCGAGGCCGGGAACTTCCTTGAGGGCGCGCTGGGTAGCAAGGCCTGCTTCGAGGGAAGGTACGAGCCATGCGCGCCCACCACTGCAAAGCACTTTCACGACCCACTCGACATGCGCTTGCGGAGTCAGTGCTGTGAACTGCGCGAGCAGCGACTGCTGTGAGGAAAGGCGTCGTGCCAATCCGAAAGCGCGGAGAGCGGGGTGATCGAGAGAAAGTGAGAAGACCCATTCATCACCGGAGTTGTGACGGACGCCTGGACTCTGCGTGAGCGACAAGCGAAAGGCTGCCTCATCCTCGAGCGGAAGGGCCACCGCAAGGGGGCCTCCAAACGCCACCTGGTCCAGCAGAAAAACAGCCGGTGGTGTGCGATCCGACAGACCATCCGGCGACCAACCCAAGGCCTGGTGGCAGCCTTCGGCGATTTCATCAAGCGTCATGGGTAAAGCGAAATAACCGACCACGCCGGGAACGCTGGCGCTCAAGGGCCAGGGGCCGCTCGCCGGATCATCCTCCTCGGGGCCGCAAGCCATGCAGGTCACAACAAGGCACGGGAATAAAATGGCGGCTCTCATGGATCGCATCGTAGCCTTCCCCACCGGCCTCCTTTCTTGTGAACCTGTAGCCCTCACCTCACTTTCCGCGCAAAGTGATGGCTAACACCCCATGCAACGGGTTCTTCCCATGCAGCCTTCAGATCCAGATCGCGAAGCTATCCGGACCCTCTTCCTGCGCGAGGGATTCGATCATGTGGGCTTCTGCAACGCCTCGCCGGTTCCGGACACCATCACGCCCTGGGTGCACGCCGGGCACCACGCCTCGCTGGAATGGATGGAGCGCGAACCGGCATCACGCACGGATCCAAAGCTGTTGCTCGCGGGCGCACGCACAGTTATCTGCGTCGCAGCGGCCTACCCCGCAACAGATGCCCGTGGAGCGGTGGCCGGTTACGCCCGAGGCGAAGACTATCACCAGACCCTCCCGGCAGCACTGCAGCGTGCTGTGCAGAAGATGACCGCGCAGTACCCG
The DNA here is from genome assembly GCA_029245865.1 of Planctomycetota bacterium. Classification (GTDB taxonomy): domain Bacteria; phylum Planctomycetota; class B15-G4; order B15-G4; family B15-G4; genus JAUIEF01. Next base: position 65,549 of record JAQWOM010000028.1, read on the forward strand.
GAGGCTGTTACGAAAGTCTGTGTGGACACGGCACCTCTCCTCGAACGATCTTTTGCGGCGCGTGCCGGGCTGGGTTGGATTGGCCGCAACACGATGCTGCTCAACGAACATCATGGTCCATGGCAGCTGCTCGGCGAGGTGATCACAACACTCAAAATCGAACCAGATGAACCTGCTGCAGACCGCTGTGGAACCTGCACGGCCTGTGTCGACGCCTGCCCGACCGAAGCCCTGGGTCCGGACCGCGCTCTCGATGCCCGGCGCTGCCTTTCATACTGGACCATTGAGCATCGCGGAGACTTGCCGCCTGAATGGGCCGAACGCCTCGAGCATCGCGCTTTTGGATGTGATGACTGCCTCACAGCCTGCCCCTTCCCGGCCGACTCTCCCGCGAAGGAAAAGGCTTCCTGTTCCTCAGATCACTCGCCTGAAAAAGTTGCCGAGCCGCCCTTTTCACCTCGACCAGACCTCACAGAGATCACCCTTGATCAGCTGGAACAGCGTGCCAGGGAGTCTTTCAGGCGGCATTACGGAAGCACTCCGCTGGAACGCGCGCGCCGTGGGGGGCTTCTACGGAACATCGCAGCCTGCCGAGCGACACCGCGGCAAGACCTGTAGAATGCGGGGCCTTCGCATCCCTCCAAGCCACCGTGCCACAGACGACCTACCGCGATGAAAATCTTTGAACCACACATCCACATGTACTCACGCAACACCCGCGATTATGCCGAGATGGCGGCCGCAGGCATTCGCTCTCTGCTGGAACCCGGAGGGTTCTGGCTAGGACGGGCAAGGCAGTACCCGGAAACTTGCTTGGAGTACTTCGATCACTTGCTCGAATTCGAGCACACACGTGCGACCAAAGCTGGCATCAACTACCACTGCACCTTCGCGTTGAATCCGAAGGAGGCGCATACGCCCGCCATTCGCGAACGGATCATGGCGGAACTTCCAAAGTATCTTGAGCACCCCCTCTGCTGCGCCCTGGGCGAAGTTGGCTACGACGTGATCGACACGATCGAGGAAGAGGTCATCCTCGAACAACTTGAGATGGCCAAGAATATGAAGCTGCCAGTCTTGGTGCATACGCCGCACGTCGACAAGCTCGAAGGAACAAAGCGGCTCATCGACAATTGCCGAGATGTCGGCATGGATCTTGACATGGTAGAGATCGATCACTGCACGGAAGAGGTCATCGGTGCGGTGGTCGAGTCCGGCTACTGGGCCGGCTTCACAATTTATCCTGTCACCAAGCTCTCGCCCGAGCGCGCCGTCAGCATCTTCAAGCAGTACGGAACAGATCGCATGCTGGTGAACAGTTCTGCGGACTGGGGGCCGTCCGACCCGCTCTCTGTTCCGAAGCTGGCCGTCATGATGCAACAAGCTGGCTTTGCTGAAGACGTCGTGCAGCGACTCGTCTGGGACAACCCCGTTCGATTCTTCGGGCAAAGCGGCAAGCTCACCGAACAGCCTATTTTTGAAGCGACAGTCGCCTGAACTATGCTGCGTCTCGCCCGCTTCACCCTTGCGGCCCTGTGCCTTTCGTGCGCGACACCCCCCTCCTCGGCAGAGCCTGAGACACCGACCAGCAAGCCTTCTGGAAATCTGGATGTCCCGTGGCCCACCGAAGCACTGCCCGCCGTAAAAGCGTTGTACGCGGGCAGTTGGAAACCGCAAGAACCCTTGGGTTTCGAGCAGGCCTTGTTCGACGAAGCGGGATTGCTTTCCTTGCCAAAAAACATGATGGCTGGTCGGCGCCGGTGGAGTGGCTTCAGATCCTACGGCGAGCAAATGCTCGTCGACACACAGATCGAACCACGCAAAGGGCCGGCCATGGCTTACACCTGGTGGCTACTCACCTGGGACCAAGTTGTCGGCCCTCCGGAAACAGACCTTTCAGCCGTGATCCACTTCCGACATCGAGGCCGCGCACGCGTTTGGCTCGACGGACAGCTCCTGTTCGATGAACAGCCGACAGAAGCCGGGACCTGGCAAACATTGCAGCGCGCAGTGATGCTGACCGGGTCGGACGACGTCTTTCTCGTGAAGACCGCCCGAGGCAGTCCGGAGCTAGGGCCCTCGGCAAATTTTGAATTGCGCGTCAGCGCACCTCAGGGCGAAGCCCTTGACGGCCAAATCTGGCAAACCGTGCGCGTGTGGTGACGACCGGGTCACACCGGGATCGGAAGAACTTCGCCAAATTGAGCCAGGAGCAACTTGTTTCGCCCTGACTCTTTGGCTTTGTAAAGAGCTGAATCTGCACGTGCCACGAGCGACTCCGCAGTGTCCTGCGGCTCGAGAACAGCCACCCCTCCGGACACCGTGATCTCAAGCGGGAAGAGTTGGCGATTCACACAGACAGGGCTTCCACCGAGTTCTCTTCGAAAACGCTCGACGATCCCTGCGGCCTCCTCCATCTCTGTTTCGGGGAACAACACAAGAAACTCTTCGCCGCCCCAGCGAATGACGCAATCCGACTCTCGCGACATCTCTGCGAGACGGCTCGCCACTTCAATGAGAACATCGTCACCAGCCTGATGGCCGTGTGTGTCATTGACCTTCTTGAAGTGGTCAATGTCCATGAGACAAACGGCCAAGCCACGTCCATAGCGCCTGGAACGAAAGATTTCCTCGTCGAGTCGCTGTGTGCCGTGACGTCGATTAAAAAGATCGGTCAGACTGTCCGTACGCGACATCCGATCTAATTGTTCCGCAAGAAGACCTGTCTGCGCATGATTCTTGACGCGAGCGAGAAATTCTCCCTGCCACTGCGGGTCATGCTCTTGCCGTTCCTTAAGCACATAGTCGCTCGCACCAGCTTCCAGGCTGGGAACCACGTCTTCCCAATCTGGGCTGCCCGTCAGAACCAACACAGGCAGCATCTTGTTGTGTGGCAACTTGCGCAAACCTTCCACCAAAGCGCGACCATCCATCTCTGGCATGTACAGATCAGAAATAACCAGATGGAAGCCATGGTCAGGGGGCGTCAAAAGCTGCAAAGCCCATGAAGCATCGCCTGTCGTCTCCACCGCAAAGCCGTGCTTACGCAGCAACGCTTCATATCGAAGCCGCATGGGAAGACTGTCGTCGACAAAGAGAATGCGTGCCTGGGTCATGGCGAAGTTGAAATCTCGGCGAGCAACAACGCAAGAATCCTCTGAACGACACACGTCGCCGAAAGATCCCAGCTGAGGAGTTTCGTGGTCATCAGGAGTGATCATCGGCAAGGCTCCGTGTGGGCCTTGAGCCTCAGAAGCCGAGCAGGTCGATTTCCGACAGAAAGACCCCTATACGGAGCCTTTACGCTGCCCCCTCGACCCTGCACGCGCGCGAATCAGTAGAGGGCGTACTCAAACGGCGAGCTTGCCGTGGTTGCTGCCTTCCACGCAAGGAACGCAAGAATGCCGCAGTACAGCAGGATCAATGGGATCCAGAGGCGCTTGTGTGTGGCATACCAGCGAAGCATGGCCGAATTTTACCTCAGCGTCCGTTCGTGCGGTAGGCCGCGGACAGGATCGCGGGTACGAAATCATCCATGAGCGGCAGACGCGCCCCCGGCTGAATGTGACAGACATCCGTCATGATCTCGTAGCCCACCAAACCGGATGGCGAACGCGCACGAAACAGGGCCTCGACATCTACGAATGTGACGCCATCAACGGAAAGTGTGTCGGCGAGCTCGCGCACCGTATTGTTGATTGGTCCAGTGGCACGGTGTGGGGCACGGTCGTAGCGCACAGCCTCAGTAAAGAGTTTGCGCGCACGCGCATCCTCTCCAAGCACGTAGGCACAAAGTCCGCGACCAAACAGAGCTCGCGGAGCATCGGGCGCGATTTCAAGCGCTTGGCCAAAGAGCGAGTCGGCACGACGCAGAGCTGCCAGTTCTTTTGATGTCGGCTCGCGTTCGTGCAAGGCCTCCATGGTTTCAAGCAGATCGAAAACTTTGTTCATCCACAACGACGGGTCGGGCCAGTGAGCCCCCGCGATGGAGGTTGCCTTCGGATCGTTTGTTTCAGGCAGCTTGCCAAGCGGGCCACCAAGCCTGCGCAGTGTGGGAACCGTGCGCCCTGCCGCCGGCGGAGAGGCCAGCCGAGCTTCGATCTCCTCCGGGCGAAGAGTGATGCCCCAATCTGGCTGACTCAAGGTGATGCGTCGCAATTCATTGGGGTCCGCTCGGTCGAGCAGTCCCAGGCGAAAGCGCGCGGGTATGGCCTTACCCGCGGCCTTCAACAACTTTTTGAACTGTTTCGACTCTTCAAGAGTTGCGCCCTCGTTAACCAATCGTTTCGGGGTGTACGGGCCGACGAACTCGTTGCTCGCCAGCGTGCACAACACAAGGCCAACACCGGCATCCAGGACCGTCTCCGCAATCTTTTGCAGGTTCGAAGCATAGGCCTCGTAGAAAGTACGCGTCTCGGTATACGTGAGGTAATCAAACGTCTTCGCGCGCTTCTGACGCAATTCGGGACGGCGGTCAACAGAGCGATCGGTGAGCTCTGGCTCAAACGCATCCATGAGCACGTTCATCACACGCAAGTGATCCCCCAACCCTTGCGCTGCTCGACCGAATGTCGACAACGCACCTTGCGCGGCGAGTGATTTTCGAAAACCAACCTCCATGAATTCATTGTGGCCCGTGTACACAAGCACAACATCGGGCTCTAGATCGATGGCCTGATCGAGCAAAATCGAAACACGTTCACTGCCGTACCCCGAGCGCCCAAGGTTCACCACCTCCCAGGTGTGGTCTGGGTCAGCAGCGTCCAACTTCTGTGCGAGCGCGTTCGACGGAAAGCCTTGGGTGTTGCTGCCACCGACCATGACAAGTCGTCGTCGATCGCTCTTAGGTGGAACGGTGATCTCAAGATGCTCAACTTCGAACATCTGTGTGTGCCAACCGCCAGGAGTCTCGGAATCTGGCACGAGGTAGCGCGCAGATCGATCAAAACCGCGTGACATGTTCAAACGCTGACCGGGCTCGCCCACATCCAGCGCCATGAGCGCCAACTCCACGCCCACCGCGAGAACGGCTACCGGCAACAAAGCCAGCACAAGACAGCGCAAGAAGCGACCCACTTTTATCAGCATCCGATGGCTCGGTTTGCGACGCCAGTCAGGGACATGACTTTCACGCCGGACTGATCGTGACTCTGAACTGCCATCAACTGGTGTTCCATGAGGTCCTCAAGCGCCTCGAGGCGCGCATCAACGTTTCAACGCACCAACGCCAAGTCGCCCAGCGTATTCCTGCGAACATCCAAGCCACACAATATACGGTTTACCGCTGTGTTCGGTCTTCTGAGCAAGCCTCCGCGCGCGAAGGAATTGCTCCAACGAGCACACCTGCCATCAGAACCGCCCTGCGGACCTATCGCCCCGGGAAAAGGCGCTCGAAGCGGTCTTCAAGTCGTCGTTGGCTCCCTCGAGAGGGGGTGGCCACGAACACGATGTCATCGCCAGCGATCGTGCCGACAACTTCTGGCATGGCCATGGAATCCAAGGCTAGCGCCACCGTCTGGGCCAGGCCCGAACGCGTCGCCATCACGAGCAAGTTCGGTCCTGCGCTCCGAACGCCACGGACGAATGGCTCCAGTTCGGCCAGCGTCGGATAGGCAAGGCCGATTTGACCGTCGTCATCTCCCTCTGTAACCAGCGAGTAGATTCCGTCAACTTTACGTGCGCCCAGGAACTGCAGGTCACGGCTGAGACTGGATTGCGTGATGTCGTAGCCCTTGGATTTCAGCGCATCGACGAGATCTTGCTGAGTACTTGGCCTTCGACGCCGAAGCAGAGACTTCAGTATCTTGCGTCGAGACTCCTGATTGCCGCGCGTGTTCCTAGGCATCACCCTTCTCCGCTCTTCCCCTCCTGGGCGACTCCGCCAAGGGGGTGCAGAGCCGCGGTTGCTTCAATTTCGATCTGAGCTCCCTGTTGAAGCAAGCCAGCCACCTTCAACAAGCTCATCACGGGGTAATGCCGGCCCATGACCCTCCGGTAGGACTCTCCGACATCCTTGATCCGGTCGGTGTAAACCTGGGTGTCCACGCAGAACATGGTGAGGCGCACGATATCGGACGCCGAGCCGCCTGCGGACTCAACCACCGCAACACAGTTGCGAAGGGCCTGTTCAAACTGGTCGACAAAATCGTCGGACTCAAGACGCTCTTCGGCGTTCCAACCAATCTGTCCGGCGACGAAAAGGATGTCGCGACCCGCGGGAACACGCCAACCGTTGGCGTAGCCTTTTGGCCGCCGCCATTGCTCGGGCTGAACGGAAACCAGCGGGCGAGCATCAGAAGGAGTCATGAGTAAAACCGTAGCTTAATGCGCATAAAGCGACAAGCCCGGCTACTCCTTTAAGGACACTTCACGCGAGACGCCACAGTCGGTCAAGGCTGCGTGGAGATCGACTCCCCCAGCCCGATGCCAAAGGCCATGTAGAGCCCGGTCGCCGGATCTTGATCCACAGCGACAGTCCAAGACTCCGCGTCTGAAGAGATCAGGTTCTGCACAGCGGACTGCACGGCGTCCAGTTCGCTCACAAACTCGTCGATCAGGGTGAACGAAACCGGGAACGCAACATTCACCGGTCGGTCTGCGCTGGCCCCAAAGATCGAGCCTGCCTTGGCGACGATGGCCACCTGCCGATCGCCCGTAACTTGCCCGGTCGACGTGGCAGGTGCTGCCGGATCATCCAGGCTCTCCGTCACCTCGGTCGGGTACACAAGCCAATCGCCGTCTGGATCAAAGGACCAGTAGAAAGTGTCCTCTGACACATCGAACAGATCGACATCCATCAAGCGGCGGTAGACGATGTCACGAATACGGTCTTCGTTCGCAACCGTGAAAATGAGGTTGCTTTTCAGCACAGTCTGCCAGAGTTGCACCGTGTACTGGTGGCGCACCTCAACCGCGCGGTCATTGCCCTTGTAAGGCACCATCGTAGAAGACTCAGCAAGTCCCCTGCGGTTGCCACCGAAAGGGCCGAGGGAGAACAGCGAACGACTGACCTCTGTATTGAAGCTCGGAGCCACGAGGAAGTCGCCGCTGCCACCGTAGAAATGGCGGCTTGAGATCTTTCCTTGTACGTCGAACTCCAGGCCCCAGCCATCGCCCTCGACACCATCGCGAAGAACATCGATGCTGCCCACTCGCTTGAATCCCACGAAGTCCTCGATGAACGTGCCGTCAGGCGAGACACCCACGAGGAAGCTCAGGGAATTCGAGATGTACGACGCCTGCTGAAGTTCAAGGCTCAGGACATAGGGACCTGTCTGAGTGCCTTCAGCTCCCGTGAAGTTCAGGTCGGGATCCGGAGCTCCTTCGACGGCCACAGAAAACGGCCGGGGCTGGTCAATCCCCACGGCAAATTTCGAGAAGGTGCCGACTCCTGAATCATCATCGTGAGCCAGCAGGTCTCCTGTCTTCACCGAGAACAGCCCCATGATGGTGTCGGGCGGAACGGACGTCAGTCCTTCGGGAAGCTGTGTCTCGGCGTACAGCAAGGAGAGCACGGGCGCATCGAAAGTGAAGTAATCGACATCGCCGGGATTCAAGAATCCGGTGACCAGCGTGGGCATGCCTGTCACCATGTGCGGCAACTTCAGATCCACGGGCGTTCCGGTAGGAATCGAGTTGCCGTGATCATCCCCACCAGATGCACTCTCTGCCAAATCAGACGAGTCGTCCCCGTCTTGCGAATCAGGGGGAGTTTCGGATCGACTTGAACTGCGTGAGCCCAGGCCATTCCGAAGTCGAATTGCATCTTCGACATGCTCAAGCAGAAGTGGTGGTGGCCCGAAGATGCCCTCGGCGGACAAGCCCGACACTGGCGACAACACCATGTAGTCGAGCGACTTCGGATCCTTCTGGACCTGATAGATTCCATGCAAGCCCGGTGGGTCGGCACTGAGCAGAGCCAGAACGAGGTCACCTACTTCCAGAGCTGGGCGCCCCTCGACCAAAATCTCGAAGCGCGCTCCCGGGTCAGATCCAACCACCACGTGGTCCAGCGTGAACTGGAGCAAGGTGCTGCCGGCATCGCGTACGTGCTGCTTGGCCGTGAGCCGAGCGACCATCACCGAGTCGGCCGCATCAACCTCATCAGCCGTGGTCCCCGGGGCAAATTGACTGAGCAAGCCCATGGGCAAGGCGAGGCACAGGATGAGCAGGAGGACGCCCCAGGAAAGTTCGTGCCTACGAATGGTGTTGGCCATGGATCTTCATCATCGGTGTGTCATCTCGGGCAAAATACGTGAATGAGGCCAAACAGCTTCAATCACTCCTTGGGCCAGAGAGAGTCTCTCTGCGAAAAGTCCGCATGCTCGACCCGGGCTCCAACCCATGGGTTCTGTGCAATAAAAGGTACTCCACACTGCCTTACTCGTCTAGAAAGCGGATGATTAGTACGTGAAGCGTGTATCACCCCCATTCGAGACCAAAATGGCCTCTGAAGGCCTTCCTGCCCACGTAGATGCCCGTTCGCGGTGGGACGCCATCCCCAGCTTGCTGGTCTTGGCAGCCATTCTCGCCCTTGCCCTCGTCCCAGATCACTTCATCCTCAGGACCAAGGTGGTCTGGACACGAGCTGCGCTCCTGGGTGGCCTCTCCGTGGCTCTTCTCGTCCAAAGCCTGACCGGCCGACTCCGGATCCATTGGCCCACCTTCTTCATCATGGCGCTCGCACCTGGCCTGCTCGCCTTGCTCCACCCTCTGCACACCCCCGTTGCCAGCGCCTCTCTCGCTGAAGACGAGATCCAGCGCTTGCTGTTACTACCCTTCGGCGCATGGGCCGCTGCGACCGCCCTCGATTCAGCTCGCTGGCGACGTGGCTTCATCCTCGCACTCGCATTCTCTGGTGTGATCGTTGGAGGCTACGCCGTTCTCCAGCGACTCGGAGGCATGCTCCCTGAAGGCTGGCTGGCTCAGATCGAAATCTTCCCTCGATCCCGCCCTCTCGCCAGCTTCGGGAACCCCGTCTTTCTCGGTGCGTGGCTTGTGCTGTCCACTCCCTTGCTACTGGCAGAGGCGCTCACAGGACGCACGGCAACACGTTGGCTTGCTGCCGTCGGCGCAGGGCTTTGCATACCTGCACTCATTGCCACCAGCAGCGTGGGAGCTTGGTTCGGGTTCGGACTCGCATTGCTCGTCTCGCTCTGGCTCCTCTTGCACACCGGGCGCCAGAGGCTGGTCATGGCTGGAACGGTGCTGGTCGGCACCGCGGCGACCCTCATGATTGGCTGGAGTTCGTTCTTTCGCAGCCGCGTCCACACGCTCATCTGGCGTGACAGCTGGAACCTCGTGACCACTCACCCCGGTGGTATTGGTCCGGGCCAGTTTCAGGTGGCCTTTTTGCCCTACGCATCACCTGAACTTCTCGAACAACACCCGCTTGGTCACGTCGTCATCAACGACGCGCACAGCGAACCGCTGCAACTTCTCCTCGAGTTGGGCTGGCCGGCTCTGATCTCTGTCCTGATTGCGCTTGGTTGCGCGGCAGTCGCTGCACGCAACATGCTTGCCCAAAACTGGAAAAGCCAACACGAGAGGGCTCTTTTCGTCGCCGCCTTGGCCAGCATCATTGGCGCGCTTGGGCAGTCCTTTGTGTCGCCCGATCTGCGCTTTCAAGTCAGCGTCTTGATGCTCGCTCTCTTGGTCGGCTTCCTCTCGAGCCAAGCCCCCGCGCTCGTCCTTGACCTGAAAGGTCGCAAGGTCACACGCCCCTTGGTTCTCGTGATGGCCTTGGCAGGACTCTGGCTTGTCACAACCGACACCTGGAAACGCATTCACCTTGAAGAAATGCTGCGCCCCTCACCACCGACAGAGATTTCACCGCAAACCGCCGAAGAAATTACACAGCACGAGATTCATGCGCGCCTGAATGAGAACGACCCTCAGGCCTGGTACGAACTCGGGACCGCCTACTATTCGGTGCAGCGCCACGCTGAAGCGGCCGAAGCATTTCGGAAAACGCTCGATCTGGCCCCGGAGAACACACTCATCGCCAGGAATCTTGGCGTGTGCCAGGCGTTGTCCGGGCGTTACAACGAGGCGGTCGTTCACCTGCGTCGTAGCCTGGCCGAGGACCCCGACGCGCCCGACATACGGTGGCTCTTGGCATACGCATCTTTCGGGCGAGGTGACCTGAGAACAGCATTCTCCGAAGTCGAGCGCATCTTGCGCGAATATCCAGATCATGATCGCGCACGTATTCTGCTCACTCGACTGCGCGAATGAATTGCTCAGTCGTATGCCTTGATGCCGCAGACACGCTCTTTTCAGAGCGAGAAGAACGCGCAGCTCTGTACACAGAAGCCTTCGCTCACTTCAAGATGGCGGCCCCTGCGCCGCTGATGGCGCAATGGATGAAAGAGGTTCACGAGGAGATGCCGGCCCATTGGGAAGAAGAGCCTCGCTACTCGCGCCCGTGGTTTCGTGAATTCGTAGGGCGACTCATCCACCGAACGGGCGAATCCTTTGACCCGGAACCCGTTCGCGCCTACCTCGAAGAAACTTTCACGGATCCCAGCCGTTATGTCGTCTTCTCCGACACCTTTCCCGCCCTGGATGACCTCAGCCAGGCAGGCTATCGCTTGGCGCTTATCAGCAACTGGAGTGACCGCCTTGAGGGCCTCCTCAACGCACTCGGACTGGCGAGCTACTTCGAAGTCCTTGCTGTCTCGGCCGTGGTGGGCATCGACAAGCCTGCACCGGGCCTTTTCCAGTATGCCCTCGATGCCCTTGACGTTCACCCAGGTCACGCACTGCATGTAGGTAATGACCCATGCAACGATCTGGAGGGTGCACTCTCTGCAGGCATGGAGGCTCTTCTCCTCGACCGCACCACGCAATCCAAGCCGGCCCCCTCGCATGTCATTACCTCGCTCCTGGACATTCCGAAACGGTTGACTGAAAGCTGAAGCTGGCAAAAACACGCCGAGGTTCGCGCCCTCGAGAGAGCGCGAACCTCGTGCGATTGCCGGCCGGGCTTGCCGGGCTTTTTGAAATGCTGCCGGGAGATGCTACGGGAAGAGGATTCGCCTGCTGTTCGGCTCAGAATCTCTCCTGGGTCGAACGCGAAGGCCAACCCCTCAGTGATCGGCCGGCATGCCGCGGCGAGTGAATGATTTCTGGAGGGATCCACAAAAGAAAATAAGTGCCATGACACAGACCCGGCGGCTTCACCCACGAATTGGCATCTTGAACAGCATGCTGTTGCCATTCCAGCCCAACGAGCCCAGGCCCGTCGCTCACAGAGACTCTCGCCGAGGCGAGCAGATCTTCGTCATCAATCCAGTCTCTGGCGCCACGCGCAGCCCGTTACCATCTCAAGTCGCACACGCCCCACTGGAGATCACGCGATGATCCACCACGCTCGGTCAATCCTGCTCGCTACCACAGCTGCACTCCTCGCACCTTCCATGGTGCATGCCGCCCGCACAGACGAAGCAGGCGTCACCGAGTATCAAGCGACGGTCGAACAGATTCTTGCGACTTCACTCTCCGAGGGGCAAGCCTATGACCTGCTCTCTGAATTGTGCCACGTCGCGCCGAGGCGGCTGTCAGGTTCACCGGGAGCAGCCGCGGCCACGGCGTGGGCCAAGAAAACTCTGCGCGAACTTGGCTTCGAGAACATCCGACTAGAAGACGTGACTGTCCCTCACTGGGTGCGCGGTGACGTAGGCGAAGTTCGGTTCGCTGAGCCTCCCGAGTTGTCAGGCGATCACGTGCCCATGCTGGCGCTCGGCGGAAGCATCGGCACACCCGACGAAGGTCTGACGGCAGAGGTCATTCTGGCTGACGGCCTTGATGCCGTCGCCGAACTTGGCGAGCAAGCCCGGGGCAAGATCGTGCTTCTGAACCGACCCATGGACCCGAGTCTTGTCTCCACTTTTGATGCTTACGGCGGCGCCGTCTCGCAGCGCTCTCGGGGCGCCATCGAGGCGGCAAAAGTTGGTGCCGTTGCTGCGCTGGTTCGCTCCATGACTCCCGGTCACGACGACATCCCACACACCGGAGCAATGCACTACGCGGAAGGCATTCCAAAGATTCCTTTTGCTGCGGTGAGCACAAACGGTGCAGACCATATCGCGAGCCTGATCGAATCCGGCAAGCGAGTTGTGCTCAATCTGCGGCAGAATTGCCGCACCCTTCCAGATACCGAGGGGCACAACGTCATTGGTGAACTCGTCGGCCGAGAGAGCCCCGAGGAAATTCTCGTGGTCGGCGGTCATCTCGATGCGTGGGATGTGGGAGAAGGAGCGCACGATGACGGAGGTGGTTGCTGCCAAGCCATCGAAGCTGTTCGTCTGATCAAGAGCCTTGGGCTTCGCCCTCGGCGCACGCTCCGCGTCGTGCTCTTTGCGAATGAAGAGAACGGCCTGGGCGGCGGCAATGCTTACCTCGCAGCACACCGCAACGAGATGGGTCGGCATGTTCTCGCGCTGGAATCTGACTCTGGCTGCTTCACGCCTCGCGGTTTCACAACAGATGCGAATCCCGAAGCCTTTGCGATTCTGTCGAGTGTCTCTGCATTGCTCGCCAATGCAGGGGCAGGACTGCTAGAGCCTGGAGGTGGTGGGGCAGATATCGGCCCCATGAAAGCCGAGGGGGTTGTTCAGTTGGGCTACCTTCCCGATTCACAACGGTACTTTGACTTGCACCACACTCACGAAGACACGCTCGACAAGGTTTCTCCTCGCGAGATCAATCTGGGGGCCGGCGTCATGGCCGCCATGCTTTACGTGATTGCCGACCTTCCAACGACACTGCCACGCAATGATGTGAAGTAGCCGTGGCGGCGCTCGCCCTCAGAGCGCGACAATGCGAGCTCTTCTCGAAACACTCTTTCTTCCCACGACAGCTTCTCTCTCATGCTTCTCATCTGCGCCGGCAGCAATGGAAAAAACCTCGAACTCGCCCAGAGGCTCGCCGAACTCGGCTCGGAGTTGGGGGTCCCGTGCGAACTCCTTGACGTTGTCTCACTGGGCTGGCCGATTTACACACCGACTCAGCAAGAAAAAGGGCCTCCAGACGACTTCGAGCGAGTCGCCGCACTCTTCCACCGAGCCACCGCGTACCTCCTGTGTGCGCCGGAATACAACGGTTCGATCCCTCCATCCATCACGAGCCTGATCGCCTGGCTCTCGGTGGCAGACGAGGACTTTCGTGCGCTCTTTAATGGCAAGCAAGCTGCCATCGCAAGTCACAGTGGGGGTGCTGGTCAGAAGGTCATGGTCGCCATGCGGCTGATGCTCTCGCACCTTGGGGCCAATGTGTTGGGACGAGAGATGCTGTGCAACAGCCAGAAATCTCTCAATGAAGAAACGGCACGCCAACTGCTTCAGCAACTAGGTCGCGACAAGGCCTGAGCCTCACCAGGCTCCGAAGCACGCAGGCTTTCAGGCTTCCAGGCCCACCCTGCTCTCAGCCGACAGACTCGCGAACCCAAAGCTTTGCCAGTTGAACCACCGGGGCTCTCTCATCCGAGAGCATCGCCCAGAGCCAACCGGTCTCGTCTTCTCGGTAATCGTGGCAGACGGACTGCTCTAAATCTTCAAGTGACAGCTGTCTGACCCGATGCACTTCGCGTGCGTGCATCCGCCCCAGCAATCGGCAGAGATGCGCAACAAAGGCCGGGTCACGGTGAGCCATAACATCGGCCGTTCGATACGTCGACTCACCCACAACGCGTGCATGTCGATTCGCGAGGCGCCATTCGGGTTGATGCACTCCGAACGCTCCCAGGATGTTTGCCACCTCACGCCACTCGAAGGTGCCGCGGATGACTCGATCCAGAGGGCAGTTCTGGGCCATGGGGCTGATACTCGCAGGGGCCGGTCTCAAAAGAGCACGACGTGCAACGACGCATGATGTGACAACACGCCGCCGCGCAAATTTCACCGGCCGCCATTATGCCAGCAACCGATCAAACCGTGAGCAACATCCTCAAGGAACTCCGGAGGAAGTGTGTCTGGTGTTAGGTCCCAGAAGCTCGTCGCAACACAAGCACACGCCCTGAATACCCGCACGCAACGAGAAAGGTCGAGGAACCAAGAGCTCCGATATAGCCCGCCGTCACGTGATGCAACTTATCAGTGTCTTCGAAAATCTCTGTCGCATCCCAGAGATCGCCTTCCTGATGAAGCACGGTGATGGTCTTCCCATAACCTGCTGTGACAGCCTCCAGCCCCGGCTGAGTCGGATCAAGATTGGCCAAGACAGCGCCGCGCAGCTTCTCCGATTCTTTGTAGATCTCATCACGCGCCCCGTCGACGTAAAGATCCAGCACGCCATCGTCTCGCGCCACCAGCAAGCGACCTTCTCCGTCAGTTGCCAACCTCGCATTCCCAGCCGGCACCTGATCGATGATTTCCGTCTCATAGCCATTCGGACCCGATCGGACCAGCGCCAGGCTTCCATCTGCACAAGCCAGCGCCACGCCATCCTGGTAAGCGACAGCATTCTTGGCAGCTCCTGGCAGCTCACCCGCAGGGATCTCTACCCAGCCATCCTCTGCAAGGTCCATCACGACGGCCTGGCCAGAAAACCCGGCCAAAAGAACTTCTGCTCCTGGCGTGTTGTCTAGCTCTGCCACGCATGCCGCATGCAACAACGCGGGCGAACGATAAATATCTCGCATGACCCACTCGCCCTCTTCCAGAAAGAGAACGTGCGCCATGCCAGGGCCCCCATCGTCTTCCGTCCCCTCTGCAATACCGACCACAACGATCTCGAGGCCGGGGCGATTGGCATCGATGTCTCCGAGCACGCACTGCACCATCTCTCCCGGAGCCTGCCCGATGATCTCATCCGTCCAGGCGCCATCCTTGAACGCCACGAGGTAGACCGCGCCACTCTCACCCACAGCAACGATTTCATTGCCAGGCACGTCAGGATCCACATCTCCGATTGCACAGCCGCCGAGCTTTTCCCCGACATCTGCCGCAATCTGCAAAGACCAGTCGCCGTGGTTGATCCATTCCATGCTGTCGGCGAGCTCTTGTCGTTCGCTCTCCTCTCCCTCCTGATTTCCGCACGCAAAAAAGGCGCTCGCGCAAAGCGCAATGAGGAGCATCTTGAGGGAGAACCGAATGAAGGGCATCTTTCTCTCCAGAGCCTTGTGTCCATGGTGGGCCCTCGGGGGCTCGAACCCCGGACCGACGGATTATGAGTCCGCTGCTCTAACCAGCTGAGCTAAGGGCCCTCGCAGCGCGGATCCTGCTGAACCCTGGAGAGCCCCGTCAAGGTGCGAGGCCAGAATCAGGGCTCACACAAGGTTCCCGTCAAGCCATTGCTGAACACCCAGCCCTGCGCCTGGCCGGGATCTCGCAAAGCCGCCTGCAAGTAGATGGTCAGATCATGGAGCACCGGGTCGTTGGGCACATTCAGCTGCTTATGCACTTCGCCGAGGGCATCCGTGCCGATGCCGAACAGGATCCAGTTGGCGGGGTCGACCAGAATTGTGCCTCCAAACACCGGGCCACTGACCGCCCCGATGCCCACAATCAGAAACCCGGTCGTCAACGGCAATCCACCGCTCACGTCAAACGTTTGCAGTTGCGCCAGAGTCGTCGGCGAAGCCGTGTCGAGCGCCAGCGTATTCGTGCCTCCCAACCCGACGCCGTACACCTCATAACTGCAACCGTCGTCAAGGCTGTAGTCCCAGATGCCGCGGCCATAGGTTCCAAATCGAATGACGTTCAAGCCCGGGACTTCCTCGGCACTCCAGTACGTGGTGATGGGAGCAACGTTGCCGGCGGCATCCATCCACTGAGGGTCAGAGGCGCCGCGCCGGAAGACCGATGTCTGCGTGCCACACATCACCGTTGAACCATCCGGTGATTCCGCAAGGCAGTACACAAGTGTGTCAGGGAGTCCCTGACCCCATGCCTGAAAACTTTGCCCCCCGTTGGTGCTCTTCCAAACCGCCGGACTTCCGTAACCGCTCCCACCCACGTACACCGTGTCAACATCAACGTGACTTGGTTGAATAGCCGTCCCATACAGCCAGACTTCGGAAGGTCCGGTGGTCGCCGATTGATTCCACGTCACGCCCTTGTCGTTGGACCAGAAAAGCCGGCCATGGTTCGTCGCCGCGTAAGCTCGGTTGCTGTCTAACGGCGAAAAGGCAATGCCGGTCATGTACTCACCGGAGCTCCCATCGAAAGCAAAGTTAGACCACTGGGTCGGATTCCAGACATTCCCAGTCGGCGCCTTTTCATAGCGGTAGAGTCGCTTCGCACAGAAGAAGAAGGCCTTGTTCGCGTCCGGATCTGCCTGGATGTAGGGCAACCATGGATAGCTCTCGTTAGGTGGGAAGTCTTCGGTGTAAAGCAATTCACCGTTCTCATTCTTCGAGATGAGAACGAACCCGGGATACACCGAATACACCCACCGATGACTCCCGTCTCCCGACGTCAAGTGCGCGTAATCGCCACTGATCAGCTGGTCGAACTCGTACAACGTGCCGCCAACAGGCGAGTCGTGTGCTGACTGGTACCCCTGATCCTGTGCGCCGGCATGAATGTGGTCAGTGTTCAGGTTCGACGTGTGCGTCGTGTAGTACTGGCTGACACGCAGACCATCAAGCGAAAGGTTGGACACGCTGGCAAGTCCGTCGGTCGACTCGTAAAGACCGCCGTCCGTGCAGATATACCAGGTCTCTCCGCCGCCCGGATCTGGCACCACATCGATGCCCGGAATATCCGCGTGCAGCTTGGTGGCCTCCTGGCCGTAGTACTCCCACCAGGGGTTCACGATGTCGAAAGTGTTTCCACCATCCGTTGAGCGATGCACCTCGACACCACCCCACGCCACGAGATCAGGATTCACACTCGAGGCATTGAGTGTGCCCCAGTAGTCGGTGACCACGACCATCTCTGTCCATGTGACCCCGGCGTCATCAGAACGGTAGAGCCTTTCGGTCCCACTGACATTCATCACCACCCAAAGGCGGGGTGCACCCGCCTCACTGCCAGAAATCTCGCCTTCGCTCCCCACGGCTGGAAGCGTTCCGACCAACGCCCAGGAATCACCGTTGTTCGCGCTGCTCCACACATTGCTGTTGCGCAAGAGGTAAAGAGAGCCGCCTCCGGTGCGTGGCGCCCAGAGATCACCTTCCCAATCCACCAATCCGATGGATTGCTGAAAAGAGGCACCTCGGTCCATCGAGCGATAGAGCCGATTGTTGTACTGCGAGCCACTCCAAAAGCGCACCAGCAGGAAGATGCTGTGCGAACCATCTGAGGTCACCAGAAGTCGGCGCACGCTGTTGATCTCATCTGGCAATCCCGAAGGCTCGATCCAGGTCTGCCCATCATCGGTGCTTCGGTGGATAAGGCCTCCGTCCGTCGCACGCACCATGACGTCCGGGTCGCCTCCATTGGCGCCTGGAACCACGGCAAGCCAATGCGCACCCCCGTCCAGATTGTCGCCCAACGGAGTCCAATCCTGTCCGGCGAGAGTTCCACGCCACACACCGCCACGCGATGAACCGCCATACAGCATGCTGCCGTCAGACGAACGCGCTGCCACATGCATGCGGCCAGCTAAATTCTTGCTTCCGCGCTCAACCCATGGCGTGGCCGTGCTCGCCGCGATCATGCCAGCCATTTCATTGCGCTTCACGCGCTGTGCCGCGGCGTTGGCCGCTTCGGCTGCTTTCCAGTCAAAGCCAGGGGGAGCGCGATGTCGTTCGCGGTGATAGCCCTTTCGCTCCTGTTTGTAGTCGCTCAGGTCCTGGACAACGCGCGTGGGATCGACAGGCCGCATGTGATGGAAGGGGACTGGTGTCGTCCCTTCCTCGGGAAGCGGCCTCGCCGGCGGTGCAACACATGCCCCTGCGAGAACGAGAAAAGCCAGGTAAGCGTGGAATCTAGACACGTTCATATCGTGCGGGAACTCCGTCTCAAAGAGGGGCGCCCAGTGTATCAGCCGATTCGTGTGTCATGCGGGATGCCCGGCAACGAGTTCGAGAAAAGTCCTGAACAGCGTCAAGCCTTGGACAAGCCGTCCGTGTCATGCATTCCTTTTTCCCAGCCTCCCCGCACAAAGAGCACGGTCATACAGATGCCCTTCAGGGCTGCACTGATCACGACGGCATACCAGACACCGCGCAAGCCAAGGCCTGCCCCGAGTGCAAGCCCGAAGGCAATCGGCAAACGAAGAATGTTTCCTGGAATCGAAACGAGGGCTGCACGCACAGCTGAACCGGCTCCGATCATCGCGTCGCTGTAAACCATCTCCAACGCCTGGGGCACCTGACAAAACGCCATGATCGCAATATAGGTTGCAGCCTTTTCTCGAATCCCCACATCGTCGGTATAGAGACCTGCCAGGGATTCGGGGATCAAGAGGAAGACGGCCGTCGGCACGAGCATCACAGCTGATGTAAGAAGTGCCCCGACATGCCCTGCTCGACGCGCCCGCGGAAGATCTCCCGCCCCGACAGCATGAGACGCAACCGTGCCTGTCGCGACACCAAAGCCGAGCACCACCATGAAGGAGATGCTTTCTACACCACGAAATCCGATCGCATAGGCCCCCAGTGCGTTTTGTCCAAAGCGTGCGATCAGCGTCGTGAGAATGGCTGCCACAAGGGCATAGAGAAATGTGGAGCTGCCTGAGGGCAAGCCCACGCGCAAGATCTCGGACCGCATCGGCTTGTTCACCCGATAGGAATCGCGGCGGCCCAAGCTCAGCAGACGATCACGCCGCAGCAACAATCGAAATCCCACAAACGCAGAGAGCAATCGCGAGATGCCTGTAGAGATCGCGGCACCAGCGACTCCGTATCCACCAACAGCGACAACATCATCCCCGACCAGCGAAGACAGCCACCCGAGTGACAACTCGAATCCATCGAATCGCACGCCCTCCGCGGTCGCGACAATCTCGTGTGGCAAGACCATGAGCCAGTTGAGAGCGAGATTGGTAGACACCGCCATGAACTGCAACTTGAAGGGGGTCTTGGTGTCTCCCATGCCCTGGAAGCAGAACTCGATCAGTGGTGAAGCAAACAGGAAGGGAATGAAAATCAGCAAGCTGCGGATGTAGGTCGTTCCCTCAACGACGGTCTGCCCTTCCCCTCCCATCCACTCCAGAATTGAGGGGATGAAGATCCATTCGAGGACACCCAGCGGTATCAGCACCAGAAGCGCCAGGCGCATCCCCTGGGCCAGCGCTGCCTGGCAACCGGCCAGATCCCCGGCGCCATAACGCCTTCCCACCAGAGATTGTGTTCCCCGCGCGACGGTCAGAATAAAGCCGAAGTTCGCAATGCTGACGATCTGAAAGAGCCCCATGGCATTGGTCGCCTCGGGCCCCACCTGCTTCAGAAAATAGGCGTCATTGACGTGATAAAAGTTCGGCAGGAGGAAAGAGAGCACGGCTGGCCCTGCGAGGGCGCAAATGGCCATCACCAACGGCTGCTTGGTCGTGTCTCTCATCGCGCGCGGATCAAAGTCCAAGGTCTCAGGGAAGGCGAGGATTGTAGACGTCCCGCCAGACCGGAAGAATGCCCAGCATGACTGCACGCGTCTGTATCGCTGGAGGAGGCCCCACAGGCCTCATGATGGCTCGGCTTCTGGCCGAGGACGGTCATGACGTCAGCCTTTATGAGGCAGCAAGTGAGATCGGCGGCCTCTGCCGAAGCCGCGTGGTGGACGGCTACACCTTTGATCTGGCCGGTGGGCACATCATGTTCACCAAAGATCGGCGCGTCGCTGATTTTTGGACGAAGCTCTTTCACGACGAACCCTGTGTTGTCACCGAACGGCAGACGCGGATCCTGCATGATGCAGACCATCTGGTCAGCTACCCCTTCGAAAATGCGCTGGGTGAACTCCCACTCGAACACAATCTCGAGTGCACTGAAGGTGTCATCCGCGCGCACCTCGCTCGTCAAGCGGGTGCCCCCGAACCTGCCGATTTTGAATCGTGGATCCGCTGGAAGATGGGTGACGGTGTCGCCGAGCACTTTATGAACCCTTACAACCGGAAGATCTGGAAGAGTGACCTGGCAAGCATGGGCACCGCCTGGATTGCAGGTCGCGTGCCCGACGCTCCCCTCGAAGATGTCTTGCAAGCATCCCTTGGAGCAACCACCGAAGGCTACACGCACCAGTCGCAGTTCCAGTACCCGTTAACTGGAGGCTTCAGTTCGATCCACCAACGAATTGCCGATCCGGTCTCCGATCGCATCCAACTCAATCACCGCGTCGAGCACATGGCCCAGCGCCCCGGTGGCGGCTGGATCGTCGATGGTGAGGAATTTGACCACGTCATCTCGACCATCCCGTTGCATGTACTTCCCGACGTTCTCGAGGGCATGGAACCCGGCGCTGCGGATGCGGCAAGAAAACTCCAATACCGGGGAGTCGCCGCCTTCCTATTCGGTGTCGAAGAGGAATTTGCACAACCTTGGAGTTGGGTCTACCTGCCCCACAAAGAGCAGGGCCCGACCAACCGAGTCACTTACCTCTCCAACTACAGCCCACGCAACGCCCCCACCGGCAAAGCATCAATCATGGCCGAGGTGACTTACGCGGGCACCCCCCCCTCGCTGACCGATGCGGGTCGAAGAGAGGTCGCCAGCGGACTCCAAAACGCAGGCCTGCTTGACGTCGATCGCCTGACCATCACGGATGCCCATGCGAACCCGGTCTCCTACATCCTCTATGACCGTGACTTTGAGTCCAAACGCGACACTGTCCTGGCATGTCTCGACGCCATGGAGGGTTTGCATACCCTCGGTCGCTTTGGCCGCTATGAGTACCACAACTCGGATCAGTGCCTCGCTCGCGCCATGGACCTACACGCTCAACTTCTTCCCGTTCTTGCGCAGGGTGGTGGCGTAGACAAAGGCCAGGGCGGGGACGATGCCTGAGAAAGTCGAGCCGCCGACCGTTGCTCTCGCCATCCCAACCTTGAATGGCGGCGAGCTCTTCGGGCGAGTGCTGACAATGTGGGTTGCTCAATCCGGGGTCGGCGACCTTCAGATCATTTGCCCCGACTCCGGCAGTTCAGACCAGACGCGCGACAGTCTGCGGAATGCCGGCGGAACAGTGATCGACATTCCGAAGGGCACCTTCAACCATGGGGCAACTCGTGACCTGGCCCTGCAAGCGACAGAATCAGAGTTCGTGATTCTCAGCGTGCAAGATGCACTTCCACTGAGCACCACAGTTGCGCAGGAGCTTGTCGCCCCGCTACTCGCCGACCCAGGCCTCAGCGCCACTTATGGACGCCAGGTCCCACGGGCCGGTTGCCATCCCGTTCTTCGCGAGCGCATTGACAGCTGGGCTGGCGGCAACAATCCCGTTGTCCAGGAACTCGGTGATCGCGAGTGGGATGCGATGGACCCCTTCGAGCGACTCGCTCTCATCCGCTATGACCACGTGATTGCATGCATACGAAGGTCGGCGTGGGAACAATGCCCATTCGGTTCGATTGCCTTCGGAGAGGATGTCAACTGGGCTGCACACATCCTTCGCAACGGGGGGCGCATCGCCTTTGCGCCCGCTGCCGTCGTGGAACACAGCCATGACCGGACAGCGTGGGACGAGGCTCGCCGAGTCTACTGCGACCATCGAAATCTAAGCCGCCTCGTGGGTTTGGTAACCGTGCCCGATCGGCGTCGCATCCCCTCAAACACCCAGAACGCACGAGGGCACTATCGGCAGCTCATCGATGCTCAGCCAGACATCGATGCCACCACCCGGGCAAACTGGCATCGCTGGGCAGATCGCTTGGCGCTCTACGAGAACTGGGCCCAATACCTGGGTGCTCGGTGGTCACACCGGCTATTGTTCAGGCCTATCGATCGCTGGCTGCGGCGCCACATCTGAGGCCCTTCTGCCGAAACTCCTTGCGTTGGACGAGGTTCATGACCGAGCGCTGCTCCAATTCGCGCCCCATCACAGTCTCTGCCTTGTCCAAATGGGCCACCTCCGGCCAAAATAACGAACAGTCATGACTCCCCGAACTCTGGTCACCTTCACAGTCCTGCTCTCCTTCTTGCCGGGGGCATGCTCTGACGACGTTCATGTTGAACCCGCCAGGCAAAGTCCGACAGCACAAAAAGGCGAAAAGCCGACTGCCGAGAACACCCCCGTCCCTCGCGCCAAAGGCCCTCGGACAGTGGTGCTCATCAGCCTCGACACACTGAGGCCCGACCGCCTCGGTCTTTACGGAAACACGGAGGGCCCGCTGACCGTCTCCCCGCGCCTTGATGCGCTGGCCGAGGATGCAGTGGTGTTTGATCAGTCCCTCGCGTCCTCGCCGTGGACGCTTCCCTCACACATGACCATGCTCACCGGTCTCGACCCCATTGCGCACGGCGTCAAGAACGCTCATCCCGACTTCGCAATTTCTCCCAAAGTCCCCATGTTGGCTCAGACTCTCAAGGAGAGCGGTTTCGCAACCGGCGCCTTTACCGACGGCGGTTACGTAAACAGCTCCTTTGGTTTTTCGTCCGGGTTTGATGTCTTCGAGGATGACCGAAGCACCGACAAGTCGGAACCCAACGGCTTTAGCCGGCTACTTCCCGACGCCATGGACTGGCTCAAAGATCGCCCTGCCGACGAAGACGTCTTCTTGTTTTTACATACGTTCGATACGCACGCCCCCTTCCAGGAAGGCGACGAAGAGGTCCTCAAGCGCTTCCGCGAGCGGCCAGCCCCCGACGGACCCAATGATTGGGGTCTCTCGATTCTGGGTTACATGCACCAGCAGTCACGTATGCGGCTCGACGAGTACGTGCGCATTTCGCAACTACTCAATGACTATGACGCCGGGGTCTATGAGGTAGATCGAGGCGTAGGAGAAGTACTCGACACACTGAAGGCGATGGGGCGCTACGACGACGCTCTCATTCTGGTTACCTCAGATCATGGCGAGTCTTTCTTCGACCACAACCTGCACATTGGACACGGCATCGGGCTCAAAGATGACGAATTACGCGTTCCTCTCATCATCAAGTACCCCGGTGGCATCGGGCGCGGGACCCGCCACGACGAACTCGTAGGCCTGATCGACATTCCCAAAACAGTGTTCGAAGTTGTGGATGTCGAAAGTCCAGAAACGACCCAGGGAGAAAGCCTGGTTGGACTCTCGCGAGGGATTCGCCGCAAAGTCGACTACCTCATCGGAGAATCACAAAACATTCGCGGTTTCTTCCTCGTGCAAAACGGGCACAAGTACATCACGCCCGTTGCCGTGAGTCCGATGTTGATTGCTCAACGCCACCTGGGTGTGTGGTCACCCGACAGCATCAAGCCCAACCCGAGCAGCACGGAATACACACTCGGCGAGGGGCCAGACAAAGCAACTCTTTCGTACGACACCGTCGGCGATCCCCTCGGGCTGCGTGACGTGCTCCCGGCTTCGGAAGAACTCTATGACCGCACGAAAGATCCCGGCGAGTTAGCCAACATCGCAGACGAAGACCCTGCATTGCTTGAGAAGATGCGGAACCTCTTTCAGAACCATTACGACACATCAGACGCGGTCGGCATGATCTTCTTCGATCCCAAGACAAGCGGTGATGTAGACCCAGCTGATCTCCGCGTACTTGCGGCTCTCGGGTATCTCGACGCCGGCAACAAGAAGCAGCTCCGAGAAGTCCCACCAGCGATGCGGGATTGGGTGTTGAACTCCTGGGAAGCTCCTTCTACCGATCTTCTGAAAGAGGCCGACCAGCGCGTGCAACGTGTGCGTGCCCGAGCGGCAGGCAATCGCGAACTCACGGAAGCCGACCGAGACGCTTTGCAGAAGTCCGGGCGCCAGTATCTGCAGTGGTACGAGAAAAATCTTCACTTCCGAGCCCGCGTCGAGTGGCGCATCCTCGTGATCTTGGACCTTGCCGAAGCCCACGGCTTCAAAATGAACACGGCCTCCTGGAGCAAGAACATTCCACGTGGCAACTGGACCAGGAAAACGCTGATTCCCGAGACCTCTCCAGGTGCAGAAGCTGGCGAGTTCCAAAAAAAGCCCCCCGCAGAAAACGGAAAAGGCTCCGAACTCCGTTGATTTCAGGGCTTGCCGGCATCTTGCTCACGGGCTTGAGCTTCGCGGCCCCCGAGCCCCTTCTTCCGGTGCCCCCGCAGGATCACATCCTGCTTGTAGGGGGGCGAACTTTTGCGGGTGGGTCGCGAGTCGAAGAAACTCTCAATACGATGGCGGCTGCGTCCGGCGTCATTGGTGATTCACGGTTCGCTCTGCTTTCAGAAGCTGACTTCGCTCGCAAAAACTTCGCCGCGATTCTAAAAACCTGGGGCAAGCCTCGAGCGATCCTCGCCGTTGTCGGCGACTTGTCCTACATGAAGGGTATAGATCCCACAGTGGGGATCCCCGTGAACCAGAATGTGCTGAGCAGTCGGAAGATTAACGAAACACGACTCGCCACAGCGATGGATCGACTGGAAGCCAATGCCCGGCTGCATAAGGTGCCACTCGTATTCGTTACAGCCCCCCTCGGCAAGCAAGGGCGAGTCGAAACCCCCGAGTTGTTACGCGTTGCTCGCGCTGTGCGCGAGCGTGACTCGACACTCGACCTTCAAGCTTTATTCCAAGAGCGTGAATCAACACCTCTTTTTCTAAATGGCATCGATATTCTGGACAACTTCGGTCACGAAGAAACGGCACGCCTGATCTTCAAAGAAATCTGCAGCCCCAACAGTCTTCTGCCAGCACGCACGGATGAAGAGCGTCAGGCACGAGCAACTCAACGCGCTCTGGACGCCTGGATGGCGGCAGATGAATCTGGCTTCGAAGCAGCGGCAAAGGAAGCCTTGCGGAGAACCTCCACCACAACGTTGGGAAAAGTCCGCCAGGCAGCCGTCTACACAGCGCGCGATGGCTTCAAGGCCTCCTGGAAGCGCTGGGCATCTATCGACTCGAAAGAGAGTCAAAGCGCCCCTCTGGGACTCACCTTGGCCCTGGCGCTCAGCCGGCGAGCCCCGGCTTCGCTGACGTCTTCGCACCCCTTCGAAGCCAAGCTACTCGCCGTGGCAAAATTGATCCTCTCCAACAACCGAACCGAGGCCTGGAACAGCAGTCAGGAACTCATCGCTCAATATCCGCATCGACCCGAAGCCTGGATCATCTCCAAGATCGCATCGCGAACAGCACACCAACAAGACGTGATGTCAGATGCGCAGTTCTTTTCGACACTCGAAGGCATGGGCTGGCAACCGATCGCAAAAAACCGGGTCCTCGAGGCACTTCAGACGGAATCGGGCGCCACCATGTCTCTTCCCGTCATGTTGATTGCGAGCGCGCCCTATGAAACCTTGACCCCTACAGGGCCCGCACTAGAGCAATGCCGACGCACCTATCGAATGGGTTTGCGTGGCGAAGCCCTTAGAAAATGGAAGAGAGACACCTCAGATCTTCTGGTGCCGCCTGCCTGGCACGACACAATCGATCAGATGAAGGCTCGCGGAACGAAATAAAGCGACTCAACCACCCACCTGGTTCATCTGAACGTGCCCGAAACCTGAGTGGACGTCCGGCTTGACCCGCCGCACAAATTCCAGTGCATTGCCTATCACAGGCTCGGGATTGTGACCGCGCATGGCATCACGCAACGGCACCTCGCCACCTTCAAAAAGGCAGCTTCGCAAAACACCTGTGGCTGTCAGCCGGACACGATTGCAGCTGTCGCAGAATGGCTGCGAAATCGCAGAAATAATCCCCAAGCGCTGACCAGTCGAACGTAGCTGAAACATCTTCGCTGGACCGGATCCGCCAGACACGGCGTCTAACTCTCCAACGCTCTCCACGCGCCGTCGGATCTCTTCAAGCGGGACGCGTTGCGCTTGGAGCCCATACTGATTGCTCGCAAGCGGCATGAACTCAATAAATCGCTGCTCGATCTGTCGGTCTGCGGCATATGCCAACAAGGACGGAATTTCGTCGTCATTCACACCGCCCATGACCACCGTGTTGATCTTCGTTTTTGCAAAACCCGCCTCCAGCGCGGCTTCTACACCAGCGAGTGACTCTTCCAGGCCTTGCCGCCGTGACAACTTCTCGAAGGTTGCGGGCCGCAGCGTGTCGAGGCTGATGTTCAGTCGATCGAGACCTGCATCATGGAGTGACTTCGCATGTAACTTCAGCAAAGTCGCGTTGGTGGTCATCACCACCTGAGGCGATTCCGGAAGTGCTTTCAGCATGCCCACCAGCATGGGCAGGTCACGCCGAACAAGAGGCTCTCCCCCCGTCAGGCGTATTTTCGTGACACCTTTCTCTACAAGAACGCGTGCGACGTTGACAATTTCTTCAAAGGTCAGCAGGTCGCGGCGAGCCAGGAAACTCTGATCTTCCGGCATGCAATAGCCGCAACGAAGATTGCAGCGGTCCGTGACAGAGATACGCAGATAGGTAATCACCCGCGGCAATCCGATCTCGAGGCCGGTTGCCAATGCTTTCGGATGAGGCGTTCGGGTAATCACGGGAGCACTCAGAGGGGGCCCTCAGACTAGAGAAAGTCCTCCAGCTCATCCAACAGGCCTCTCGTGTTCAGCTTGCCAATCGCCTTCATCTGAATCTGCCTCACTCGCTCACGTGAAACGCCCATCTGGCGGCCAATCTGATCAAGTGTCAGGATCTTGATACCTCCAAGTCCGAAACGTTTGACGAGCACATCTCGCTCCTCAGGCGACAACTGACGGCGCATGACATCCTTGAGCGCTTCACTGAGGTCATTCAGATCGCACGGGCCCACGTTGGAGCCACCCTGCTCCTCAGCCTCAAGGCTCTGGGCGAACGAGTCCTTGTCGTCCCCCAGTGGAGAGTCGAGTGAGAAGCAGCCTCGATCGGTCTCCATGAGTCGCGCGGCGTACTTGGGAGAGATCTCAAAGAGCTTGGACACTTCGCGGACGTCCATGTCCTTGTGGTTACGAGGCAATTTTCCTTCGCGCCTGAACCGCCTCATCTTTTGCTGGATGTAATTGGGAACCCGCACCATGCCTCGGCTTGCCGTGATCAAACGTTCTATCGCCTGTCTCACCCAAAAAGTCGCGTAGGTTTGAAACCGAACATCCTTGCGCCAATCGAACTTCTCGACGGCGCGAATCAGCGAGGCATTCCCTTCCTGAATAAGATCCATTACCGGCAATCCGTAGCTCCGATATCCGGAAGACATTCCGATAACCAGGTACAGATTTCTCTCCACGAAGTGTTGCCGCAACCGTGCGTATTCTCGAGCAATGTTCCGCTCGAGCTTGCCCAGCCGGCCGGTCGGCAACACTGCCCGGATCATTTCGGCATCCCAGGCATCCGTATTTGTCGCTTGGCCGAGACCCCGGTCGAGAATTCGGTCACGATCTTCGCTGGGGAGACCCGTCTGATCGACCAGCACGCGCAATCGTTCGCGGGCGAACTCGAGGCGCTTCGCGAGAAGGTGTTCTTCTGATCGGGAGAGCCTCCGCAGTGACCGGACTTGGTCCGCAAAGAGGCGGTAGTCATCGCTCCCAAACCGGGAGCTCTCAGATTGAAAATCGATGTGCTCAAACAGCAAGTCGCTGGGATCCCTCGAATCAATCAGCGACACGCCCTCCAGAGCGCGGGCAAGCTTTGCCCTGCTGGCCTCTGTCTGCAGTGCCTCGATCAACAAACGGTCTAGATCGTCGTAGTGAAGAACACCTGTTTTGCGCGCGAGGCGAAGCACCTTGCGCTCTTCGACACTCTCAAACGGGATGACTTCTGGAATCTTCATGCTCTGAACCGATATTTCGGAAACGCTCTGAGAGTTCATACGAGTGCCATGCCCCCGATGTTGCGAAGGATCTTCAAATCTCTGTGGACGCCTCTGCATAAGGCGGGCTTCAAACTGTCATTCGTCTAAAGAATCCGCGCGGATTCCAAAGAAACGTGACAACTTCATGACTTCTGGTGAGGCGCGAGGAATTCGCTCTCAAAAAACCTCTCTGTCATCCACCGGACCTTGGATCCGTCTGTAAGGAGGGGGACCCAGATCTGGGCATATTCCTCAAAGCAGCCTCGCTTTGCGAGACAGGCGCTGCTTCCCAAAGACTCCCGCAAAGAGCGTCCTACAAGGCGCGAATCTGCAAGACGAGGTGGTACGCACCAAGCAGGAAGTAAAAGCTGAAGCCGATTGCCAGAGCGGTTCGCGCAGGTTTGAAATTCTTGTGGAGCATCACGAACAACAGACACACCCCGGAAAGAACACCCTTCACAACCACAAAAAACGTTGAGCCCTGATCGATCATCCACTGCGCAATGGGGTTCAGTTCTTGGCCACCTTTTCCCAGATAAACCAGCGTCGACACCGAGTCGATGACCGTCAGCAAGAAAAAGACCAGCAGCAGGCCAACCAGCTTGGTGCTGTAAACATCGACGTAGGCATTTTCTTTCTCACCCTCGCGACGCCCCGAGCGGCGCCGGCCACCCGTGAACGTGTAACGAGAGAGCATCGGAGTCGGCCGCTTTCGGCGGTCGGGACCTCTTGTGAAATGCTCGGTCGACTTGGTTTCTGGATTCATGGCTCTCCTGCTATCGACCACCGCATATCGATGACTTCACGCGATTTTCGTCGATATTGGGCTTCTCGAACTCTGAAGTACGCCGAGCACGACCCTCACCGAATGGTCGCGTGGCCTCGATCCTATAAACTCCCGACCCGATGATCCGCAGACTCCTCGCCCCCATCGTGGTGGCTCTCGCCGCCTGGCTCGCCACCTCACCAGCGCTCGACGGCTCCTATGTCTACGACGACGCCCAGTACGTCGTCGAGAATCTGGCCGTCAGCGGGGAGGCTCCGCTGTGGACTTCTCCTCTAGGACACCCTCGCCAGGGTCTCTGGAGACCTTTGACGGTGCTCTCTTTTCGCTGGCAGTGGGAAGGGCCCTCGAACGCCCGCCCCATGCACATGGCAAACATTCTTTTACACGTGGTAGCCAGCCTTCTCTCCATGATGCTCGCACGTCGACTCGGCCTCGGCAGAACGGCGGCGCTCGTAACCGGCCTGCTGTTCGCTGTCCACCCGGTCCATGCGGAATCAGTTGCCTGGGTGACGGGTCGCGCAGAATTGCTGGCAACGGTTTGGGTTCTCATCGGCTGGATGGCGTGGTTGTCTTCCAGCCGCATGGCAACTCTCGGCTGCATGGTGGCCATCGCCTTGGCAGGTCTCTCCAAAGAAAACGCGCTGGTTGCTCCCGCCCTCTTCGTGGCGGGCGACCTGCTACTCCGCAAGAGACAATTCCCCTGGGGTCGCCTCGCCGGCCTGGCCGTGATAACCGGGGCCCTCTTGGCAGCCCGACTGGCCCTTCTTCCCCACCCATTCCCGATCGACGGGCCGTTCACCGAGACAGCCTTCGGTGGCCGATGTGTGGTGGCCTTGAACATCCTGGGGACAGCCGTGCGCCTTCTCCTTTGGCCGGGAGAACTTCGGGTCGAATACCAACGGCAAGAATTCCTTCTCGTTGATCCGGCCAACCTCTATGCCGCCGCAGCACTCCTTGCATTGATCGCTTGGCTCTACAAACGCCAAGCCGTGCTGGCTCTCGGCTTGCTGATCATCCCCTTGGCGCTCCTTCCTGTCCTCAATCTCTTGCCGATCGGCGAGGCCTTTGGCGAACGATTCCTCTATCTGCCCTCGGTCGGCTTCTGTTTGGCTGTAGGTGCCCTTTTCCAGCTCCGTGCACGCCATGAACTGGCCAGTTCCAAGGGGCTCGGCCTGAGCGTCGCGGTGGTTCTGATCGGGCTCTTAGCTGCCATTCCAGCCTCTCGTGCCGCAACGCGTGTCTTTCAGAATGACCTCAGCCTCTGGCGGCACGCAGCCCAGATGGCGCCTGACCTGCCCCTGGTCCGCTACAACCTCGGGCTCTTCCTCGACCGGGAAGGGCGCCACCTCACCGAAGACCGCGATCAGACCGGCTGCATCGAAGAACTTCAGGCCTCGCTCCAACTCGACCCGAATCATGTGTATGCCGGGTACGCGCACGAAATCCTGGGGATACATGCCCTAGGCCAGCGAGAGCTTCATGTTCCACCGGATCTGTGGATGGCGGCGGAGCACTTTCGCGCAGCGACAAAACATGTGCCGGAACTCTTTGAAGCGCGTATCAACCTTGCCGCCATCTCCAGTGCTTCTCCTGCCGTCGTCGGTCAGGCCGAAGCTCTGGCTGCGCTCGCCTTGGTGACCATCGACGCTGGTGCCAGTTCAGAACAAGTGCACGCAGCAAAAGAACTGGAGCGTCAGCTCTCGCCTTCTGCTTCCGGCTCTTCTTCCAACTCTGCAGTCCCCACAGGCACATCGTCTCCGGACGGGTCGTAACCCACCAAGCCGCCAAGGAAGTCGAAGATCTCATAGGGGTTGACCTCGGCCGCCGCCCCGATCAAGAGCAGATGCACGCCTCCTCCCACCGAACCACGCCAATTGTCGAGTCGGCCGTGAGGCGACACGTACCCAGCGATCACTTCCCGATCGATGTAAAGCCCATCGCGGTCACGGCTTGACCAGCCGGGAAACATGAGTTCACGAGTCGCGTCAAACCAAGCACCTCCGTAACGACCGATGGTGCCTACCATGAGACAAGGGACTGATCTCAGATTCGCATCTTCCGGCTTGGGCAACTCCCGCTGATCAGGCCCACGCATCATGAACCCGAGTTGGGCATATTCCGTCACACGGACGTAAGCACCCAGGCCTGCGCCAAACCCCAGCCGCACGCCAAACATATCCATGAAGTCTGCCCCACGAGCCTCCAGCCAGCCGGCCGTGTCACGGGGACCGCTGGCCGACACACACCCAGCAGCCAGCGTCAGCAGCAGCGCTGCCGCTGCCTTGGCAAATGATGTCCAGGGTGTCTTCTGGGTCTTCATGCTTCAGGATCTCTGAGTTCCTCCATGGTGACAGGCCATCCAGGGGCAAAAAAAGCACTCGCTCCCGGTAGACTTATCTCTGTGACGAACGCAGTCGTCATCATCGTGAATTATGACAGCGGCGAGCGACTCCATCGCTGCCTTCTGTCCGTGCTTGCCCAGCAACCACCACCCAAGCGCGTCTTGGTCGTGGACAACGCCTCCTCGGATGGTTCAGCAACAAGCCTTCCCGAGGGGGTAGAGCTCGTTCAACGGTCAGGAAATGGTGGTTTTGCTGCTGCCCTGCTCGATGGCCTGGCCGCCAGCCAAGAGCCTTTCGTGTGGACGCTCAACCCCGATCTGGAGGTCCAGGCCGGCTGCTTTGCTGCCGCAGAAGCGGCCCTCGAAGCGGACGAGCGGCTCGGCAGTGTGGCTCCTCGGGTCTTGCAACAGGACGCGCCGGACCGCATTGACGCCACGGGCATAGGGGTCACCTCAAGGCTTGGACAGCTCAATCTGGACCATGGCCTCGCCCCAGATCAGGTGGCTGCCGACTCCCAGCTGGTCCTCGGCCCCTTGGGCGGAGCCGCATTGTGGCGCCGCTCGGCCCTGGAAAGGGCCGGGAGCTTCGATGCTCGGTACTTCCTCTACTGGGAAGATATGGACATGGCGCTGCGGCTCCAGCTCGTCGGGTACATGTGCCGAACTGTCCCCGAAGCCTGCGTCTTCCACGAAGGCGGTGGGACCGTAGGACACCACTCGCCACGTAACGTCTTCTACATGGTCCGAAATCACTGGGTCTGTCTTCTACGGAGTCTTCCCGGACCGGTCCTTCGAGAGCGGGCAGGGGCACTTCTTGTCGCGCCCATCCGGGCGGCCTTGCTCTACGCCGGGCGCGGCCGTGGTCTCAGCGCCCTGGGGGGGCTGATCTGCGGAGTCGCCATGATCCCGGCGTCACTCTGGTCGCGTCGCCAGTGGGCACGTCGCGCCACCGACGCTCAAGCCGCGGATCGGATACGTGTCTTGATGAGTGATGCTGACAAAAATCGGGAGGTCACACGCAACGCCCCGCCAACCACTCAGGGAAACGAGTCGTGAAAATTCTCGCCGTTTCCACATTCGCCCACCCCGATTATTTTGGCGGCGCCGAGCGCGTGGTTTCGGTCGTCGCGGAGGGCCTCGCTCAACGCGGGCATGACGTCACCTTGTTAACAGGTCATGACCAGAAAACCCTCTCCGAAGAAGAACGCGAAGGGGTTCATGTAGTTCGCTACCCGGTGGTCCGGGGCAAACCGACGACCTTCTACCGCTCAGTCTGGTCTGGCGTTCGCCGAGCCCTTGCCGAAGGAGTGGGGGGTGATGCCGAGCTCCTCCATCTTCATCAACCCTTATCCGCGGTGGCTGCGATCGCGCCAGGAACTCCCAAGAAGCTGCCGCGGCTCTACTCTTTTTATGCGCCCTATCACCTCGAATACCTGGCTCGCTACAGGCAGGGGCGAGATTCGGGTGTCGCACCCTGGCCTCAACGCTGCATCGCCTCCGTGTTGCGTCGCGCAGATCGCTACCTGTTGACGCAAAGCGAGGAGGTTGTGGCACTTTCAGATTTCTCACTCCGTCAGATCGAGGCGCTTGCCCCCAGCGTGGCCACGCGCACCACCATCGCCCCGGCTGGCGTAGATCTCGAACGATTCCACCCTCCGGAAGATGCCGATCAACGACGGCTTGCCCGAGCTCGGCTCGGCATGGAAAACGACGACATTCCCTGGCTGATCACGGTGCGTCGCCTTGTCTCACGAATGGGCCTGGAAGATCTCCTGAAGGCGTGCGCAGAGCTCGCCGCCAAGAATGTTCCCTTCCGACTCGCCATCGCAGGAGAAGGTGAGTTGCGCGTCGAATTAGAGGCACTCACCGTGCGGCTTGGGCTGAGTGCTCAAGTGCGATTTCTCGGAAGGCTCGCCGACGAACAATTGAGCGACCTCTACCGCGCAGCCCAGGTGTTCGCACTTCCGACCCGCTCTCTAGAGGGCTTCGGCATGGTCACGGCCGAGGCCCTTGCTGCTGGCCTTGTTGTGGTGGCTACGGATGCGGGTGCCACGGGCGAAATTCTGGCTGATGTCCCCGGAGCGCAACTTGTCCCGGCCGGAAACCCGTCACGCCTCGCTGCGGCACTTGCCCATGTCCTGAGCAATCCACAGGCGCGTCGAGAAGCCTCCCATGCCGCACGCGCTCATGCCGAGTCACACCTCACGTGGGACAGGCATTTGAATGCGCTGGAGCGAGCCGCTCATCGGCTCACGAGCCGCTCGCCATGAAAGTCATCGCCCTGACCCGCACCACACCGATCGGTCCGTCAACCCGTTACCGTATCGATCAGTACAGGCCTCGACTCGCAGCGCACGGCATCGATGTTCAGCTCCGACCTCTCTTCGGGCCAACTTGGTTCCGCATCCTGGAACAACCTGCGGGCCTTCGGCGCACTCTGGCCAAAGGTGCCTATAGCTTGGCCCGCCTCGCTGTTCGCCTCATACAAATCTTGACGCTGCGCGCCGCTCGTCCAGATCTTGTTCTCATCGAGCAACAGCTTTTCCCATACCTCCCGGTATCGATCGAAACCTTGTTGTGGCCACGACGCTTGAAGACCGCGCTTGAGTTCGACGACGCCATCTATCTCACCGCTGGACACCGGACAAAACTTGAACAGCTGTGCGCTCGCGCTGATGTGGTCATCGTGGGTAATGAATTCTTGGCAAACTTTGCGCGCCAGCACGCACACCGTGTTCGAGTCATTCCGACAACAGTCGATCTCACTCGATACAAACAGGCTCAGGTCATTCAGCGCGCGCGCCGTGACGAAAACGACTCAACTCTGCGTGTCGCCTGGATCGGGCTTCGCTACAACTTTCCGTTTCTTGAGAATCTTGCACGCCCACTGGCACAACTTGCTGCAGAAGGAACAAAGGTGGAACTCCGAGTGATCAGTAGTGGCAGCCCGAAGGCCAGTTCTGATTGGGGTGATGTTCGTATCGTTCACCGACCCTGGTCAGAAGAGACGGAAGCCTCTGAACTAGGTGCATGCGATCTCAGCGTCATGCCGCTCCCGGACACCGAGTGGGCTCGCGGGAAATGCGGGCTCAAAGTACTCCAATCCATGGCAGCCGCCGTGCCCGTCATCTGCAGCCCGGTGGGCGTCAATGCCGAGATCGTCAAGAACGGCATCAATGGCCTGCTGGCAGACGGAGATCAAGGTTGGCATGAAGCACTCACCAAGCTGGCTCAAAACCTGGAGTACCGTAAGCAACTTGGAGAGTCTGGTCTCCGAACAGTTGAGACTTCATACAACCTCATCAATGGCGCGGAACAACTCCTGGAAGCGTATGGTTTGGCCTCTCTGCCTGTTGAGGAAGTCGGAAACCCCACCAACAAGAAACAACGATGACCTCTGAGCTTCTCATCGACCCTGTTTGGTATGCGCTGGCGTTCCTGACCGCCCTGGGTCTTGCGCTCTATGTAACGCCGCTGACGATTCGCGTCGCGCGAACGTTCAAGATTCAAGACACACCTGATGGGCGACTCAAGAAGCACACCGAGCCGACCCCCTATCTGGGTGGCCTGGCAATCGCTGCCGCCTTCATGATGGCTTTCGGACTCTTCTCTGCGACGGCGACAACAACTCACCAGGCCACCGGGATCCTCGTTGGTGGACTCATGGTCCTCTTGCTGGGTCTCTATGACGACCTGACCAACCTGAGCCCATCCGTAAAATTCATGGGCCAACTTCTCGCAGCCTTCGTCATCTACAAAGCTGGCGTGAAGGTCGACTTTGTCCAGAATGAGTGGGCCAAGATGGGTGTGACCATGCTCTGGGTCACCGGCATTGCGAATGCCTTCAATATTATTGATGTGATGGATGGGCTGGCTGCTGGAACCGCGCTCATCGCATCACTTTTTCTCTTCGCAATCTCCGCTGCCGCGACGCAACTCCACAGCGAACCGCGCATGGTTCCCTTCATGGCCATCACCCTTGCTGGCGCCCTACTCGGCTACCTTCGATTCAATCGCCATCCAGCTCGTATTTTTCTGGGCGACACCGGCAGCCTCTTCATTGGATTTATGCTCGGCGCTCTCTCGATGGTGGCCTCATACAGCGAGTCCAATCAGCTTGCCGTTGTTACGCCGGTTGTCCTGCTCGCTGTGCCGATCTTTGAGACCGCGTTTGTAGCAATCCATCGGGCACGCAAAGGGATTCCATTCTTCCGCGGGTCGCCGGATCACTTTGCACTACGGCTCCGGCATGCTGGCAAATCTGTCCCACTCATCGTCCGTCGGACCTATGGCGTTGCCATTGGGCTGGGCGTGCTTTCTCTGGCACTTGTCTACGGCACAAGCTCCGCTGTTCCGTGGTTGCTGGGCAGCTTCAGTGCGGCGGCAATCCTGGCTGCCCTGCTGCTCTCCCGGTTTCCCTCTCCCGATGACGGTCCGGAGCCGGAGGCATGAGCCTGCACGGCGAACTTCTTGAATCCCTCGAGTTCAATGAACCTAGCTGGCTTAACTCTCTTGAAAACGTACGGCCAGCCAGCCCAAAAGAAGCCGCCGACTTCCTCAACAACCTTGATGCCGAAGAGGTTGGACTGTTCGTACTCGCACACGGGCTCGGCATGCGCATTGGCGAAATCTCGCAAAGCCTGAAAATCGACCCCGCTCTTGTCATATGGCGCATGCGCAAAGCACTCGCCCGTGCACAAAAAGAGCGCCCGCTCGTAGCGGCTGCTGCGCTCGAACTGGCCATCACCAATCTAATTCGAGACCCAAGCGGTTCTCCCGACGTGCCGCCACCGAAGCACGGCGCGGCAAACTGGTCAGCACAGGAACTCGTCAAGAATCTCGATCTCGCCATACAAAATCGACTCACAGCGCGCCTCCAACGCACAGCGCCCGAATTCATGAACGCGGGCATCGGAATCGGCGTCGTTGTTCTGGTGCTTGCCTTGATTGCAGGCTTCATCATCTTCGGTGTCATTCGCGACGTGAACCCACTGTGGCGTGGTCAGAACCTCATGCGTGAAGGAAAGTTTGCCGAAGCGCGTCAAGCTTTTGCGGATCACTGGGATGGGGTCGCCGCTCAAGAACAGATTGCTCTCTGCTACCTGGCCGTTGGAAACTTTGACGCCGCCCTGGAAGCCATGAGCGATCCAGGGGTCAGAGAGCGGCTCGGTGCTTTTGCGCCTTTTGAAGAAGATGTGCCTCCGTTAAATTTTGAGACAACCGGACGCGCCCTTCTACCCCGCGGGCTGACCCTCAACACCCGCCCCACCTTCGTCCACCGCGCGGGTCCACCGGGGCGTCTGCATATCCAGCTAGGTTGGCGCCAGGAACAATTAGACCGCATTCTGGAATTGCCCGACACGCGAAGTGGTCCAGCTTTCGCGCGCACAGCCTACCCGCGCGACTGGCCTCCGCTTCCAGCCGGACCGGTCATCTGGGCCACAGTGCCCTGGGTCACAGAACCCGATGGCACCCAGCATGCAGGCAGTCTTAGCCAGGCAGATTTTCTCTGTCTGGGGGAAGAAAGCCTCATGAAGTACAGGAGCAACACCAGGCGATTCCTCGATCGAAGCGTTCCTGCCAAAGCCCGCGATTTCTTTCGAGGCCATTATTTGATGCGAGAAGGCCTCTTCACCGACGCCGGCGCACAGTTTGCCCGGCTCTCACGACTGTTTCCGAAATCGGGATATCCTCTTGAGATGATCGAGAAGATCGCCGCCATCCTGGGGGTCGAACCCGGGGCCTTCCTGCGCTAGCCTCCTGCTTATCATGGTCGTCATCCTAGGTGCCGGACTCGCCGGCCTGTCCGCCGCCTACCACCTCTCAGATCGGGATTACGTCCTGATTGAACGAGAGAGCGAAGTCGGCGGCCTCTGCCGCTCTCAGCGACACGATGGTTTCGTGTTCGACTTCACGGGGCACTTGCTTCATCTGCGCGACCCGTCCATCCGCGACTGGGTGCTGAAACTCCTGCCTGATGGATATCGCCAACTTCACAGAAGTGCTTGGATCCACTCGCACGACACTCTGACGCCCTATCCGTTTCAAGCAAACACCGCTGGCTTGCCGCTCGAGGTGCGCCTCGAATGCCTGCTTGGATTCATTGCAGCCATGTCACACCAGACGGCTGAGCGCCAAGGAATCCCTGAACCACAGCCGCTGATCGACGGACTTCCCTTCATGACGGTATGCCCGCCACCCCAGGCAGGCGAACCAAACTTTCTCGACTGGATCATGTCGACATTCGGCGAGGGCTTCGCGAAGCATTTCTTCATCCCTTACAACGAGAAACTCTGGCGTCGCAAGCTCAGTGCGGTCACAGGCGATTGGGTGAGCTGGTCAATTCCGCGACCTGAACTCGCTGATGTGCTCCGTGGAGCAATCACACGCTCGGGCAAGGTCTACGGATACAACCCGCAGTTTCTCTATCCCGCGGCCGGTGGCATCGACCACCTTCCACGCTCCCTTGCTGCCCACATTCCCGAGAACTCGATGCGACTCGAATGCGCGGCTGTCGAAATCTCGGCAGCGAAACGCCGGGTCACGCTCGCCAATGGAGAAACACTCACAGGCGAATTCATCTTGTCGAGTCTTCCACTGACGGTGCTTGCAAAGATCACCACCGACATGCCTTACGACCTCAAGGCAGCAGCCGCAGACCTGGACCATGTTTCCATTCGAGCCGTCAATCTTGGCGTACGCGGCGAACCGGTGCATGCCGACGCGCAATGGGTGTACTTTCCAGAAGCTTCGGCTCCATTTCATCGAATCGGACTACCCACCGCGCTGACACCAACCATGGCCCCTTCTGGACACCACTCGTTGGTCGCGGAGATCTCGTTTCGCCCGGAGGACGATCCTGGTCCCGAAGCATCGCTCGAACAAACCGTCTCGAGCCTTCTGCGTTGCGGCTTCTTGCGCTCTCGCGATGACATCGTCACCTCGAAGGTCGTGGACATTCCGTTGGCCTACGTCGTCTTCGACAAGCGACGCCGGGAGGTCTTGCCCGAATTGATGCGCTGGTTCGTCCAAAACGGAATCGTCCCCATGGGGCGTTACGGGACATGGGACTACCTCGCCATGGAAGACAGCCTCAGGCATGGCCGTGAGGTGGCTGCTTGGATCGGCAGCCAAACCGTATGAGCAGCCTGCCGACACCCGTCTTCCACATCATCACGATGCTGGAGTTGGGTGGCGCGCAACAAAATACGCTGCACACCGTTGCCTCGCTGGACCGAGCCGAGTTCGCTCCTCACCTCGTGTGCGGACCTGGCGGACTCCTGGATGACGAAGCTCGCGACCTGGGCATTCCTCTGCACTTTATCCCGGAACTCGTTCGGCCAATACGACCACTGCAGGACTGGCGGGCAGCACGATCGATTGCCGCTCTGCTGAAACCAGATGCTGCAAAAGGTCCGGTCGTCGTCCACACGCATTCCAGCAAAGCCGGTGTCGTGGGGCGACTCGCCGCACGCATGGCCAACGCCTCACCGGTTGTCCATTCCATCCACGGGTTCGGACACGAAGCTATTGATGCCCGCTGGAAACGTCGGATGGTTCTTGCAGCAGAACGTTATATGGGCGGATACACCGATGCCTTCATCTCCGTCAGTCAGTGCTCGCTAGACGAAGGCCGACAACTCAAACTTTTGGGCCAGGCCCCACAGCGAGTCATCCGAAGTGGCATCGATCTTGAGGACTTCGGGCGAGCCGACTCGCTCAGAGAGGAAACTCGGCACGGATTGGGTTACTCGGCCATGGCCCCTGTGGTTGGCATGATCGCATGCCTCAAGCCACAGAAGGCGCCCTTGGACTTCGTTGAGATGGCTGCCCTTGTGCGCGAGAGCAATCCCAGCACGCGCTTCTTTCTCGCCGGAGATGGCGAACTCCGGGTTGCCGTTGAACGGCGCATTCAGGAACTCGGCCTGAGCGACTGCTTTGATCTTCTTGGCTGGCGTCGAGATATCGCCGGCCTACTCGGCGCTCTTGATGTCCTGGTGTTGACCTCACGATGGGAAGGATTGCCCCGGGTTTGCCCCCAGGCCATGGCCGCGGGGCGCCCCGTGGTGGCAACGCGGGTGGACGGCATTCCGGAGGCTGTCGTGGACAGCCGAAACGGCTTCCTGGTGGAACCGGGTGACATCCGGGGAGCTGCCCGACGCGTCCATCAGCTCCTCAAAGACCCTGAGTTGAGGCGAACGCTCGCCCAAAACGGCCGAGAACACGTCCAAGAGTTTGATCAGAGTCACATGGTGGCTGCCCAAGAAGCGCTCTATCGAGAACTTCTCCGAGGTACCTGAGAGCCCCCGAAGGCTCGGTAGCAAGGACATCAAGAGCGCCACTTGGCGGCGAGTCCCAGCCCAGAAAGGCCTTGCGCTCCGCCCTTGTTGCGACGTAGTCTCACACCCCTTCTTGCTACTGCGTCTCAATATAACTTATTCCCATCTCGCCATCCTTGCCCCCATGACTCGCCTTAAAGTTGGATTCCTCCTCGCCGCCCTGGCCTTCGCCCCTTACAGCACCAGCCTGCACGCGCAGCAAAGCTCAGAAGACGACAGCACGGCGCGCATCGCCGAGCTGGAAGCCCAGGTCGACAAGCTGGGCAGTGACTATCAGCAATTGCTCGAGATTCTCAAAAACCTCGAGGCTGACGCAGCACTACGCCGCGACACCCTCCCTGAAGACGAGTTCTACATCCCCCGCGGCGGCGCTGGCTATGGGCCATCAGGCGGGGGCCCTGGCACCATGGTCGACGCCTACAGCTTTGGCGTAGGGGACCTTCGAAGGCTTGCCGAAAAGACTTACATCGGTGGTTACATCGACATCGAATACGCGAACCCTACTGGGAGTGGAACAGCCTCTCGCGAGTTTGATCAGCATCGCTTCGTGCCCTTCATCTATTCCGACATCAACGAATCGATCAAGGTCGCTGCGGAGATCGAAGTCGAGCACGGACATGAGCTTGAAGTTGAGTTCGCGCAGATGGACTTCCTAATCAATCAATACGCAAACCTGAGAGCTGGTATCCAGCTCCTCCCCCTCGGCAAGTTCAATATGGTGCACGACTCGCCGCTCCAAGAGCTCACCTACCGCCCGATGGTGGACACGTACATCATTCCGACCACGCTTCGCGATGCTGGTCTTGGGATGTGGGGAG
Organism: Planctomycetota bacterium; assembly: GCA_029245865.1. Classification (GTDB taxonomy): domain Bacteria; phylum Planctomycetota; class B15-G4; order B15-G4; family B15-G4; genus JAUIEF01. The sequence continues at coordinate 105,576 of JAQWOM010000028.1, forward strand.
ATGTCACGGAAACGATTTCGTATCACGCAACCGTCACGAATGGATTCCGTGGTCTTACCACATCCGGAACGAACGAGATCACTCGGGAAAAGGGACTTCGTAACGCTGCTCCGTACAAGAACAAGATTGGCAAGCCTTTCGAGAACTTCAACAACGCCTTCGCGTACACCGGGCGCCTTCAGTGGACTCCTATCCTTGGCCTCGAAACCGGCATTTCCGGTCTCCTCAACAAATACGACGAAAAGGCGGACAACAACCTGAAGATCTGGGCCTTGGACGCCACGCTCCAAGGTCAGGCGGTTCCAGGAATGCCCGACAACATGGAGCTTCTCTACGAAGGCGCCTGGGCCGACATTCAGCGCAATCGATTCGCACACAACAGCGGCGTCGCTGGCGACATGAATGGACACTACGTTCAGGCAAATGTGCACTTCGTCCCCAACTTCATTGCTGACAGCATTGGAGACAACGGTTTCGTTGAAGACGGCGCCCACTTCACCTTTGTGACTCGGTACGGAATGGTCGACCTCGACGACTACGTCCGACGCCGCACCACTCTGGGCCTCAACTATCGGCCCAACGAAAGCGACACGGTCATCAAGTTTGACTACCTGTTTAACGGTGACAATGGACCCTTGTCGGGCGACAACGACGACAACATCTGGGCAATGTCCTTCGCCTCATACTTCTGATTCTGCGTTTATGAGCCCTCAGTACCTTCGCCGCTTCTGTCTTCTGGCAGCCATGGCCTGCACAACCAGCATGGCGCTGGCCGGAGGATCTGGGCTCAAAAAAGTACACCTCGACAAATTGGGGGCACTTAAGCAGGTGTTCCCAAACGCAGAGCAGGTGCTTGAACTTCGCCACCTGCTCTCAATCGAGGAAATCGAGCGCATCGAAAGCCGCATGGGCAAGCGCCTCGGGGAAGGTGGGTTTTTCCTCTACGTGGGAATCTCGAACGGCGTTCCGACTGGATATGCCGCCATCGTGAACGAAATCGGCAAGGTCAAACCCATCACGCATATTGTTGGCGTGACGACCGAAGGCACAGTGTCCGACGTGGCCGTGATGATCTATCGCGAAAGCCATGGTGAAGACGTCACAAAAAAAGCATTCATGGCCCAGTACAAAGGAAAGTCGCTTGAGGATCCGATTCGGATCCGTCGCGATCTCATCAATATCGCAGGCTCTACTTTGTCAGCACATGCCATCTGCCGAGGCGTCCGCAAAGCACTTGCTGCTGTCGAAGAAGTTTTTCTAACCCAAAGCGAAATAGAGCTCGAAGCAAGATTTGAGAGCGCGCAAGTCGTGATTCCTACCGCGGATGAAATCTCGCGCTCGACTGACCACGAGTCCGGCAGCATTCGCATCGAGCGCGAGGTCATGGGCACTGTCTGCTCGATCGAAGCTTTTGACGAGCCCGGCTCCCCGCGGGGTAAAGATCTCGAAGAGGTCATAGAAGCCGCTCTTGACGAGGTCTCTCGCTGGGACAAGGTCTTGTCAAACTGGCAACCCGACACCCCTCTTGCGCGACTCAACATCACTCCCGTCGGCGAGCCTTTCCAGGCTGGCGATGATCTCTTGGCATGGCTTGAAGATGCGCAAGCTTGGTCCTTGGAAACTCGTGGTCGATTCGATCCCGCACTCGGCTCACTGGTGCAGGCATGGAAGCTCCAGTCTCGTGAGCCATCTCGCCCCGAGCCGGGCATGCTCGAATCCGCTCGAACTGCTGCAGGCATAGATCAGCTACTCATCGATGCCCAGGAACACACCGTGACGCGCCTCCATCCGGGCACGCTCCTCGATCCGGGTGCCTCGGGCAAAGGCTACGCACTCGATCGTGCAGCAGAACTTCTTCGGTCAAACGGTGTTCACCGCGCACTGCTCTCCTTCCGCAGCACGCTCCTGGCCATGGCCCCCCCGCCGGGCAAAACAGCATGGACAGTGCCGGTCGTTCATGATGGGAGTGGAGAAGAAGTGACACAGATCGACCTTGTCCAGCAGGCGCTTTCCGTGAGCGGCGGCGCCATGCGCCCCTTCCAAGATGACCAAACCTTGCGAGGGCACGTGCTCGACCCTCGTTCTGGCGTACCTGTCGATGCCGCCCGCCTGGCCTGGGTGACACATGCCTCCGCCGCAGCATCCGACTCATTGGCCACTGCGCTGCTCGTAGAAGGACCTGTTCTTCCGGCAATCGAAGGCGCCTACGGCGGTTTTCAACTCGATGCCTCGACCCCCGTGAGCACTTGGCCAGCAAGTCGCTGATCACCACGCGTGCCTCGGGCCCTCACGGGGTGTAGGTTCTGACCATGCACTTCCTGACCCGACAGCGTCTCCACCTGTCCCTCTTTCATCCACTGATGAAGATTTTGCTCTCGCTCTATATTTTGAGCGTCGGAGCCGGATTGTGGGTGGCCACCTTGAAGTACACAGATCGCGCGGAATGGAGTCAGCCGGGCATCGAACAGTTTGTACACGGAAGCCAAGATTCAGCAGCCGATCCGTTCGACAATCCGCTCGCTGGCCTCGATGAGCACAACAGCGAGGGCAAAAGTCGACGCGAGTTGGTCGACATCGCACACCCTCACCTCTTTAGCATTCCCATTGTGCTCTTCATCCTGGGTCACCTTCTGCACCTGACCCGATTGCCCACATGGATGAAGCTCACCATCAACGTGGCCGCGTTCACGTCGTTTCTGGCAACGTTCCTGTTGCCGTTTGTCGTCGTCAACAACGCGACCTTGGCTCCGCTGCTCTACGCGTCCGGCTGGACGATGCTGATCAGCTTTGTTCTTCTTTGCATCATCCCGCTGACCGAGATGTGGCTCGGCCGGCCAGGGAAATCCGGTTTCGACGCCATTCCCCGGCGAAAGGGCAGAGAAGCTACAGATGCACCGGCTTCCTGAACTCGCTGGCGAAGCGCTGCTCTAGAGTCGTACGTAATCGAAATCCAACGACTGGCTGTTGATGCCCTTCGGGGGCGGTGCGATCCAGTTGGCGAACTTGCCAGGTTCAGTGCATTGCGACATGAGACTCGTCACGTAGGCGCGATCCGAATCATCGGGCAACCATTCGTCCTTGCGCTTCTCCCACTCTTCAGCACTGAGTGGATTGCCATCGATGTCAAAGTGGCTCACGGCAAAGCTACCGATATTGCGGTTGAAGCGGCGGTGCGGAAGGCGCAGCCGGAACTCGATTCCATTCTTATCTAGAATGTTGTTCCAGTAGTTGATGCCTTTCTGGTTGTCATCGATGTAGTCCTCACGCAAAACTTCATTCATCGCATTGCGCAAAGGCACCTGTTCGGTGACCAGCTTTCCGTCTTCCCAGACGGTGACTTCCTTCGTTTGTTCAAGCGCGCTGTGCTCCTCGTAATTCTTCATCTCCCAGGCGCGCCCTTTCAGGCTGCTTCCGAAAAAGTTGGCCGAGTTCGATGAGATTTCCGCGCCATAGAGATCGTTGCTGCTACTCGACCAGAAACTGATGTACTTCTGGATCATCGGAAGGTCCATGACTCCATGCGTACGCGGGTCATCGTCCGGATGCTGCTTCATGATCTCTGCACACCGTTGGATCACGCGCCCCAAACCTGTTTGTCCAACAAACATGTGGTGCGCTTCTTCGGTCAACATAAACCGGCACGTCCTGGCGAGAGGGTCAAAGCCCGACTCGGCCAAGCTAAGAAGTTGAAACTTGCCGTCCCGGTCCGTGAACATCGTGAAGCAAAAGTAGTCCAACCAACTTTTGATGGGTTCGTTGAAAGTGCCCAGAATTCGCGGGTGATCAGGGTTCCCACTGCGGCGATCGAGAAGTTCCTCCGCCTCTTCACGTCCGTCCTTTCCGAAATAGGTCTGGAGCAAATAGACCATGGCCCAAAGGTGTCGACCTTCTTCGACATTGACCTGGAAGAGGTTGCGCATGTCGTAGAGGCTCGGAGCTGTGTGAGCAAGGAGACGCTGCTGCTCCACTGACGCCGGCTCTGTGTCCGCCTGCGTCACAATAATTCGGCGCAACCAGTTCCTGTACTCGCCCGGGACTTGCTGCCATGCGTCTTCACCAGCGTGGTCTCCGAAACCAATCTTTCGGTTCTTCTCTGGCTCTGCGAGGAAGATGCCCCAGCGGTAATCGGGCATTTTCACGTGACCGAACTGAGCCCACCCCTCAGAGTCCACTGACACGGCAGTTCGCAGGAACACCTCTTTGTCGTTGAACTCGGTCGGACCCATCTCCTTCCACCAGTCGATGTAGTTCGGCAACCAGTGCTCGAGTGCTCGCTTCAGCCTTCTGTCCGAAGAGAGGTCTACATTGTTTGGAATCTTGCTCTCGTAGTCGATGCTGGCCATCTTGAGTTCCTTGGTTGCAGGGCGTTCAGTTGTGAAGCGAGACTTGGTTGTGAATCAAGTCCGAATCCAGTCCAGCTCAGGTCGATTTGGTGTGCCGTAGCATTGCAGTGCTCCGCGCTCGCCGACGGCGTTGGGACGCTGAAAAATCCAGTTTTGCCATGCCGAGAGCCGGCCAAATATTTTGGTCTCCATGGTCTCTGGCCCAGCAAAACGCAAGTTCGCTTCCATGCCCGTGAGCGCGTCTGGCGAAAATGATGCGCGCTCCTCGAGAGCCATGCGCAAGTCGTCTTCCCAGTCGATGATGTCTGGTGCAACCGTGGCAAGCCCCATGTCATCTGCTTGCTCTGCGTCCAAGAGTTCTGTTTCTGCGAGCAAGTCATCAGCCCGCGTGGGCTCACCCAGAAAGCGGGTTTGCAGCCGTGTCAATCCGTTCGACATGGGGTAAGCGCCTGCATTCATGACGCTGGTCCCCATCACAACCGGATGATCTGGGTCATTGAGTAAATAAACACGGTCTGCAGAGAGTGCGATCTCCAAGAACGTTCCCACAAAGCACGTGCCCTCGTCTGCAACGGCAAATATTGTCCGGGCAGTGAGATCTAGTCGTTTCAGAACCCGCTTCACAAACAGGCGCACCTCGCGCACAAACCAGTCATCTTTCGCCCTGTCGAGCAAGGCGTCTGTATCCCGAATCACTGAGGGATCGCCGACCACCCGCAATGTGATCGTTCCGACATCGAGATATTCCAGTCGCAAGTGAAGCAAGGCGTCATCGAGCTGCCGGAACAGCTTGAAGATCCACCAGTTGCATCCCGCCTGATGCGCTTCGGCCGGAGTCGAAGGGCCCGCATCTGACGGAAGATTCATTGTGATGGACGCAGTTCGCGCATCGCTGTCAAAGCTCACATCGACCATGTCGTAGTGAATACTCGACTCATCGAAAGTCGCACCTGCGGGCTCTAGACGAATACCTTCCAGGCCTTCGGATACCTCTGACTGTGACACCAGTTCTTGTGAAGCCGCCTCGACAAGCTCATCAAACTTCGACAGAGGAGCGACACCATCAACAAGGTTCCAGCGAACCGCTCGCTTGCCCTTAATTCCCTCGGCAACGCTGCAGAAAACATCTGCCAGGTCACGGCGCACCATGCGCTTGTCCACGACTCGCGTAAGCCCTCCGGTTCCTGGAAGGACTCCCAGAAGCGGAACTTCCGGAAGCGAGACGGCCGAATTTCTATCGTCCACAAGAAGAATGTGGTCCGACGCCAGCGCCAACTCGTAGCCACCTCCGCTTGCGGTGCCATTCAAAGCCGCAAGAGTTTTCAGTCCGGAAAACTCGCTCGCATCTTCAATAAAGAGACGCGTCTCATTGGTGAACTTGCAAAAGTTCACTTTGAACGCATGCGTTGAGGTTCTGAGCATCACGATATTCGCGCCCGCACAGAACACGCGGTCGAGGTTGCCGGTCAGCACGACGCAACGCACTTCTGGGCGCTCGAAGCGAAGGTGCTGATAGGCCGCAGCCAGTTCGATATCCACTCCAAGGTCGTAGCTATTGAGCTTCAATCGGTAGTGGTCGTGCATTCCGTGGTCCTCTTGCACGTTCATGCGCAAGGTCGCGATCGCCCCCTCGATCGAGAGCTGCCAGTGGACGAAGTCTTCTGGCCGACAATGGAACTCGAAATGAGCGCGGGAGGTGGCGGGTGTCTCGGTCGCAGTCACAGAAGATCTCCTCTTGGAGGGGCACTTCGCCTCAAGCGCGAGTCTCGGCCGGCGGGAGGCCCACACGATGAAGAGGGAATATATCTTTCTCATCCAAAGCCTGTTTAGGTATTATATTTCCTATACCTTTGCCCACTGTGGACCTTCTATGCGCCCCGAAGCCCTGCTCCGAGAAGTGGGCCGCCGCCTCACAGCCGCTCGGCATCAGCGCGGCCTCACGTCGACCGACGTCGCACGACGAGCGGGCCTCAGCCCTCGCTATCTCCGGATGGCTGAAGCCGGGCAAGCCAACCTGTCCCTGCTCAAGCTCGCCTCTCTCGCCAGGGTCCTGCGCGTCAACTTGTCCGAGATCTGCGATCTCCAGCTAGCCCATGCTCCCGAACTCCGGGTCGCTTTGCTCGGAGTTCGAGGTTGCGGCAAGACAACTGTTGGTCGCGAACTTGCGCGTCAACTAGAAGTCCCCTTCGTTGAACTCGACTCACTGATCGAAAACCAGGCAGGCATCCCTCTTGCCCAGGTGTTTTCAATTCACGATGACTCTTTCTATCGATCTCTCCAACGCGAAGCGCTTGAGTCCTGGCTCACACAGCACGGAAGTGGCGTTCTGGCAACGGGCGGCTCTCTCGTTAATGACGAGAAGGCTTTTCTGAGACTGCGTGAGACATGTCGCACAGTTTGGCTTCGGGCCACTGCAGAAGAACATTGGCGAAGAGTTGTGGGCCAGGGCGACCCACGCCCCATGCAAGGACGCCCGCGGGCCATGCTCGAGTTGCGCAAACTGCTTGAGTCTCGAGAGCCTCTCTATGCAACCGCTGACCATGTTGTGGACACCATGGACGCCGACCCCTCTGCCCTCGCAAGCCTCATCGGTACATGGTTACTCGGCTGAGTACGTCATGCAGCACGAGACGTGCAGCAATTGATGACTCTCATTTCTGATTCGCTGAATGAGAAGACGAAACCTCAACTTCCGTTGTTGTTCGCTCTATCCAGTTCACGTACTCGACAAGGCGATTCTCTGCCCAATAGCGATCAGCATCTGAATCGGCGACTCGCCCGGCCACGAAGCCACAATGCCCACCATGCTGACTCTTGAGCAACGTCACCATGGGCGCGGCTTCCAACTCTTCAAGCTGGTCTTGTGAAAGTGGAACAATCAGATCGTCTTGAGAGTGCAAAACAAGGCTAGGAATCCGGAGATTCTGCAACTCCCAGCGACTACTCGCTCTGCTGTAGTAGTCGTCCGCATTCTCGAACCCACAATCAGGAGCCGTCACGAGTTCGTCAAAAGCTCTTAACGTTCGAACGCCCGCAAGCCGGCCCGGTTCGTATCGCTCTGGAGACAACCTCGCCCGGCGGTTGTAGACCGCACGTAAACCGCGAAGGAACGATTTGCGATAGACGCGCACGGAGCGCTGCTGATCTAGATTGTCTGCGCAGTGAGCCAGATCAATCACTGGCGACACAGCCACAAGGCTTCGGACATCTGAACAACCCCGCTGGCCCAAGAGCCCTCCGAGCCGAAGAACAACATTCCCTCCCATGGAGAAACCGGCCAGGTGGACAGGACCGCACAGCGGCTCGCTCCGAAGAGCGTGAATGACGGCGAGCAAGTCACTCACAAGGCCCGCATGGTACATCGAACCAGCAAGGTGTTCCGTGCCTCCGCAGTTGCGCATGTTGAGACGCACAACGTGAAAACCCGACGCAAAGGCTTTGCGCGCCGTGCCTCGCATGTAGGGGCGGTCAGCGTGACCCGCAAAGCCGTGCATCATGACCAGCACGGGGGAGCGTTCTGCTTGCCAGGAACAGAGTCCGAGCACGCTTGTCTGACCATCGACTTCAAAGACACGCTTTTCGGTCAGGGGCATCGGATGCTTTACGTCTCGCCGGAAGAACATCGGCGCCAAGGTCATTCGATGAAATCCACGTAGCAGCGGGTGCGGCTGAAACGCATCCATCTCAAGAGATTCTCCGCCGGGAGGGCGGAACGCGACCTGCTGCTGAAGACTCATGGGGGAAATGATACCCGGGTCTCTTCCGACCCCGCACCCAGTCAGCCCATCTCTGTATCAGCCGAGAATGACGAGCTCGCCTGAGTGCCCCGTGCGCTTTGCCAGCTCATGAAGGCAGTTCTTTCCGACGGGACCGAGATCCGTTGTGTGGTCATTCACATACAGCTCGACATGACGCCAGATCACATCGTCGGACAACTCGGTCGCGTAGTTTCTCATCGTGGGCAAGGCCAAGTCGGGCTCGGCTCGTGAGATTTCTAGCGATCGCCGCAATATGGCGATCAGCTGCCCCACAGCCTCCTCGGGGAGACTCCGGCGACAAAGAAGCCCCCCCAGAGGGACAGGGTGTCCGGTCTGTTGTTCCCAGCTCTGTCCTAAATCGTCGCGCAAGGCCAGACCTTGATCCTGGTAGGTAAACCGACCTTCGTGAATACAGACTCCAGCGTCCGCCTCTCCGGCAAGGAGCTTCGGGATGATCTGATCAAATCGGCAATGTGAAAGTCGGGTGACTTCGGGGTGGAGACTACGCATGAGCAGAGTCGCAGTCGTTTTCGAGCCTGGGCACAGCACCCGCGCACTTTCATCTAGCCTGACAGAGACGCGGTCTGGTCTGCTCAGCAACACAGGCCCAACACCAAATCCAAGTGCAGAGCCCACAGGCAACACTCCGTAGCGATCTGACAGATCGAATGCCGCTGCAAAACTGGCCTTCGAAACATCGAACCGCCCCTCAACAATCCCTTCATTGAGCTCTTGAACATCCGCAAGTTCGAACGTGAGGTCTAGCCCCGGGGTCTCTACACGCCCTTCGAGCAAGGGCGCAAAAAGAAACGTGTCGTTTGGGCAAGTCGAAAGCCCCACAGACAACTGCGTCACGACAACACCCCGAGCGCTTGCTCGAGAAAAGTGCGCAATGCCGTCACTGCCTCAACGGCTTGCCATTGCGTCTTATCGCGAAGGCCCGCTCGATTGCTGACGCCACGAACGATGGAGAATGGAACGCCGGCCTCTCGACAGGCCAGGCCGACGGCATACCCCTCCATCTCCTCGACCAGGACGGCTGGATCGCGAGATCGCCAACTATCCGCCTCCTCAATCGACGCGCTCGCAGCAGCCACCGTTCCAATCTCACCGGCAACGATCGCGGGGCCTCCCGAAGTCTCTGCGTGAAAACGAGTTCCGACTTTTAGCCACTTCGTCGGCACATCGAGCGGCAGTGCGTCCGGCACCCCACCTTCTCCGGCGGGAGCCATCTCCCCCAAGGGCAAAAAGTCGGCTCCGTGGCCAGCGCCCACAGCCTCATTCCGAACAGCGGTGCCGACCACAAGACCACCTAGCGGCGCACATGTTTCATCTCGTGTTCCCGCCAAGCCGACCAGCACGCAGAATTCTGGGCGAACCTCTTGAAGCCATCGTGCAGCAGAGATGCCGGAGGCCATGGACCCCATGCCGCACACACGAACCTTGATGCCATCTGTTTCTCGAAGGCCCATCAGGTCTTGCTCAGCCCGAGTCGGTATCAAGAGTAGCGTCGTCATCACATCCCCCTCGAAGCTGACTGACCCGCTTCAAGAAGATCTCGCAGACCTGCCTGCTGAAGGCGGCTCCAGTCACCGACCGGTATTCGCAAGCACCATCTCTGAGCCAATCGGCCGGTCTGTGTCCCCGGGATCAGAGCGCCCAAGACCACCAGCGCTGTACGCCGTGAACCAGGGTACGCATGTGCGGCTTGCAACAACTGGTGGACGACTTCTCCGAGAGCCTGCTCGGTCAGATCAGGCTCCAGCGCAACTCCAATCAGAAAAGGTCGGCTTCCCGTCCGCTGCCCCATGAAGTTCACGACAGCCCGACACACCTCCAAGGCTCGCTGATCCATCACGCGGCCTGGGAAGCCGTCCAAGATCACGCTCCAATTCGCGACCCCCGCATCGTTTCGATCGACAGGGCCAGTCGAGAAGAATGCTGCTGCATCCCCCTCCAAGACGCGACGGCTCACAAAGTCCGGGCCAAAAGGATGGAAAAACCCCGCTTCTGAAGAGACCCGCTCCAGCGTCGCCCCCTCCCAGCGAGCCCCCAATCTTTCCAGAGACGAAGCCCCGAACTCTGGGCAATCCAACAAAACGAGACCCGAAACCGCTGAAACCCCCATTCGGCCCTCAAGGTGCTTTGCGCCCAAAACCCCCGCCAGAAGGATCAAACTCATAGCTATCAGGATGTGGGTGATGCGAATCACGGGGCTCTCAGGTGCTTCGAGTCGCGATTTGGCCGGTTGACCAAAGCTGGATGACCTGTTGAAATAATCGGCTTTTATACCCTCTCCAGGGAGGGTTCCGCAGCATCGGCAGGCTCTCATGAGTTCTGTCGGAAGCTCGCACCCTTCGGCCCCCAAAATCATGTCCAACGCAACCGCTAAAGCACCCACGAAGCCCCGGAAGAACGATCTCGCCTTCCTTCGGAACATCGGAATCATTGCCCACATCGACGCGGGCAAGACCACCGTGACCGAGCGAATCCTGTTCTACACCGGACGCAGCCGCAACATCGGCGAGGTTCACGATGGTCAAGCGACCATGGACCACCTCGACGAAGAGCGCGAACGCGGCATCACGATCACGTCCGCTGCAACGACCTGCAGCTGGGGCAAGTACACGATCAACATCATCGACACCCCAGGCCACGTCGACTTCACGGCCGAGGTGGAGCGCTCGCTGCGAGTCCTGGACGGAGCTGTCGCCGTTTTTGATGGCGTCGCCGGCGTCGAGGCTCAGTCGGAGACTGTTTGGCGTCAAGCCGACAAGTACGAAGTACCGCGGATTGCGTTCGTCAACAAGCTGGACCGAACTGGCGCGAGCTTTAACTTCTGCCTGGAATCGATGCGCACTCGCCTTGGTGTGCACCCCGTTCCCATCATGTTGCCCATCGGTCTTGAAGCAGACTATCTCGGCAACATCGACCTCATCACCATGAAAGCCAAGTACTTCGGAGAAGGCGATGACGACACCGCCTTCACGGAGCGCGACATTCCTGACGAGTTGAAGGATGCCGCCAACCAGGCACGCCACGAAATGATCGAGGCAGCCTGCATGGTCGACGACAACTTGCTCGAACGCTTTCTGGAAGATGAAACGAAAATCTCCAGCGAGGAGATCACCGATGCACTGCGCATGGGCACTGTCCAGCGCAAGCTGCTCGTCGTGCTCTGCGGCGCTGCACTACGAAACAAGGGTGTTCAGGCAACGCTGGACGGCATCTGCGACTTTCTTCCTTCGCCCCTCGACCAGCCCCCCGTCACGGGCCAGGACAAGGTTGGTGAGCCAGCGGTCAGAAGCTGTGACGTCGATGAACCCTTCGCCGCCCTGGCCTTCAAGACGGTCTTTGACCCCAACGGAGACCTCACCTTCATTCGCGTCTATTCCGGAACGGGCGCGGCGGGCGATCAGTTCCTGAACACACGCACCGGCAAAAAAGAGCGCCTCGGTCGTCTCTACCGCATGCATGCCGCCTCACGTGAACCGATTGACGCCTGCAAGGCAGGTGACATTGTTGCGGCCGTGGGACTGAAGAACACAAATACAGGTGACACCATCGCCGACGGGAACAATCCCATCACCTTGGAGTCGCTGGACTTCCCAGACACCGTGATCTCGATGTCCATCGAGCCCAAGAGCAAGGGCGACAGAGACAAGCTTTCGCAAACGCTGTCCGTCCTGGCAAAAGAAGATCCAACCTTCCGCGCCTGGACAGACGAAGAGACGAACGAAACCATCATCGCCGGCATGGGTGAGCTACACCTCGAGGTGCTTCGCCACCGCATTACCCGCGAGTTCAAGGTTGATGCGGAATGCGGCAAGCCGCGCGTAGCCTACCGGCAGACGATCGATCAGCCACGCGAACGCGTAGAGGGTAAGCACGTCAAGCAGACCGGTGGTCATGGACAGTTCGCTGTCGTACGCATGAACTTCGAAGCTCTCACCGAAACCCAAGACATCGAGTTCGTGGATGAGATCAAAGGCGGTTCCGTCCCGAGGGAATACATTCCCGCGGTCGGCAAGGGCGTCAGAGATGCTTCCGTGAAAGGGCGTGAGTTCCCGTTCCCCTTCGTCGGCATCAAGTGCTCTCTCTACGACGGCAAGTCGCACGAGGTCGACAGTTCGGATATGGCTTTCCAGTCGGCCGGCCGTATCGCCTTCAATCTCGCCGTCGCAGGCAACCAGGTCTTCCTTGAGCCCATGATGAAAGTGGAAGTCCTCTGCCCCGAAGACAACTTGGGTGACGTTATCGGAGACCTCAACAGCCGCCGGGCAAACATCGATGAGATTTCCGACCGCGTGAACCTCAAGGTGATCACCGGCCTGGTGCCCATCGCAGAGACCTTCAACTACTCCTCGAAACTGCGCAGTCTGACGGCTGGCCGCGGGACGTACTCCATGGAACCAAACGGCTACGCCCCGGTTCCCAAGTCAGTCCGCGAGAACATCGTCAAGGAAATCGAGGAGATGAGGAAGGCTCAGAAGTCCTAGAGGCTTTCTCGGTTCACCGCACGCCCCAGGCTGACGCCTGACTCTCCCTGCTGAGCGAAAAACAAAGCTCTCAGCGGCTCGCCTCAGGGAGAGGTTGCGCCGCGAGCGCGACCTTCATCCAATCGAAGCTGGAAGAGCGGCCACAAAACCCACGGGTTTGCCTGCAAGACTGCTGGCTGCAAGCCCTCAAGAAACTGATCGCCGGTGAGCTGCGATTCATCCGCTGCAAACGAAAGCTCCACCGGCACGTCGCTACTTGTCGCTTTGGCGAGTTCGCCCAGGCCTTTCGCCCCTGGCGTCACGATGCCGAACTCTCCCAGGTCGAAGTCTTCGAGTTCGACCTGCAATTCACCAAGCCAACTGTTGACCTGATCAAGGCTCGATCGCTCGGCAGAGTCAGCCAAGGGCGACTGTTTTGCGAGAACCTTTTGTGCCTCGACAAGACCGCCGAAGAGGAACTGCTCGGACATCGCTGAGCCAATGTCTTGCAAGGCCTGTGAATCGCTGATCTGTGGGAGGACGTCCTGCAACAGTTGTGATCCGCTCTCAAGAAACTGCGTCACTGCTTTGCGACGTGCCCGAAGCGTGCGGACCTGACCAATGTCCTCCTGTTCGATCGCACGATCGATCGCGTCGTCGATGCTCGCCCCTTCATCACCCTTCAGATTCAAACCACCGATCGTCGCTTCCTTGCTTTCAACGGCCTGCTGAGAGACCTGGGCTTTCTTGGCATTTTGCGCTGCCTCCGAAGTGCGGTCGCTGGTCTCCCACGTGTAAGCGGCCATGATCACGATGACGGCCGATAACACCGTCATGCCAAGTTTTGTCCGGTGCCGCCGAGCCGAACGCATCACTCGGCTTGCCGTACTGGGCGGTGCTGCGCTGATCGGCTCGCCCTCGAGGAAGCAGCGCAAGTCGCTCGCAAAAGCTGCGGCACCCTGGTAGCGATGAACGCGAGCCTTTTCCATTGCCTTGAGGCAAATGGTTTCCAGGTCAGCGGGAACACGCGAGTTGATCTTGCTCGGCCGCTTCGGGTCCTCGTTAAGGATATTGCGGATGAGCTCGTGCGAACTCTGGCCCGTGAACGGAGGGGACTGGGTCAGCAACTCGTACAGCGTGACGCCAATCGCATAGATGTCCGAGCGGTGGTCTACCTCTCCCCGCCGCGAGTCTGCCTGCTCTGGCGACATGTAGAAAGGAGAGCCCGCAAAATCTCCTGTGCGTGATAACTCAAGGCCGTCCTCGACCTTTGCCAATCCAAAATCGCCAACAAACGGCCGGTCATTTTCGTCGAGGAGGATGTTGCTCGGCTTGATGTCGCGGTGAACGATCCCTCGCTCATGCGCATGCTGGAGTGCCTCCGCGACACAAGCCAGCCATTCTGCAACCCTCCGAAAGTAACCCTTCGGGGGATCACCGGACTCCTTGATCGCGGAAAGCTCGTCCGCAACCGTACGCCCGATGCCGACAAGCTTTTGTGCGATGAAGAAATCACTGCCGTCCTGGCCCCAAGAAAACACCGAAACGATACCTGGGTGATCGAGGCGAGCGGCAGCTCGTGCTTCCCGCTCGAACCGAGCGATTTCTTCTTCTGTATGCACCCGGTGCTGATAGAGCACCTTAAGTGCCACAGGTCGATCGAGGCTGACTTGGTCAGCTCGGTAGACCACTCCAAAGCCACCTCGCCCAATCTCCTCGACGATGCGAAAATCGCCAAGTCGATCTGGGATGGGCATGAACTACCTCCGGACTTCGAACGATGCGAGGAACTTGTTGTTGTCCCCCGTCTCGCGAATCTTCGCCATGAGGAGTTGCATGGCTTCCACAGGATGCATCTGACTCATGACCCGACGCAACATGACAACTTTGCGATAGACCTCCGGGGGCAAGAGCAGCTCCTCTTTCCTTGTTCCGGAACGGTTGATGTCAATTGCAGGCCAAATTCGGCGCTCAGCGAGTTCACGTGACAGCACCAGCTCCATGTTGCCGGTCCCCTTGAACTCCTCAAAAATCACCTCATCCATACGGCTGCCAGTCTCGATGAGAGCCGTGGCCAAAATCGTCAGCGAGCCGCCGTCCTCGATATTTCGAGCCGCACCAAAGAAAGCCTTGGGCTTCTCGAGGGTCCTCGAATCCACGCCGCCTGACAGAGTGCGGCCTGAATTCCGGATGGTGACGTTGTAAGCCCGGCCCAGGCGGGTCAGGGAATCCATCACGATGACGACATCCTTGCCCAGCTCGACGAGGCGCTTGGCGCGCTCGATGGTGAGTTCGGTGACCCTACAGTGGCGATCGGCCGGCTCATCATTGGTCGAAGCGATGACCTCGCCCTTCACATTACGCCGGAAGTGAGTGGCTTCCTCAGGCCGCTCATCGACGAGAAGCACGATGAGGTGAACGTCGGGATATTCGGAACTGACCCGGTTGGCGACCTGCTGCAAAAGAATGGTCTTACCCGAGCGTGGCGGAGCGGTGATCAGGCCTCGCTGGCCGCGACCGAGGGGCGTGATGAGATCGAGCACGCGCATGTTGTAAGGCGCGCCATTGTCACCCGTCTCGGGAACGCCGCCCTCGAGTACGAGTCGTTCGGTTGGGTCGATCGAGGTCAGTTGTTTGAAGATGGGCGCTGCCTGAGCTTCGGAAGGCGACATCCCGTTCACGCTGGTGATGTCGACGATTGTCCGGCGACCCTTCACCTGCTCTGCCGAACCGACAATCTCCTGGCCCGCGCGCAGATTCTCCGCCCGAGAGAGAGCCGCCGGTACATAGGCGTCTTTTTCGTCCGGCGCAAAGTTATCCGAGAGGCGCCGAAGCCATCCCTGGCCGTCAGGGTTCAACTCGAGGATGCCCGAGGTCTCGATACGCGGCTGTGGCCCGAAGGGCGTGTCATCCGCACGACCGTGGTGGCCTCCATGGCCTCCACCACCTCCGTGATAGCCGCCGCCTTTGCGGCCCTTGCCTCGACGGCGACGCGAGCGCCTCGAGCGTGATTTGGTCTGTTCCTGCGTCATACGTTCTCTTTCCATCCGGTCCTTGAGTTCCGGTTACTGACTTCCCGATGCTGCGTCCAGGTGCTACCTACCGACGACAACTTCCCAGGAGCCCCCAACCGGGGGTAAACGGCATGCGCAGAGCGCAAGCAGCCTGACTTCTTCGCTCACACCCCGTACCGATGAGGTGGAGGAGTTTCTTTTTGAATGTGGAAGCGATGCGCCCCCAGGCTGTCCCGCCAGCCAGCCGGAGGTGGTCGCGGAAGCCCGCGACGCCGGGCAGCACCTGCCAAGGAGCTACCGTCCTCACTTCGTACATCCATATTCTGACTTGGGATCCCGTGGATTGCCAAGCAGAATCCTAGGGAGAGCATGAAAACACCTCAGATCACCCCCCTGCTTCGGACCATCCTGGTCGCCTGTAGCCTCGCTGCCTGCACGGCACCTGAGCCTCCAACTCCCTGGGAGAGTCGACTGGCGCCGGCCCTCTGCACCCGTGCCGAAAGCCTTCTAGGGGAAGGAGATAGGGACGCGTCTCGATCCACTGCGTTACGGGCTCTCGAGCAGGCCCAAGGCCAGGGAGACGTCATTTCAGAGGCCCGGGCACTGAATCTTCTGGGCCTTGTCGATCAGAATCCGGGGCAACTGAAGCGCTCTCTCCAAATCCTGAAAGGAGCCCCTCTGGAGGGAGATTTGTGGCAGATCCGCCTCGCACTGGCCCGCCTCTCTCTAAGAGCGGGCGAATTGGAAGTCGCTCGGGCTCACATCGAGGCCGTCCTCGAGTCATCTGCTGAGTGGCCTGCTCCAGTTCAACGCGCCCGCGCCGAGGTCAACGGATATCACATGCTTGCTCGAATCCTCCGCCTGGAAGGAGACGTGGAACTCGCAGCAAAGCACGAGCGCTGGGCGGCACTCCAGCTCACGGTTCTGCCCGATCTTGAAGAGCAAGAACTCCGCCAGGCCGTGGCTCAGGCCCTCGGAGATGATTACGCAGATCGTGCGCTCTTCGACGACGCTTTTCAGGCACACGCACGGGCCGCGAACCTGGCTGCCAAATTGGGTGAGCAACGGGCGTTGCTCACAGCCTCACTCTGCATGAGCCGCGACCTCATCATGCTCAACCGACTTGCCGATGCCATCGATCACTTCAACCGCACACTCAGCCTCGCGCGCGAATTGAATGACTGGGAATCGATGGAGCAGATCGCCCTGGAGGCGCTGTTCTGGCTAGACAGCCGGGGTGAACCCTGGAACAGCCAACGTCGGCATCTCTTCCTCGACACACTGCTCGACGTGTCTGCCAACACTCCAGACGGCGACGCGCTCAAAAGCAGCGAGGATTCCACCCCACCCCGCGGATAAGTAGTCTGGCAATCGTCCAGGGAGATCTCATGACTCAAGTTTGCACATCAGCGGACGCGGCACTTGCCGACATCGGCGACGGGGCGACGATTCTCGCCGGAGGCTTCGGGCTCTGCGGCATACCCGAGCATCTCATCGCAGCGCTGGTCCGGCACGGCGCCAAGGACCTCACTCTCATTTCCAACAATGCCGGCGTGGATGACTTCGGCCTCGGCCTCCTGCTTCAGACGCAACAGATCTCAAAGATGGTTTCCACCTACGTGGGCGACAATGACACCTTCGAGCGTCAATTCCTCACGGGAGAACTCGAGGTCGAACTCGTGCCTCAGGGCACCTTTGCCGAACGAATCCGTGCTGGTGGCGCCGGCATTCCAGCCTTTTATACGCCCACCGGTCACGGAACGCAGATCTCCAAGGGCGGCTTGCCCATGCTGCACGACAAAGACGGCCGTGTGATCAAAACGAGCGAGGCCAAGGAAACACGCGAATTTGACGGAAAGGGCTACGTACTCGAACGAGCGATCACAGGCGACTTCGCGCTCATCAAGGCCTGGAAGGCTGATGACATGGGCAACCTCGTGTTTCGCAAGACCGCGAGGAATTTCAATCCGATGATGGCGACCGCCGCACGCGTCACCATCGCAGAGGTCGAAGAAATCGTGCCGGCAGGAAGTCTTGACCCAGATCAGATACACACACCGGGCTTATTTGTGCAGCGCCTCGTGCGAGGTGAAAGCCACGAAAAGCGGATCGAACAACGCACAGTGCGTCTGCGCGACTGAGCTCAACAGGAGGCAGCATCATGCTGGACCGCCACGGAATCATCGCACGTGCTGCGCAAGAGCTCACCGACGGGCAATTTGTGAATCTCGGCATTGGGATGCCAACACTCATCGCAAACGTCATCCCCGAGGGCATGACCATTACGCTTCAGAGTGAAAACGGCATGTTGGGCATAGGCCCTTTCCCGTTCGAAGAAGACGTCGACCCAGACCTCATCAACGCAGGCAAACAGACCATCTCGGAAACGCTGGGTTGCAGCTATTTCAACAGTGCCGATTCATTCGGAATGATCCGAGGCGGTCACATCGATCAGTGTTTCCTCGGTGCCATGCAAGTGAGTCAGGACGGTGATCTCGCCAACTGGATGATTCCAGGCAAGATGGTGAAAGGCATGGGGGGCGCCATGGATCTCGTTGCTGGCGCCCGGCATGTCGTGGTCACGATGGAGCATTGCAATCGAAAGGGGCAGCCAAAGATCCTTGAGAGCTGCTCCTTGCCGCTCACGGGTCACGGCGTGGTGCACCGCATCATCACGGACCTCTGCGTTTTGGACGTCAAGCCTGAGGGCGGCCTGCGCCTCGTCGAAATCGCGCCAGGGGAAACCGCGGAATCCGTCCAAGCCAAAACGGCCTGCGCACTTGACGTCGCAAGCGACCTCAAAGAAATGGCTGTGTAGCCCGCCTTACGGCTTCCTTCGAAGCAACCGACTCAGGTCGTCGCGGGAACCTTTTTCTTCAGGCCCTTGTTCACCTTGCCCGACTTGATGCAGCGCGTGCAGGCTCGAACCCGTTGCATCCGGCCACCCAGAAACGCACGGACGGACTGGATATTCGGCTTGAAGCGTCGGCGAGTCACACCGGTGGTCTTCAGCCCGATCCCGCCCTTGGGCTTGGCCAGACCGCGCCGGGCGATGCTGTTGCCAACCTGGACGCGCTTTCCACAAAACTGGCAGACGCGGCTCATGGCTCTTCGACTCGCTGCAAGGGGTTCGGGATTCGAAAGCCCCCGAGGTACCGGTATTCCGGTCTCCTGAAGGGCGAAAGGGCCCCAACTATACGCATCGGCCTGCTCCCCACAAGACCCCCCCGGTCCCGAGAAGCTCTGCTTCAGCTCTCGAGCGAGTCGAACAAGACCGTCACAAGGCTCCCAGCAACGATCACAGGCAGCCAGGCCGCCAGAACGGGCTGAATGACGCCTCGACTGCCCAAATCTCTCAGGGAGGCGTCGAGGAGTAGGAACCCGACACAGAAGCCGATGGCGACCCCTAGCCCCTTCGTACGGCTCTTGGCGTCCAGACGGATGACGAAGGGAACAGACAGCAAAACCAGCAGAAGGATCGAAAGCGGAAAGGTCACGTGATAATGACGCAGAAGCCGGTATCGCCTCGACGAGGGGTAGCGTTCGGAAAGGCCCAGTAATTCCTCATACGTCAGATCGAAGGCCATGCGTGACTCTGCAAGGAGCTGCTCGGGCTGGATGTCTGTTTCGACGAAGAAGGCTTCACCATCCTCAGATTCTTTTCGCGCATCACGCCTCACCTGCGAGCGGCCGTTCTGGATCGTCCAGCCTCCGGACTCTGCGCTCCACTCGGCGTTCTCTCCGGTGATGTAGACATTGTTCCCAGCCTCGTCCTCGTAGCTCACGTTCAGTCGACCAATGACTCTCGTACCGACGTTGTATTCAAATGCAGAAAACAGGCGCCCCTCTGCATCTCGCATGTTCATGGTCTCGATCATCCGAGACTTGCCCTTTTCGAGCATGCTCCACTGCAGGTCATCCCGTTCAAGGGCAACGCGCGGCGCCCAAACTTCTTGCACCCAGACAAGCCCACCAAGAAACAGAAGTGTGAGGGCCACCACCGGGAGAATCACGCGTCGCGCACTACGGCCCGTCATGACCATGGCCATGAACTCATTGTGACGCTGAAGTCGCAACAGTGTGATGAGCGCCGCCATCACCATCACAAACGGAGCCACCTGCACGAAAATTACAGGCAGTTGGAGCGTGTACAAATACACGACATCTGAAATGACAAGATGTGAGCCTTCGAAGCCTTCAAGAAAGTCGTCGAACTGTGCAAACAGGTCATAGATCGCGTACAGCCCGATGAAAAACACCGAGCTCACCACCCATGACGAGATGAAGTACCTCGCAACGTATCGATCTAGCTTGGAAATCATCGAGCGTTCAGTCGCCTCCAGATGAGGAAACTCGCGATAAGCAAGAGACCATGACCAAACCAAACCGCAAGACTCGGTGAAACCGAGCCACTCATGGAGACTGCCTGGCTGACCTTGACAGAGGGGTAGTACAGGATCAGCGCCAAGATAAAGGCCACCAGAAACGCGCCAACTCGATCAGATCTGCGGAATCGTAGCGCCACAGGAAATCCCAAAAGAACGAACACCAGACAGGCTGCAGCCGAGGATGACCGCATAGCAACCTCCGTCTTCACGGAGAGCTCTTTCAACCGCCCCCGTTGCCCCGGCTCGCGCTGCAGCCAGGCGAAAAGCTGCGCGGTGGTCAGCGAGAAGATATTCAGGTCACCAAAATCCCTGTGCAAAGAGCGCGTGATCTCCGTGCCCTCGTTCAACCCGTCGAGTTGATCTCCCACAACCGTACGAAAGCGGCCGAGCTTCAAGACAAGCTTGCTCCGTTGCGGATCTACAAAGACCTTTGTGGACTCTGCCTCCGCGACAATCTCCTGAATGACCAGGCCGTCCTCGGCAACCCACTGAATGCGCATGTCATGTGCGACGCCATGCGAATCGATTGCAGCCGGCGCCACCCAGATTCCATCGGCCAGTTCTTCCGGCTCTCCCGACGCCAGTTTCTGCGCGATCACGGCTCCTGGATCCACGATCTTTGTGATGCGTCGCTTCGAGCGAGCGGCGTGAGGCTGCGCGTCGTCCATGGCGACGAGCATGAGCACTGACATGAGTGCCCCGAACACAAGGCCAGGCAAGAGAAGGTGGAACGGGTGAATGCCGCTTGCCCGCAACGTGTCGACTTCGTTGTCGGCAGCTGCTCTCCCATAGGTCAGCACAACAGCCACAAGCACAGCGATGGGAAAAACAATGTCCACCGTCACGCCCATGAACATGGGCAGCATCTTCAGAAAGACTCC
The DNA here is from genome assembly GCA_029245865.1 of Planctomycetota bacterium. Classification (GTDB taxonomy): domain Bacteria; phylum Planctomycetota; class B15-G4; order B15-G4; family B15-G4; genus JAUIEF01. The sequence continues at coordinate 126,438 of JAQWOM010000028.1, forward strand.
CAAAGAAAGTCCGTCAACGCTGTTGATGACCTGAGCGCTCGAGACAAGCAGGAGGACTCCCATCAGGAGCAGAAGGGTTGTCACTGCGTTTCCCATCAACTCCAGGAAGAGGCGGCGCTGAAAAAGCATCATGCCGACACCTCCTCGAATCCTGCAGCACACAGGATGCGATCTGCGCGAGCGTTCATGCGACGTCGCATGGCGGGAGTCTCGTCATCCCAACCCAGCAGGTGAAGTGTGCCGTGCGCCACATACAACAGAAGCTCGTATCGCGGATCTTTCCCCAGTTCTTCAGCCACACGCAAAGCAGTTTCAGCGGAAGCGACCACCTCCCCCGTCACAGCATCAGGAGACGGGTCGTCTTCATAACTGAAGGCGATTGAGTCCGTGGCCCAGTCATGGTTCAGATACTCTCGATTCACGTCGCGAATGACACGGTCATTTACAAGCGCAACAGAAATACTGGGCTCTCCCGCCTTCTCCGCAGCATAGACCGCTGCGATCACGGCACGCACATCGCGGGCAGTCACCTTCACCCGGCGCTGTCGATTCGAGACCGGAATCACCGTCGCCCGCGGGTCTCCTCGCCCCGCGCCCGCTCCTCACGCTCACGGACTCGTTCATCGTTCTCGTAAGCGTTGACGATCTTCTGCACGAGTGGATGCCTGACAATGTCCTTCCGGTCCAGGCGAACCACTCCGATTCCTGAGACGTTTCGCAGCAACTTCTCTGCGGCAATCAAACCACTCGTCACTCCTGGATCAAGATCGGTTTGTGTCGCATCGCCGGTCACCACGACTTTGCTCTTGTGCCCCATCCGTGTGAGAAACATCTTCATCTGGCTCGGGGTCGTGTTCTGGGCCTCATCGAGAATGATGAAAGCATTGTCTAGAGTTCGACCACGCATGTAAGCCAATGGTGCAATCTCGATGACATCGGTTTCGATGAAGTGCTGAAGCCGACCCGGCTCCAGATGTGCTCCAAGCGCATCGTAGAGCGGCCGAAGGTACGGGTTGACCTTCGCAACCAGGTCTCCCGGGAGAAACCCGAGGCGCTCCCCGGCTTCAACCGCAGGCCGCACGAGCACCAGCTTGCGAAAATACCCCCGGCGCAAAGCTGTCAGTGCAACAGCCGCCGCGAGAAACGTTTTGCCGGTCCCAGCCGGGCCGATCGAAAACGTTGCTGTTTCTCGCTGCATGCAACGCACGTACTGCTCTTGCCCTTTGCTGCGAACAGACATTCCGGGCGGAAGCCAAAGTCCACCGGCGGCCTCTTCGGCCTTCAGTTCAGCTGCTCCAACACCATGACCTGCTTGCAATAAATCTTTGAGAGCCTCGGCCGGAAGCTCTCCACTGGTACGGAGGCGCTCAAGCAGTTGCCTGATGACACGCACCGCATCAGACACATCCTCTTCATCACCCTCGATGACAACGCGTCCCTTGCGCACCGTCATCGTGACGTCATACGCATTCCGAATGGCGCGCGCGTTCGTTTCACGAGGCCCGAACAGCGAGCGTTCTTCGTCGAGAGAGTGAAGCGGAACCGTCATGCCCATGAAATGCTGTGACCCTTCATTCGTGCGAGGAATCAGCTCACCACGGCAGTGTAGGCGAGCACCAGAGGTGCCACCAGCAGCAGAGAATCCGCAAGGTCCAGGAACCCTCCTGACTCTCCGAACAGGGTCCCAGAGTCCTTGACAGCGCAAGATCGCTTGACGAGTGATTCCGAGAGATCCGACACCACGGTGACCGCTCCAATGATCAGGCCGTGCAACGCAGCCCCCCAGGGCCCACCGGAGAGGTTCACCTGAACACCTTCCGAAACAGTCAACACGACCCCTGGAAGTGTGAAGGCGGCCACAACCATCGGCAGGACCAGGCCCCCTACAAGGCCCTCCACTGTTTTCCCGGGGCTGATCGATGGAGCCAGCTTTCGCTTGCCAAATGAGCGGCCCGCGAAATAAGCACCGATGTCGGAGGACTTCGCGACAAGTACCACGCCGATCACCAGTTCTAACCGCCCACTGAGTAGCAAAGTGAGGAGGCATGAGAGCCCGGCTGCATACGGCACGCAGAACCACAAACTGCGAGAAAGCTGGACCACAGACTTTCCGGGTCCGTGCCTCAACTGGCTTGCGAGGTAAAGCCCCGCGAACGCAGAACCAGCCGTCAAGACGTCACCCGCCCCGCGCATGAATTCCACCCAGCCGTTGGAGCTCGTGAAGAGTTCGTAGTTCGTGGCCTGTGAGGCTCCTCCAAGCATCATGACGAACACCCAGGCCACTCCGACTGCGAGGCCTACATTGCGCTGCTGCCCATTGGCTCCCCCTATGGAGAGCAACTCGTGCAACGCACCCAGGGTGAGAATCACACCAAGCGCAGTGAGCGCCCAGGCTGGAGACGAGGGTCGTGACGTATCAAACCACCACGCGCCAAGAGTCAATCCCAGCAGGCTCGCGCCGATGAGTGTCCGCTTTACCAACGCGCCGTCATCTCTGGACGGCCTCCGGCCTTGGATCGACCAGGCCCCCAAACTTTCGCGTACGCCCCGCATAATCACGCAAGGCGGCATGCAGCTCGTCCACAGAGAACTCGGGCCAGCATGCATTCGTCACAAAAATCTCGGCATAACTGATTTGCCAGAGCAAGAAATTGCTGATGCGGCGCTCACCCGCGGTCCGAATGAGCAAGTCCGGATCCCGGCCAGGCTGGTAGAGCCGCGCACTCACAGAAGATTCGTCGATAGACTTCGGATCCAGGGTGCCTGCCGCCACCTCTTCAAACATGGAGCGGACGGCATCCACGATTTCGGCTCGCCCGCCATACGACAAAGCCAAGCACAGGTTGAGTCCATTATTGCCCGCTGTTTGCGCAATGGATTCGTCGAGATCTTTACGCGCAGATGCAGGCAAGTCGTCCAACCGCCCGATCGCCGTTAAGCGCACATTGTTGTCCATCATCGTCGGCCGCTCGCGCACCAAGAACTTGCTCAAGAGGCGCATCAAAAAAGCGATTTCCGCCCGCGGCCGTTTCCAATTCTCGTGGCTGAAGGCGTACAGAGTGAGTTGCTCGAGTCCGAGTCGCGCGCATTCCGTCGTCGCAGTTCGGATCGTGTCCGCACCTTTCTCGTGACCCTTGGTGCGAGCAAAACCTTGGCCCGAAGCCCACCGCCCATTGCCATCCATGATGATGGCCAGATGGCGAGGGAGCTTCGCGGGGTCAAGACCCGTCATGCCACGCTCCTGATGATTGTCGACTCGCGTCCAGGACCAACAGAAATCAGTTCCCAGGAGACGCCGACGCGATCGCAGATCTGGTCGATGAAACTCTGGCAGTTCGCGGGCAAATCGTCGAAGGAACGCACGTCGCGAATATCTTCCGTCCAGCCAGGAAAGGTCTCGATAATGGGCTTCGCACGCTCGATGAGATGTGTGTCCACCGGGTACTCATCTACGCGACCCAGCCCCTCGATATCGTAGCCGACAACCAGACCGATCTCTCCCATGCCAGACAGAACATCCAGCTTGGTGAGCGCCAGGCCCCCGAAACCGCAAAGCTGGGCCGAATAGCGTGCTGCGAGGACATCGAACCACCCGCAGCGGCGTGGGCGACCAGTGGTGGCGCCAAACTCACCGCCAGCCTCCCGAATCTTCTCGCCCAGTTCGTCATGGAGCTCCGAGGGGAACGGCCCCGAGCCAACCCGAGTGCAGTAAGCCTTGGCCACGCCAATCTGGTGCCCAACTGCTGCAGGCGGCACGGCAGCCCCTGCAGCAATCCCCAGGCTGTCAGCATTGCTCGAGGTGACATAGGGATAAGTCCCATGGTCGAGGTCAAGCATCACGCCCTGAGCGCCTTCAAAGAAAACGTGTTTTCCTTCCGCCAGCAAGCGGCGAAGGAACGCACCGGTTTCTTTCACCATCGGCGCAAGCCGACGACCCTGCTCGCGAGCGACCTCGAAGATCGCATCAGCTTCCAGAGGGTCTGCGCCATGAACCGCCACAATGAAGCGATTGATCTCGGAAACATTGGCCTGAATGCGAACGCGCAATCGACTTTCATCGATCAGATCCCACAAACGGATGCCGCAACGATTGGCTTTGTCCGCGTATGCGGGGCCAATGCCGCGTCCGGTGGTGCCGATTTTGACACCTGCCTTTTCACCTTCTTGCAATCCATCGATCACACGGTGATAGGGCATGACGCAATGAGCCGCGCCAGACAACAGCAGTCGATCGCGGAGCTTGAGCCCTCGACTCTCGAACTGCTCGAGCTCGTCGAGCAGCACAGTTGGGTCCACCACCACGCCGTTGCCAACAACGTTGAGCTTGCCCTCGTGCAACACACCCGAAGGAAGCAGGTGAAAGACGAATTTCTCACCGTCAACGATGACGGTGTGGCCAGCATTCGCACCACCCTGAAAGCGAACGACGACATCGGCTCGATCCGCGATCAGATCAATGATCTTGCCTTTTCCTTCATCACCCCACTGGGCACCGATCACGCTTGTAGCAGGCATGGATTCAGAAGTTCCCCAGAGGACGAACGGCGCACTTTAGAGCGCCTGAGAGCCTGCCGCAAGCCGAACTGTCGCTTGAGCTTTAGCCATCACAGTCACTCTCCACCCCTCCCCCGGGGCCGATGTAGCCGAGTTCCTTGAGGACATCCATCGATGCACCGTCCACAGCCCCGCCAGGGGCCTCCACCCGGTGCTCCTCGATCCATCGCGCCACCTCTTCCAGCTTGCCCATGTGCCAATCGGCCTCACGGCCTGTGGCGGTCATTGGATGCTGTTCTCCGGGGTCATTCACCAGGTCGTAGAAACAGAGAGTGCCGGTGCCCTCCTCTCCCTCAACGGGCAGGCGGCTCAAAAGCAGATGAGTCTCACTCCGAATCGCACGCAGGGGGCGGCGCAAGGGGTCCCCTTCACCGTCAAGCGCGAGGCCTTTATTCGTCTCCGAGAAGGCATAGCCCCGGGGCTCGAGGTCCGGAAGCACCTCGTTTGGATCAAACGACACCCCTAGCATCTGAAGAACCTCGCTATGTGCACCTGCCGTGCTCACAACTCCGGAGATTCTTTCGGCCTTCATGTCAGAAGACTCGCCTGAGGCGAAGCCCTCAAGCGCTCCAGCTGGCGTCACCATGAGCGGCACATGAATGGTTTCCACGTGAAGGTTGCTGCCATGCCCCCACAATCCATGCTCCATGAATTCTTCGCCGTGGTCCGACGTGAAAACAATCGCAGTCGTCGGCGCGAGCCCCATTTGATCGATGGCTGAGAGAAGGTGTCCGAGCTGCTCGTCGAAATAGGCGATCTCACCCAGATACCGCTGACGCAAAAAGCGCACGTCGGGGTCCTCCGGCCCAAAAATCTCACCTCTGTAAAATCGTGTGGTCAGGCTCTGCTCAGCCGCGAGAGCGTCTTGTTCACGGAAATCCTCTTGAACGAACCGATCCCGCCATTCTTCAGGGGCATCAACAGGCATATGCGGGTCGAAATAATGCAGGAAGAGAAAGACCTGTTGCCCTGCGTGATTCTCAAGAAATGCCTCTGCTTGATCATTCACCTGCTGTGCATTTCGGTAAGGAAGGAAACCGAAAGTTTCGAAACCTCGACCATAGCCAGCATCTGATTGCAGCAAGGTGTTGGTAACAAAAGCCGCGGTCACAACGCCCTCCGAGCGAGCACGTTCGGCCAACGTCGGAAGGGCGTCAGGAATGACGCGCTGATTGTTGGCAATCACTCCATGCGCAGAGGGCAGCACACCTGTGAGCAGCGAAGCCGTTGTCGGAACCGTCCACGGACTGGGCGCGATGGCTTGCTCGTAGAGCACCGAGCGCTCAGCCAATCGCTGCAAATTAGGAGTCAGGCCTGGCTCCAGGCCGCCGAACGGATCCAGCACATCGGCTCGCATCGTTTCCACCTGGATCAGGAGTACGGAAGGGTTTTCCGGAGTCGCCAGGCGGCGAGGCACAGAAGTGGGCGTACTCACCCGGGGCTCGGCGAGTCCGAACCGCACAGTTTGCGCCAAGAACTCAACGGGCTCTTCAACCCCTCGTGTGTAGTCCGCAACATCCAGCAAAACGGGAGCTGGGTCGAACTTCACAATTTCCGATCGCAACGACAAACGGCGATTAGCACCTGAAAACTCACCCAGTGGCAACGCGACGTCAACCCAGTCGACCCCTCCGGTTTCAAAGCTTGCAACCAGTTCCTCATCGACAAGCACAAGCAAGCGACCAAGAGTCCCCTCTGGCAATCGGCGGTCAAGCGCGATGGAACCGCGCAGTATGCTGTCGCTCGCAATGTCCAACTGCATTGCAAAGTCGGCAACGCCCGTGAAAACCAAGGCATGCCGGCCGACTCGACCTTCGAACGATCCCTCGACTTCGACTGGCCGAGAGCGAACGATCTCCTCCACGAAACCCGGCTCGACACCGAGCGCCTCGCTTGGCCGCTCCATGCGACGTGCGAGGCAGAACGCCACCTCAGGGGCACCCGAAGGACGCCAAGCGGCCGTAAGCCGCACATCGTTCTCAAAACTCAGTGGGTAGTCCGCAGGATCAACACTTAGCGGTTCATGAATCACCTGGGGTGACAGCAAGGCCACATAGCTGTCGGCTGGAATATCGCCCGACGACACGACCTGGATCTCGAGAGTTTCAGCGCCATCCGGCAAGGCAAGTGACAAAGTGCCCGAGGGCCCTTCACGCAGTGCATGAGGGGCTGCATCCGCATCAAGTGCCACCGGTGGAACCACGGCTTCAACCGAAGTGTGGCGGCCATCCCCGCTGACAGCACTCACCACAAGGCGGCAGGGCGTGACATCCGCCTCACCTCCCTGCGACAGGCGAACGAATTGCGTAGAAAAACGGCCTGGGCGCGCGTTCACATGCCAAAGCAGCCGGCAGTTTCTCGTGAATGGAACGAGCGGTATCTGGTCGCGACTCCGGTTTGGGTCCGGAACTGTCGGCAACACGTAGAGCCGCGGAGGCTCCAGAAATCCCTCCACGAACTCGATCCGTTCCGAATCAAGGAAAAGGTCCCTGCGGAGGTCGATCTTGAGCGGAGTTCCCGAACAACCCGGCCGCAACACGCCCAGGAGAAGCAGGCTTCCTATCACAGCCAGCAACACGACCCGCTTCAAAGCAACGCCGCCCTTCCCGCACGTCGACGTGACCATCTCTTCGGCGCCACGTCGCAACAGCTGGTCAAAAATCTGTTCCTGAGCGGCTCAGTGCTTCCAGAACAAAAGCGTCGTACATCACTTCCTCGAAGTGCACATCCTGAAGCGGTCGTTGCTTTGCCGTTGCCATCATGCCCGGAACAATAACCGGTCGAACCAGAGCGAGCATCTCGATCTTGGTGTTCTCGCCTTCGGGGATGAGCTTTAGATAGAGAGTCAGTGTGCGCGTGTCATCTCGCACGCCGTCCACAATCATGTTCCCGGTATCTGGCTCCCAATCCGTCTCAAAGCCAACATCGAAGCGGCTACTGAATTCCTGGACGATGACCTCCTGCACGAGCCCCACGGCCTCCTGGTAGGGAACGCCTTCCAAGGTGTAATCACGGAAATCGAGTGGGTCACCCGGAAGCAACAACCCGCAGCCAGGAAAAACCGCCATCAGGAGCAGGAAAGAGCGAACCATGCTGAACCTCGTGGGACGGGTGGATGTGGGCGGCCAGGGACATTCTTAGAGGCCATGCGCTCGGCCACAAGCGTGAGCCTCTTAGTGATCGAAATCTCCTCCGAGCAACTTCTCTGCGGCATCCAGCCGATTGTGGGCTTCAGTGCTATTTCCGTGGATCCAGGCCATCACGCCGTGCCCCCAGTCCTGGACCACCTGTGCGGCCTTCTCGCGGGCCTGAGGGCTGGCTCCAAGTATGGAGAGGACAAGCCTGTCGAGGATCTTTTGCTCGCGCTGAACAAAGCGCACGACATCGTCCGTCCAGATCCCGTCAAAAGCACTGCGAAGATGCTCCCAGGCTCCCTCCTGCCCGTTGAACAACGAGATGAGCCCTTGATCGCGGATCGAAGCTGGCACAAGCGCGAGGCTGGCCGGCGCCATCTTCCCGGCCATGATGAAGCTGTAGCGGTCACCCAATTCGTTGATTTGCGAAAGACGCGCCATGCCCTCCGCATATTCCTCCAACTGCAACTCCGTGAGCGGCAGCGGACGCGCTGTCATCGCTGGCTCAGGAACTCTGTTGCGAATCTCGAAGGCCACAGACTCGATGAGTTCGGACAGCATCCGATCACGGAGCGGGTCTGGCTCTCCGAGAATCGGGTCGAGAAGAGGCACTCCGACAAAAACGATCTTTCCGCGCCCAAAGGGCATGGCGGCAATAAGTGCACCGACCCGTTGCCGATAGTGGTTGAGAGTCATCGCGGCCACGCTCGTGTTGTCAGGCAATGCGCCGACAATCACCCCTGCTGGCGAAAGAGAAGCCTCTTCGGGTCGAAACAGACGCGCGTGCGATCCAGGCGGCACGCGATCCGCTCCTCCGGCTACGCCAGGTAAATCAAACACGAAGGGCAACGGGCCTCCGGGAGTCCTGGGCTGATCAGCAACCAAGGCCACGTGACAACGGCCCATAAAGTTGCCGGCCGCCAACCCGATTCCAAAGCGCACCGGAACATAGGGCAGCAATCGAACGCCGCGAAAACTCCCTGCCAATCGTCCAATGTGGTCTTCTGGAAGATTTTCGGCCAGAAGGATGACAGCGCCGCCCTCGTAAACGTGACGCCAGATGCGCAACTGCTCCGCCGTGGACACGCGCTCACCCAGATTCTTGGGATCTTCCAGCAAGATCACGGGAACCGATGTTCCGGTCGAATCTAGATCGGCCACGGCAAAGCCTTCGCGGGCAGCAAAGCTGGCCGCATGCTCCGCCCCTTCAGGCGTGACGAGAGCAATCAACTGACCCTCTCCGTCCGGAATCACTCTCTCAATCGGCGCAGGTGGCACGACGACATGGGAAGTTAAGCGGCTCATGACAACCACTTCTGCGGCTCCATCGACGAAGTACGCCCGGAACGTTGCGACCCCGGGCTCCGTCATACGAAAGGCCTCTTCGGACAGGTGCGTCACTCCGGGAGGAAAGACCTGTCGACCGAAGCCGCGGCCATCCGCCCCGTCTGCGTGGCGCACCGCCCCCTCGGCATTCACGATCACTTCGGCTTCAATCGATTGCCCGGTGTCGTTGACAACCGCAAGGTCAACACGCAACAGGCTGTTCAAAGCTGACGAAGCCCTGGTTGGAAACACATTGACCTGCAACGGAGCAAGCGCAGCAGACATCGCGGCCAGGGCAGGCCGGGCAGCGCCCCAGGGGCTTAGCAGTCCCGCGCTAGACTCACTGCTCACCGCCTGCCACTGCGTGTAAATGCTGCCTGCCAGATTCTCGTTGGAGCGCAGCAATCCCAGCATTTCAACGCTCATGCTGCTGTGGATGGTCGCTGACACATCCAGCCAAGCTTGCTCATCCCAGAGGTCCCCGGCCTCTCTCGCAGAGAGCGTTCGCTCTTTCATTCCCATGAAAGTGTTTCGCTCCACGCCCAGCACGCCGCGCCGCTCAAACTCAGAGAAATTGCCCTCTGTGTCCATGAGAGCGCCGTACCCGTACTCGGAAATCAACAGCGGGCCCGCTGCGGGCGAAAGCGTTCGGAGTCGTTCGCGTTCCTCGAAAGGAATCGGGCAGGGCGGATAAACGTGCTCGTCCAGCATCATCACGAACTCTTGGCCGCCCGCAGGAACATAGCGCGAATCGAAGAAGCCTCCCGAATCTACGAGCGCCGGCCGTGTGTTATCCAAAGCGACCAAGTGCCCCATCACGGGCTCGCTCAGAAGGTGCGCTTTTCCGCTGAGTTCGTTGAACAGACCCCACATCACAATCGACGGGTGGTGGTGGTCGCGCTTCACCATCCACTCGACCTCGTGTTTCAGCCAACCTTCGAGCTCGGGGGACATATCAACCCAACCGATGGACGGCTCCTCAAGAACAAGAAGCCCGTAACGGTCACAAGCATCTAAAAATGCTACGGGAGCCGGGCGCACATGAGCTCGAACCAGGTTGAAACCCGTCTCGAGCATCTGCAGAACTTCAGCTTGCAACTCCTCGGCTGGCGGATAAAGACCGTCCAAAGCAATGTAGTGCGGCTGATACAGCACTCCCTGAAGAACGCGTCGGCGACCGTTGAGCAGAAGGCCCTCAGCTGTCAGTTGCACGGAGCGAAACCCGAATGAGCGCTCATCGTCCGGCGCTTCTGCGGACACGTCCCCGTGAACCTCAAGATCCATCAAGTAACGCCACGGAGCCTCGGGCTCCCACAGCTGGTGCCCCGGCACCTTGACGGACATGGAAAGCCGCCTGCCACCACTTGGAACGCGCACCCGGCGCCTGGTCACGCACAGGGTCGGTGGTCGATGAAATCCCTTCTGGGGCAGTGCAGCGCGAAGAGCGAGCGGCCGGACTCTCAACTCGACCTCGACATGTCGAGAACGCCCATCGTCTGGCGATTGCAGCTGCACATCGACGAGAACCTCTCCGGTCTCCGGGTTGGGCTGCACCCATTCCATGCGCCCCCTGACATCGGCATGCCCTGAGATTGTGACCGGGCCCAGAATGCCCCCGAAATTCTCGTACCAGCTCTCCTTGGCGTGCGGAATCATCGAAAGCGTCATGCCATCGACGAGTTCGACACCTGGGTCCACGACGCGGACAACAACCTGAAACTGTCTGCCGGAACCCACGGCCTCGCTCACATCCAGCTCGAAGGGATCGTATCCCCCCGTGTGACGACCCACCTCGTGTCCGTTCACCCACACCGTGCAAGCATGGTTCACCCGCTCGAAGGAGAGCACAGCGCGCCCTCCCTTCCAGCGGGGAAGAACCGCTTTACGCCAGTACCACACCACCCCGTCGTATGGACCCGCAGATTGCCGCGACTCAAAAGCGCCTGGGACAGTCGTACCCAGTACGCTTCCCGCGCTCGGAGGAGGTTCACCCGAGCGTGCGATCGAGGCCGCCCAGTCCTCGATCAAACCGAGATCCTCGGGGTCCTGGACAAACTGCCAGGCGCCATCGAGAGAGAGTTCGAAACGGTCAGGGCCTCCCAGGGCACCGCCCCCCTGCCTCGCGGAGGCCTGTGCAAACTCATCAGCCCACCACGAGTTGCAAGCCGGCAGCTGCGCCATGAAACACACAGTCAGAGCCATCACGAGGGCTCGCCCTGAGCGGGGGCGGAGAGTGCGCGTCTTGAGGGTGTTCTTGGACATGCCGACCTAGTTGGGCGTCTTGCCGATCAGAAAGAGTCGAGCATATCGGCTGATCTGGGCGGGAAGAGGGCCTGTCTCGGGTTCCTTCCAGTCTCAGGGAGAAATCCTTGCCCTGCAAGATCCAACGGTGCGCTCAAAACCCACACTGAGCCGAGTTTGTAGGCCCATTCCAGCCCTTCCCAGGCGTCTTCCCCGCCCAGAAGAAGAACCTCGAAGGGGCCGGCGGCCCACCCTCTTCCTCTCGAAACCGCCTCTCTTCGCGGGGAGTCGAAGTTCCAGCCGACTTCCACACTGGAGGCGCTCCGGCACGGACTGCTAACCTGCGCGCCTCATGAAGAAGATCTTCATTGGCTGCGGAGTTCTCGCCCTCATTGTGCTGGGCATCCTGGGGTTCATGGTCTATCAGATCGGTCCCGTTGTGATGGAGGCATGGGATGCCGCGCAACTCATGGGTCGCCAGCTGGGGGAACTCGAACAAGAGTTTCCATTCGACGAAAAAACCGTCGTCCAACTCGACAAGAAGCGCTTCGCCTCTGCACTCGACTTCCGTCAAGAGCTGGGTGCCAAGCTCGACTTGTTGGGAGTGGATTTGAATGAATTTGGCAAGACCGTCGAGTCTGAAGACCCTTCGATCTTCAACTGGGGCGACGTCTTGTCGGATCTATGGGACCGCGTCAGCCCGGTGATGGACAGTGTTCCCGGCATGTTGCGTGAACATCGCATGTCAGCCTCTGAACTCGGTTGGAACACTCGAGTCATGTGGGCCGCGCTCAAATTGATTGACGCGGGCGGCGCCGACGAATCGATGGAACCTCTGCAAGGCCAGTTCGATCGCTTCCGTCGCGAATATGCGGAGCTACGCCGAAGAGATGACAACGACCTCCCCCCTCTCGATGACGTCATTGGCGAATTTGATTCCGAGATCCTCGTCGCGGCGAAATCGGTCTTTGCAGAGAACCCGCAACGTGTGCTCGATGGCATCACCGATCCGATCATTGAAGTGACCTATCTCTCGACGCTCACAGAGCCCCTTGATGAAGAGGGGTCTTCGGGGGTTCGGGTTCGCTGGAGCGGCGAGAGCGGCTCGGACGGTTCATCCAAAGGCGAAGAGCCGCCCACAGACGGATGACCCGAACACGGGTCATTCCGGTTCGGGGCATGACCTGCTCCGGATGTGCAGCAACCGTGGAACGCGGGCTGGGAAAGGTCCCCGGTGTGGATCGAGCCGAAGTCAGTTTTGCCACGCGCTCTGCAACGGTGCTTGGCAGCGCCGAAGAAACAGCACTCCTCGAGGCGATTCGCTCGTCCGGCTACGAGGGGCTTCCTTCGCTCAGTTCCTCTATCGAGGCTCTGCTTCAAGAGCCCGATGCCCGACCAGCGAGAAGCCGTGCCCTGCTGGCCGCTGCTCTGACGATCGCGGCGGTCGCCGCGACAAGCTCTATTCCCTGGCTAACCGCGGTCAGCTCCTTTGTCACGCTCGCCGTGCCAGGACGCATGATCTTCGTTCAGGCGTGGCGCATGGCCCTGGCGCGACACGCAGCCATGGACACCCTGGTAGCCCTCGGCGCAGGCACTGCATGGATACACGCGCTCTGGGCCTGGCGCCAGAACAGCGATGCGGGTGGCTTCGCAGCCCCTGCCATGATTGTGACCTTCGTCCTCGTGGGACGCGCGCTTGAAGAGTCAGCCCGTCGTCGCTCGGCAGCAGCGCTCCGTTCACTGGCCGCACGAGCACCAAGGACCGCTCACGTTCTTCGCGACGGCAAGACCCTTGTGCTGGATGCCGATGCGGTTCAAGTAGGCGATCTCTGTCTCATCGCAGACGGCGAGGCAGTCCCTGCAGACGGAAGCATCGTGGAGGGCTCGTCAGGTTTTGACGAATCCCTGCTCACGGGTGAGTCGCTCCCCGTCTGGCGCCGCCCTGGCGACGTGCTGGTCGGAGGAACAACCAATGCCGGCGGGCAACTGGTGACCATGCGCACGTCTGCGGTGGGCGGAGAAACAACGCTTGCGCAGCTTGTCAGCCTCGTGAGCGCGGCCCAATCGAGCAAAGCTCCTGCGCAGCGACTTGCAGACCGTGTGTCAGGGGTCTTCGTGCCCATTGTACTCGGCGTGGCCGTGGCAGCCTGGTTCTTCGGCGGCGGAGCAGTTGCAGCAGTCGCCGTGCTCGTCGTGGCCTGCCCTTGTGCCCTGGGTCTCGCGACGCCCACAGCCATACAGGTCGCCACAGGCCGTGCTGCCCAACTCGGTGTCCTGGTGAGAGACGCCGGAGCCCTGGAAGCTGCTGGCAAGCTCAGCGTTCTCTTGCTGGACAAGACCGGAACCCTCACCACGGGTCGCCCCGTAGTAGAGAGCCTTTCCCTGGTCGATGGGAACTCGGGCGAACTCGCCGCAAGGCCTTCCGAACAGACAGAGGCAGCCATCGCGGACGTGCTGAGCGCCGCGGCTGCCGTGGAAGCAGCCACTGGACACCCGCTTGGAATTGCGATTCGGGGTGAGCTCGAACGTCGAGGGCTGCTCATCGCGGAGGTCGAGCGCAAAAGCCTCTCAGCTGCTGTCGGTGGAGTTGCAGGTCAGCTTGCCGATGGCCGAGAGGTGCTCGTCGGCTCGGTGGCCTTCCTCGAAGGCCGCGGTGTCGACTGCGCGCCTGGAGCAGTCACGGCGGAAACCTACGCACAGCGTGGTTGGACATTGGCTCTGGTTGCGATCGACGGATCCCTCGCGCTCGTGCTCGGAATCGGCGATCAAATCCGTCCAACAAGCACCCGCGCCGTCCGCATTCTTTCCCAGCTGGGCATTCGGCCGGTCCTGTCAACGGGTGATCACGAAGCTGCCGCGCGTGCCGTCGGAACACTTGCCGGAATTACTGAGATCCACTCGGCCGAATCAGCCGCCGGCAAAGCAGAACGAATTGAGGCTCTTCGCGACACTGGGCACGTCGTCGGCATGGTGGGCGATGGAACCAATGACGCCCCGGCTCTGGCGGCCGCCGATGCAGGTTTTGCGGTGGGAACAGCCACGGACCTCGCCCGCGCGGCAGCACCTTTGGTTCTGGTCAGTGGCGACTTGGCCCGCGCCACGGTCGCCATCGAGCTGGCTCGCGCCACCCTCAAAATCATCCGTCAGAATCTTGGCCTGGCCTTTGCCTACAACCTGATCGCTCTCCCCCTGGCATTCTTCGGCCAGATCAGCCCACCTTTTGCCGCGGCCGCGATGGCCAGCAGTTCCTTGCTCGTGGTGGCCAATGCTCTCCGTCTGCGGTCTTTTCGGAGCCGCCTCGAAACCGCCTTTGGCAAGGAAAGCTAGTCGACTTCAGGCCCCGGACGAGCCGAGAGAGGTCTCCCTAGCCATCGAAGTACATATCGAACTCGAGCGGGTGAGGCCGGGTCTTGATGGGCAACACCTCGTTCATCCGCTTGTACTGGATGTAAGTGTCGATGAAGTCTTTGTCGAAGACGTCGCCTCGCAGCAGGTATTCATTGTCGGCTTCAAGCGCATCGAGTGCTGCTTCGAGTGAGGTCGGTGCATCAGGCACGTTCTTCATCTCTTCCGGCGGAAGGTCGTAGATGTTCTTGTCCATCGGCTCCCCGGGATCGATCCGGTTCTGGATTCCATCCACAACAGCCATGGTGATGGCGCTAAACGCGAGGTAGCCAGTGGCCATGGGGTCCGGACAGCGGAACTCAAAGCGCTTGGATGCCGGCTCGCTGGAGAACATCGGAATTCGGACGGCGGCGCTGCGATTGCGACTGCTGTATGCCAGCTTGATCGGCGCTTCAAAGTGCGGCACCAAACGCTTGTAGCTGTTCGTCGTCGGATTGGTGAACGCGATGATCGAGTGAGCGTGACGCAGGACGCCTCCGATAGCCCACTTGCCCATGTCGGAAAAGCCCGCGTATCCATCGCCAGCGAAAAGGTTCTGTCCGTTCTTCCAGATGGACATATGGCAGTGCATGCCCGACCCATTGTCACCAAAGATCGGTTTCGGCATGAAAGTCGCTGTCTTGCCCGCGCGCACGGCACACTGCTTCACGATGTACTTGAACCACTGCAATTTATCGCCCATGGCGAGCAATGAGTCGAAACGCATGTCGATCTCACCCTGGCCAGCTGTGGCGACCTCGTGGTGGCTCGCTTCGGTGGTGATACCCACCTGCTCCATGATGAGCATCATCTCGGAACGCAGGTCCTGAAGCTGATCGATTGGTGGCACCGGGATATAGCCCCCCTTGGGCTTCGGCCGGTAGCCGGTGTTGGGGCCATCTTCGCCGCTCTTCCAATGGCCTTCATCGGATTCGATGAGGTAGTAAGAACTCCATGGATCATTTGCGAAGTGGATTGAATCGAAGATGAAGAACTCGGCCTCGGGTCCGAAGTAAGTCGTGTCTCCGAGCCCCGCAGAGATGACGTACTGCTCTGCGCGCCGTGCAACGCCACGCGGATCGCGCGAGTACTCTTCTTTCGTGATCGGATCGACGACGTTGCCGATAAGAGTCAGCGTCGGTTCTTCGTAGAACGGATCCACGATGGCCGTGTCCGCGTCGGGCACGACCAACATGTCGCTTTCATCGATGGCCTTCCAACCCCGGATAGAGCTTCCATCAAAACCGAAGCCTTCCGTGAAGGTTGATTCTTTGACCTGAGCGGAAGGCACGGTGAAGTGCTGCCACTGTCCGAAGAGATCACAGAAACGGATGTCGACAAGCCTCAAGCCTTCTGCCTTGATCTTCTCGAGCACCTGCTGAGGGGTCATGCCGCCGGTCATTCCCACGGGCCGTTCCTTTCGTAATGTTGTGAGCCGGTATTTCCGGCAGAAATTGATTCAGATGGCATCCGGCCCACTCTCGCCGGTACGAATGCGGATGACGTCGTGCAGTTCCCACGAAAAGATTCGGCCGCGATCGACGCCACCTTCTTCGATGGCGTTTACAGCAGCCTCGAAGAAAGAATCGTTGACGCCAACCTCGATACGAATCATCGGTTCGGGAGAAACCTCGGATAGTGCAAGCCCTTCCATGGCGCTAACACCATGGACTTCGCTCACGGTCAGGCGATAGATGTCCGCCTCGGCAAGTCGGGAGGTAACGGCAGTCAGGCGTTCAGGTGTGACAATTGCCTGGACCATCCTCATGAAACCGACCATCGAGAAAGAGGACGCCCGATGCAGGGGCCGGCCTCTTATCCGGCCTCCTTACGCGGAGTCCAGGTCGGGACTGTATCGAGCAGGCCGAGAGACCTCAATGTATGACGCCAAGGGAAATCCTCTGGGCCCCGCTTCGGCCCTCGGGAACCTGCCCTTCGGGCGGGCTGTGACCTCCAGGGCAGATGGGTCGCCCCTCATGTGCCCTGCGGGATAGAATCTGGCCTCCATGGCTCATGATTCGACACCTTGGCTCTTCGGCTCCGAGCCGGAACCGGCGACACCTTCGCCCCAGAGGCCCTCGGATCCGGCCCTCGGGGCCGAGGAAAAGTCCGGAGACGATCTCTCAGAAAAGATCGCCGAAGCCTCGTCCCCGGCCGAGGCACCCACGAAATCAACGCCGGTCACCGCCCGGCAAGCTGCCACCCCCAAGGCGCCCGCTGCGGCTTCGCCGAATCCCAGGGCCGGCCGGCCCAGCACCCCTTCGAACTCCAAGGGAGCCTCTGGGCTGTCGCCCATGATGCAGCAGTACATGCACGCCAAGAAGGAGGTCGGCGATGCAGTCCTCTTCTTCCGCATGGGCGACTTCTACGAACTCTTTCACGAGGACGCTGTCACCGCATCGAGGGTCCTGGGGATCACGCTGACCTCTCGCAGCAAAGGTGACTCAGCCATCCCCATGGCTGGCGTACCCGTAAAGGCTTATGAGGGTTACCTTCAAACTCTGATTCGCGAAGGCTATCGCGTGGCCCTCTGCGATCAGGTGCAAGACCCCAAGTTGGCAAAGGGTCTGGTCGACCGGCGTGTCACTCGCATTCTCTCTGCCGGCACCGTCTTTGAAGACGACCTTCTCGACCAACACACGAACAACTTTCTACTTTCGATCTTCCCCACGGAGAGCGATGTCGGCTTGGCCTGGATTGATGTGTCCACCGGTGCGTTCACCGTAGCTGCCGTGCGGCGTGACAAGGTCGTGGATGAGGTCTCACGCCTCGATCCATCTGAGATCCTGCTGCCAGAGTCCTTGCTGCGCGACCCTGGCGAACTCGTCCAGGAAATCGGCCGGGTCACCAGCGCGCCAAGAGTTCCTACTCCCGAGTGGAGTTTTGAACTGGGCAACGCCGGGCAGACCATTCGTGAGGCCCTGGGCGTCACAACACTCGAAGGCTTTGGGCTCGACGAGAGCAGCGTGTGTGTCAATGCAGCAGGTGCCGCACTGACCTACATCGCTCATATGCAGCGTGGAGACGCACCTCCAATCTCCACGATTCACATTCATGACGGCACTGCCCGAGCCGGCCTGGACAGGGCGACACGATCCTGTCTCGAGTTGCTGAGCACCCAGCGCGATGGCCGTCGCGAAGGCTCGCTCTTGTCAGTTCTCGACAAGACCGGAACATCCATGGGGGCGCGCCTCTTGCGTGAGTGGGTTGTGGCCCCCTTGATCAACCCTGACTCGATCCGTTGGCGCCAATCCGCCGTTTCCGAGCTGGTCGACAAACGCGAAGTCAGCGACATCCTCGACGACCACCTGGCTCGCATGCCGGACATCGAGCGAATCGCCACGAGGCTCCTCGCTGGCCGAGGTTCCCCGCGCGACCTGGCGTCTTTGCGGGTAGCACTGACGCTCATCCCGACTTTGCGCGAGGCTCTCACTGATTGCGCGAGCGCCCCACTTGCTTCGGCTGCGGAAACTCTTCAGCCGCTTCCCACTCTTCTCGACCTTTTGCAACGTGGCCTGGCCGAGAATCCAGCGAGCACCCTGTCAGATGGCGGCTTGATCGCCCGAGGTTGGAACAACGACCTCGATCAACTGCGCGACCTGCGAGAGAACGGCGCGAGCGCCATCGCGTCCTTTCAAGCAGCTGAAGCAAAGCGCCTCGGCATCCCCTCGCTGAAAGTTGGATTCAACAGAGTCTTCGGCTACTTCGTCGAGATCACGCACGCACAGGCCGCGCAGGCAACAATCCCTGATCACTATGTGCGGAAACAAACTCTCACCTCGGCTGAGCGCTACATCACATCCGAGTTGAAAGAGCTTGAGACCTCGATTCTTACAGCTGAGGAAAAGGCCAAGCAACTCGAGATGGATCTGTTCTTTGAGATCCGTGAACGGGCCACCGAAGACGCAGCCGCCGTACGAGACCTCTCTGCTGCGGTGGCCCAACTCGACGTGCTGGCTGGATTCGCAGTCGTGGCCCGTGACCAAGGCTGGGTTCGCCCCGAGATCGACGACGGGCCAGCAATCGAGATCCGTGATGGGCGCCATCCGGTGCTCGACAGCTTGCTTCCTGCCGGGGAATTGGTCCCGAACGACATCTCGCTGCACCAAAAAGATGCACGCCTGGTTCTGATCACAGGCCCCAATATGGCTGGTAAATCCACCTATATCCGACAGACAGCGCTTCTGGTTCTGTTGGCTCAACTCGGTGCCTATGTCCCGGCTCGCGAGGCCCACATCGGTGTGGTGGATCGTATTTTCACACGAGTTGGCGCAGCCGATGATCTCGCGTCAGGCGCCTCGACGTTCATGGTGGAAATGACCGAGACCGCAGCGATCCTCAACGGTGCAACAGACCGCAGTCTCGTCATTCTCGATGAAGTCGGTCGGGGAACATCTACCTGGGATGGACTGAGCCTTGCGTGGGCCATCAGTGAACATCTGTACAAGAGCGTGAAGGCGCGCACGATGTTCGCCACCCACTACCACGAGCTCGTCGACCTTGCCGAAGAATTCGACGGCGTGCGCAACGTCAACGTCGCCGTGAAAGAGTGGGGCGACAGCATCGTGTTTCAACACAAGATCGTGCCGGGTGGAACTGATCGTAGTTATGGCCTCCACGTTGCGCGCCTTGCTGGTGTTCCCACCTCTGTCATCGAACGCGCTCGCCATGTTTTGCGTGATCTCGAGCTCAGTGCCCCCGATCTGCGCCCGGGGGCAACGACTGCCCCTCCTCCAGGCGACAGCAACAGCTCTGTTTCGGCGACAGGCGGCGTCGAGGCGCAAGAAGACTCAGAAGAGGAGCGGCGGCAGCGGGTGCTCTTCATGCGGCCTGTCGCGGCCATCGTTGAAGAGATTCGGGCTGTCGACTTGGACCAGATGACGCCCATGGACGCTTTGCTCATGCTCAAGCGATTCACCTCCCGTCTCTCGGATGCTGAGCGGGACGAATCGACGTGAAATCAGAGTGCCGCTAGAGCACCTCGACCAACACGGCCTTGAGATAGTCTGACTCGGGAAAGGTCAGCAAGCGTGGGTGGCATGCGGCTGCCCCACGAACGCTCTGCACAAAAACATCTCGTCGTGCGTCGGCCGCCGCCGCGCGCAGTGTTTCAAGAAACTCGGCACGACTCACATGGAACGAACAGCTACACGATAGCAAGCGCCCGCCTGGCCGTAAGAGTCGCATGGCACGCAAGTTCAACTCCTTGTATGCACGCAACGCGCGTGGAAGGTCTCCTTTTCGCTTCGCAAGTGCCGGGGGATCCAACACGATGCCGTCGAACTGTTCGCCAGCTGACACGCGCTCTCTCAGATCTTCAAACACATTCACGGTGCGCGTGGTCACCCTGTCCGCGAGACCGTTGATCTCTGCTTGTTTTTTTAGCCGATCCAAAGCGGGCTGGCTGCTGTCGAGTGCTTCGACATGCGACCCTGCTGCGGCCAGATGCAACGCAAAGCCACCCTCGTTGCAAAATGCATCGAGGCAATGTCCGACAGGCAAAGCATCCGCCGCCCAGAGTTGGTTCTCGCGCTGGTCCAGATAAGTGCCGGTTTTCTGTCCGCTCCACAGGTCCACTTCGCGCGTGAGACCTGCGTGCTGCCACCTGACCTGACCTGCAACCTCTCCTGCAAGCAACATCACGCCTTCAGGCAAGCCCTCCAATTTCCGGAATGCGCCGTCATGACGGGCCAGCACACCAGAAAATCCGTGGTGCTCCACGAGATGCGAGGCCAAGAGGGGTGCGACAGCATCGGCCCATCGGCATCCCGCCTGAAATATGGCCACCGGGCCATAGCGGTCTATCACAAGACCTGGAAGACCGTCGGCTTCAGCGTGAACCACTCGACAGGCCTCTTCATTCTGGGCAAGCGCGTGTCGACGACGCTCAAGAGCGGCATCGAGCCGCATCACAGCCCACTCCGAGGACTCATCGAAGTCTGGTTCACGACTCACCACTCTGAGAGGAATGCGGGAGCCGAGACTGAAGCACGCTGCCCCTCGCGACACTCCTGCAGGACCTTCCAGTCGAACCACTTCTCCATCTCGCAGGGTCCCCTTTGAAATGTTGTCTGGATAGAGCCAGGGGTGCCCACCACTCAATCGCCGCACTCCCCCGCGCGACAACACAACCAGCGGATCAGGAGACAAGTCAGCTTCAGGCGTGAGGACGCTCTCGCTTGAAGATTCACTTGTTTGAGCGGTGACGATCTTCGGTGCCCGCTCCTTGCGATGCTTATGGGGGCGGCGAGCTCTTGTCTTGTGAGGTCGAGTCACACCTTCACTCCAGCCCCATCAAAAATCCGTAGTAGATTACCTCCGAGAAAGCCTCGAATCGTTTCTGGTCCGTGACCTCTCTCCAGCAACCCCGCTGTCAGGCGCGGGAGGCAACTGACATCTTCAAGACCTTCAGGTGTCGTTGGAATGCCGTCATAGTCTGTTCCAAGGCCTACGTGTTCAGCCCCTGCGACTTCAATGAACCTGTCCGCGTGATCGAGGACGTCTGCGAGTGTTGCTTTACCTTCAGAGACCAAGAACGAAGGGTAGAAGTTCACGCATGCCACTCCTCCTTGTGCGGCGATTTCTCGCAGCTGATCGTCCTCGAGATTTCTCGGATGATCTCGAAGCGCCCGCGCGCAGCTATGACTCGCAATCACTGGCCGGCGAGTCATTCCGAGAACATCGTCAAATGTGCTTCGCGCCGCATGGCTCACGTCAACGACCATGTTCAGTTCCTCCATGGCCGACACGATTTCTTTTCCACGCGCCGTGAGCCCTCCGTGAGGGCCGCTGTCTCCGCACCCATCGGCCCATTCATTGCTGTTGTTCCAGGTGAGCGTCATCGTTCGCACGCCACGGCCATGAAATTCCATCAATGTGTCGAGACTGTTCTCGATGGCGTGGCCACCTTCAATTGCCAACACCCCGGCAAGCCGCCCTGAGGCTCGTGCCGCGCGTATCGCGCCAGGCTGAGTGCAAAGCGCCACACGGTCTGGAAAGCGAGCGAGCTGTCTCTCCATGGTGTCAAGTTGCACGCGCACTCTGTCGGCAGCTCCATCAGGCAAGCACTTGGGGCTCACGAAACAAGTGAAGACCTGCGCATCTAGAGTGCTGCTGGAACAACGAGCAAAATCGAGGTGCGTCCCCTCAGGTCCTCGATCCAGGTCGTAGCCCCTGTCAGACATCTCCGTAAGCGTGTCAGCGTGTGCATCGAAGACAAAGGCTTCGCGATGAAGAGCCCTTGCGGCCGAGGAGACATCTTCCAGGTGAGCTTCCGAAGGTGGGGCCATGCCGCCAGTATGTCTGGGCGCGGGCCAAGAGCCCATACCCGACAAGCTCACGGCAAAGACATCAGGGCTTCCTGAAGAGCCGCCAGGACCTGAGGGTCCTTCTCTCCGGGCTCTACGGCAAGCAGAGCAGCTCGCGCTTGGCTGGAAAACCGTTCATGCACCTTGCCAAGCCCCTTTGCAGCCCAGCGCCTGTGACCAGCCTTGGGAGCGGTCCGCAGGACCTGTTCAAGGGCACGAAATCGCTCTGCGCCTCCGGCGCTTTCGGCCAGAGTCATGATCAGCGCACTTCTCAAGAAATCATCACTCTCCTGGTCGAGTGCATCGACCAACCACGTTTCGATGAGAGCTGCCTCCTGGGGCGTCGTCATGGCCCCCCTTCTGAGAAGGCTTCCTACAGCAGCAAACTTTTCCCTCTCGCTTGCAGAGGCTTCCTGCAAGGGCGCTGCCAAGACCTGAAGTTCATGGGGCAAGACGGGCCTCTCTCCAAGCCACCACCGAACCCAGGACTTGCCTCCCTCTCCCGTCTGTGTGTCTTCGAGAAATGCGAGAACAACTTCTCGCGCTTCATCACTTCGAGCTTGCGTCAACACGAAACACACCGGAAGGCGTACCTGCTCGCCCCAGGGGGAGTTGTCAAAAAGCAAACGAGTCATCAGATCCAGAGTGGCCGGCCGCTGATCAACACTTGTCCCGAGGGCCAGGATGGCAAGATTGCGGGAGTGCCAACCATCAAGGTCACTGGCAAGGCGCGAGCCGGTATCAAACAACAACGCGTGCAGCGTTTCATCGGGAACGCGTCCCAGGTCAAACGGCAGAAGCGCGACATCTGTGCGCGGAACCTTGTCGAGAAATTCGCTGAGCTCAAGGGTCAAGGCAGAGGGCTCTCCCGCGCTCGAGTCCGTGCACATCAAGCCGATCATTGCTGATCGCCAAGCCTCTCCCTGACCTTCTCCCTGCCCTTCTTTCTGGCTGAAACAACGGGCCAGAACTTCGGCTTGCTGGCCCCAGCCACCCACCAGAGCCAGCATCGAACCGCGAACCCGTGAACTCAGGGTCCACTCGTCAAGAATTTCGAGGGCCTCTTCCACATCGAGAGCTCGCTCCTGCTCTGTCTGCTCCATCGAGAGCAAGGGCCGAAGCTCCGCGACAGCCCCGTGGTGGTAGTCCAGTGGGCGCCGAGCCTCGAGATCCTCGAGACGCTTCACCACTGCCGCAAGTCGCCCCTCTACGCGCCCCACCACCTCGGAGAGGTGCTTCGTGATGACAGCTGGCTGCTCGCGATTGGCGACCTTGAGTTCCTGGGGATTGGATGGTGTAGGCGTTGGAGTCTTGACCGCGGGGGTAAGCGACTCCGCAGCTGTCGCAACAGAATGCGGAGTGCCTTGGACTTTTCGCTCTTCACCCAGGCCAACCATCTTTGCAAAACCCATGAAGACAAGGGCGCCGAGCACCAAAGTCCACAACACACTTCGCCACTTCATCGTCGGTCCCTCAGCACGGAGAACGACCGCTTATGCAGCAGTCAAATGTTGCCTTGGCTCTGTCGGTGCAATCCTGAAGTTCGCTGTCATCGCAACTTGTCCAGGTGAACCAAAGAAACGACGCCGGCTCACACCAGATGTCTTTGCAGCGCTGTTCGTTTCGCAAGAAATCATCCATGCATTCCTGTGCCGCCCAGGGCGCCTTCGGCGGCAGTGGCTCGTTGTGCCCAGGACTCCATCCCTCGCCGGGCAATGGTGGGTGCAAGCCGTCGCCCTTGAAACTGCCCGAGGCCTGCCCTGACAACACGAGAAGCCCTACAACAAAAACCAGTCCTAAGCCCACTCCATGCAATGTCCAACGTTCTGCCGTAGAGCGCTTCTTACCTCGACAATCGTTCTTCATGGCTGTTCTCCTTTCGCAGTGCTTTCATGACGAACTCCTCCCCTTCGCGTTACACCTCCTGTTTGCGTGTGCATGGTGAAGCGGTTAGCCTCCCGCCCCATGAAGACAGGGGCGCAGCTGAAGGCCGCGGCAACGCCTCATGCCTTCCCTGCTCACCTCCCTTGACCCTCCGAGGATTCACCGTGGTTGGACCCCGTGTCTTCACCCTCGAGGAAGCCAACGAACTGATTCCCTTCTTCGAGGAATCTTTCGAAGAAATCGACGACTTCCGCGAACGCATGAAGGCCGTGAAGGTCAAGCTCAACGCGCTCGAGATGATCTGGGGTTTAGAGATCAACGATTCCGATTGCCCAGATCGCCAGGAAGGCCTCGCCCTGATCGACCAACTCAAGGAGCTTCAGGAGAAGGTCGGCAAGATCATCGAGCAGTTCGCCGAGGAAGGCGCGACAGTCAAAGATGTGCAGGGTGGCCTCGCCGACGTCTACAGCGTCCGCGAAGGGCGCCTCGTCTTCTTGTGCTGGAAACGCGGTGAAGAGGCATTCGAAGCCTGGCACCACGTGGACGAAGGGTTCGCCGACAGACAGGAACTCTGACGCCGCGAAGCCTCGCGGAACCCCTCGTCAGGGTGCGCGTGCGGATGCGACGAGCGACGTACCAAAAGGCATCGGACTGCCAAGTGCGCGTTCCACGCTGCCTGCCATCGTGAGCGCCGTGTTCGTCAACGCAGACACCGGCGGGAAAGCCATCTCCTGCACAGACTTTCGGATGCGACGCTCCCACCATGCGGGAGGAACACAGAAACTGAAGAAGTAGCGCAGACGCTCGACACGCCAGCCGGCAGCGACCAGATGCTCGGCGAGAGAGCGCCGTGTGTAACGGCGGTGATGTCCACAGGCGTCGTCCCAGGGGCTCCAGAGACTCGGGTGCGCAGGCACCGTGGCGACTAACAGAGCCCCGGGTTCCACCGAAGAGGCCAGGTTCTTCAGCGCGAGCACCGGATCTTCAAGGTGCTCCAGAACATCCAGGCACGTCACGACTCGCGGCCGAAACGGCAGCTCAAACGGCTGGCGAAAATCGGCCAGCCGTGCTTCAAGGCCTCGCGAAGTGGCCACATCCACGGCCTCCTGGGTCCCGTCGAGTCCCAGCACGTGCGCGGGCTTCAAGCCTTCGCTGATGCGGCGCATGACACCACCCGCCCCGCAACCCAGGTCAAGATACGACCAATCACGAAGCCTCGCGGTTTCCCGGCGTATCAGGCTTTGCACGTGGCCTTGACGCACCGCGTACCACCAGTACCCGGTGCTGTCAGCAACGGTAATTTCCGCAACGTGTTCGGAGGTGATTTCGCGACTGCTCATGAATGAAGTGGATCATACATGGCGCGCTGGGCAAGGCTGGGCACAGGCTCATGCAAACCCGGATCAATACCGCCCCAGGCCCTGCGCTTGGCGCACCAGGCGCAAGAACTCGGCGCGATCACCGTAGGGGTCTGTGCCCTTACCAGACGCCGCCCACTCGTAGATGGCTCCAAGATCCGACTCGCCCCGATGGTCGCTCTGACGCAACGCCATCCCGAAAGCGGCCACCGCCGCAGCGAATCGAAAGTCGGAATTGGCTTCCTCAAAACTCTGCTCGCGATCCACAAAAGAAACAGAAAACTCTCGACCAACCTCTCCATCGGGGAGTTTGTACCGGAGGTTTACTGTGAGTGTTTCCGGGTTGTTGGGCACCGACTCCTCGACTGATGCCTCGACCTGATACTTCAGGTCGACGGCACCCACCAGGTCTGGCGCGTTGACTGGCACGATCTCGTACAGCGCCGTCACCGTGTGGCCCGCGCCGATTTCACCAGCATCTTTGGTGTCATCGCGAAAATCTTTGGCCGCCAGAGCACGGTTCTCGTAACCCAAGAGCCGGTACGACACGACGTGCTCTGGATTGAACTCCACCTGGATCTTCACATCCTTGGCGATCGTCACCAGCGTCGCACCCATCTCGCGCACGAGCACCTTGTCTGCCTCGTTGAGGCTGTCAATGTATGCGTAGTTGCCGTTGCCCCGATCGGCAAGAATCTCGGCCTTGCTGTCTTGCAGGTTGCCCGTTCCGAAACCCAGCACGGTCAAGAAAACGCCGCTCGCTGCCTTTGCTGCGATAAAGGTCTCGAGTTCGTTCTCTTCCGTGAGCCCGACGTTGAAATCGCCGTCTGTCGCGAGCAAGACCCGGTTCACACCCCCCTCCACGAAATGTTCTTCAGCAAGTCGATAGGCCTGCTGGATTCCGTCACTGGCATGCGTTGAGCCGGCAGCCGACAAGCCGTCAAGCGCCGCCAGAATCGCTGTCTTGTCCGCTCCTGAAGTGGGCGGCAACACCAGCTGCGAACCGCTCGCATAGGTCACGAGCGCCACCCGGTCGGTCGCGTCCAGTTCCCTGACAAGCATCTTCAGTGACTCGATCAGCAGAGGCAGCTTGTCCTGTGCCTTCATAGAACCCGAGACATCGAGCAAGAACACGAGATTGCAGGGTGGGCGCTCCTCTTCTTCGAAGGCGGCGCCTTTCAAGCCAATCCGCACGAGACGGTGGCGGGGAGACCAGGGAGCCGTCGCCGCATCGAGACTGACCGAGAAAGGGTGCTCGCCCGTTGGTTCAGGCAACGCGTAGTCAAAGGCATTGATGAACTCTTCGAGACGTACGGCATCGGGAGGCGGTACGTTGCCCCGATTAAGGTACCGGCGCGCAATGCTGTAGGACGCCGTATCTACATCGATGCCGAAGGTCGACAACGCGCTGTAACGATCCTGCGTCAGCGGCTGGAATGGGTTCTCGGTGAAGGTCGCATAGGACTCGCCACCGGTGGGGACAACAGACCTCTCGCCTAACGAGAGAGCATCGGAGTCCGCCGATTTCGGGGAACTGAGATAGCCGAGGGACTTCTGGGGGCCAGGAGAACTCGCCGCTGGTCCAGTGATCTCGTTGACAGCGCCGCCGGCCACACCCACGACCTCATGGGAGCCGTAGGTATCGAACGGGGCGTCAACGCGACTCCCGCCACCACCACTGCCCTGACTGCCATCCACCGCACCACTCACGCTCCTACCGGCGCTTCGGGCGTGGGTGCCGAGACCACCAGCCTCCCGCTTCTCTGCCACGGCCACCGTGGGAGCCGGGGCTGCAGCAGGCTTCTCGGAGACCAGGCCTCCGCCGCTCAGGACACGCCAGAAGAGCACGCCGAGCACCAGAGCCGCCGCCGCGGTCACCCAGCGACGCAGCACGGCGCGCCGGGCCCCCGGCCGCGCCCCCTGACCTTCAAGGGCGCTTGCCAGGCTCGCACGCTGCTCGGGAGAAAGCTGCGGTGCGTCTTCCGTGGCCAGTTTCTCGGACAAGACGTCTGCCAGGGCGCGCGTGCTTTCTGTCTGTGCGCGACCTTCCGAAGAAGAGTCCAGGTAGCTCTCCACGGCCACTCGATCTTCAACATGCTGCAACTCATCGAGCGCATAAGCCGTGAGTCGAGGGTCCTCGCTGTGCGTCACCGGTTCCCCGGGCCTGGGCATCTTCGAGTCGTTCTGTGCGTTGTTGTCTGTCATGAGTTTGTCCTCACGCCTCGGGGATAAGCGCGCCGAGGCTTGCGCGTAGAGTCTTCATACCTTCATGAATGAGCACGCCCACGTAGCTCACAGAGTGACTGGTGATGCCGCTGATCTCCTTGTAGGAGAGACCGTTCTGAAACTTCAGCCGGATCACCTCTTGCTGGCGTGACGGCAGTCGGTCCAGCGAGGCGAAAACCCTTTCGAGTGTTTCCTGATTCTCGAGTGCTGCGTCAGGCGGTGGATCTGGGCTTTGCAGGGCGGCGAATCCCGTTTCATCTGTTGTCGTCATGCGACCTTCCTTGCGCAGGACATCCAGTGCGCGGTTGCGGCAGACCGTGAAGAGCCACTGGAGAACGTGGGCTTCCACCGCCTCACGCTCCTGCCGAAACAGGCGCAGAAATGTCTCCTGCACCACATCACGGGCCCGGTTCTCGTCGCCCGTGATCCGCGCCGCATAGCGCATGAGGGCGGCTTCGTGCTCCACCATCTGGGAGCGAAACCAGAGCCTGTTTTCCGAGGTCTTCATCGGTCTCCGTACGTTCGTCCTGCCCCGGTGACGTGCGGGGAACGGCCTTCTTAGTCAATTTTTTCCCGACAAACGGCTCCCCAGTCGCATCCGTTGGCCCTCAAAAGCCCTCCGATCCTTTCCCCTGGGGTTCAAGTGGCCTCCACGGCAAGCCGAAGAATCCTGTCCACCAGGATGCATTCGCGAGAAGAACACAGGAAAGGCCGTCATGAAAGACGTCTATTTCGAGCGCATTGCCGGCGTCGGGGCACGCGAAGGCAGCGCTCCACGACAACCCCGGGGCGCCACCGAAGCACAACAGGACGAGCCGCCGAGACTCAACATCGTTCTCGACGAGAACCCGCCTGGCGTGGAGGCACAGCGGGAGCCCAGCGCTCACATGGCAACGGACGACATTCCCCAGCAGGGAGATGTGCCGTGTGATGAGAATGGCTTTCCTGTATCCCCACTGCGCGACCAGGAAGATCTCTGGTTCGTGCAGGCAGCTGATCTCTACAGGCCCCTGTCGAAAGCCGCCAGGCTCGCCCGTTCCAGTGGCATGGTGCTGCTGTTTGCGGGCGTGTGCACGGCCCTCCTCGGAGTGCTTGGGTCAGACATGGTCACGGGAGTGATCGGTTTGATCGTTGCCACCCTCGGCGGCATGGAACGAAGCGCCGCGACCGACCTTGCGCAAGGCAAGCCATCAGCTCTTCCCCGGCTCGCTCTCAATCAAGGAATCGTGCTCGCGTTGATCGTTGTTTCCTCCTGGATGACCGTTCGATCCATCGACACCGAAACTGTCCGAGCCATGAGCCTGAGCAATGAAGCAGTCTCACAGCTTCCCGCAGAGATGCAGGGGCTAGCCCGGTCGATGCAAAGCGCGTCATCAAGACTCACGGAAGGACTCTTCATAGTCATCGTTGGCTTGAGCCTGATTTTTCAGGGCGGGCTTGCAGCCTACTACCTCACTCGACGGCGCAAGCTCCAGCGTTTCTACGAGGAACTTCCCCCCTGGGTCTGTGAAATCGTCACCACCGTCGCCTTGCGCTGAAATGACGAGAGCTCGAGACGCCATTCATACGCCATAGACTGCCGCAGTGAACTCCCTATGATCAGCCTTCCGCTGATCGGGGGCTCTTTCTTGCACGCCATAGACATTCAGTCCGTCACCAAAACTTACGGTGAACATACGGCGGTCTCCGACTTATCGCTGAGCGTTCCCAAGGGCTCCATCTACGGGTTCATCGGACCCAATGGGTCTGGCAAGACCACCACGCTCAGGATGATTCTCAACATCATCCGCCCTGACACGGGCCGCATCGAGGTTCTCGGTCAAGAAGGTGCGCGGGCCGCCAACGACCTCATCGGCTACCTTCCGGAAGAGCGCGGCCTCTACAAGAAGATGAAGGTCCGCCATCTTCTCGCTTACTACGGTGCTCTCAAGGGCATGACTGCACGCGAGGCCAGGGACTGCGGCGACGAATGGCTCGAGCGATTCGGTTTGAAC
Organism: Planctomycetota bacterium; assembly: GCA_029245865.1. Taxonomy (GTDB): domain Bacteria; phylum Planctomycetota; class B15-G4; order B15-G4; family B15-G4; genus JAUIEF01. The sequence continues at coordinate 155,846 of JAQWOM010000028.1, forward strand.
GATGCAGCCAACCGCAAAGTGGAAGCGCTCAGCAAAGGCATGGCGCAAAAAGTGCAGTTCATTGCCACCGTGCTCCCAGGCCCCGAGATGATCATCTTGGACGAACCGTTCAGCGGCCTGGACCCCGTGAACCTGGAAGCAATCCGACAGTCCATACTTGAACTGAGTCGCAACGGCACCACCGTCATCTTTTCAACACATGACATGAGCATGGCCGAGAAGATGTGTGACTTCATCTTCATGATTTTTCGCGGTGAAAAAGTCCTCGATGGGACGCTCGACTCGATCCAGAAGGCCTACGGGGCGGACACCGTGCGATTGCGCATCGACGGCGAGCAGGAACTGATCGCAGATCATCCGATTGTCGAGCGAGTTTCAGATCTCGGTCAGTACCAAGAGGTTCGCGTAAACGGCGACCCTCAGGCGCTGCTTGAGTCTTTGGCCGGACGCACGCGCGTTTCTCTCTTCGAGATCGCACGACCCTCACTGCAAGATATTTTCGTGCGCATCGCGGGGCCTGAGGCGGAGCCCGCCGCCGAAGAACATTTCGCCACGGCTGATCGAGGCTGATCGAAAATCATGTCGAAGATCCTGACGGTGACACGCGCCGAATACGCCAAAGCCACGCGCTCCAAAGCTTTTTTGGTGGGCATCCTGCTCACACCACTCCTCTTCGGTGGCAGCCTGATTGCCATGGCGCTGAGCGAGTCGGCCAAAGACGTCGAACAGCGAGACTTCGTCGTCGTTGACCGCACCGGCCGGCTGTACGAAACCCTTGAAGAGTCGGCCGCCGACCGAAATCAAAACGGAATTTGGGAGGAAGACTCGCCAGACACTCAGGTGCAGCCAAAGTGGGTGCCGAGGCTCCATGAAATAGGCGATGACAGCGCTCAACCCCCAGAGCTCAAACTCTCAAATCTTGTGGAGCAACGAGAGATTCTCGGTTTCGTCATCATCGGCGCGGATCTCTTCGAAACCGGCCAGGACGGCGATCATGAATTCAGCTGGCACACCGAGACACCCACTTACACCGACCTCCCGAACTGGATTGAACGGACTGTAAACCAAGTCGTACGCGATGCTCGCTTTGCAGGCGCCGAGCTCGACCAGGGGCTGGTCTCCAGCCTCACGCGAAACGAGAGCTTGAAAGTCCTCGGTCTGACCACCCAGGACGAAGAAACCGGTGAAATCGTCGAGGCAAAAGAGGACTCAAAGCTCGCGACCTATCTCGTTCCCATCATTCTCGCCATGATGCTCTTCATGCTCGTGGTCATGAGCGTCCCCGCACTCATGAACAACGTGCTCGAAGAGAAGATGCAGAAAATCGCGGAAGTGCTCATCTCTTCCGTGACGCCCTTTGAATTGATGATGGGCAAGCTGCTTGCCGCCGTGTGTGTCTCGATGACCTTGGGCGTTCTTTATCTCGGCACATCGCTCATCTTTGTGCACAACGTCGAAGGCGTGCCGACCCAGGTTCTCGATGCGATTGGCCCGGGCATCCTGATGTGGTTCGCTTTCTTTCTCTTACTTGCACTGCTCATCTTTGGGTCCATGTTCTCGGCCCTTGGTTCGGCCTGCTCTGAACTTCAGGACGCTCAGACGCTCATGATGCCGGCCATGATCTTGATGATGCTCCCCATGTTTTTCCTGGGCGACATCATCGACAACCCTGGAGGGCCTCTGGCAACAACGCTGTCATTGATCCCCCCCTTCACTCCAATGCTCATGTTCCTGCGCATGGCCATCCCTCCCGGAGTTGAGTGGTGGGAACTCTCACTCGCTCTTCCGTTGACATGCCTCTTCACAATCTTGTGTGTGATGGGTTCGGCCAAGATCTTCCGCATTGGCATCCTGTCGCAAGGGCAGACGCCCACCTACCGCAACCTCATCTCATGGTTGATGTCACGCTGATCAACTCGGCGGACCAATCACATCAGATGAGAGAGTCCATCGCGGTACGCAGGTGAGGCTCGAAAGCTGACCGTAGCGACTCGTTGGGCCAGGCAATCACACTCAGCGAGGTTTCGGTGTCCAGTGGGGCATCCAGATCATCACCAGCGGCATCGACAACGAGGGCTCCGGCTTCCCGGTAGATCAACAACGCGGCCAGGTCATAAGGCTTCGCAGTGAAGTTGGCGAGGCCTCGCGTCTCGCGCAACCAGCCTCTTAAATCTGCCAGCATGCGATAGCGACCGGTTGTCACAAGAAACAGCTGCCCGGCACTGCACAGATACTGGTCGTCGTACACCAACCGTGGGTCGATCCCATGCTCCGTGAGAGCGCCATCAAGAAACTGCTGTTCAAGGCGCGCGACAATTGGACGCTCGACGGCAAGGTAGCGGGTGAACGCCAGGTAGCCGTTTTCCAGAGGGAGTTGGCGCGGCGCAACAAGCGGACCCTCTTCGATTAACGCACCTGTGGCCACGTCGTGTCGCGCCATGCGGGCTCCCTGCCCAGCAATTGCGGTCAGGACGCGATAGACCCCTGCAGTGGTCGTTGGCAATTCCGTTTGCACGGCGACCTCGATATCCGAGAGCCGAGTCGATTCACCCAGATCACGTGCGATGCCTGTGAGCGCCCACCCGGACCTCATGTCGTGCATGAGCGAACGTGTTCCATCTATCGGGTCGACAATCGCACGCAAAGCCGGCCCGTTCCCGGCCCCGCGACGCTTAACAATCCCTGGTCCCTCACACACCAGCGTGACTGGATTTGTGCGTGCAACATCGTCGGCGAACGCATCGATTGCGGCTTCTGCCGGCTTGTCGAGGGCGTAGCTGATGTCTCCGGCTCCCCACGCACCGGGTTCGTTCGCGAGGGCGGGATTCTCTGACCGCCGTGCCTCAGTCAGACAGCGTGACACGCCCGATCGAATCTCCTCATGGAGTCGCCGTATGGAGGCAAGCAATCCCTGGGCGTCTATGCCTTCGCTCATATTCTTCTGGCCTTCAAGCTGAAGCACTCGTTGACTGGCCAGGTCTCGAAGTCTGCTCTCGTGGCACCAACACCGCGAAAAGCACAACTAACATCGCGGTGCGGGCAGCAATGCCGACAGACATGTTTGGGCTTTCATCGAAAGTCCCCAATGGCAACGCCAACCCGACAAAGCACATCAAGCCAACAAGAGCTGGCCCCATAGCACTGCGACCTTTTATCGCTCTCGTGACACACCACAGGAACCAAATGGCTGGAATGGCAAGCAACACCAGGTGATGAGGCCACGTCACACTTGACACCAGAAGCATGGCGGTGATTCCCAGTGCATACTCACGCACATACGTGGACGCGTTTCCCGCCGGCGGCGTGCCCTTGTTCTGAACACGGGCGACGTCACCATCTCTTCCTGGCTTCCGCTTCAGAGCTCCATAGAGCTGCACAAAGACCAGGCCCGTCACAAGCCATGCGCCAAGCAAAGCGAAAAGCCTTGGGGCATTGGCACCGAGCATTGTGCGAGTCAGCAAGCCGTTGGGCGCAAGGTTCCAGGCATGAAGGCTGTTGTTGAAGCTGCCAGGTGTGACTTCAGGGGCATAGCCCAGAACGGGCAACACATGCACCGCCCAGCTTTCATGCACGGCCCAGCCACTCCACGCAATCGAAACGGTTGCCAACACGCCAGTCACCGCCATCGCCCACAAAGCAACTCGCCACCTGCCAGCAAGCAGGACAATCAGCAGCATCAGCACAGGAGATGTCTTGGCGACAAGTGCGATCGCCAAGCATGTACCTTCCAGCGCCGGACGCCCCGCACAAGCTGCTTGCAGTGCCGCGAGCAAGGCAACCAACGCCAACAGGTTTGTCGTATTCATCGCGAGGCTCATCCACAGACCTTCTCCCAGTCCCAGCGCCACGAGACCAAAAGCCAAAGCCATCCAGGGAAACCGACCACGAGACACGAGGCTCGACATGGCCTGCTCTCCCTCGCGATGCGCATCGCGCCCGAGAGCACGAACAACACCTGCAAGCAAGATCACAGCAAGCACCGCGAGACAGCTATTGACGATCAGGCCCACGCGATAGGCTGAGTGCACATCCTTCTCGGAGAGCAACCCAAAGGTCCGTATGACCAGCGGGTTAGATGCACAAAAGGGCGTTGCAGGGCGTCCGTCTCGCCGGCCGATCTCGTCGAGAACCTCGGGATCGTGGATGTCGCGCTGCTCCACGAGTCCGCGGCCAGCCGCATGCAGAATCTGGAAATCCGAGTCCCTCTGGCTCTCTGGGTGGTTGAGGCTGCCCGTCCAAGGGGAAAACAACCCCACTGCGCTCACCAACAACAACGCCACAACAAACGCCACCCATGTGCTTCTTGGACGGCCTTTCGCAACGAAAGAAGAAGGCCCTTCACCGTCCTCAGGCAGGCGCGGCACCGAATTCACGAGCGCGCGGATTCCGCGAGTGTGCGTGCGGCCTCGTCAAGAGACTCCAGGGCATGGCGAGCCTTCGGCGGAAGAGCAATCGCAAAGCCTCGCGAGATGACTTGTTGCACCAGGCTCCTCGTCGACACGTTGCTCTCAGCGCCCTTTGCAAACTGACATCCACCGAGTCCACCAAGCGCAGAGTCAAAACTTCGGCAGCCACCGTCCAGTGCTGCATTCAAAAGTTCTTCTTGGTTCTCTGGCGTTACATGCAAATGTGCACCAGGAACTGCAGCAAGGCTCGCTTCGCGGCTCGAAGAGATCGCTGCATACACTTCATGCAAAGTGTCTGCCGATGCCTGAGCCGTCGTGTCAGCCAAGCCCAGCCTGTCGACACCAACACCTTCGAAACGCCCCACCCAGTCAACCAGCTCGGACACGTCGAAGGCATCCCCTTCGTTATTCCCGAAGGCCATGGAAATCGTGACGTACATCGAGCGATCTGCGGCATGGGCAAGCTGTGTGAACTTCTCCACCTCTTGTGCCGCTTGAGCGCGAGAGCGATTGGTGTTTCGTTGCTGGAAAGTCTCTGACAGCGAAAAGGGGTACAGCACCTCTCCGAGGCCCGGCGTTCCCAGCAACGTCTCGAGCCCTCGCTCATTGGCCACCAGGGCCGTGAGCGTCGCCCCCGATGGAATGTTCAGTAAGCCCGGGAGATCGCCACTGTCAGCCATGGCCGGAACACGTTTCTTCGACACAAAGGAACCGACATCCAGGCTGGGAAAGCCTGCATCCAGAAGCTTCTGTAGAAATGCGACTTTTTGTGCGGTCGGGATGACATGTGGCAACCCTTGCCAGGCGTCGCGTGCGGTTTCGGTGATGGTGACCAGTTCGGTCATGCTCAATCGCGTCCCTTCTCGGCCGGGCGACCGGCCCCTCCATGCGACATCACGTCTTGCGATGGCGACTCAGGCTTGCAACACCCCCGTGCGGAAGGGGGGCAGCTCTGTGTTGTGCGCAGCTGCCGAGAGTGCTCGGATCAACACCGTGCGCGTATCTTGCGGTCGAATAATTGCATCGACCCAGAGCCGGGCTGCGGCGTGACGAGGGTCCAGCGCTTTTGTGTAGCGCTTCTTGGTGTCGCGCATGAGCTTTTTGTGAGTCTCTTCGTCGATTTCTTGGCCGTCCTTCACCATCTGCGCTTCGCGAATTTGCACCAGAACCTTGGCTGCAGCATCGCCGCTCATCACCGCGTAACGAGCGGATGGCCACGCAAAGATGAATCGAGGGTCATAGGCTTTGCCACACATGGCGTAATGCCCTGCGCCAAAAGAACCCCCCAAAATGACGGAGAGCTTGGGAACAACTGAGTTGCTCACCGCGTTCACCATCTTGGCACCCGCACGAATGATTCCTGCCTGCTCTGACTCAACACCCACCATGAATCCATTCACGTCGTGCAGAAAAACCAACGGAATGCGATTCTGATTGCAGTCCATGATGAAGCGTGTCGCCTTCTCGCTACTTTCGACGTAGATCACGCCCCCGAATTCCACGCCGCGCTTCTTGTTTGTCGCATTCAGCCGTTGATTGGCGACGATACCCACGGACCAGCCGCCGATTCGGGCGAAGCCCGTCACGAGCGTCTTGCCGTAGTTTTCGCGGTATTCGTCGAAGTCTGAGTCATCAACAAGGCGGCCGATCACTTCGCGCACGTCGTAGGCTTTTTTGCCATCAACCGAGACAAGCCCCGCCAACTCGTTGACATCCAGACGCGGCTCTCTTGGGCGACGCCTGTCAAACACGGCATCTGGCGGCGGGCCAAAGCGATCCACGAGGGATCGAATGCGCGAGATGCACGACGGGTCGTCGGGCTCTTGGAAGTCCACCGTGCCACTGGTTTGGCTGTGCATGGAAGCGCCGCCGAGCTCTTCCGGATTGGCCTCCTGTCCAATGGCTGCCTTCACCAGAGCCGGGCCAGCCAAAAACATGCCCGAACCTTCCGTCATGAGGATCGTGTCACACATCACCGGAAGGTAGGCGCCGCCAGCGACACACGACCCCATGATTGCCGCCAACTGAGGCACGCCCATGGCAGACAACACAGCGTTGTGACGGAACACACGTCCGAAATCATCTTCATCCGGAAAGACCTCTTCTTGAAGAGGTAGGAACACGCCAGCCGAATCCACCAGGTAAATGACAGGCAGCCTGTTCTCGATAGCGATCCGCTGCGCACGAATGACCTTCTTACATGTCATCGGGAAAAATGCGCCCGCCTTGACGGTCGCATCGTTGGCGATGATCACGAACGTACGACCTTGAACGGTGCCCAGACCGGTCACAACTCCGGCAGCAGGCACTTCGCCCCACTCCTCATACATTTCCCAGGCAGCGAAGAGACCGAACTCCAGCAGGTCGGTGTCCTTGTCGATCAACAGTTCAATGCGTTCGCGGACCGACAGGCGGCCTTTGGCATGCTGCTTGGCAACGGCCTTCTTGCCTCCGCCCTTCTCGAGCTCGGCCATCTGCTTCGCGTACAGCTTCAAGAGCTGTGCGTAGACGTTTCTGGCCGCTTTGGCCGCCTTGTCCTTGGCAATGTATTGCGAGGTGATGCGAGCCATGGGGCGCGCATTGTGGCCTCACAGCTCAGAGATGTGAAGGCGGGCCGACGAGAGCCCGCAGAGCGGCCACAGGCCCGAGATCCTCAAACAGCACTTTTGCAGGGCTGGAGAGGAGGAGATTGCCTCCTGGGAATGTGCTCGCTTCCCGACCAGCATCCAGTGCCTGCTCAGCTTAGCCCTCCCTGGGGGGCCACTGACCCGGCCCTGGAGATCTCCAACCGAGTGGTTGCTGAGCCAGCATCTGGCGCGCCCGGTAGAGCCGCACCCGCAGCGCAGAGGCGCTGAGACCAGAAAGTCTGCTCAGAGTCGCGTGGCCTAATCCTCGACCGTAATACAGCTCGAGCAGGAGTCGTTGATGGGCAGGAACGCCGGTCAAGCCAAGCGACAAGCGCCTGCCTCTTTCCACCACAGGTGGCACTCGAAGAGGGCGCTGCCCTGGTCTCTGCCCGGCCGACATCGCCCAATCATCGATCTCTTCCGGCATGCTCCCCCAAACGCCCCGGCGAACTTTTCTTGCTCGAACATGATCGATGGCTGCATGACGACAAATACGAAACAACCAGTTCTCCGCCCTCTCTTCGGTGCGCAATCCTGACTGGCCTTCCTCTGCACGCAGAAGGACCTCTTGCACGATGTCTTCCGCTTCGTGCGCGTCCTTCACGAAGCGACGCGCAAAAGAGACAAGCCGGCGACGCATCTGAGCGGAGGCCCAGCTCTCGAACTGACTGCCCATTCTGTCCTCTCTTGGAAAGAGACCTCCCCGACCCAAGAGGACACTGACAAGACTCTCAACGCCAGCTCTTGGATCAGACAGACACCGCAAGGCAAGCACGAGTCACAGTCTCTCCAGACAAACTCGAAGCGAGTCTCAGAGACGCTTCGGAGCGCGGCCTAGCTGATCAATATCTGACATGATCGCGTTGGAAAACTCTTCGTCTCCCTGGCGGCCGGCAGGAAACTCGGATCGCCATCGAGCCGCTCCCGACCGCACCGTAATCTCTCCTGCTCGGAGTCGCATGCTTCCTTTTGCAAGCACTTCCCGCGTTCCACCGATGTGAATTGGAATCACTCCGGCGCCTGAAACACGCGCTAACCACGCCATTCCTGGTTGTGCAGGCTGCAGTTCGCCATCAGGCGAGATCGTTCCCTCTGGAAAGATGGCCAGTGCGCGCCCTGCGTCCAGCACACGCTTACCAACACGCAACGCACGCCGATTCTCGCTGCCGCTCTCCACGGGGATGCACCGTGAGACCCGGTACATCCAATTCAACGTGCGCATGTCGTAGTACTTTGCGTGCATCAAGAAGATGACACGGCTAATCTCTAAAGTCCCCAGCACGATGGGGTCAAGAAACGAGCGATGGTTCGGTGCCAGAATAATCGGCCCTTCTGGCACGGGGCACATATCAGACCGGCGCACGTGGAAAATTGTGCGCATTGACAGGCTCAGTGCCCCCGTCACCAGTCGATAGACGATGGCATTCCCCAGCCCGGTCGGCTTCAGCGGATCGGTCCGCCGACTGCTCGGGTTACTCACGCCTCGAGTCGCACGTCACGAGTAGAGAGCGCGTGCATCGAATTGCCGTTGGCGCTTGCACACGATTGGAAGAAGTCTTTCAAATCTCTTCCGCGGCTCGGCTGCCCCAGTCGCTTTGCGGGAATCGCTCGGCGCATCGCTTCAGCAGAATCCTGCCCATGCGCTCGGCGTCCTCCTCTTCGAGACCCAGGTCATCGGCCAGGCTTGCCACGTTGAGGAACGACTGCGCTGCCCAGTACAGGCTTTCAGGCTGTTCTCGCGCCACTCCGCGAAACATTGTCTGGACGCGAAGAAAGTCCAGACGCGCCGCACGAAACGCCGCCAGCGCATCCTCAAGGTGAGCCGTGGCAGCCTCGAGGTCCTTCCGTTCCTCGGCTTCGCTCGCTTCCTTCAGCTCGTTCCTGCCTTCCCAGAAAAGTGCTCGGCCTCGACCATTGTAGGCCCCGGCCACGATGCTCGAATCAGTGGTCAGCCGGCTCTCGATAATCTCGTCGAAAAGCGGCAGCGCTTGCCCGACCTCATCGTTCCCGAGGTACACGCGCCCCATCCTCAAACTGCATTGATTGGCAACCGCAGGAAAGTCTTCTCGCGCCCGCGCTCGCAAAGCTCTGTAACCATCGAGCACGCCCGCTTCACCCTGTGCCTCCTTGGCCCACAACAGTGCGAACTCGGCTTCCAGCCCCCAGACCTCGCCGAGGTCCTTGGTCTTCACATCATTCTGCAACTCCGAAAATGTCGCCGCAGCATCACCGAGCTGACGCGTGAAGAATTGCGCCCTGCCTTTGCCCAGCAATGCCCGGGCGTAATGTCGAGTTTCGGGGTAGGTCGACAGCAACTCAGTAAATATTTCGAGTGACTCTGCAAAGTTATTGTTTGCCAGAAGCGATTCACCGCACTCGATGTAGGCCGAGGCACGAATGCCGTCGGGTAAGCCTTCATCTTCGGCCGCCGCGATGAAGTTTTGCGCAGCTGCCATCGAGTTGCCCTCAGCGAGGGCAGCCAGCCCAGCCTTGTATTCCGGCGACGTTCGCCCGTAGACAATCGAACGGATCTCTTTGCTGTCTACTTTCTGGGTCACCGACTTACGTCGGTATTCGACCTTGGAGAAAGATTCGCTCTTCACGACTGCCTGGTCGATATGCCGGCCATCGTAGAGATGCAGTTCGTCAGCCATCGCCGTGGACGCCAGCAGGGCGACAAACAAGGGGATAAAGCTCTTGGTGATGCTCAAGGGAAGGCTCCAGGAACAAAACCGATTGGGGCAGATGCCCGATCGGCCGGTCTGCGCAAACGCTGGCAGAGGATAGACGCGGAATCCAAAGAGGTTACTAGCGCTTGTCGAGAGGGGTCAAGGTGCTGCGGGTAGCCCGGGGGGCACTGAGAGACCCGTCGGGAGCCGTCTCGACACCCCGAACGAGCCCAATCAACTGGGCGACAATCGAGACCGCGATCTCTGAGGCCGTCTTGGCGCCTATAGACAGGCCCACGGGGGAGACAATGGCCTCCAACCAGCCATCCGGCACACCCTGCTTGGCCAAGCGCTCCAGCAACGTGGCGCGCTTGCTTTGTGACCCGATCATGCCCAGAAATCGTGGATTGACCCCGGCGGAAGCCAGTGCGCTCAACACGCGCTCGTCATCGTGGTGACCGCGCGTCATGACCACAACGAAATCCAGATCACCGATTCGAGCAGTCCGTGACGTCTCTTCGTAATCGCCAGGCACCGTGCGGGTGCTGGGCTCAAAGCGTTCCGACTCGAGCATGTCCGACCGATCATCGTAGACCGTGACCTGGAAGCCTGCATCAGTCGCCAAGCTTGCGGTTGCGTGACCCACATGCCCTGCGCCAAAAATATGCAACGCGGGAGCTGTGATGGGCTCAATGAACACCGTGACTGTTCCTCCGCAAATGAGTCCGCTGTCGGGGTACTCCTCTTCCGTGAGAGTGAACTTCACGCTCATGGAGCGATGATGCCGCATCACTTCTTTCGCATGGTCCCAAACCTCTGCCTCAAGGCAACCGCCGCCAACTGATCCCACGAAGGTCCCGTCTCCGCGGACGAGCATCTTCATCGGATCTTTGCCGGGAGTCGAACCAAGCGTGGACACGATGGTCGCGAGAGCGGCGGGCTCTCCCCGACGGCGACACGAAACAATCTCTTCCCAGATATCAGGCGTCACCTTGAATTGTCTCGCAGATGGCGTGCACAAAAATTTTCCCGTCACCTATTCGCCCCGTCCGCGCCGCCTGACTCACGGCCGCAAGCGCGTCCTCTAGTTGCGAAGAGAGTACAGTGAATTCGATACGCACTTTCGGCAAGAAGCCTCCCTCGAAATGGCCTGCTTCGTAAAATTCAAGGTGACCCTTTTGTCGGCCGTAGCCTTTCACCTGCTCGATTTGCAGGTGCTCCGGCTTGACCGGCAACAACTGCTCCATAATCGCATCCAAGCTGAGTGCGCGCACAACAGCCATGACGCGGGCGCGGGATCCTGGAGGCAGGGGCGAGGTGGTCTCGGGTGACATCGCCTCGCATCCTACTGGCAGAGGCCCTCCGCGAGACAGTCGATCATTCAGAACGTCGACTTCGCCTCAGAAGCCCCGAGAGCTCGCCCCACTCCCGGGGAAACAGTTGCCGGGCCAAGAGCACGAAAACGCCCAGCCCCGTACTCAGGCCCACCAGGACGCGAATCAACGCGTCGATTCTTCCTTCGGCGAGTCGGCCCGCAATCGCAAAGTCCACGCCCCAGATCGAGGCCGCCAGCACGACTGCAAGAATGATCGTGGGCGGAATCCCCGTCATGAGTTTCTCCGCCGGCCTCAACTCGAGTCGACGGCGAACTCCCAAGGCCAACAACAACGTACTCACCATGGCCGTCATCGAAGTCGCCACCGCAAGGCCAAAGTCTTGCAATGGACCGACAAGCAAGAGGTCTAAGGCAACATTAATGCCTGTCGTGATCAGCCCAATGCGCATGGGAAAACGTACGTCTCCCATGGCATAGCTCGCTCGCGTGAGAAGCATAACGCTACCCACAAAAGGCACGCCGAGTGCATAGCCGATCAGCGCGCGCGAAGTTGCCTCGGTGCTCGACGCTCCAAATCTGCCGCTCTGAAACAACAACTCGATGATGGGGTGCGCAAGAACCATCAGCCCGATGGCAGCGGGAACAGAAATGAGCAGGTTGGTTCTCAGTGCAAAACTTGTGGTGTCTGTTGCCCCACGACGGTCTCCACCCGCCATCAACTTGGTGAGCGCTGGAAAGACCGCGGTGACAAGCGCAACGGAAACCAGGCCCAGTGGAAACTGCATGAGCCGGAGCCCGTAATAGAGGTGGCTTACGCCACCCTCACCAAGGCTCCGCATCGCGATCGTGCGGTCGGCCAGAATGTTGAGTTGCGCGCTCCCCATACCCAACAGCATGGGCCCCATGATCAACGCGACTTGCGAAACCTCGGGGGTTTTCCTCGGCCAATGAGGTCGGAATGCCAGCCCTCGAGAACGCATGGCTGGCAAGTGCCACAAGATCTGAGCAACGGCGGCCACCAGAATAGATGCCGCGATGATGGTCCCTTGATCTGCAAGGGAACCCCCAGAGCTGGAGCCCCACCAGGCAGCTGCTCCAATCCCCATGAGCCAAACCACGTTCAAGATGATCGGGCTGAATGCCGGAACTGCGAACTCTCCAACGGAATTCAGAACCGCCATGAACTGGGCGATGATGCAAATGGCCGCCATGTAGGGCAGCAGCATGCGGGTGTAGTGCAGGGTCAGCTCGACCTTGCTCGCGTGCTCTGGTCCAAGCACCCAGACCGAAAATGATTCTGGGATGAGGTAGGTCGCCGCAATGAGCACCACCACCAGGCCGACAAGGCTTACGGCTACGGCAGAGATGACAGCATTGGAGACCTGCGCCGCTCGCTTACGCCCCTCTGTGGTGAGCACCCGAGAAAACACGGACAGGAAAGCCGAGCCCAGCGCACCCTCTCCGAACATACGGCGAAACAAATTCGGAACGGTCCAGGCGAGCGTCAGGGCATCGTTGACAAAGGTGTCTCCCAGCACATGGCTGGTCGCCATATCTCGCAGCAAGCCGGTCACCCTCGAGACGAGGGTCATTCCGGAGACCACTCCCGTGGAACGCAATACGCCGCGCTTACCCGCCGAAGACCCCTCCTGGGGGCCGGCTGGTTCGCCGGGAGTGTCGGCTGGAGGCGTAGACGTCACCGTCTCACACTACCGGGCCTGAGGAAGGTCCTCCAGTGGCTCGGCAGCCCGATCGACGATCCGATCAGGCCGTGGTGCCAGCTTCGTGGGAATCTGAGTCGGGGCCCTGGGCCGTGGAGACCTCGGCTAGCACCGCCTCAGCGACTTCCTGAGCCGCTGCATGCGTCGTGATGTCTTCCCGCTTTGCCGTCTCGTAGACAGACGTGAGCGCTTGGCCAATGTTGTCGATCTTCAAGCAAGCAGCTGGTTCGTCATAGCCGCCGGGCTGAAGCTCGAGCGAGACGTTGATGATGCCGCCTGCGTTGATGACGTAATCAGGGGCGTAAAGAATGCCGCGGCCTTTCAACATCGCCGCATGTCGATCCTCATCCTCTAACTGGTTGTTCGCGGCACCAGCCACAACCTTGCACTTGAGGTTCGGAATGGTTTTGTCATTGAGCGTCGCGCCGAGTGCATTCGGCGAATAGACATCGCACTCAACGCCGTAGATGTCTGCGGGCTCAACAATCTCTGCGCCAAGCTCTTCCCGCGCGCGCTCGACATTCTCAAGGTTCACATCGGAGACATACAGCTTGGCCCCCTGCTCCTTGAGCATCTGCCCCACAACAAATCCGACACTGCCTGCACCTTGAAGTGCAACGACGCGGCCATCCAGATCCGCAGAACCAAAGGCTGCCTGCACCGTCGCCTGAATACCGACGAAAGTGCCGCGCGCGGTGTAGGGGCTCGGGTTGCCGCTTCCGCCCACTTCTTGCGGAAGGCCCGTGACGTGCGCTGTCTGCTTCTTCACCGCCATCAGGTCGGCAACACCGACGTTCACATCTTCGGCTGTGATGTACATGCCCTTGAACGTGTCGACAAAACGTCCCATGGCCTCGAAGAGCCTTTCACTCTTGTCGGCCGGGTCGGCCAGAATCACTGACTTGCCTCCCCCGAGACCTGTCCGCGCTACAGCCGACTTGAAGGTCATGCCGCGCGCCAAGCGCAGGACATCCCATTGTGCCGAATCCTCGGAACGATAGTTCCAGAGTCGCATCCCGCCGAGCGCCGGGCCCAGCGCCGTGTTGTGAACGGCAATGAAAGCGACCAGGCCGGTCTCAGGATCTTCTGCCCGAGCGACTTTTTCGTAACCGGGAACGTCTAGGGGGGTGATGTTCATGGGGCGACCTGTGCTGTCCTTGGGTGGGGGGAGGACCCATGGCCGACCAAAACTGGCTCGCCACAGGCTCCGACGATCCCCCTCATCTTTTTCAGGCCGGGGGGCCGACTTTTACGGGCGGGGAGTCTATCACGCCGCCTTCCGCCACCGACAAACCCCCAAACTTGTCCCAGCAGGCCCTCAAATCCACCCAGAATGGGGTCTTTCCAGGGGCTGAAATCCGCCCGATCCGCGACCCACCCGAAAACGAAAAGGATGTATCTCCCTTGACCCTCCCTCCCCGCACCGCTATGGGTTGGGGATGTCCGGCAACGTCCGCCCGCCCGAGCTACAAACATAAGTCGTGTCAAAACAACTAGTTATCGTCGAGTCGCCTGCAAAGGCCCGCACGATCGGGAAGTTTCTCGGTCGCAACTACACCGTGAAAGCGAGCATGGGGCACGTTCGCGACCTCCCAAAATCTGGCCTCGGCGTAGACGTCGAAGACGAGTTCCGGACGGAATGGGAACCGATCAAAGATCGGGCCAAGGTTTTGAAAGATCTCCGAGAGCGAGTCGTCGCCTCGGACACCATTTATCTCGCCACCGACCCCGACCGTGAAGGGGAGGCCATCGCCTGGCATCTCGTCGAGTCTCTGCTCGACGAGAAGGAACGCGCTGAAAAGAAGATTCAGCGCGTGGTCTTCCACGAGATCACCGACGCCGCGATCAAGGAGGCCTTCGATCACCCGCATGAGGTGAACGAGCCAGGTGTCGATGCTTACCGGACACGCCGCATTCTCGACAGGCTGATGGGCTACCAGCTCTCTCCGCTGCTCTGGAAGAAGATGGCACGCGGCCTCTCAGCAGGACGCGTTCAATCCGTGGCAGTGCGGTTGGTGGTGGAGCGCGAACGGGAAATCCGTGACTTTGACCCCGAAGAGTACTGGCGACTCGTCGCGCAGTTCGCTGTCGAGGGCACCGAAGAGATTTTCGAAGCAGAGTTCGGCCGGCTCGATGGTGAAAAGCTGAAGCTCACGGATGCTTCAGGCGCCATGAATGTGCTGTCGCGGGTCTCACCCGAAGCAAGCAGCTTGACGCCGAGAGACAACGAAGAGGCCGGCAAAGGAACTCTCCGTTATCCACCCGTCACGGGTGCCGCCTTTACGATCACGAAGCTCGAGCAAAAAGCGCGTAAAGATCGCGCGCGCCCGCCCTTCATCACGAGCACCCTTCAGCAAGCCGCATCGAGTCGCTACGGCTTCACTGCGCGGCGAACGATGCGGGTGGCCCAGCAGCTCTATGAGGGTATGGAGCTACCAGGCAAGGGTGCGGTTGGTCTCATCACCTACATGAGAACGGACTCTTTCCATATTTCTAAGTCCGCGCAGCAAGCTGCCCTTGAGCTCATTCCGACTCTCTACGGTCCGAATTATCTGCCGTCCAAACCCAATTCGTACCGCAGTAAAAAGGGGGCTCAGGAAGCTCACGAAGCCATCCGTCCCACGGACCCGACCTTACGTCCAGAAGATCTCTCCGGCACCCTGTCTGCCGAGCAGATGAAGCTTTACGAGCTCATTTGGAGGCGCTTCATCTCAAGTCAGATGTCGCCCGCTGAATACCTCGTGACCAATGTCGAACTCACGTGCAATGGCGCGGCTTTCGATGCTTCGGGCCGAGTCACAACGTTCGACGGACACACCCGGGTCTACGGACGCGACACGCGAGATGATCAGCAACTGCCCGCTCTTAGTGAGGGGCAAGAGATGGTTTCTCGTAGTGTCGATACGACACAGCACTTCACCTCTCCTCCGCGACGCTACACTGAAGCGTCGCTTGTCCGCTTGCTTGAAAAACACGGCATCGGCAGGCCCTCCACTTACGCTTCTATCTTGTCCACCATCGTGGATCGTAAGTACGTCGACCACGGCGAAGAGTCCGCAGAAGATGACGCTCGACGCGCCATGGTTGCCGGTGAAGATGAGGCTGATGCTCCTGCGCAAGAACCCGACCCGCAAACTGCAGACGCTGAAGACGGGGACGATGATGAAGCACCTGCGGACGCCCGCGGGCCCCAGGCAAAGCGCTCTAAATCATTTCATGCCACGCACTTAGGCGAGGCCGTCACAGACCTTCTGATTCCATATTTCGACAAGGTGGTGAACACCGAATTCACCGCAAACATGGAAAGTGAGTTGGACCGAGTGGCAGAAGGTGCCGTCGGTTGGGTGCAAGTTGTGCAGGAGTTCTACGACCGCTTCTCAAGCGATCTCAAGAACGCCGAAGAGAACATGGAGCCGTACTGGGAGCGGCCCATTCTCCTCGAAGATTTGCCGTGCGGCAAAGTTCCAGAAGACGGTGGGCCTGCGTGCACCGCGCCCATGGCCATCTTGTTCAATCGCTTCGGCAGCTACCTGGGTTGTTCACGCTACCCGGACTGCAAGAACACGCTAAGCCTGACCGGGCGCCGCAAGGCCGAAGCAGAACTCACCGAGTTCACATGCCGAAAGCGGAACGACAAGGGCGTCGTCTGTGGAAGGCAAATGGAACGCAAGGTCAATCGCTGGGGCAGCGCATTCCTGGCTTGCACCGGATTCAAAGAGAAGAAGTGCGACGGAACTGTTTCCGTGAGCAAGGCTGGCGAGCCGCTGTGGCCTGTTGAGACATCTGTACCCTGCCCAGATTGCGAAACACCGCTTGTCGTCAAACGGTCTCGACGCGGAAAATTTTTGGCGTGCACCAAATTCCCGAAGTGTCGTGGAACTCTTTCTCTTCCCGCGTGCACACGAAAATCCCGGACCGGAAAAGCGTGCGGTAAGCCCATGACCGAGCCTGTCGCCGGCGGCAAAATGGCCTGCAAAGCGCACCCCAATGTGAAACTGCTTCCGCCCGTCAAGAAGCAGAAGGACGAAGAGGCCTCAGAGCCCAAGGCCCCCAAGAAAAAGGCAGCGCGCAAGAAGGCCGCCAGCAAGAAAAAGACAGCATCCAAGAAGGCCGCGAGCAGGAAGAAGGCAACGCCCAAAAAGGCGTCGCCCCCATCCTGACCAGAAGACGCCGGCATTGATCTCCACTCCGTTTCTCCTCGCGCTCGGATTCACCGTTGTGGCTCTCGTCGCGGTGCTCTGGTCCGGCGTGACCAGGCGTCGAAACATCCACTACGGAATGGTTGTTGTGATGCTCGGGCTGCTTGCCTGGACCATCCGCGAAGCCGAAATCATGGGAGCCGAGTTGACCTATCAGGGCGCCGCGAGTGTTTTTCGCACCATTCACTTTGTGGCCGTCACGGCCACATTTCTGATCTTTCCCGTACTCACCGTGACCGGCGTCCGCCTGGCGCGCGAAGAAACGGCAAAGCACCGCAAGGCACACCGCACCTTCGCTCTGATCTTTCTTCTGAGCGTTGTGGCGACGACGGCCCTCGGAACCACCATGACACTGTTGGCCAGCCCGGCAGTTGAGTCAGCCGTGGACGCGCCACAGCAGTAAGCAACCGTCAAGGCCGGCGACGAAGGACCAGGGCCCGCTGCACCCGGACGCTGATGGCTCCGCCAGGAGAGCCATGAAACCCGACGCATGGAGCATCCAGAGCTTGTAGGCGAAGCAAGTAAACAGAGCGATCAACAGAGCGACCGAGGCGCCTGCCCGCCACCTACGTCAGCCACTACAGGAGAGCGCTCTCTACCCACGTCTTGAGGCCATCAAAGGCAAGGCCGTAGTACACCGTTGCGACTCCCAGGGCGAGAATGCTTGCCCGGGCAAAGAACACCATGACGCCACGGTCAGGGATGCCCGCAATGAACTTCGAGTCGCCACGCAGGTACATCGCGCGCGCGATTTTGAAGTAATAGAACAACGACACGACGGCATTGATGGCTCCAACAACAGCGAGCCAGTAGAGCCCTGAATCGAGACTGGCCATGAAAAGCATGACCTTGCCTGCAAATCCTGCAGTCGGTGGGAGCCCGGTCAGCGACACGAGAAACAGGACGAACATCGCGCCTGTGAAGGGAGCCGACCAACCAAGCCCACGGTAATCGTCGAGATCTTCGGCGCCGAAGCGGTTGGAAAGCGCCATCACACAACCGAATGCGCCCAGAGTCGCAACGTAATAAGTCGCCAAATAGAACAGCGTGGCGTCGAGGCCAATGTCTGCGTCGAGGCCACTGGTCATCACGGCCACGCCCATCAGCAAATAGCCGGCGTGTGCGATGGACGAGTACGCCAGCATGCGCTTCACGTTTCGTTGCAAAACTGCTGTGACGTTGCCGTAGGTCATGGTCACTGCAGAAATCACAGCGATGACATGCCCCAGCCGGGGCAACCACTCGGCATTGAGTGCCTCACCAAGGAAAACGGCGTCAAGGAAACGGATCAGCACTCCGAAGCCGGCCGCCTTGCTCGCCACAGCCAGGAACGTTGTCACAGGAGTGGGAGCGCCTTCGTAGACATCCGGCGCCCAGAAGTGAAAGGGGAAGGCCGCAATCTTGAAACCGAAACCGACCAAGACCAACGCTGTGGCAACAATCACCACGAGCTGGGTCGTTCCCAGAACGCCGCCAGACCAGGCCGCCGACACACCGGCGCCAATCACCGGCAAGCTGAGGCTTCCCGAGATGCCGTACAGGAGGCTGAATCCGAAAATCATGATCGCGGAGGCGAGAGCTCCGTAGACCAGATACTTCAAAGCCGCCTCTGAAGAACGCCTTTCTTTCCGCTGCCAGCCGGCCAGCAGATAAGAGTTGAGCGAGAGCAGCTCCAGGCTCAGCAGCAACATGACCAGGTTGTCGGTGGAGACGAGCAAACTGCCGCCAAGCGCCGTGCCCAGAAGCATGGGCACAAACTCATTACGGCTCACGTTCTCCATGCCACGGAACACCACTGCATGAAGAATCACGATCCCCGTAGCACTGATGATCAGAGCGCGGAAAAACCGTGCGTATCCATCAAAGGTCAACATCCCGAACACGCGCTCGGGGTGCGAGCCTGCGGGATCTGCAAGGCACCACAGAGCCATGCCAACAGCAGCGAGTCCCAGCACGGCGACCAGATTACGGCCACGCACACCGAACACGAGGTCGGCAATAACGGTAAGCACGATACCGAGGGTCAGGTAGATCTCGGGCTTCAGGGCCGCGATCTGTGTGAGCAACTCGGGGGTCATCAGCTTCTCTCAGTCCGCGCGCTAGCCGAACAACGCACGAATCTGCTCCATGGTGGCTTCCATGTGTCCTAACAAGATCTGTGGCACCACGCCGAGCAGCACACACAGGATGGCCAACGGCACGAGAGTGAAAATCTCGCGCTTGTCGACATCTGGAAAGTCTTTGTACTTCTCATTGAGCGGGCCGAGGAACACTCGCTGCAACGTCCAGAGCAGGAATGCCGCGGTGATCACGATGCCGATGACGGCAAGCGACGTGAGCACCGGATAGACCCCCCAGGAACCCACCAGCACCAAGAATTCCGAAACGAACCCGCTCATGCCGGGCAGCCCCAGGGCGGCAAAGAATCCAAGGGTCGTAATGCCGGTGTAAACAGGTGCAACGCTTGCCAGTCCGCCAAAGCCCTCGATCTCGCGGTGGTGCGCACGGTCGTAGGCAACTCCGACAAGAAGGAAGAGCATGGCTGAGCTGGTTCCATGCGTGAACATCTGCATGGCAGCGCCATTCAATCCAGCACTTGTGAGTGCCGAAGCGCCCAGCAAGACATAACCCATGTGACTCACCGACGAGTACGCCACCATGCGCTTGAAGTCTGTCTGTGCCATGGCAACAAATGCGCCATACAAGATAGACACCACCCCGATAACCGCGCCGATGGTTGCGAAGTCCATGGCGATGTCTGGGAACATCCCGAGATTGATGCGCAAGATTCCGTAGCAGCCCAGCTTCAGAAGAATGCCGGCGAGCACCATCGAGATTGAAGTCGGAGCTTCGACGTGTGCATCAGGAAGCCAGGTGTGGAACGGGACAATCGGCACTTTGATCGCGAAGGCGATAAAGAAGAACAGGAAGACCCATTTCAGGAATGGCCAGCCAAAGAGCACGCCGCCATTGATGAGGTTCGCACCTGTGACCTGTCCAGACTGGACCATCTCCGAGAGAACCGGGATGGAGAAGGGTGTCGGCGTGACATCGCGCACGCAAAGGTAAAGCGCGACGATGCCTAGCAGCATCAACACCGAGCCAGCCAGCGTGTAGAGGAAGAACTTGATGGCTGCGTACTCTCGGCGCTTGCCTCCCCAGATGCCGATCAGGAAATACATCGGCAGGAGCATCACTTCCCAGAACACGTAGAAGAGGAAGAGATCCAGGGAGCAGAAGACTCCCAGGATTCCCGTCTCGAGCAGCAGCAACAGGAGCATGAAGCCCTTGACGCCCTTCTCGATCTTCCAGGCTGCAAACGGCGCAATGAACATCAGCAGCGCTGCAAGCCAGACCATGGGGATACTCAGTCCATCAACGCCCAGTGAATACTGGATCCCCAGCGACTTGATCCAGTCGATGGACACCCCGAACTGATAGCTGGCAACCGTCGTGTCGAAGTCGACCCAGAGCTTGGTCGCAAGGACAAGCGGCACAAGCGCACCTGCTACACAGGTCGTCCGCAGCGCATCCTTGCGCTCTGATGGGATGAGAAGGATCGCCACTGCGGCAAGCAGGGGCGAGAAAATGATGAGGCTCAGAATATCCATGAGAGTCCCGAGGTTCCTCAGCGCAGGACGAAGGCCAGGATGATCAGGCCTACGAGGGTCCAGGTCAGGTAGTCACGTGCATTGCCGGTCTGCAACAAACGCAGCACCGACGACAATCCGCGGATTAAACCGCGCCAGAAATTCACAAAACCGTCAATCACATAGGTATCAAACATGCCGCAAATGAATGCCACAAAGCGGCATAGAAGAGCCACGAGATTGACGGCGCCGTCCAAGATGTTTTTGTCGAACCAAGCGAGTCCGTTGTTCCACTTCTTCAGGTTGCCAATGACTGCAATGGCGTAAAACTCGTCAAAGTAGTACTTGTTCGAAATGATCTTGTGCAACGGTCCAAAACGCTTGGAAACTTCTTCCGGATCCGTCGATCGCGTCAAATACATACGACGCGCAAGGAGGTATCCCGCGGCAATCATGATCATCGAAAGAATCAACGCCGGATAGTGCGCCTTGTGAAGCGCGTCAATCCACTCGCCATGGTCACCCTCGAAGACGCCGGGCTCTTCAAAGAAGTCCTCCCCGTGACCGGTCTCGGCGGGCTCGCCGTGCCCTCCCCGCTTGAGTCCGGGCAAGTCGTGAGCCGCCGACGGAAACCCTAGTCCCACAGCGGCAGCCGAGACGGGCTTCTCCACCACGCTGTTGAACCAAAGCTCATCGTTATTCGGCAGCGGGTGAATTGTGCCGCCTCCGAACAAACCAAAAGCAGCCAGCACGACAAGTGGCAGCACCATGACTGGTGGTGACTCGTGAGCGTGGTCGTACTTGTGCTTGTCCGCCGGTGCACCATGAAAAGTCAGGAAGACCAACCGGAACATATAGAAGGTCGTCAGCAGAACACCGATGGCCCCAAACACCAGGGGAATCCAGTGTGCGATGCCGCCGGTCAATCCCCAGGCCATTGCGTTGGCGACGATCTGGTCCTTGCTGTAGTAGCCGGCAAACATAGGCACGCCGGCCAAAGCAAGAGTCGCAACCAGAAAGGTTGCGTAAGTGAAAGGCATCTTCTTGCGCAAACCTCCCATGTCGCGCATGTCCTGGCTATGCACGGCATGGATGACCGAGCCGGAACCAAGAAACAAGCAAGCCTTGAAGAAGGCATGCGTAATGAGATGGAACAGCCCCGCGACAAAACCGCCGACTCCCAGGCCGAGCATCATGTAGCCAAGCTGACTCATGGTTGAGTAAGCCAGAACCTTTTTGATGTCCCATGCCACGAGACCCATGGTCGCACCGATCAGTGCGGTGAAGGCGCCAACCATGGCGATCACCACCAGTACGGTCGGCGTGAAGTACGGGTACATGCGACCGACCATGAACACACCGGCGGCAACCATGGTTGCCGCGTGAATCAACGCAGACACAGGCGTCGGCCCGGCCATCGCATCCGGCAACCAGGTGTGCAGTGGAAGCTGGGCACTCTTCGACACCGCCCCGCAGAAGATGAGAATGCCCGAAAGTGTCAGCAGGGCCTGGTGATCCCAACCCGCCAGAATGTGGTCGGAGGAGAGCGGCGCGAACTCACCTGCTGCGAGGCGCTCGAAGAGCTCCGGGTAGCGAAGCGTGCCAAACATCTGCCAGGCAATGATCAGCCCCAGCAAAAACAGCACGTCGCCCACTCGATTCACCATGAAGGCCTTGAGGCTGGCCTTGGGTGGCTCGACCTGGTCGTAGAAGAATCCGATCAGCAGATAACTGCCGACGCCAACCAACTCCCAGAAGATGAACAGGAAGAGCAGGTTGTCCACGACAACCAGCCCCATCATCGCGAAACAGAAGTAGCTGAGGTACGCGAAAAAGCGCGGGTAGTCGCGATCGCCGTGCATGTAGCCGGCGCTGAAGAAGAAGATGCAACTGGCCACGACCGTGACCATCGCCGCCATGATGACGGTCATGTTGTCGTAGAACAGACCTACGGTGACCTCAAACGGACCCGTCTTAATCCAGGTCCAATCGAGACCGGCAGACGCGCTCCACCAGGTCCAATCTGTCTGGTCGTGCTTGACGATCACCTGCCAGAACAGCCACACGCTGGCGATGGCGCAGGCCACAATCGATGACTGCGCGATCCAGTCTCCTCCGCGCGGCAGCTTCCGCCCGAAGAAGATCAGGATCAGCCCGGCTAGCAAGGGCACGCAAAACAGCCCCAGCCCGATCATGAGCATGGTCGTGTCTGTAGCGATGAGATCTTGCAAGCCGCTCATCGATCTAATCTCTCAGGCTGTCGGTGCGAGTGATATCGATGCTGCCGAAGTCATGGAAAACCCTCAGCACGATAGCCAGTGCAACGGCCGCCTCAGCGGCGGCGAGCATGACCACGACAAGTGCCATCATCTGGCCGTCGATGCCAAAACCACCAAAGCGGGCAAAGGCAACGAAGTTGATGTTCGCTGCATTCAGAATCAGCTCCGTACCCATCAGCACGTAGAGCGCATTCCGACGCGTGATGATCGTCGCGACACCCAGCACGAAGAGAATGCCCGACACGACCATGTAAGAAGACAGCTGGCCGACAAGCCCAGTGGCGGCGCCCTCCCCAAGGGGCTCTCCCTGCATCACGACGTCATTCAGCGTGAGAAGAAAGGGGCTCATGGCGTCCCTCCGGACTCAGTGCCTGCCGGCTGCCCCTGATCCTCGTCCTGCTCCTGGCCTCTTCGGGCAATCGTGACGGCACCAATCAGGACCAACAGCAAGAGGACGGCAACCAGCTCAAACGGCACCAGATAGCCGTCAGGCGAGAGAAGCAACTCGCCAATCTGCTGAGTCGTCGGCTGAGGGGCTTCTGGTCCCTGAACGCCAAGTACCTGCACAACCTGATAAACCCCGCGATAAGCCTGGAAGATAAACATTCCGAGCAAACCAACCACGGGAGCCACCAGGACATAGCGGCTGAGAGCAAGGCGCGTCGAATCGCGCGTCGACAACATGACGGCGAACAGCAAGAGCACCGTCACCCCGCCCACGTAAAGCAGCACCTGAAGGCCGCCAAGGAAGTCCGCACCCATCGTCCAGTACAGGCCGGCAACGCCAAACAGCGCTCCCACGAGCCCGAAAGCTGAGTGAACAATGCTCTGGTGAAAGGCCATGACAAGCCCTCCCAGCACGGCCAACCCGGCGAAGACGATGAACATGAAGTCCACGCTAGCCTTCCTCCTTCTTTCGCTTGGCGAGCATCGCTGCCACTCGTGACCGAGCATCGCCTTCACCGCCACCTGCTGGAGCGGGAGCCGCCGGTTTTTTCGGCGACGCTTTGCCTTCCAGCTTGGCCTGGTCTTCCGGCCTCAGCCCCGTCCAGGTCAGCATGTCTTCGACCATCCCGTCTGCGTTGTCTGTCGCCAACGCGAACTCCGTGGTCATGTGGATGCAATCCACGGGGCACGGAGGAATACAGAACTCACAGAAGATGCACTTCTTGTAATCAATGGAGAACTTCTTCCACTCGAGTACACGGCCGTGTTTGACCGACTCGATCTCAATGCAATCCACCGGACACGCTTTGGCACACAGATGGCAATCAATGCACTTCTCTTGCTCAAGAATATGCATGCCGCGGTAGGTCGGAGGAATCGGAAGCGATTCCTTCGGGTACTGCACCGTGATAATCGGCTCGCTCGTGAAGTGGCGAAGCGTGATTGCCATGCCCTTGGCAGTGCTGCCCAACCCATTGGCGATGTTCGAAAAATATTCGCGGACGGAACCCATCCTGCCTAACCCTCCATCCAGACGTGCCAAACCGCAGTCCCCGCAACAGCGAAGAGAGCCCAAGGCAACAAATACTTGTATCCCATGGTCATCACCTGATCGACACGCATGCGTGGCAGCGTCCAGCGCAGCCACATCTGCACGAAGATGACCGCAAAAATCTTCACAATCAGAACCGCAACACCCAGCAAGTGGAATGGAGCAGCGAGGTTGGCCACATCGAGGAAGTTAAACGGCAGCGTGTAGCCCCCGAGGAAGAGCGTGCACGTAATGGCAGAGACCAGAAGCATCGACACGAATTCTTCGAGACCGAAGAACGAAAAACGCATCCCCGAATACTCGGTGTGGAAACCGGAGACAAGCTCCGACTCGGCCTCGGGCAAATCAAAAGGCGCGCGCTTGCATCCGGCCAGCGAGGCGATGAAATAGACCAGCAGCGCAATCCACATGAATGGATTGCTGAAGATGATCCACCCGTGCTCAGCCTGATAGGTATTGAAGTCGCCCAGCTTGAAGCTGCCCACGACAAGAATAGGGGCGAGCAAAGCGGTCGCCGACGGCAACTCGTAAGACACGACCTGCGCTGCCTCGCGGACCGCGCCAAAGAGACTGTACTTACTGTTCGAAGACCAGCCGGCCATGATCACGCCGATCACTTCGATGGACGCAATGGCGATGATGAAGAAGACACCCAGGTCGATGTCGACGATCTGCACGCCAGCCGCAAACGGAATGGCGATGAAGCCTGCAAGCACCCCGCAGAACACAATCGCCGGTGCAATCCAGAAGAGAACCTTGTTGGCTCCCGACGGAATGATGTCCTCCTTGAACATCAACTTGAGCGCATCGGCAGGCGATTGCGCCCAACCATGCCACCCACCAACCTCCATGGGCCCGAAGCGCTGCTGGATGTGTGCGGCGACCTTGCGCTCCATCCAGATGGCGAACATCGCGTAGACGGTGATGAAGCCCAGCAGGCTGCCTATCGCGGTGGCGTAAGCCAAGCTCAGGGCGAGTGTCGGCCCCAGCCCCAGCGTGCCGGTGAAAAAGTCGATCAGTGTTTCCACTAGCGATCGACCTCGCCAAGAACGATGTCGAGAGAGCCAATGATTGCGACGGCATCCGCAATCATGGTTCCTGGAAGAAGACTGTCGAGCAACGACAGGTTGCAGAAGCTGGGCGCACGGGCACGACAGCGAATCGGCGAAGTCCCGCCCTCAGCAACCACATAGAAACCGAGTTCGCCGCGAGGGTTTTCGCAACGCATATAGGCCTCACCGGCCTCCGGAGTCAGTGGCGTTTTGTACATCTTCTTCATCACCTTCTCCATGACCTCGCCACCTGGAAGGGCGGCGCAGCCCTGGCGAATGATGCGAATGGACTCCATCATTTCGCGCATGCGGACCCAGTAGCGGTCCCAGCAATCACCGAGCGTGCCGTGAGTGCCTTCCCCGACCGGCACGT
This sequence comes from Planctomycetota bacterium, assembly GCA_029245865.1. Taxonomy (GTDB): domain Bacteria; phylum Planctomycetota; class B15-G4; order B15-G4; family B15-G4; genus JAUIEF01. Next base: position 181,596 of record JAQWOM010000028.1, read on the forward strand.
CAAAGTCCACCTCTTCATACGGCTTCAGGTAGGGCACGTCACGACGCAGATCCCACTTGATACCCGAGCCACGCATGACAGGGCCCGTGGCGCCACACGCATAAACAACATCTTGCGGAATGACACCGATGTTCGCGGTACGCCCGATAAAGATTCGGTTGTTTGAAAGTAGCGTGTTGTATTCGGCCCAGCGCTTCTCGAAGTCATCGCAAAAGGCGAGTACGTCCGTCACCCAGTTCTCATCAACATCACGCCGAAGACCACCGGGTTGAATGTAGTTGTAGAGCATTCGCGCACCTGACGGACGCTCCAGCAAAGCCATGATCGACTCACGCTCTCTAAAGGCATAGAAGAACGGCGTGTTGGCCCCGATGTCGATACCGTAAGTGCCAAACGCAATGAGGTGACTCGCAATGCGATTCAGCTCTGCACAAATCATGCGCAACCACTGCGCGCGCTCCGGCGCCTCGACACCGAGAAGCTTCTCGACCGTCAGGCTCCAGGCCAGGTTGTTGTTCATGGACGCCAGGTAGTCCATGCGGTCGGTGTACGGCGTGTACTGAAGGTAGGTGACATTCTCACCGATCTTTTCGGCGCAGCGGTGCAGATACCCGATATCACAGCGCGAGGCCGTGATGATCTCACCATCCATACTCAACTCGACGCGCAAGACTCCATGCGTCGAAGGGTGCTGTGGGCCCAGGTTGAGCTTGAGCTCCTCGGTGTAGACATCCGAGCGGTCATCGACCGTGTACATCTCGAGCGCTTCCATCAGCTCTCGCCCTTCTTTTCAGGAGCAGGTGCGCGCCCGCCTGCATCAGGACGGGTGCTGTACTCACTCGGCGGCTGAGTCAAAGGCGTCCCAGCAGGTCGGGGTTCAGACGGCTTGGGAGGGTCATTCTCATCGCGCTCGTACAACGGAATCGCGTCCAGCTCGAGCGGTATTTCGCCAAAGGTGCTTGGATACACGTAATCCTTGCGAAGCGGATGGCCGATCCACTCCTCCGGAAGAATGATGCGCCGAAAGTCAGGGTGATCGTTGAAACGAACCCCCAGCAAATCCCACTGCTCGCGCTCGTGCCAGTTCGCGGACGGATAAACACTGGCCACGCTCGGAACCGCAGGCTCCCAATCGCCAGCCTCGCCCTCCGGCTGAGCCACGATCACCTTGAGGGTTAACGAGTGATGCCGTGAGTAAGAGCAGAGGTGATAAACGACATCGAAGCCCGTCTCGCGCTGCACCGCCGTCACGTTGTGAAGCATCTCCATGGCTGTCTCGGAGTCGTCTCGCAAGAAGGCCATGACCTCGAGCAGGACGCTCGCCTCAACGACCACAAAGGGGTCGCGCGCGGAGCTCTCCAGCTCGCCGATGCCTCCGAGGCCTGTTGCTCGGAGTTTGTCGTGGAGTTGCTGCTCGTTCATCCCAGGGCGTCCGTATCCGCTCTTTCGGTGGCTGTCCGGTCAGGACACCGCGTCGTACTTTGCGTTCATCTGGGTGTTTGCCTCATTTCGCCGCGCAAACACTGCTTCACGGCCAATCTTCTCGCGAAGCTTCAAGATTCCATCCATCAGAGCCTCCGGGCGGGGAGGACAGCCGGGAACAAAGATGTCCACCGGAATGATCTTGTGGACGCCTTTCACGGTGTTGTAGCCCCATTTCACGTAAGGCCCGCCGCCGCACACACAGGCGCCCATGGCGATGACGTAGCGCGGCTCGGCCATCTGGTCGTAGAGCCGACGCACCCGCACGGCCATCTTCGCGTTCACAGTACCGGGCACGATGATCAAATCACTCTGACGCGGAGTCGCCCGAGGAATGCCGGCGCCAAAGCGGTCCAGATCAAAGGTGGCCGCGAAGACCGCCATCATCTCGATCGCACAGCAGGCAATGCCGAAGGTCATCGGCCAGACAGATGACTTGCGCCCCCACCCGACCGCCGTGTCGACGGCGCCGACCAGCTTGTTGTCGGGGAGAGTGTTGTTCAGAAGGCCCATGGTGTCATCTCTCTCCAGTTCAATCCTGAACCCGGCGCTTGTTGTGAAAGGTCTTCACCCAATCCAAATCGCCCTTGACCCAGTCCACAACCAACCCGAGGAACACAATGGACATGAAGATGAGTCCCGCCCCAAGAGCCAGCGTCTGATTCGGGGCGTCACGAAAAACACGCGCCCAGGGAAACATCAGCGCGATCTCCACCTCAAAGATGATGAAGATCAAGGCCGTGGTGTAAAACCGCATATCGAAGCGAATCTGAGCCGGACCGATCGGGTCCTCGGCACACTCGTACGCCATGTTCTTTTCGGGGTACGGATTCGACGGCCGAAACAGAAAGCCCAGGATCAACGGCGCGCTCACCATGGCCACTCCTGTAATCAGGAACACCAAGACGGCGTGGTAATCGAGGAACAAGGGATTCTCCTGTCCGGGCTAGATTCAGGCCCAGACTATAGGCTTTTGCCCTCTGCGAACAAGACGAACAGGCCCTCTTGAAACCGCGATCCGGAGACGCAGAAAGGCCGGCACGAGGTCATCTCGCACCGGCCTTTCGTGGCCCGCAGCAGGGACTGACTGGGTCAGGGAACCTGCAGCTCCAGACAGTTGCTGCCGGAGATCCCCTGAGGGGCGGACGCATCCTCGAAGAAGGCCTGCAAGTACAGGGAGGTACTGCCCGGGAACGTCGGGTCCATGGCCGTGGTTCCTGAGAATGAACCCGAGGCGTTGAACGGGAAAATCAGGCTCTGGAGCCACGGAATCGGGTGGAACGTCCCGCCGAAGAACGGCGTTGGGTTGTCTGCCAGCCCGAAGAACACGAAACCCAGCGCAAACGGCTGAGCGTTCGAGATCGTGACCGTGAAGCCTGCCGAGCTGCCGGGCGTCAAATCACCCGAGCCGGTCATGACGGGTTCGCCCAGCGAACCGCCGATGCCAGAGGCCC
>JAQWOM010000029.1 GCA_029245865.1 Planctomycetota bacterium
GCCGAGTTCGATGTGGTCGTGCGGTTGTACGAGGACGCCGCCAAAACCACCCCCTACCTGGACACGCTGGCCCAGCCCTGGGCAGAGACGCTTCACTTCGCGGTGCAAGGCAAGCAGTCGCTGGGCAGCAGCGACCCGCTCGGCGGTGATTACGTTTTGTATGTGCCGGTGAATGGTTTCCTCAGCTTGCTCATCGGAGCGACCGAAGAGCTTCCCGACGATCTCAGCAGCACCTTCATCTACTGCACGACGCAGGTGACTCCGTACAAGAAGGGTGTGGCCAAGACTCCTTATGCCGAGTCACCCACCCAGATCATTCGCGGCTCACAAGAGGTCCTTAATTACATAAGTCTTGTGGAACAGGACGATGGCCTGGGCGGCAAGGTCACGACCATTCGCATCGAGGGCGCCAACCTTCAGATCGTGAACGGCTCGGGCACGACCGGTGGCGCCGTGGATGGCCTCGGCAACCTCATCGTCGGCTACAACGAGTTCGGCAATCTGAACGGTGACGACCGCACCGGATCTCACAACATCGTCACCGGGCAGGAGAACAGCTTCTCCAGCTATGGCGGGCTGGTGGCAGGACAGGACAACACGATTTCAGGTGCATGGTCGACGGTCAGCGGCGGATTCGACAACACGGCCAGCGGAAGCAGGTCCTCGGTCAGCGGGGGGCGAGACAACACGGCCAGCAACTACTTCTCCTCGGTCAGCGGCGGGCAAAACAACACGGCCAGTGACTTCTCCTCCTCGGTCAGCGGCGGGTACAGAAACGAAGCCAACGGCAACTACTCCTCGGTCAGCGGTGGGCAGGACAACACGGCTTACGGCTACGCCTCCTCGGTCAGCGGTGGGGGCTACAACACGGCCAGCGAAGGGGATTCCTCGGTCAGCGGCGGGTACAACAACACGGCCAGCGGTTACGCCTCCTCGGTCAGCGGCGGGTTCGGCAACGAGGCCTACGGCACCCGGTCGTCGGTCAGCGGAGGGTCTCTCAACACGGCCAGCGCCACCGACTCCTCGATCAGCGGCGGGCAGGACAACACGGCCAGCGGCTACTTCTCCTCGGTCAGCGGCGGGAACAAAAACACGGCCAGCGGCGGCCTCTCCTCGGTCAGCGGCGGGTACAACAACACGGCCAGCGGCGGCTTCGCCTCCTCGATCAGCGGCGGCTACGAAAACGAAGCCAGCGGCCCCTTCTCCTCGGTCAGCGGCGGGTACGGGCTCACCGCCGCAGATGTCAAAAGCTGGGCGGCGGGAACATACTCGAGCCCATAACAAGCTTGCGGACGAACCCCCTCCATTCCACGGGCGCGTTGCCGACGGGCAGCGCGCTCGTTTGCGTTGAAGAAGGTCGAGCAGGTGAGCAGCGCCAGCTCGTGTGACAAACTTTCGGTCAGCCGCGGGTGATCGCTCGGTCCATCGCGCCGCGCAGGGTCCACGCCGCGGCGCGCGCGTCCTCCCGTTCGGACCTGGCGAGGGCGACGCGTAACGTCTCGAGAGTCTCGACGCTGAGACTCCCGGAAGAGAGTGCCAGAGTGGCCTCGACAGCTGTGCGGTAAACGGCAGCACAAGCCTCGGCGTTGCCGTCGTTGAAGAGCGGCACACCGCGGGTGATCGCAGCGGAAAGCACGTCCGATGCATCCTTCGCTGGTGTCACCAGAGCCAGGTCGTCGGGGACGATCACCGAGTCGATGACGTGGACAACACCCTGGCCACGCAGGCGGTCAGCGACGAGAACCCGCGCCCCACCCACACGCAACCCGGAACCGTCGCGCTCAATCTTCAGAACACCCCCGTCGAGAACCTCGGCGCGGTCAAGACCGGCGGCGTTCCAGGCGGTCACAGGAGCAGCCACGACGTGACGAAGGAGAACCCGCTCAAGCACAGCAGCGTTCTCAGGTCGAAGCAGCGCGCCGACGACGTCCGGCGGCAGTTTGGCGAAGGCGTCATCCGTGGGCGCGAAGAGCGTGAAACCCTCCAACTCGGAGACCGCGGCGTCGAGCCCCGTCTGCTCAAGCAAGGCGAGAAGCGTCGAACACTCGGCGGGCAACAAGGCCTCGGCATCATCGTCCGAGACAGTCACGGACGCATCGTCCCAGTACGTTCCGATCTCATCGATGTCGATCGAGAAGGAACCCGGCTTTTTGTCGCTGAGATACAGCGCCATCCCGTCGATTCGCTCCGGAGTGACGGCGGGCAAGCCGCCGAGTTGTCGGCCAAAGCTGTTCGGAATGAAGTCGGCGTACGGAAGGCGAATGTCCTCCCAGAGACCTTCCTGGGTCTCGAACTCCTGCCAGTAGCCACCCGCGGGAATCGGAACGCCAGAGATGTCGAGGGAGAAGATGTACGTGCGGCCGTCACCCTTCACCCGGATCGCGAGACCGTCGCTGGGCCCAACGCCGTAATCCACGGTCCGGGACCGGAACGACGTAAAGCCGCCGTTGTTCTCGAGGGACAACTCCCCGGCGAAGCGAAGCACCCCACCCTCCAACGCCTCGACCCGAGACGCCGAGCGTCCGCCCATCACCGTGTCGTTCACGGTGGAAAATTCACGGGCGTCCTCGCGGCTAAAATCGTGCAGGACCTCGCCGTTGGAGAGGGCGGCGGCCAGCAGAAGGCTCATCATCGGTCGTGCTCCAGAGGGAGGTGATCAATCGGGTTCACCCCTGGATTCGCCACGCAGGTCTCTATGGATGCAAAGGATGCAAACGATTCTGCCTCGCAGCAGAAGCGCGACCTCAGGCCCGCAGGCTCTCCACAGGACGCACCGCCAGGGCACGCAAACTCGCCGCGAGACCGGCCACTGTCGCGAGCAAGGCGCCACAGACACCTGCCAGCGGCAACGCCATCCACGGCAACTCGGCCCCCAGTTCGAGCACCTGCTCCAGAAAACCCCACGCCAAGGCATAGGCACCCAGACCACCCACCAGGCCCGCCGTCAGACCGCCCAGGGCGTACTCGGTGGCGAAGAGCACGATGACCCCGCGGCGGGTAAGCCCCAGGGTCTTGAGCAACGCCACTTCGCGAGCGCGCCGCAAGCTCGTGCTCGCCACGGCGCCCGCCAGAATCACGATGCCCGCCAGCGCGGTGAACGCGCCGAGCAAGCGCACGCCAAAACCCAGCCGCGCCAGAATCTCCGCCGCCTTCTCCAGAAGATTGCGCACCCGCAACATCGTGACGTTGGGATGGGCCACGGCAAGTTGTCCCTGCAGCAGTGACTCCTGGTCTGCTGGGATACGCGCCGACGCAATGCGGAAATGGGGCGCCTGCTCCAGCACTCCCGGTTCCACCACCACGAAGAAGTTGATCGAAAAACTTCCCCACTCCACCGAGCGTGTGCTGCTCACGAGCAACTCCACAGGACGGCCGAGCACGTCAAAGACGAGAGTGCTGCCCACACTCACCCCCAGGTCTTCTGCATAGTCCTCCTCAAGACTCACCTCCGCACGATCCGGATGACTCCAGAGTTCGCCTTCCAGAATGCGGTTGTCTTCCGGCAACTCCTCCAGCCAGGTGAGACGTTGCTCGCGGGTCAGCACCCAGTGGCGGCTGCGACGCCCCCCACCCCGACGCCCCCCTTCAGACTCGCGGAAGCCGCCATCGGTGTCCGTCCCACTCGGTGGGGCCGAACCCTGTGCTGTCGTACCCCGGACCGTGCCACCCATGGAACGGGCCAGCCTCTCGCTCACCGGCTCACCCTCGATCGAACTGAGTCGCGCCATGACAACGGGAACCGAATCCACCGCAGAAGCCTCGGCTTGCTCCAGCGCACCCTGAACGTCGGCCCACTGGTCTGACTGAATGTCCACCAGAAAGACACTGGGTGCGTTTTCCGGAAGAGCACTGCGCAACTCGGCGTCCATACGACCCTCGACGAGCACCATGGCCAGCACCACGAGCACACCCAACCCGAGAGCCACCACGGCACCCACCGTGCCGGCGCCCGGCCGCGAGAGAGCTGCCAGTCCGTGTTTGAACACGGGATGCAATCGTTCTCGCGGCAAGCGCCCGGACACGCGCATGAGTCCCCGGGCCGCCCACATGAGCAAGCCCACGGTCAATGCCATGCCCACACTGAAAACGGCGGCCCGTTCGAGGTCGTCGCTCTGCAACCACGACGCTCCGAAAATACCCAGCAAGAGCACAAGGTTCGCCACCCAACGCAAGGCGCGCGGCGCCGGCAAGGGGGCTGCATCCGCTCGCAGCACTCGCGCCGGAGGCACGCGGTAGACGGCGGTAAGCGGTGGCAAGCTGAACAACAACGCCACGCCGAGCCCCAGCCCCAGCCCGCGAAGGAGAGGCTCGAGGGGAACGCTCGTCAGCAGGTCACCAGGCAACAGTTCCGGCATGGCCGCCGCCAACACCCACGGCAAAGAAGCTCCCAGAGCCGCTCCCACTGCGCTGCCCACGAAGGCCAGGCTTGCCACCTGGGTCAGATAAAGCAGCAACACCTCCCGGGGACGCAGACCCAGGCAACGCAGCACCGCGATGGAAGCGGTGCGCTCGCCGATCCACGCGCGCACGATCTGAGCCACCCCCACCCCTCCGAGCAACAACGAGAGCAGAGCCACCAACCCGAGGTAGTCCTCCACGCGCCCCAGCGCACGGCGCAAGGTGGGCTGGGCCTGGGTGTGGGTCTCGAAGCGCAAGAAGCCGCTGTCGGGCAGGGCCGCTTGCAGTTCACTCACGAGGGTGTTGAGGGTCCGGCCGTCCGCCAGTCCCCTCACCGCCAGCAAGCCTTTGTGGCGAACTCGGTTGCCCACCCCGAGCAGGGCCGTGCGCTCCAAGCCCTCGGCGCTCAGAAAAACACGTGGGCCGAGGGCCAGCGAAAAGCCGAGCCGCCCGGGTTCGTCCACCACCACCGCGGCGATCTCGAAGGGCACGCCTCCCACCTGCAATGCGTCCCCGACGCGCAGCCCAAGGGCATCGAGAAGTTCCGGGGCGGCGACCAGTCGATCGGGACCGAGTGCGTCCGCCAGTCGCCCGGGTGGGTCGAGAACGAGTTCACCGTAGAAGGGGAAATCGCCATCGACCACCTTGAGTTCGGCCAGACGGCTCTCGAGCACATCCTCGGTGCTCGACACCACCGTCGCCAGTTCGCGCACGCCAGTGAAGCGCAGAGCGGGCCGCGTCGCGAGAAAGTCGCCGAGTGCTTCTGCGGGCAGCGGGCGCCGGGCCGAAACCTCGACGTCGGCCGCCAGCAAAGCCCGCGAATTGGCGCGGATGCCGTCGCGCAAGGTGGCCACAAGGGACCCCACACCCGTCACAGCCGCGACCCCCACCGCGAGACAGAGCACGAAGAACAACAGCCGTCCACGACTTCCGCGGGATTCGCGGCGCATGGTGCTCAACAACACGCCCGGTCTCATGAGGCGCTCGCTGCCTGACCCGTCTCGTCCTTGACGACCTTGCCGTCCGCAAGGTGAACGCGCCGTGCCGCCACCTGCGCCACCTGAGTGTCGTGAGTCACAAGCACCAGGGTGGCCCCCTCGGCGTCCCGCAACTCGACGAGCAGGTCGAGGGCGCGACGGCCCGTCTCGCTGTCGAGGTTACCCGTGGGTTCGTCCGCCAGCAGCACCGACGGACGCGGCCCGAAGGCGCGAGCCAACGCGACCCGTTGCTGCTCGCCACCAGACAGCTGGCTCGGATAGTGGTGCCCGCGCTCGGACAACCCCACACGCTCGAGCAGTTCGTCGGCCCGTGCGCGGGCGTCCTTGCGGCCCGCAAGCTCCATGGGCAGCAGCACGTTCTCCCGTGCCGTCAGATTGCCCAGCAGTTGAAAACTCTGGAACACGAACCCCACCTTCTCGCGACGCAACAGGGCCAGGGCGTCCTCATTCAGAGACTCGAGAGCGACGCCGTCGAGTTGCACGCTGCCCTCGCTGGGCCGATCAAGACCCGCGAGCAGCCCGAGCAAAGTCGACTTACCGCTCCCGGACGGCCCGAGAATGGCCACGAATTCGCCCGCGTCGATGCGCAGGTCGACGTGATCGAGCACGGTCAGCATCTGCCGGCCAGAGGGGAGACGGCGGGTGAGGCCAGTGCAAAGCAGCCGAGGGGTGTCAGTCATGGGCACATCCTGCCTGATAGGATCGCGGCATGCATTCCTTCGTACACACACTTGCCCTTCTCTTCGTCCTGTTGGCCCCCCTCGGATGCGATCGGGCCTCCAGCGAATCCCCGGCCCGGCTCGGTGAGCCCGCACCCGGCGCCAACGCTCAGCCCGAGAGCATCGTCCTTGGCGCGTCCGCCGCGCTCGTGGAGGGCAACGGCCCACGGGTGGTCTTCCTCGGCGACAGCATCACCGCCGGACTCCACCTGCCGGTGGACGAAGCTTTCCCCGCCGTACTCGGACGCCTGCTCGAAGCCGAAGGCCGCCCCATCCGCCTGCAGGCCGCAGGCCAGAGTGGCGACACCTCGGCCGGAGGACTGCGTCGCGCCGACTGGGTACTCGACCCACCACCAGACATCCTCGTGGTCGAACTGGGCGGCAACGACGCGCTGCGGGGGCAGCCTCTCGAGAACATCACGAACAATCTGCGGCAGATCATCCGCAAGGGAAAGAACGTCGGTGCCCGGGTGTTGCTGCTGGGCATGCGCATCCCCACGAGCTACGGGCCAGCCTACGCCAACGGCTTTGCCGAGATCTACGAACAGCTCGCCCGCGAAGAAGAGGTGGCCTTCATCCCCTTCTTCATGGCCGCCGCCGTGAACACACCTGGCCACATGCTGAGCGACGGTCTACATCCTTCGACGCGTGGACACAAAGCCCTGGCCGAAACCGTGCTCCCGCACCTCCGGGAACTGCTGGACGAGCAGGCCCAGGCGCAGGAGAAATAGCCGTCACGGAGCTTCTCCGCCCCCTTTGCAGTGGCGGCAGCACGATGCAGCCTATGCCGTAAACTGAAGGGTCGTCGAAAGACGCCCGGGCGCTGTTGCACGGACTTCCACACCCAGGATGGACCACACCATGACGTTTTCCATGCCGTCGTTTTCTTTCTCCGCCGGTCGACTCGGCCTCGCTGTTCTTCTGGCCTGCAGTGCTCTCAGTGCCCAGTCCCTGACGCCTTCGGGGCCCGCCTTCAAGGCCTCCGCACCCACGCGGCAATTCCTCTCGCCTGAGCAGGCCGACATCCTGAGTCACCTGAGCGTTGTCTACCTGGACGACGGCCAGGGTGGCATGGTGAAAACGATTCGCATCGATGGAGCCAACCTTCAGGTGGTCAACGGCCAGGGGACAAGCGACACGACGAACGGGCTGGGCAATCTCATCGTCGGCTACAACGAACTCGGCAATCCGAACGGTGACGACCGCACCGGTTCGCACAACCTCGTCACCGGCCAGGCGAACAGTTTCACGAGCCACGGCGGACTGGTGGCAGGGCGTGGCAACTCCGTCTCCGGCCCATGGTCCTCGGTGAGCGGCGGACGAGAGAGTACGGCCAGCGATCCGCACTCCTCGGTCAGCGGAGGGGCTGGCAACACGGCCAGTGGCAACTTCTCCTCGATCAGCGGCGGGGACAACAACACGGCCGGCGGCACCTGGTCCTCGGTCAGCGGCGGGCGCAGCCGGAGTGCACTCAACGTTGACAACTGGGCAGCGGGTTCACTCTTCGAGAACAACTAGCCCCCGAAGACCCGACCAAGGTCAAGATCAAGACCAAGGGTGTCAGCCTCTCCATCGACTCCTCGCTGATCCTTCCCTGAGTTGATCCTCGTGCCTTTGCCTACTTCGCCGCTTCGGCCCCAACGGTGCCGGGCTGCAACTGGGAGGCATGCACGGCGGCGGTGTGCCGCTCGAAGGCCTCCTCCGCCAGGCTCAACAAAGCCTGGTCGTCGAGATC
>JAQWOM010000030.1 GCA_029245865.1 Planctomycetota bacterium
ATGGAGCGAGGCATTGTCACCGCACTTGCAACGAATGGCTCGGGTGCCATTCACGATTACGAGATTGCTGCGGTCGGGCACTCCTCGGAGGATGTGGGGGCAGGCCTGGACGACGGTTCGTGGGGCATGGTTGGAGAAACCGCGCAGGCTCTCAATGCGTCCGCGGTTCGCGCCGCTTCAGAGGGCATAGGGCTCGGAGAAAGTGTGGGTCGCCTGATCCATGAACAAGATTTGCCCAACGCTTCGATGAGCCTCGCCGCTGCGGCGCACAGATTGGACATGCCTCTCTCGGTTCACGTGGGGATTGGAACCGACACCGTTCATATGCACGACAATGCGGATGGCGCAGCCATCGGCCAGGCATCTATGACTGATTTCCGTCTGCTGGCGAGCGTCGTTGCCGAACTCTCAGGCGGTGTCTACGTCAATCTCGGGTCGGCCGTGATCTTGCCCGAAGTCTTTGTGAAGGCTCTGAATGTCGCCAGAAACCTGGGTGAGACGGTCGAAGGCTTCACAACCGCGAATCTGGATATGCTGAGGCAATACCGGCCTCGAGTGAATGTTCTGCAGCGGCCTGCCGGAGAGGCCATAGAGATCACGGGGCATCACGAGATCAACCTGCCCTTGCTGCGCTGGGCTGTTTTGCGACGACTTCAGGATTCCGCTTCATGAGCCGCTCTCTCTCGGAATTTCTTAGTACTCAGAGTTCGCCCCGAATCCTCATCGTGGGCGACATCATTGTCGATCGCTACCAGTATGGCAGCACGAGTCGCATTTCTCCGGAGGCTCCCATCGTTGTGATGGCCGCGGAGAGGGATGAACAGAAGCTCGGTGGTTGTGGCAACGTGGCGGCAAACCTTGGCGCACTCGGGGCTGAGACGCGAGTCGTGAGTGTGATTGGCGATGACTATGGTGGTCGCGTCATCCGCGAATTGCTCGCAGAGGCGGGATGTTCTGATTCGGGCTTGGTGGTCGATGCAAGTCGCCCGACGACGCGCAAGACTCGCATCGTTTCTCAGAATCAGCAGCTGCTTCGAATCGACGAAGAGGTGACGGGAGCCCCTTCAGCAGAAGTGGAGGCACAGCTTCTCGACCGCATCGAGGCTGAATCTGCAAACGTCGACATCATCGTGGTTTCCGATTACGGCAAGGGTGTGCTCACCGAGCGAATCCTCGATCGACTGTGCCGAAATCAGGGTGGCCCTCGTGTGCTTGTTGACCCCAAGGGTCACGATTACGCGCGTTATCGCGGTGCGAGCCTTATCACGCCGAACCGCGTCGAGGCAGAGGCTGCCACCGGCCTCAAGCTCGACACCGTCGAAGATGTGCGTGAGGCTGCGAAGCAGTTGGCGGCACAGACTGATCTGGATTCAGTGATCATCACTCTGGGTCCGCAAGGCATGTACTGCCGGATGAGAGACGGTAGTCGCGAGTGGTCAATCCCTGCGCGCGCTCGTGCGGTGTACGACGTGACGGGTGCTGGAGACACGGTGATTGCCGTGATCGCTTTCAGCCTGGCTGTTGGCGCAGACCTAGAGCAGGCCATGCGTCTCGCCACGGTGGGTGCTGGGTTGACTGTTCAGCGGTTCGGAGTTGCAGCCATTACGCGGGAAGACATGGAGAACGCACTTCTTGAGTCGTCCCGACTGAGTGGGAAAGTTGTTGGTGCCGAAGAGCTTCTCAAACGGCTTGCCCACGAACGCAGTGAAGGGCGTCGCATCGTTTTCACCAACGGTTGTTTTGATGTGCTGCACGTGGGGCACCTGAGCTACCTTCAAGAAGCACGCGCTTACGGCGATGTTCTCGTGCTCGGTGTGAACTCCGATGCAAGCGTGAAGAGGCTCAAGGGCGACGGGCGCCCGGTCAACAAACATGAAGACCGCATGGCGCTCCTTTCAGGACTTGAGTGCGTGTCTTTGGTGACGGGTTTCGACGAGGACACACCGCTCGAACTCATCAAGACGGTCAGCCCCGACGTCCTGGTCAAAGGCGAAGACTGGGCAGACAAGGGTGTCGTCGGACGCGAGTGGGTCGAGGAGCATGGAGGCCACGTTGTGCTGGCCAGACTTCACGGCGGATATTCGAGCACCGGCACGCTGCAACGCATGGGGCTGGAAGACCCGACCTGATTGCCCGGGGGCTTCGGGGGACCTGAGAGAGTGACGGACGGCCCTCCTCAACGTGTTCTTGTGCGTTTGCCCAACTGGATCGGTGACATCGTCATGGCGACGCCGGCACTGGCCGCCTTGAGGCGGCACTGGCCTTCTGCAGAGCTCACGGTGGCGGGGCCACCTCATGCAGGGCCCCTGCTTGCAGGTACCGAGTTGCACGACAGATTGATCGAACTGCCCTCACGCCGGGTTGCCGGGTTGGCGGGCTTGCGCGGTTCCGTTGAAGCCTTGAAGGCTGGTGAGCACGACCTCGCCTTTGTGTTCACGAATAGTTTCTCTTCGGCTCTTGTCGTGGCCTTGGCCGGAATCAGATCTCGAATCGGCTATGTCGGCGGCGGACGGACATTGCTGCTGACGCATCGCGTCTTTCGTGGTCGAGAAGCCGGCTATCACCAGATGCCTGTTCCGATGGTTGAGCAATACTTTCGTTTGCTCGAAGCGGCGAACGTTCCGCGAGGCTCTCCCAGAACAGTCCTTGCGACGACTGAGCAGGAGGAATGCGAGGCAGAGGCTTGGCTAAAAAAGATGGGGCTTGAAGGCATCGAGCCGTTGTTCGGGATTCATCCTGGTTCGTCGTTTGGCCCCAGTAAGCTCTGGTACCCAGAGAAATTTGCGGCGGTCGCAGACGAACTCTCGGCCCGCTGGGGAGGGCGTGTGATCGTGTTTTGCGGGCCTTCGGAGCAGGGATTGGCGCGCTCGATCGCCGTGGCTGCGAACTGCAGGCCTGTGACCGCTGCGGACGTGCCTCTGGGGCTTGGCGCACTCAAAGCTGTGGTGCGCCGATTGAAGCTCTTGGTCAGCACAGACACCGGCCCGCGTCATCTGGGGCCTGCCTTTGATGTGCCCACCGTCGTGGTCATGGGCTCCACCGATCCGCGTTTCACCAATACCAACCTTGAAAGGTCTCTGGTGGTGCGCTCAGGAGTCGATTGCAGTCCTTGTCAGCGAAAGGTCTGCCCGATCGACCATCGCTGCATGACCCGGCTCGAGCCGGCACATGTGCTTGCTGCATCCGAAAGGCTCCTCGCCGGGTCTCTCAAAGGCTGATCGACAGCTTCAGTGGCACGGTCCACCCGGTCATGGCATCTTCGTGCGCCATGACCGAGACCCCGATCAGCCAACGAGTCGTGGTGGACCTCACCATGCATCCCAGCCCACACCCCTTCGTACGCCGGGGGTTGGTCAAGAGTCGTGTCGCGCAACTGCCGCCGACCGATCTGGTCACGGTTCGAGCGCCGGGCGGTGAGATCCTCGGCGACGCCTTCTGGAACGCGCAGTCCGATATCTCGTTGCGACGGCTGACCAGTGGCGATGTGCGCTTTGATCGGGCGTTCCTCGAACAAGCGGTCGATCGTGCCGTGTCGCTTCGAGAAGGCATTCCTCGGCTGGCGGAAGAGACCGATGCCTGGCGCGTGGTGCATGCAGAAGGAGACGAACTGTCAGGCCTCGTCGTCGATCGCTATGGCGACGTGATCTGCGTTGAGTTGTTCAGTGCGGGGTGGGTTCCATGGCTCGACGAATTGTTGGCCATCTTGCACGAGCGACTCGGGACTGCGCACCACCACGTCTCCATGAGTGAGCGTGTTGCGCGACTCGAAGGCGTGAAGCGAGTCTCGATTCGATCTCGACAATGCCCCAAGAGCTTGCGCATTCGCGAACACGGAGTGCGATGGACGATCGACCTGGAGAAGAAACACAAGACCGGATTTTTCTGTGATCAGCGCGAGAATCGCAAAGACGTTGCTGCCTGGGTCGCCGGCAAGGATGTGTTGGATATGTGCTGCTACACGGGTGGCTTTGGGGTGACGTCATCTGTCCTGGGAGAGCCTTCGAGTGTCACGGCCGTTGATCTCGACGAGGCGGCACTCGAAGTCGCCAAGAAGAACGCGAACCTGAATCAAGCCCGGATCGGTTTTGTGCACGCAGATGCCTTTGACTGGATGCGCCAGATCTCGCAGGGTGAGCGACGTTTCGATGTGCTGGTTCTAGACCCTCCCAAGTTCATTCCGACGCGGCGCGATATCGAAAAAGGCCGAGGCAAGTACCACGACATCAATCGTTTGGCCATTCAACTGGTCAAGCCAGGGGGGCTCTTGCTCACCTGTTCCTGCTCGGGCCTTCTCAGCGAGAATGATTTCACAGACCTCGTACGAACGGCCGTTCGGAAAGAGAAACGACGCGCGCGCATCGTGCATGCAGGTGGTGCTGCTCCAGACCACCCTGTCTTGCTTGAGTGTCCTGAGACCAGCTATTTGAAGACGCTTTGGATGCGTGTCTGGTGACGACCGAGAGCCAACGTGGTCCGATCCTTGTCGTGCATGGAGGCGCGGGTTCCTTGCCGTGCGACGAAGATCGAAAAGCTTATCTCGAGGGAGTTCAAGGTGCGCTTTCGGCGGGGGTGGCGCGTCTTGCTGACAGTGCGGCCGAAGCCGTTTGTGCTGCGGTGCAGTGGCTGGAATGCGAAACGATCACGAACGCAGGGCGCGGGGCGGCGTTGGCAACTGACGGATCTGCAATCCTTGATGCGGGTTTCATGGATGGCATCACCCGGCGTTATGGAGGGGTGACTGGAGTGCGTCGTTGCATGACTCCCGTGCTCTTGGCTCGGCGACTTTCGGAAGATGGCGATTACGGCCGTTTTGTGGGCGCCCCTGAAAGCGATCTTCTTCCAGAGTTGTTTGGTGTCGATTCTTGCGACCCCGAAGCGCTCGTGACGGAGCGCGCGCGCCGCATTTTCTCCGAGCGTCAGCAACGAACAGAAGATCGTCAGGATGGCCCTTGGTTGGACACCGTGGGGGCGGTGGCGGTTGATGCACAGGGCCATCTGGCAGCCGCTGTCTCGACAGGTGGCATGAGTTGCAAACGTTCGGGGCGAATCGGTGATTCGCCTGTGGTCGGGGGCGGCTATTGGGCTGACAATCGCACGGGGGCCTGCGTGACGACGGGGGTGGGCGAAGTTCTCATGCGCCAGGGAACTGCACGCCGCTGCGTGCAACTTCTGGCCGATGGATTGGATCCGGCAGAGGCTGCGGCCCGCTCTCTGGGGGAGGTCGTGGATTACGAGGGCGACCGGCGCGGGACTTCGGGGCTCATTCTTCTCACTGCAGATGGGCGCGTGCTTCTCGATCACAACACCGCGGAGATGTCCGGTGGCTGGATGCGCCTGGATGGACAGGCAGAGATCTCGGCGACATGGAGTCGATGAGCGCATGAGCGATTTTCCGGCAGCAAGTCGCGCGGAAGTTCGATCGCTCGCAGATCTTCGCCGTCGTCGAGGGCGCCGGGAGTCGGGGCTCGTGCTTGTGGAAGGTCCCACCATGCTGGGAGAGGCGTTGAGCGCGGGCCTTACGCCCCATCTGCTGGCTGTCACCCCGAAAGCTCTTGAGGGGGCGAGGGAAGTCGTTGCAGCAACGCGGGAAGTCGGGGCCCGGGTGGTGAGCCTGGCAGACCACGAGGCCGATCGGGCTTCGGACACCGATCATGGCACCGGCCTGATTGCTTCCGTGGGCGCGCCCGCTTCCTGGGACGGCAGCTTGCAAGCCGATGGTCCTGTCTTGTTGCCGTTGCTCTGGGGGCTTCAGGATCCAGGCAACGTAGGCACCCTGATTCGTTCTGCACGAGCCTTTGGTGCGACGGCCTGTCTACTCGCTGCTGGAACGGCGGATGCTCTGGGGCCGAAAGCATTGCGGTCTTCTGCGGGGTCTGCACTTCATGTTCCGCTCGGAAGTGTCGAAGGGACGGGCGAACTTCTCGAGTTGGCAGAGGCGTCACATCTCACCGTCGTGCTTGCCTCGACATCAGAAGAAGCAGAGCAGGGCGAAGATTCTTCCCTTCCGGAACGTTGCTTGCTCGTGATGGGTCATGAGACGCGCGGTGTTCCCGAGCTTGACGGTGTGTCTTCCCTTCGCATCTCCCAGAGACCGGAAGTTGAGAGCTTGAACGTGGGCGTTGCCGGGTCGATTCTCATGGCCGATTGGTACCGGCTTCGGTCGGGGTGGGCCGACGGATGACGGCGGAGCTCGAAGTGCGTGAAGTCGCGGCGGCAGTGATTGCGCACAAGGGAAAGGTCTTGGTTCAAACGAGACCTGAAGCCGGTCGCTATCAGGGTTACTGGGAGTTTCCCGGTGGCGGGCGCGAACCAGGTGAGTCAGCACAGGCATGCGCCTGTCGTGAAGTCGAGGAGGAAGTCGGTCTCGGCATTACGGTTCTGCGGTCACTCGATGTCGTCGATTGGAGTTATCCGGGTGTCCGAGTTCGCATCGAATTCATGCTGTGTACACCTCAGGATGCCGAGCCGGAAGTCCACGCGAGAGAGGGGCAGGAATTGCGTTGGGTCGATGGGGACGAACTCGGCGCCCTGCAATTTCTTCCAGCCAGTCAGGCGGTCGTGGACTCACTTCGCGTGCAACTCACGGAAGACTGACCAGGCCGAGGAGCGTAGAGGCTCGAGGCAGTCAGTTGGTCTGTTCGATGGGAGGCAAGTACAACTCGACGTCACTCACGGTTTGACCGGCGGCAACGAAGATTTCTCGCTCGCTGCGTTGTGCGTACATGAGCTTCATCAGCGGGTTGATGTGCTTTGACCCGATGCGGTCCGGTTTGATCATGAGGGTGTACGTGCCTTCCGCGAGATTGTCGAAATTGAACCGACCAAAGGCATCGGTTGTCGCGGATCCGAGGAAAGCACTTTTCTTGTTGTGAATCTGGATCTCGCAGAAGGGAATCACTTGCGAATTGGAGTCCCTGGCGAGCCCCGCGATGGCCGAACCGGCCGGCAGTTTAATGTTGAGGGGGGCGTTGGTCCCCGTCTCGTCGTCCACGATACTCACGTCGTTCACGGTGACAGGTGCGGAGCCGGTGTCGGTGGCCGCGATCTGGTAAACACCCGCACGGATATTGGAGAGCACGAAGGCGCCGTTCTCGTCGGTCTTTGTCTTGAAGCCCGGTTCTTTGACGTCGCTCAGATGGGAAAAAATGACATGGAGTGTGTTCAGATAGTTGTTCGGATTTAGTCGAATTACTGCACCGGGAACACTTTCGCCGCGGCTGTTGCGAACACTGCCGCGCAAGGTCCCTCCTCGGCCCAGGGTGATGACGAGGGGCTGGGGCGGTTCATCCTGGCGAAGGATCGCAAAGGATTCCGACCAGCTGGGTGCCAGGCCTTTCGCACGGGCTTCGAGTGCGTAGTCCCCTGGATCCAGGTTGTCAAAAACGAAGCGACCATCTGGCGAAGAGAAATTTCTGGTGTCGTTGAGCGTGAGCGGATCCCGGTTTTTCGCGGCGCGCATCAGCGTCAGGGTGTAGCTGCGAATGGGGGCTCCCGTGTGATCGACCACCTGGCCTTCGACGAGGAGCCGTTTCTCCATCTGGATCAGGAGCTCGCCTTCGTCGGTGTGAACCTTGGGCTCGATCTTGTTCGAGTAGCCGGTTGCTGTCGCACGCAACTGGTAGTAATTCTGGTCGCCCATGCCGTCCAGCAAGAAGGTGCCGGACCGATCGGATTGGGCTATGGCCGTTCCCTGGTAATCCTTGGTCAGGGACGTGGCCTCGATGCGAACGTTCGGAATGCCTCGGCCTTGTTCATCGACAACGCGTCCAGGAAGACTCATGCCATCTTTCAACTCGAAGTCTACCGTGCGGTCCGACGCACGAGCATCAAGCGCGAAGCTCAGCATGCGCGACTGAGATTCGTAGTCCTGGGCAAGCACTCGCACCTTCAAGCTCGTGGCAGAGACGTGATCGAAGGCGTAGTCACCATTGATGTCGGTGAAAACGATCTTCCACGGGCGGCGTTGCTCCGGCGGAAGCTGGACCGTAGCGATGGCGTCGAACAACTCGACACGCGCTCCTTCGATCGGGCCGCCGTGAATGGATGTGACGGCGCCCTCGACGGTTGCTCCACCCTCCATGCGCAGGATGACGCCGGTCAGGTCACGTTTTGCCTGCAGGTGCAAGCCCATGAGTTCAGTCTGGGCATAGTCAGGGTGCTCGCCAACGAGCACGTAATCACGACCGATGGGAACCTCGGACATCTCGAAGGATCCATCCGGTCCCGAAGTGGCATCGATGCCCAGGAACTGTCGGCTGCCCGCGAAGTTGACGCTCATGAGCATGGGGTTGCCCTTGTAGATCGTCACTTTGCAATCCGGGACACCCTCGTTCTTCTCGTTCAGAATGCGGCCTGAGATCCGGCGTCTTGGGGTGTCGGATGCCGCCACATAGCGCTTGCTGGCCGATGTGGAGAGTTCGGTCGCGGGGATGTCCATTTGCTTGGGTTGAAGCCCTTGCACCGGGACCTCTGGCACGACCATGGGGTCGGCACCCTTGTCAGGGATGCTCTGAACGACATGGGAACTCTCGAGAGGTCGCGAGTCGTCGCTCGTCAGCAGCCAATAGGCACCAAGTACGACGATCGCGATAGACGCGAAGCCCAAGGCCGGAGCGAGAGCCTTTGTTCTTTTGACCTTGGCCGATCTCATGGATTCATTTGGACGTCTGAAGGCAGGGCTTCTTCCCGGTTCTTCGGCCGTTCCTGTGTCGGAAATGGAGACCGTTCATTCTAGCCCACGGGGAGCCGCTTTTCGAAGCCGGGGAGCCGCCTGGGGCGAGTGGCCGAGGAATTGCCAAAGATGCACTGGGCTGCTCCTCGGGCTACCATGAGAGCCTTCCTCGACAGGATCTCACCTGCTATGCCGTTCTTCTTCAGCCCGTCCTATCTCGTCATCACGCTTATCGGGATGGTCGCCATGGGTTGGGCTCAATGGCGTGTTCACAGTGCGTACAAAAAGTACTCAAAAATTGGCGCACGCACAGGGATGACCGGAGCTCAGGTCGCGCGCCAACTGCTGGACAGTGACCGCCTCTTTGATGTGTCCATCGAGAAGACGCCGGGCAAGCTGGACGACCACTATGATCCTCAGGCGCGCGTCTTGCGGTTGTCCGAGGGGGTCCATGACGGGAGTTCGCTGGCCTCGATCGGAGTGGCTGCCCACGAAATGGGGCATGCTCTTCAGCACGCGGAAGGCTATGCGCCGCTGAGCTTTCGGCAGGCATTCTTTCCGGTCGCCGCTTTCTCTTCGCGTGCCTGGTCCACGCTTTTGCTGATCGGGATCATTCTTGGTGTGACACCACTCGGCAAAGGTCTGCTGATCGCTGCGGCTATCTTTCTCGCAATTTACGCTCTCTTTGCCCTGGTGACACTCCCGGTAGAGTACGACGCGAGTCGGCGAGCGCTGCACTTGCTTGAAGGCTCACAGACCCTTGATGACGAAGAACTCGTCGGGGCCAGAAAGGTCCTCAGTGCGGCGGGGCTTACCTATGTCGCGAGTGCCTTTCAGACGGTCTTGATGTTGGTCTACGTCGTCGCGCGAGCCCGTCAGTAGTCGAAGTTTTTGCGTTCATGTCTTGCGGAGTGCCTCGATGACTGCTGCGAAGTCGCTCGGGGGCTGGCAAGAGACTTCGAGCCGTTTGTTCGTGGCAGGATGCACAAAAGCGAGTTTCTCTGCGTGAAGCATGGCACGCCGTGCGTGTGGCATGTCGCTGCGACGAGAGCCGCGCTCGCGGCGACCAAATTTGTCGTCGCCCAGCAGCGGGTGGCCCAGGTGAGCCATATGAACTCGAATCTGATTGTGTCGGCCGGTTTCCATTTGCACCCGGAGTAGAGAGGCTGCCGCGCCCCAGCTCTCCAGGGTCTCGTAGCGCGTGACGGCGCGCTTACCGCTGCGATCGACGCGAGCGGTGCGACCCTGATCGAGAATGGGGACATCGATCACAGCTTTGCGGGACTGCGGTTTGCCGCGGACGAGAGCGAGGTAGGTCTTCTCGACCTGACGCTTGCGAAAAAGCAGTTCGAGATCTGAACGCACACTTCGATCGAGATTCAACAGGAGGACACCACTCGTGTCCTTGTCGAGGCGATGCACCGGTGCGACAGCCAGGCCATCGGCACGTAGGTCATCCAGCAGGCAGCGTTCCCGGCTGCCGGGTCGGGCGACAGTCAGAACGCCGGCGGCTTTTGAGACCACAAGAACTTGTTCGTCTTGGTGGAGGACGCGGTAGGTGGCGGCGGTCATGGAGCTTTCCTTCGTGCTCAAATCAAGCAACCACCTTCAACAACTTCGGGACTTCGAGCAATGCCTTATGGGTTGTTTGCTGAACGCCAGCCTCTGCTTCTTATTCTGGGATGCTTGCCAGCGGCTCCGTTTTTTCGATGTGCGTCACCAGGGCGCCCTCTCTGCACTCGATCTGTACATGATCCCCAGCTTCAAATGCGCCTGACAAGAGATCGCGAGCGAGTAGGTCGGAGACGTTTTTTTGGATGGCACGCTTCAGAGGTCGTGCGCCATACGCCGGGTCATAACCGGCCTCTGCGAGGAACTTCACCGCGTTGTCGTCAAAGCTGACGTCGATCCCGTTGAGAGCCACCTGGTCTTTGAGGTTGGCCAGCTGAATGCGGACGATATCCAGGAGCGCCTCGCGTGGCAGGGGGGTGAACTCGATGACATCATCGAGGCGGTTAATGAACTCGGGGCGGAAGAAGTTGCGGACCTCTTCCATGCCATTGAGATTCGAGGTCATGAGGACAAGGGTCTGCGTGAAGTCGACAGTGCGCCCTTTCCCATCCGTGAGCCGTCCGTCGTCGAGGATTTGAAGCAGGGCGCCAAAAACATCGGGGTGTGCTTTTTCGACTTCGTCCAGCAAAAGAACCGAGTGTGGCTTGCGCCGGATCGCTTCTGTGAGTGCACCGCCCTCGTCATGTCCCACATAGCCGGGCGGGGCGCCGATGAGCCGCGATACGGAATGCTTTTCCATGTACTCACTCATGTCGAGGCGGATCATGGCGCGTTCATCGTTGAACAGAAATTCTGCGACACTCCGTGCGAGTTCTGTTTTGCCAACGCCAGTTGGCCCCAGGAAGAGGAAGCTGCCCACGGGGCGCGTCGAGAGCGCTAGACCTGCGCGTGAACGGCGAACGGCATCGCAGACGGCAGTGACGGCCTCGTCTTGGCCGACGAGCCGTTTGTGAACAAGGTCTTCCATGTGAAGCAAGCGCTCCCGCTCCTCACTGAGAAGCCTCGTGACCGGAATGCCTGTCCACCGTGCGACCACTTCTGCGATCTGTTCGGGGCCTACATCCTGAGGAAGCAATGCGCCCTGTTCCTGAAGCGCTTCGAGTTCATCCGCACTGGCGCGCGTTTCTTCATGTGCCTTGGGAATGAGCCCGTAGCGAATCTCGGCTACCCGATCGAAGTCGCCTGAACGTTCGGCCAGTTCAGATTCAGTTTGCAGTGCAGCGATGCGTTCTTTTGCTTCACGCACATTGCCGATGAGTTTCTTTTCGTTCTGCCATGCCAGCCGCAATTTCTCGGCTTGCTCCTGGATGCCAGCAATCTCAAGAGAGATCTCATCAAGCCGGCGTTTGTCCGGTTTGTCTTCGGTCTGCAGGGCTTTGCTTTCAATCTCTAGCTGACGGAGTCGGCGTTCGTGATTGTCGAGTTCGGCAGGCATGGAGTCGATGTTGATGCGCAAGCCGCTCGCGGCTTCATCGAGCAGATCGATGGCTTTGTCCGGAAGGAAGCGGTCCTGGATGTACTTGTCAGCCAGCCGGGCGCTGGCGACAACGGCTTCGTCAAGAATGCGCACGCCATGGTGCACTTCATAGGTCTCTCGAAGGCCGCGTAGGATGGCCAGGGTGTCCTCAAGAGACGGCTCGTCGACTTTCACCGGTTGAAATCTCCGCTCAAGCGCCGCATCTGTCTCGATGTGCTTGCGGTATTCGTCCAGCGTTGTCGCACCGACACACCGAAGCTCGCCGCGCGCCAGTGCTGGTTTGAGCATGTTGGCGGCATCTACGGCGCCTTCAGCTGCACCGGCGCCCACCAATGTGTGGAGCTCGTCGATGAAAAGAACGACCTGTCCATTGCTGTCTTCGACCTCGTTGATGAGGCCCTTCAGTCGTTCTTCGAACTCCCCTCGGTACTTGGCACCTGCCAGGAGCGCAGCAAGGTCGAGCGCGAGCAGGCGTTTTTCGCGAAGAGACTCGGGGACGTCGCCGGCAACAATGCGCCGCGCAAGACCCTCCACGATGGCCGTCTTGCCGACACCTGGCTCGCCGATGAGAACCGGATTGTTTTTTGTGCGCCGGGAAAGAACCTGGATGACACGGCGTATTTCATCGTTGCGGCCAATGACGACGTCGAGCTTGCCGTCGCGTGCGAGGCGAGTGAGGTCGCGGGTGTATTTGTCGAGAACTTCGTAGCTCGATTCTGGCGACTCGCTTTCGATGGCACGACCTGCTCGGACGGAGTCGAGGGCCTCCGTGACAGAGGCTTTGTTAAGACCGCGGTGGTCGAGGGCGGCGGGCAGTGGGCCGCCGGCGGCGCTGAGCACGGCCAGGAAAAGCACGTCGACCGAAAGGAACTGATCGCCTCGAGACTTGGCGAGGCGAGAGGCCTCCTCGAGGATCTCGGAGAGATCTCGGCTCATGTTCGGTTGCGCACTTTCTCCGCTGACCTTCGGGAGTGAAAGTAGAAGCCCCTCAAGGTCGGCCATGACTTCGGAGCGATCTGCGCCGAGTCGTTGCAGCAAGGCATTCACGTAGCCGTCGGCCGGCTCGAGGAGTGCGAGCGTCAGGTGGGTGGGGGTGACTTCGGCGTGGCCGCGTTCGGTCGTGAGTTGAACCGCGGCTCCGAGGGCATCACGGGCGCGGACTGTGAAGCGATCAGGGGACATGAGCAGGACTCCGGTGGTGAGGGTGTGCACCAGAGGAGTCGCAACCACCATGCCAATGGGTCGAGATGCCTGGAGAGGCCAGGCGGGCCTTCTGCGAAGCTGTTTTGGAGTCTGCCAGGCCTTAGCAGGCCCTCCGCGCGGCCATTATGGCCGAATATCGCGCCATAATGGCTGTCCGTTGGGCTTCGGATCCAGGTCGCCGGGTGGATAGACTCGCCCCTTTCCGTGTCCAGCAGTTCCCATCGAGAGACCCCGTGCCCATGGCCACTTTGCTCACTCAGCTCAGTCTTGCCGAATTTGCCGAGAGAACTGCAGCCAAAGAGCCCACTCCAGGCGGAGGGTCCGTGGCTGCCTACATCGGGGCGGCAGGAGCGGCGCTGGGGGTCATGGCAGCCCGCTTCACAGAAGGGCGGAAGGGCTTTGAGGCCCATTCCGAAGCCCTCGCCGGGGATATCCAGGGTCTCGAGATTCTTCGAGGGCAAATGACGCAACTCGTGGAGGCGGACGCACTGGCCTATGCCACGGTCACGGGGGCCTACAAGTTGCCCAAGAGCACGCCGGAGGAGAAAGAGGCCCGCAAACAGGCCATTCAAGAGGGGCTGGAGGTGGCACTCGACCCTCCTCTGCGTACATGTCGGGCTGCCGTGGAGGGCCTCGAACTGCTCTCGGGGCTGGCTCAGCGCAGCAATCCGAACCTGATCAGCGACGTGGCTGTGGCGGCTTTTGCGCTGGGAGCCGCCTACCGCAGTGCCTGGATCAACGTGCTCATCAATCTCTCGGGACTCAAGAATGAGGCACAGAAAGCCTCTCTTCTGGCGGAGGGGGCTGGCCTCGCCATCCGGTGCCGAGTGCTGGAGGACGAGGTTGGAGGAGGAATCACGGCTAAGCTCTCCACCTAAGCGGTCCCAAAAGCGTTAGACTCGCGTGCTGAATCCATCGAAGGCTCGGCACGCTTGCCGTTGCCTTGGTTTCTCAAATCCAAGCTGGAGAAGTGGCATGAAGCACGCCCTGCCCATCGGCATCGCCTTGCTGGCGATGGCCTTCCTGAGCGCCGACGCTCACGGACAGTGATGCCCCCCGACCCCTGCGGCGTCGAGTTCGGCGCCCCAAGGAACCGCAGCTGCCCCTCGCGCAGCCACTGCGGGTGATTTAGCTCCTGCGGCTCGCGGCAGTACGGTTCGCGACATCCTCGAGCTGAACTGGAACTTCCCGGTCTACACGAACAGCAAGCAAACGGCAAAGCTCGCCCAGAGCGGAACCTTTGTCGCGGAGCGCTTGCGTGCCCTGCCACGT
Source organism: Planctomycetota bacterium (assembly GCA_029245865.1). GTDB lineage: Bacteria > Planctomycetota > B15-G4 > B15-G4 > B15-G4 > JAUIEF01. The sequence goes on from JAQWOM010000030.1 coordinate 14,196, forward strand.
GACGAAGCTTTCCGTTTCGTCGCCGGTGGCGATGAGCGGCCGCTGTTGGTCTTGCGTGAGTGTGGTTTTTGCAAAGGAAGTGACGATGCGTTGTTGAGCACTCGCTTTGACAATGAGAAGACCGTTCTTCTTTCGAAGTGGTTTCACATTGTGAAGCTGCCGAATCACGTCCTGCAAGAAGACCACCCCTTCCGCAACTTGTTTGCGGAGGACTCGCCGGAGCACCTGTTCGTGGCGACAGCGGATGGTTCGACCACGCACTCGCTCTCGGGTCAGCAGTCCCAGACAGAACTCTGGAACGCGATGGCTGAAGTCCTCTCGGACGTGTATGTCGACGATCCAGAAAATCGAATCCAGGGCATGTACCGGATTTTCGATCAACTCGATCAACTCGATGAAGCTGACGAACGGATGCACGCCAAGTTCACCGCAGAACTTGAGAAGCGCGGTCCAAAGTCTTCCAAGCTCAAGAAGATTCGCAGGGGCATGGACGACTTGCAGGAAGACCGCAATGACTTGCTCGCGGAACTCGACGAGTTGCGTCAGCTGGAGCGGGCTGAGGCCTGAGAGACGCATTGACCGTCCTCCCGGAAACCAGGGGGCGGCAGGCTTCGCGAGGCCGATCTGTGCACCGACTCGGTGCGTGGAAGCGGTTCGTGTTTCTGTCGGTGCTTTCTTGCCTGCTGTTCTGCTTGGTGCCGGTGTCCGTAGACGCCCAATCTCGCGGGCGTGGCGCAGACGAGGGTTTGCTCCCTCCGGATGCCGATGCCGCCTGGCGTCAAGACCCCTACACCCGTGGCGAGCCCGAGGCGATGGGCGTCGCAGGCTACACCGCCATGGGGCGCCTGCCGTGGGGTGACGATCACTCGACGATGCAGATCGAAGAAGTGCTGGGTGCGGTGCAGACGCTCTGGGTGGAGACGGCTCACTTTCGAGTCGGGTCGACCCTGCCCGAGTACAAGATTGAGAAAGAGGATAAGTCCAAGCTGCAGTCAGATCTCAAGGCACTGAAAGAGCGCCTTCCTCGCGTCAAGGTCAAGATTCGCGAGCTCGACCGGTGGTTGAGATTGCATCTGTATGCCATGCGTCTCGAGGACAGTTACGCCAAGGTGCAAGAACTCCTCGGCGTGACAGATGCTGACTTCCCTTCAACGGCCGAGGAGGTCGCTGCGGCAGACCCCTTCATGGGCAACGGCGTGTTTCTTGGCTTACGCGATAAGTTCTGCGTTCTCTTGCTGGAGAAGAGAAGCAGCCTGGGACGCTACGGCCAGCGTTATGGCAATGCGTCTGCTTCAGGAGACAGCCCGTTACGGCTTGGTTTTCATGGCCGTGGAAGCCTCGCGTTTGTCACGACCGAAGAGTTCTTCGAAGGGCACTTCGACAACGACGTGTCTTTGCACACTCACCTGGTGTTCAACATCACGATCCAGCTTCTGAACGGGTTTAAGGATTATTACCACACGTATCCGCGCTGGCTTATCGAGGGAATCGCTTACGAATTCATGCGCGAGGTCGACGAGCTTCACCCCACATTCTCGGGCATCAAAGAAAAGCTTTCGAAGGAACTCATCGAGAGCGATTGGCCCGTCAAGGTTCGCAAGCGAGTGAAAGTGGACTACTACCCGTCGGCGAAATCCCTGATGGCCTGGGAGCAGGGGGAGAAGCTTGAGTTCGCAGATCACACGATGATGTGGTCGCGGGTGGACTACTTGATGAAAGAGCATCCCGACGGTTTCCGTCGTTTCTTGCATGGACTCAAGGCACCGCTCCCGATCTCGGGAAGGTCACCCACTTATGAAGAGGTCCTCGCGCGTCAAGACGAAGTCATGCTGGCAGAGCTTGGCTTCGATGCGGACGGATTCGATGAACTCTGGGCGCCCTGGGTTCTCAAGAACTACCCCAAGCGCTGACCTTGGTCAGCTGGCGTGGAGTTAAAGGCCTAGCAGGCTTGCGATGACGCGCAGTTTTACGGAGAGCTTGCGGGTTGCCGTGCCGTCACTCACAAAGAAAACGACCTTGTGTTTTCCGAGATCTTCGAGCGCAGGGGTCCACTCGAAGAGGCGTGTTTCGGGGTTGAAGGTGGCACCCAGGGTGAAGGGCGATTTTGTTTCGTCCACACTCAAGACCAGCCTGTCACCATCAAGGTCGGTGGCAAGAATGGGGAGGCTCAATGGGACACCGACAAGGGCCTGTACTTTTTTCACCTTGCCTGCGATGGGTTTCCGGTTCTTGAGTTCGTTGGCGTCGAGCGGTTTCACCACAATCTTGTTCTTGGACGGAACGGGTTTCGTCTGACCGTCGTCCACGAGCAGCTTGAAGGTGTATTTGCCCACGGGGCCGGGGTTAGGCCAGCTGAGAGTGCGTGTCTCGGCGTCCCAGCTTGCTCCGTCAGGAATGGTCTCGGCGTCTGGAGTGAAGGTCAGTTCGGCTTCCGTCTTTTCGATGTCCGTGGCAAGGACCGAGAGTGTGAGAGACTCGCCTTCAAGGGCGGTGGCTTTGGTGCGCGTCACGGACGGCCGCGAATTCTTGAAAGAAGTGAGGTCGGGGGGCGTTTCCGATGTTTCGAAGGCGCGGAAGTTCTTCTTGTTCAGGCTGACCAACGGGTCGGTTTCTGTGCCGGAGTAGATGTTTCCATCGGAACGAAGCGAGAGAAAACTTTCTCCTCCAAGCACGCCGATGTAGAGCTGGCCCAAACCATTGGCGGGCCCACCCGGTAAGTTCACGAGAGGCACGACATGTGAACCTTCTTCGTAGACCTCGCCGGCTCCGTTGAGGCCAAGCCAGGTTCCGTCGTCCAGGAATGTCAGGTCCGGGTAGAACTCGGACAGGACAGCTGCTTGAGATGCCGTGTTGAGTCCCGGGTTAAAGGGCAGGGTGGCCACCAGGAGCCCCGTCACCTGTGTGTCGGGATCACCGCGCATGACCTTGCCGTCGTTGCGAATGGCATAGAGGTCGGAATCGAGCGGGTCCACCACCATTTTGCGCCAATGTGTGTCGACAGCAGCAGGGTCTCCTTCGTCACCGCCCGTGACAAGGCTCAGACCTCCCGAGAACTGCATCAAGGCGGTGGGCTCAGTGTTCCGAAAAATGGCGCCATCTGAGCGCATTGAAAAGACGTCATCGCCTCGCGCCACGATGCTGTGAAAATAGAAGTCTTCGCGCGGCAAGGTTTCAACAATGATGCCGTCGCGCGCCAGGTTGCCATCGTTACTGAGGGCCCAGAGTTGGCCGCTTGTCGTGGCAAGTTGCACCCATGAGCCGTCGAAGACTGAGGTGAAGGGCAACTGGTCGATGACCGTGCCATTCTTCTGAATGCGCCCGTCCTGGCGCAGGGCATAACGATCTGCTCCATCGATCAGGAGATCCCACCACTTCTCACCGAAGGTCTCGGGGTCTTCGGCGTCGTACTTTGCGGAGAGCTTGTCCAGCACCGTGGCATTGACGGTGAGAGAGCCGCCTTCGGTGAGGGCATAGATAAAGGTTGTCTGAGAACGTGCCGCAGGTGCTGTGATCCCGAGTAGAAGGATGGCCAGCAGCAGAAGGTGGCGTCTCGGGTTCATTGGGCGGTGGGCTGCGCACTGCAACTGGGTGTGATCGGTGATGCGAGTCGACATGGTGTGGCGTGGCCTGAGGGCGGGGGGGCTGAGTCAGGTTGTTCGCGAACTGGAGTGCCTGGCAGCCTGATTCCCACTAGTTTGCCAGCCGGGGTCAAAAAAGTCTCGGGAACCAACGTAGCTCATTTTTTTTGTGACTTCAGACGGGTGGTGGCATCTGGGCCTTGAAAGGCGAAGGCGGTGGCCTCGCTGAACTAACTGGCACTCCAATGTCATCGGGGCCTTGGAGCTTGCCCACCTTAATCAAGGCGCGTCCTCCCCTGTGAGTGCTGTGCCAACCCACTCTTCAAGGAGTTCGCTCGATGCGTGCCACATCTGCCTCTTCGCTCGTGTTCGTCCTCGCCCTGGCCTGCTGCACTTGGATCGTCAGTCCTGCTCAGGCTCAGCTAGGTAGCAACCTTCGCGTCAATGGGGCGAGCACTCAGATCGCTGGGAAGCCAAGCCCTCTAAAGGTCGACATCTATTGGGATGCGTACGGTGTGCCGCACATCTTTGGTCAGACAGACGCGCAAGCCTTCTATGGCCTGGGGTATGCCACCGCCAAACTGCGTTTCTTCCAGATGAGTTGGCACCGGCTCATTTATCAGGGCCGTTTGGCTGAGTTCTTCGGCAAGGGCACGTGGACCCATCCCGAGAGCGGCACCGTGTCCGACATCTTCGTGGACAGCGATCGCAACGCGCGTCTTTTGGGTTGGCGACGCTACGCTCAGAAGGTCGTGGGCGACCTGCAGTCGCAGCCCTTCGGCAGTCCCCAATACGAGGCTTGGCGCATGCTTGAGGCCTATGCTGCAGGCGTCAATCACTACGTCCGCCAGGCCACCGTCTTCCACGACCTGTTCGACACCCACAATGTACCCAAGGATTTGTGGACCGCCGCCGATTGTGTGGGTGTCTGGATCCGCATGGGCTCTTTTTTCGGCCCCAGCGGCTTGGACGAAGCCGCAAAGTTGAAGACTTATCTGGAACTGGTTAATCAGGGCGCTTCTTCCCAGGAGATGAGCGAAGCCCTGCTAGGTTCGGCCGTGTGTGACGAGAGCGCACCCGTGGTGCTCCAGGGCGACGTGCCTCAGATCACACAGGACGCGCTGATTGCCTATGCCCTGGCCAACGGCCTGAACGGCGCCGGCAACTGTCCGCTTGGTGCGGGCGCGCCCGCCTTCAGCGAGGCCTGGGCCGTCGCTGGCAGCCACACGACCACCGGCCGAGCCGTCGTAGTCGCCGAACCGCGCATCACCGTCTACGTACCGAACACCTTCGTCGAGTGGCACGTCAAGGGCGCCACCTTTGAAGTGCGCGGCGTCGGCATTCCCGGTTCGCCGAATGTCTACGTGGGTTCCACCGCCGACAACGCCTGGGGCCTGACCGCGCTCAACATGGACCAGGCTGATCTTTTTCAGCTGAAGACTGACCCAATCGGCTTCCCCGACCAGTACCAGCTGGATGGTGTCTGGTCCGACTGGGACGTGGATCAGACGGAGATGATTCTGGTGGAGGACAAGCAGAACCAGGTCGTCTATCCCTCGGTGCCCGTGCGTTATCGCGAGAGCTGGTGGGGACCTGTGGTAACCGAGCTCGCCAACCAAACCTTGGGCGAGGAGTTTGCTCGCAAGGCGAAGCCTTTTGACGACACGAGCAATGAAAGCACCGTGGGGTTCCTGGCCATGTACCGCGCCACGAACGTCGAAGAGTTCAGCGCCGCCCTCGGCGACTGGTCGTACCCCAGCGTGAATGTCATTTTCGGTAGCAGCAGTGGCAGCATCGGATACTGGGCCAACGGCCACATGCCGGTGCGCAACCCCAGCCAGCCATTTGCCGGCACGGTGGCCATGGATGGTTCGTCCACCGCCAACGATTGGATCGATCGCTTGCCCCACGACCTGCTGCCGTGGGTCGTCAATCCCGCCAAGGGTTGGTTGCACAGTGGCAACCACATGCCTATCGGCTCGTGGTACCCGATCCCCAATCGCCCGGGGCCGGCCGGCGAAACCCACCGTTCACGTCGCGTGCGCGAAGCTCTAGAGGCGCTCAGCTTTCCCGAAACGCCGACGAGCATCGCGCGCATTCACGCCGACAGCATCGTCTCACCGACCCGCGACACGGTGATCCTCGGTCTCCACCTGCGTGACGATCAACTCGGCGCCACGCTCAGCGCCCAGGCCCAGCTGACCCTTTCACATCTCGAGTCGTGGTTGGCGGCGGGCGCCCGCATGGACAACAGCCACTACGCAACGTTGCTTGCGCACCACACGCCGTCCTACTTCCGCAGCGACGCCACAGGGGATGCGCTCATCGCGATGTATGGGGGGGGCGACTCGGGCATGAGTTTCTGGCTCAAGGACATGCTCGGTAAGGTGGCCAATGCGGTCGACCTGGACTCGGACGACATCGCCTATGTTGACTGGACTCTCAGTGAGGCATGGGATCGGCTCACCAAAACCCTCGCTATGGATAATATCGACCCCAACAGCTTTGGCCTCTGGCAGGACTGGTACACCCAGAACATCCAGACCCGACAGCTGCCGCTCTACACGACCCTCGGCAGCAAGCCGGAGTTGGGCCTCGACCCAGGATTTTTCCAGACCCCGACGCTCATCTCGACCCACGGCAACACCATCGTTCATCAGACAGGTCAGACCTACAGTCAGTTCGTAGAGGTGGGGAAGACAGACGCCGTGAGTTCCATCCTGCCACCGGGCCAAGCCGAGGGTGATCACGAGTTCCCGCTGCACCAGGAAGATCAAGCGAGCATCTGGGCCCAAGCCGCGCTGCGAGGTTCTCCGACGAGCCTTGCAGGCATTCAGAATCTCGGCCCGTGGACTCGCGAAACCCTGCAGGTGTTGCAGCAGCTCTAGCGTTTGCTTGAAGCTTTGCGACGCAAGTGCCGGTTGGCAGTTGCGCAACCGAGCAAACACGCCAATCCATATCCAGTGGTCCAAGCGACCGATTGAGGAGGCTCGGCCCAGGAGTACCACGCTCCGAGGCCTGTTATGAATGCAAAGAGTGCCGCAGTGACTCCGAAGACTGCCGATTGTCGACGCGTGAAGAGCCCCCAGAGGGTGACACCCAAAATGCCGGTTATTCCGAGGAAAGCAGCTGCACTTGCGTAGCTCATGGTGTCGGTGACATGTTTCCGAGGGCGAAGGGAACTGTAAGCAAGGGTTCGACTTGATGACGTTGTATCAGCCTCCCATTTTCTTCTTCCTTGAGGAAGGAAGGTAATTGGAGTGAGTTTCGGCGAAAGACAGGCCGCTTTTTCGTGAGCGATGCGATGGTTTCTTGCCGTGTTTCTACTTTCACAGCCCGATATGACGTTGTGCGTTAAGATAGCTTCAGGTGAATCGGCATGACTGCACGGAGCTTGTCTGCAGGCATCTTCGGACTCGCTCATTTGATATTGCGATCGAGCAAGAGAATCTCATGGCCTTTGACGACCTGCTGAAGCGCGACGACATTTCCGAGGGGTTGCGGGAGTTGATCGAAGCAGAGATTGCACGCGAATCAGCGACCAGGAAGCGCCACGAAGACGTTGAAGAGCACCTGCAAAGGAGCAAGTCGCAATATCGCGATCTCTTCAACAGCATTGCGGATCCCATCTTTATTTTTGATTCGTCGACTCACCTCTTTCTCGATGTCAACGCGGCTGCCCTCGATCGTTACGGGTACTCACTCGACGAACTGCGGCGCATGATTCCTCAGCAGCTTCACCCAGCGAAGGAATTGTCGCTGGTTGAATCGCGGCTTTCGAATGAAGACGAGGATCTGCACCACTACACACATGTCACGAAATCCGGTGAGGCCATGGTGGTCGAAGTTCACAGCGGTTCCGTCATTTATGAGGGGAAGGATGCTTACATCAGCATCGTGCGTGACGTTTCTGAACGGCTTCGGGTTCAGGAGCAACGTCGAGGTATCGAGCTGCAATCTTTGCGCAGTCAGAAACTCGAGAGCCTGGGGGTCTTGGCGAGCGGACTTGCTCATGACCTCAACAACCTGCTCGCAGCTATCCTGGGTCACAGCGATCTCGCGTTGAGCCAGTTGTCTGCAGAGCATCCCTCGCGTAGCGGCATTGAGCGGGCGATCCAGGGCGCAGAAGGGGCTGCTGATCTCGCGCGGCAGATGTTGGCCTATGCGGGGCGTGGGCACATCAGTAAGCGTGGGCTCGATCTCAGCGGACTTGTCCGAGACAACGTTCAACTGCTGAAAGCGGGTCTCCCCAAGGGCGTGCAACTGACCACCGATCTGGCAGAGGCGCCGACATTTATGGAGGCCGATGGCGGGCAGCTTCAACGAGTGGTGATGAACCTCGCTTTCAACGGCGTGGAGGCCATAGGAGAAGAAACAGGGTGCGTCATGATCACGACAGGGTGCGAAACGATCGCTCCTGAGGATGACACCTATTCAAGGTTCATTGCGGCTGACTTGCCGCCGGGTGAGTACGTGTTTCTTGAAGTGGCGGACGACGGAGCCGGCATGGATGAAGCAACCCTGTCCAGAGTGTTTGACCCCTTCTTCACGACCAAATTTGATGGACGTGGCTTGGGCCTTTCCGCGTTGCTGGGCATTGTTCGTGGACACAATGGTGGCATCAAGGTGGAGAGCCAGGTCGGAAAGGGAACCACTTTTCGTCTCGTCTTTCCTGTGGCGGAAAAGAGCTCGGACGTTGCGGAGGGTGTTGTGGAAGACGCGCGGCTTGAGGGAACGGTTCTCGCCATCGACGATGAGGAGTCGGTACTCGAGATGGTTCGTGAAATCCTGTCGATCGGTGGGCTGACAGTTTTGACCGCTCAAAGTGGAGCCGATGGTGTGGCTCTTTATGCTGAAAAGCAAAACGAGATTCGATTGGTTCTGCTTGATTACTCCATGCCGAACATGAACGGAGAGGAAACTTTCGCGGCTCTCCGGAAGATCTCTTCTGATGTTCCCATCATGCTTTCATCGGGCTTTGGAAGAGAAGAGATTGCGAAGCGTTCGAGTGGTATGGATCTGGTGGGTTTCATCCAGAAGCCGTATCGGCTTTCTGCGCTTCTCTCCGAGATACGAAGTTGTTTTGCGCGTCATGCCTCACGGACTGCAGCGCGGTCTACACCGCCCGAAGAGTTGCACGGCGAGGGTTCCGTGTAGTTCGCCCCTGTGGGGCGGGAGGCAGGCTTAGGGCCGCTTTCCTGACGCCAATCTTCCGCGGTTTTGGGCGTCGAGGCGCTTTTAAAGGCGCAGTTTAAATATTCGTGTCATGATGCGTGCATGGATGACGGGCACGCCATGTTGCAGGTCGATTCTTCTTCGAGCGTATCGAAAAGCGGGCTTGATGCGCTTGATGCGCTTGATGCGCTTGATGTGCGTGATGCATTTGAGCGATTTGAACAGTTCGCCCATTTTTTTCATGAGTTGCTCGATGGCCCCGACCCTTTGCGTGAAGCCGATTGTCGGGAGAGTTATCGCGAGTACGTTCCGAGTCATTACAAACATCTGTTTCAGCCAGGGAAATCTGGACTTTCCAATCGGCAGCTGACGTGGCTCCGTCGATTGACACCGCTGCTGAACCTGCCTCCTGGCACGACCATTCTCGACATGGGTGGCGGCTACGGTTTTGACTCTATATTTCTCGCGTCCTGCGGATACGAGATGGTGTTCTGCGAGTTGACGAGCCATCACATCGGTGTGTGCGAGTTGCTCAAGAGGCGCTGGGAGCAAGAGTTCGGTCCCCTGGATCTTCGCTGTGTCTTGGCGCGGCGCTCCTCTGGGCACGCTGAGCGAGTGCAAGCCACTTGTGAAGCCATCGGTAAGGTGAATGCCGTTGTCCTTGATGAAGTCGCGCATCACATCGAACCGGTGGAAGATGTTTTTTCACTTTGCGCCAGCGTCTTGCCCAAGGATGGAAAGATCTTTCTTCTCGAGCCCAACTTCTGGAACTTTGGGACGCAGGCCTTTTTCTTTCGTCGGCGCGGTTTCCGAACTGTTGAGCCGCGCGTCGATGAGGACACCGGCGAAGCCTACCTCTACGGAAACGAACACCTCAGAACGCACGGTCGTTGGAAGCAACTCGCCGAGCAAGCTGGATTCCGCTTGTGTGACACCAGCTATATCGTGCCCTACTTCATGCATTCGCAACCGGCCTATCACGCTCGATGGCGTGCAGTTGCGCAGAAGATTCCTGTCTTCAAGAGTCTTGCGGCGACGCACTTAACGCTTCATTTCGAGAAGGAATGACTGCTGCGCCAGATGCCCGGCGCTGCCGTGTTCGCTCCTAGGTGAGTGTGCGTTGGCTGTGGCGTGCACTCCAGAGCACTGCGTAGACTGAGATCCATGAAGAACGTTCTTTATGGACTTGCCGTGATCAGCCTGCTTTCTGCGGGGTGTGGGGTCGTTGGCCCCGAGGATTCAGAGTTTGCGAGAACGCATTCGGTACCTGACCAGGCTTTGCAGGTCTGGATTGAAGTGCCCGAAGGTGCGCCACCTGAGTCGGGCTGGCCGTTGCTGCTGTTCCTTCACGGAGCCGGTGAGCGCGGCAAAGATCTCACGCAGGTGAAAGTTCACGGACCTCCCCGGCTTGTCGGGGAACTTGCGGTGCTTCGCGAGTTCGTGCTTGTGGCGCCCCTGTGCCCGCAAGATGAGTGGTGGGAGGCGCGCTCTCTCAAGTCAGTGCTCGACAAGGTGCTCGAGACACTACCTGTGGATCCGGACCGGCTGTGCGTGACCGGGCTCAGCATGGGGGGGTACGGAACCTGGGAGCTTCTGGCTCACTACCCTGACTTTTTCGCGGCGGCCGTTCCGATCTGCGGTGGCGGGGATCCAACTCGGTTGTGGCCGGAGGTGTCGGCAGATTTTGACCTGCAAGATTTGATGCATGCCAAGGATGTTGCTCTCCGTGTTTACCACGGCGAGCACGACTCGATTGTTCCGGTGGAAGAGTCACACTTGCTCGTGGAAGCCTTGCGGGCAGAGGGTGGTGATGTCGAATTCACCATCTACCCGGATGGCGGGCACGATTCCTGGACGCGAACCTATGCCAGGCCCGAGTTGTACATGTGGATGCTCGAGCAGCGACGTTCTCTTCCATGAATCTGCTTACTCCCTCTCTCGGGCAGTTGGTCTGTTGCAAAGCCGCTTCGGGTCGGAGTTTGTTGTTTGGGGTTGTAGAAATCGCTTTCTAAACTGCCACCTTCTTTGGACCGCAATGGTTCCTTCCTGCACTTGTTGAACCCGGCCCGTCAGACTTTGACCGCGATGTTTGCGTTGCTTGCCCCACCCGATGTGATCGATTTTCCAGTCATCCTGTTTTGGGCAGGACTGATCGCCGCCGTTGGACTGGCAGGTGTCTACGGCCCCTGGCTGGCGGCCCGTCGCGCAAGTGCCCATGTGATTGCCTATGGGAACAGTTTTGCGGGCGGCGTTCTGTTCGCCGCGGGACTTATTCATTTGCTCGCCGATGCGAGTGAGGGCTTTGCCTCGGCTTATCCGGATGTTGACTATCCCGCTGCGTATGCCGTGGCGACGCTCGCCTTCCTGTTGGTGCTCGGGCTCGAGCGCGTGATTCCGCGCGCCCTGGAATCCGGATCTGACGGTAAAGATCCTGAATCTGCTGCCATCTTGAGTGCAGGAAAAGGTGGGGGCTTGGCTCCCTATCTACTCCTCGTCACCCTGTCTATTCACAGTTTCATTGCGGGTGTGACCTTGGGTCTCTCCACGGCCTCTGGGGCGGGTGTTCTGCTCGTCGCGATCCTGGCCCACAAGTTCGCGGCAGGTTTCGCTCTCGGATCGACCTTCCGTACGGCCAATTTGCCGTTGCGGGCCGTGATCCCTGCGCTGCTCGTGTTCGTCGGCAGCACGCCCCTTGGAGTCATCCTGGGTGGCATCGCGATCGAGTCCTTCGGCCAAGGCAGCGGTGCCGCAGAGGCCTGGTTCAAGGCGGTGGCCGCAGGGACCTTTCTGTACATCGCAACTCTCGACATCGTGCGTGAGGAATTCTTCCCCGGTGGTGCCAATCGAGGGCGTCGCCTTCTGGGGGCGCTCCTGGGGGCGGGCCTGATGGCACTGGTCGCGATCTGGATGTAGGTCTTTGAGCCCGCGGGAGTTGCCAGGAGTCTGTCCTCCCTGAACGCCCACGAGCATGCCGCCGCTCGGCAACACGCCCGTTTGGTGGGGAGGTCTGTTCGCTCGCGGACTACTGGGATTCAAAGAGTGAGCCCGCGACCCAGTCGAAGGGCCCCGTTGCCGACCGGCCGTAGCCGCCGCTGACGGAGGAGTAGGTGCCGCTGGCCGTGTTGTAGACCCCGCCGCTGACGGAGGACCATCGTTGTGAAACGGTATTGCCATGCCCTGCCACGAGCCCGCTGTAGCTGGAGAAGCTGTTGGCCCGCCCGGCGACGATGTTGTGGGAGCCGGTGCGGTCATCACTGTTCGGACTGCCCATTTCGTTGTAGCCGACAATGAGATTTCCCAGGCCATTCATCGTGTCGGTGCTTCCCTGGCCGTTGACCACCTGCACGTTGATGCCCTCG
>JAQWOM010000031.1 GCA_029245865.1 Planctomycetota bacterium
CGGGTCGGGCGCATCGGGGTCGACGCCGACAAGAGCTTCGGTGAGAGAGGCGGGCAGACTCTCGGGTGACGCCAGCTCGGCAAAGGTCGGCAGTCGGATCTCTGCCGCGGCAAGGTGCGCCAGAGCGCGGCCGTAAACGGCGCGATCTACGAGGTTGCTCTCCAGGCCGAATCGAGACATGAGGTTCTCATCCTGCACCACAGCAGTTCCGGCCACCAGAGGGCGGGTTCCAAAGGTGACTCGGTAGCAATATCACTCGGTGATGCGGTTCAGCGGTGGCGCGTAGAGACGTCCGCTTGGCTGGTATCAAAGGTGTTGCCATTTGTGGTCAGGGTGTCCAGCTAACGGACGATCTCTCACTCGGGGTCGAAGGGCAGCTTCGACTGGTGGATGGATTTGCCCTTGATGCGGTACCCGCCCAGAGCGGTGTCAAGGCCGTTCGTCGTGCCATCGGTCACCAGGCCTCCCATGGACTGATAGGTGCTCTTCTTCAGGCGGCCTCCCTTGTCGAGCTTGTTCGTGAACTTGGCTGTGTGGGAGCCGGAGAAGTACTCGAGCGGACCCACAGCGAAATCCACGCTCTCATCGACGAACATCAACGTGTCCTCACCGAAGAAATGCCAGGTGTCCTCGTGAGAGTCCGTCCACAGCCCCTCGCTGACTTGCGTCCAGAGGGTGACCTCGTAGTCCTGTCCGGACGGCCCGCCAAGGCAGAGGCATTCCGTGCCGGCGAGTTCCATGTAGGCGGTCGTCTTGAACTTGGCCTTGGTGGCCTCATTGGATTCGTTGAGGTGGTAGCCCTTGCCTGAGACCTTGAGCACGAACCAGGTGTCGTTGAGCACATAGCTCGCGAAGGGATCTTCCCCTGCGGCGGGGAGGGTGAGGGCGAGGCCCAGGGTCAGAGCGGCGGCGAACAGTCGGCGGGCAAGCATGGGTTTCTCCTGGCGGGGAGGGCTCAGAGTACTGCAGATGCCGAAGATTGTGGCAGCGCCTGATCTGCGACCCGGGGGCCGGCGGTCGCGGCACGCGCGCGATGTCGTCCGATCAAGGCTTCAGTCGCGCGGACTCCCACGTGCAGGCACTCGTGGCGCCTGCACGTGGGTCGACGAAAATGTGGGCCACAACCTGTGGAGCGAACCCGCCGAGTTGACGTTGCCGTCGTGTTCCGTCGTGTCTATTTGAAAATAGCGGGATCGAAGGGAAGCTTCGAGGGGTCGATGGATTTGCCCTTGATGCTGTACCCACCGATGGCACTTTCCGCACCGGTCTCTGTGCCTTCGATGAGTTCGGCGCCCAACGACTTGTAGGTGCTTTTCTTCAGGTGGCCTTCCTTGTCGAACTTGTTCTTGATCTCAGCGGTGTGGTAGCCGGCAAAGTACGAGGTCGGTCCGGTATAAAATTCCGGAGCCACGTCCGCGACGAACAGAAGGTCGTCGGTGCCGAATAACTCCCACGAGCCAGAATAGCTCACATCCCACTCACCATCGACCTGCGTCCAGATGAAGATGTCGTAAGACTGCGAAGGCGGACCATCACCGGCAGCCTTAAGGGCCACCGGCTCGGAGAGGACATGCATGTAGGCGGTTGTCTTGAACTTGGTCTTGGTGGCTTCGCCAGACCCGTCGTCGATGAGATAGCCCTTACCCGAGACCTTCAGGACGAACCAGGTGTCGTTGAGAACCTGGGCCTGGGTGGGTGCTGCGAAAGTGAGTGCGAGGCCTAGGGCCAGAGCGGCGGCAAACAGTCGGCGGGCGAGCATGGGCTCTCCTTGCGGGCAGGATAAGAAAGGTGCCGCCGAGCCACGACGACTCAGCGGGAAGGACCAGGGTACTGCAGATTGGCAGGTACGTTCGGTGACGGGGCGAGTTCACTCATCACGCACCGGTTTCCGGTGCAGATTTTTACGCACGCATGTGGTGATTCCGGCTCGCGACGGCATCTTCATGGCAGGAAGACGTCGTTCACTCGCTCTCCCGGAAGCACTCGATGGCCACAGTTTGTCGATCTGATTTTGCGCTGCACGGTCGCCGGTGGATGCTGACGATCGGGGTTTTGGTTTGTGCGTGCCTGTCTGCCTGCGTGCATTCAGGCCTCGAGCGGTCGGTTCCCTTTGCTGGCGGCGTGGTGCGCGGGCGCCACGAGGCCGATCTGGAAAGTCTGGCCGTCGCCGCCGAACGGCTCGTGCCTGCCGTCGAAGCGCACTTGCTGGGAGCCCGGGTTGGCGAGGTGGAGATCCAGGTCTTCGATGAGGCCAGCGCGGACACGCTCATCGGCCCGAATTGCGGTGGGACGGCGACGGGCCATGTCATTGTGCTTCGCGCGCATTCGGGCACCGTTTTGGGAACTCTGGTGCATGAGTTGGCGCATGTCGCCGTGAACTCGTCCTGGGGGCTCGAGCCGTTGGTCGAGGAAGGCGTGTGCGAATCCACGGCCTACGCCCTGGTGCCGGAGTCGGCTGCGCTGCAAAGCGCGCCCCGTTATCTCGCGTTCGCGTCTCTGTCCGGAATGGCGACCGGCAGGGTGTTCTGGAACGAGCTGCCGGACCCCGCGCTCCCCGAGGGATTCGAGATCACCGTGACCAGAGAGCTAGGTCTCAGCATGCCCCCGGGATTCATCCCCGAAGGGGACTGGGCGTTGGATCTGCGTCAGGTGCTCTCGACGGATTACTCGGACGTGCGCGAGAGCGTCTGGGTCGAGACCGGCCCTCTGATGCAGGCGTCGGCCGCAGCCTACGCGGCGGGCTTGCTGGTCGTGGAGCGCATGGCCGATCGGGGGGGGCTGGCGGCCCTCCGGGAACTGGCCCGCGCACCGGACCCGGTGGGTGCCTTGCTCGATGCCTGCGGGTGGGCGGAAGTCACGTCGTCGCAGGCCCTCTTCGAAGGGTGGCCCGAGGAGATGGTCGAGTGGACTTTCTTGGACGCGGCCGTTTTCGATGTGCTCCAAAAGCACTTGCCGCCAGAGGTTCAGGCAGCGCCCGAGACGTACCAATTGCGGGCGAGCTTCACGTGGCCCGCCGGAGGGCCAGGGGGCACCGAGTTGGAGAAGGTGGTGCCGATTCGCAACGACGGCCTGCTTGCCCGACGCTTCGCCGAAGTTGCCGAGCCCGCGCCCTAAGCCGCTACCGCGTGGTGCGGCCGACAACACCCATGATGTCGGTCTTCACTGTTTGGAGTAGCCGAGTGTCCGTACCCATGACCCTTTCGCCCCTAGGGCGCGAAGCCGCTCACGAACTGCTGATCGAGCACCTGCAGCAGATCCTGCTGCAGCGCGATGACCGCCGCGGTGGCCCCGCCCTCGGTGCGCTCCGCCCAGGGCTTCCGGGCCTCGCGCGTCAGGGTCTGGACCACACGTCCCGTGGGCACGTGCACGATCTGCAAACGCGCCCGGGACGCG
>JAQWOM010000032.1 GCA_029245865.1 Planctomycetota bacterium
CGGTCTTCCCGCATCTCTACGCGCCGGGCATTCCGTTAGCGGCCATCCGCGCGGTGATCGAGCTCGACCACACGTCCTCTGGCTTCACGACCGGAAACCGGACACCCGTCGCGCCCTCCTGAATCAAGCGGCCCGCAAACCGCGGCCTGCTCAGGCGTGCAGATGGAAGACCTTGTTCATGATCTTCCACTGACCGTCGACCTTCAGAAGCGTGAACAGGTCCGTGAACTGGTGGCCGGTCCAGTCGTCGAGTTCCAGCCGCACGGTGGCCACCGTGCCGACGACGTCGAGGCTCGCGATGCGTGCCTCGAGTTGCGTGGCCGGGCCGTTCTCGTCGTTCCAGGCAAAGAGATTCTCGACGGGGCCGGCGAAGAGGTCGGGGCCGACATATCCAAAAACCGTCGCGTCCTCATGAAAGGCTGGCCGCATGTCATCGCCCTTGCCCGACCGGGCGCCGTCGAGGTAGTGCTGGAGGACATCCTTGATCGCATCGGCATCACTCATGGTTCACTTCTCCGGCGGCACCCTTCTGGGACAAGAGTCCGGACCCTAGCATGACGTCGGTCGCGGAAGGAGAGGCGAAGCCGCATCGCAAGCCGGCTCGGATCAAGTCCGTCAAGCTCCGCCTGACCCGGCGAGCAAACCCCGTCACAGACCGGTCGCCACGCTGTCATCACGGTGTCACATCTCCTGTGCGCGGAACTCCTAGAATCGAGCGTCTTCTGAAAATCCACCGCCCACGAGGCTTAGCAAGTGCCTCATTCCTTCAACGGACTCTCGCCATGAAAATCGCATGCATCATCCTGACCCTTGCCACGTTCTGTGGCACGTCTACCCTGGCCCAGAATATTTCGATCGGTGAACGCATGGTGTTCACGACCTGTCACGTTGAAGTCGTGGAAGTGTCCGCCGACAGTCTGGGACCAGACATTTACAACGTCCCCTGGCTCGAGGATGTCGTTGTCGACGAGAACGGTGTTCCGCACGCGGATCCCGACATCAAGATCGGAACGTGTGTCGGCGCCTGCTTGCAGCCGATGGTCATGGCTCAGTTGAACTGCATCCCGGTCGGCTACCGCCCGGTGCGCATCGAAGCGCACACGGTCAATCCTGAAGGCGAAAACGAGGTGGTCTTCCTCTACGTCTACGTGCCCAGCGAATGCGACTGCAAATCAGGCCCTGGCAAAGTGATCGGCAGCTACTACCTCAGCCCCCTGCTGGACAACTCGCTGAGTCAGTTCTCCCTGAACATGCATGGTGCAGATGGCAAAGGTGGCGGCGGTCTCAAAGGCCTTCTGGGCATGGTCCCCGAACTCGAAGGAAAGACCCAGACGTTCATTGACCTCCTGATCCAGCGCATCGGATTCGCCATAGCCTTTGACGGAGGAACCTCCGAGTACCTGGAAGCCAGCCTCGGGCAGATCCCCATGACGTCGGCCCTTCAGGCGGAGATCGAAGCGTGGCTCTGGGGGGCGTTCAGTGCTGCATTCTTCGACATCTTCGACGAACTCGAACTCTCCATGTCGAGCCAGACCTTCCTCGTCAACCAGTTGAAAGCCCAGTACCCGTCGCTGTTCAACTGAACCATGAACCGCCCGGGGCTCCCTGCCAGGAGAGGGCAAGAAGCCGCCTGAGACCCGGTGATGCACAGTTTTTCAGGTTTGGTGTCCGAAAACTGCCCAAACAGCCCTTACACCCTGAAGGGGCGCAGTGCGCTCAGTGACTGGGCCGGCGGCTGGGCCGGTTGATGCATGACACAGACACACGGCTGAGGGGGCAAAGATGGTGGTTACGAGAAATGTTGTTGGGCAGAGTGCGCTTCCCCTACAGGAGGAATCACATGTCAGATCTCACTGATCAATCCCAGAGGGCCGTCACAAACGCCGAAGATCAGCAGCAAGGCGCGACCGCGGTGTTTCTTTTTGCCGTGCTCATCGTTGCCATGCTCCTGCTCTGGATGTCGAACTTGCCCTAGCCGACAAAAAACGCCGTATGCTGGCCTTGCGCACGCCGCACTCCAGACCAACACGAAGACACCCGTGAACAAGCGCCTGCCTGAATGATCACAGAGCCAGCCAGCCTCGACTGTTACAGCAGCGCGCAGGTGCTGCGACTGCGCCTCCGCGACTGGATGTGGCCGTCTGCGATGGCGATGGCCATCGGCATCGCGCTTCTCGGGCAGTCAGATGGCGAGACCTACCGCATCGGTTCGATCACGTACTACGCCAATGTCTACGGCCCCCCGCTCTTCCTGGCCCTTCTGGTGTTCGCAGGCATCCGCTGGTGCTGGGTCGGCTCGCCACGTGCTTTCGACCCGGAGCAACGGGCAAGAAGGCGCCTTCCCGTCGCACGCGTCTTGCTCGACCTTCCCGGGCTCCTCGTCGCCGGATACGCGATCTGGATCGTGACGATGGTGGTCTTGGGGCTGCTCGGGGTGATTGATCTGGATTAGCGCTTCGTGCAATTCCCGTTGTCGCGGGGGCTCTTGCTCCAGCACACCTTGGGAGACTCAAGATCATGAAAGACTCCAAGCAAAATGAGCCTGAGAAGCCACGCGATCTCGGCTTGCCCATCGGTCTTGGGCTGGTTCTTGGCATCGCCGTCGGCACAGCCATGGACAACGTGGGGCTCGGCGTGGCCTTGGGACTCGTGTTCGGTGTAGCCCTCGGTGTGACAAGGGCGAAGCAAGGCAACGCCGACGGCTCCGACAAACCGAACGGTGACTGACTCTCTTCGGGCAACTCGTCGATCGTTGCGTGCTCTACGTCTTCCGCTGCGCGGTCTTTTTCTCCGAGACCAAAGACCCCGACCCTGAACTCCTCAAGTGGTGGGCGTGGAAAGACACTCCAGCAACTGACTGAGCCACCTTTCCTGGGAGAGGGGCGTCATGATCGGCGCCTCCCGGGCCCGCGAGGCGCCACGGGACCCCATGCTAGGATCGCGCGCCTGCCTGTCGTCGGAGCCGCGGGGCCGCCAAGGTGCCACCGCCCGACCGGGTTCTGCGCACATCGTGGCCGATCGCCCCTGACGCCACAGAGAGAGACGGCTCACTCATGATCGTCATTCCCCATTCTTCCGGTGCGGGCTCCGTGTTCCGCTTGCTCGCGTTGCTCGTCACACTCTGCGCCTGGCAATCGGCCGGCTCGCACGAGTTGCCTGAACCCTACACGCAACAGCACGTCGTGCACGGCATCCCGATTCTCGCCACCGACCAGGTGCACGAAGACTATCTCGCCATGGCGGGACTCATCTACGAACACATGACGAGTCGCGACGACACCGTCGACTTGCGCGCGCTGCACCAAGAAAGCGGTTTCCGCATCCTGCTCATCACCGAGCAAGAAAGTTACCTCGACCTGCCCGAGTTCGAAGGAGAAGACCCGGACATCAACCAGGCCGGTGGACTCGGCGGGTGCATCGGCGAATTCTTTATTGCCGTACGGGTCGGCTCGCCCCACGCCCTGGTGCACGAGATCGGTCACGGCATCTACCACTCCGCGATTCAGTTCGAAGAGACCGGGGGAGCAGACGACGAGGACGCCTGGTACGCCGAGCGGGTGCGTGCTGTTCATGACTGCGAACTCGAGGAAGCCTACGAGCGCTTCGGCGAGGAGCAGATCCACGAGGTCTTGCTCGCTCCTGAAGACACCTTCAGTGCCGACCTCGCCGCCGCCTGGCGAAACGCTGACGCGAAGGGTTTGTGGCGAGGCGAATACGCCGCCACAGAGCCCAACGAGTACTGGGCCGAGGGTGTCGCGCTCTGGTTCCGGGCGTGGGAAGCGCCTGAACCCTGGGACGATCCCCGCGCGTGGCTCGAGGAGCGTGACCCGATGCTGCACGCGCTCTGCGCGCGCCTCTTCCCGGACACGGACTGGCATCCCGGCCTGGCCCACGCGGCCACCGGCAGCGAGGTGAACTTCGAGGACGGCCCGGAAGCCGATCCCGAAGCCTTCGACGCCCTCGTCGAGTTCCTCGATCGGGATGGCGACGAACGTCTCGAAGCCTACGAAGCGGCCGAGGCCTTCTTGCTGCTCGTGGCCGAGGCGGACCTCAACGGTGACCGGGCCCTCGATCGCTTCGAGCTGACCCACCACCTCGATCTGCAGCGCCACGAGGAGCAGGACATCACCGACGAAACCGCGATGTTCGAGCAAGAGCTGCTGGAGTTCCTGGCCGAGGTCGATCATGACGGCGACGGGTCCTTCGCCCTGAACGATCTGCCACCGTCGGAGCGCGACGAGTTCGAGCGCGAGTTCCAGCAACTGGATGCGAACGAAGACGGGCAGCTCACGGAGTCTGAACTGCTGGTTCTGATCGACGAGGAGTTCCGCGGCGCCACCTTCGAGGTGCAGGGCGAGCGGGCAATCATGACCGGTGTCATCGGTCCGACCACCCCGGGTCGTGTGCTCGAACTGGTTCTCGAGCACCCGGAGGTCGAACAGATCGTCCTCCAAGACATGCCGGGCTCCATGGACGACGAGTCGAACCTACGCGCCGCGAGCCTGATGCGTCGACTCGGTCTCTCGACCCACGTACCCGCCGACGGCATGGTGGCCTCGGGCGGAACCGACCTCTTCCTGGCGGGTGTCCGCCGCTCGGCCGAGCCGGGAGCCCGCTTCGGCGTGCATTCGTGGGCCGACGTTGGCTTCGAAGGGGCCGACGTCCCGAGAGACGACCCTCAGCATGACCTGTATCTCGACTACTACCGGGAGATGGGGATCCCGGAAGCCTTCTACTGGTACACCCTCGAAGCCGCGAGTGCGGACGACATCCACTGGATGACGGAAGACGAACTCGAGCAGTACGGATTCTTTACAGAGGGTGAACTCGAGAGCGCGGAGCCGGATCTCTACGGCGGGTGCATCCTGCGCACGCCCCTCGGCAGCGTGCCCGACGCACTGCGCCACATCGGTGCGGTGCAGCCCTCAGAGCACCCACCCTTCGCCAAAGACCTCGTGGCCTATGGTGTGGTGTTCGCGGCCGAGGAGTCCGTGCCCGACGCCTTCATGGAAAACGTCGGGCAGACGATCGCCGAGATGTTCCGCGTCGGGGATGACAGCGACACGCAACTGCAGGACGCCATTCTCACCGATCTCTACCGATACGAGGCGCTGCTCCCCGTCCCGCGCACGGAGCGTTCCCTCGATCGCCTCGTCGACGAGCAGGACGAACTCTGGGAAGAGATCTCCTCGACCCACAGCGTGTGCGACATCATCATGTCGAGCGTGCCGCAGGGCCAGGTCATGGAAGTCGTCGAGCACATCCTGCACGCCGTGACGGACGTCGGACTCCACCACACCTTCCCCGAAGCATGGGGCCTCAACCGCCACTCCGAACTCTGGCGCGCCATGCAGACGGCCATCGGCGCCGGCTTCTACGACGTCTCGTCCTACGACGACTTTCGTGGGGCTCCCCCGGAAGTCTTCGACCGGGTGCTCATGCAGGAGTTTGCGTACTGGTTCCTCACGACCGCCTGGGATCTGCAGGTGCCCTACGGCCCGGACGAGTCGGAATGGACGCTGCGCACGCCGGCCGAGTTGCGCGAGGCGCTGCCGCACTTCTACGCGGTCCACGAGCGCACATCGGCCCGGGCCCTGAGCGCACCGACCCGAGAGACTCTTGCAGCCCTCGGCCCGACCCGAGCCGAGGAGCGCTGAGGGCCTGCTTCTCCGGGTCGTTGAAAGAAATCTGAGTTGCCCTGTGACCTCGAGAGTCAGCGGCATCTACTCAAGGAGGCGCAAGTCTCGCACGACTTCCAGCAGCCCTCAACGCGCTCTGGAGAAACCATGAAGCTCTTCACCGCTCTTCTTGCTCTCACGTTTTTTGTTGGGTGTTCAGACCCAACTGGTGGTGGTGAGATGTTTGTTGAGGAGTCTGCGGATGGGGGCGTGAAGGCCCGTGGCTACATCAAGGGAAAGAACGTCCGTACGGGTGAGTGGGTCTTCTGGGATAAGAACGGGAAGAAAGAGTCCGAAGGCCGATTCGTTGACCACCTGAAAGAAGGGCCCTGGACCGAGTGGGGCACCGACAGACAGAAACATTCAACGGGCTCGTTCAAGAACGGGAAGAAAGAAGGGCTCTGGACCGCGTGGGAAAATGGCGCTCGGCTGTTCAGCGAGAGCGGCGTCTACGCCAATGGAAAAAGGGTCAGCGCGCCCCTCGGGGGAAAGTGGGCGACTCTTTACAAAAACGGGCAAAAGGAATCCGAGACCTCGTACAAGAACGGTGAGCGAGAAGGGCTTGCGACCTACTGGGACTGGAACGGGCAGAAGAGGAAAGAGGGCTCGTATAAGCACGGGAAGCGAAAAGGACTCTGGACCGAATGGGACTCCGGGGGACAGAGAAGGAAAGAGGGCTCGTTCAAGAACGGAGAAAGAGAAGGGCTCTGGACCGAGTGGCACGAAAACGGACAAAAGGAATTCGAGGGTTCGTACGAGAGTGGGGAACTCGAAGGGCTTTGGACCTACTGGGACTTGGATGGGCGGAAGAGGAACGAGGGCTCGCTCAAGAACGGAGAAAGAGAAGGGGTCTGGACCAGGTGGCACGAAAACGGACGGAAGAAATCAGAGGGCTCGTACAAGAACGGAGAGAAAGAAGGACTCTGGACCGAGTGGTTTGAGACAGGCCACATCAGGAGCAAGCTTAGCGGCATCTACAAAGCTGGCGAGAAAGTCGCACCTCTCCCTGACGGCCCCGATCAGT
>JAQWOM010000033.1 GCA_029245865.1 Planctomycetota bacterium
CGAGCATGCTCCAGAGCCTCCAGAGCAATGAGGCGCGCCCTCGTGCTTCCGGTGGGGCTCCTGTTGCTGGCCAGTCCCGTGCAGGGCATGCAGAGCGGGGGCATCGAGACCTTCGCAGCCGAGACGCTTTTTGATCAGGGCACGCGCGTCTCGCTCACCAGCATCACCGAGCGCAAGAACGATCTCTACAGCGGCTCGCACCGCACGAGCAATCCCAACCGTCTGAAGTACGACGAACAGCGTTACGTGCTGGGGATCGATTACGGACTGAGGCCCGACGTCACTCTCTCTTTTTTACTGCCGCACGTCACGAAGCGCAGTCAGTCGAGGACACAAACCCTGCGCTCATCTGGCGTGGGCGACGCGGCGGTCCTGGGGAAGTTCCGGCTTCTCAAAGACAACTGGAAGCAGAGCAGCTTTCAGGTTTCGTTTGTAGGGGGAGTCGAGACGCCGACGGGCACCACCAGTGCGCGCGACAAGGGCATACGGCTTCCTGTCCCCATGCAGCCCGGCCGAGGTGCATGGAACCCCTTCGTGGCCCTCTCCACGACCCTGAACCGCAACCGTCTTCGCTACGACGCCGTGGCCTTCTTCAAGGTCAACACGGAGGGCTCGCAAGACTTTGAAAAAGGCGACTTCGCTTCTTTCGAGGTGGATGCCGCCTACCGTTTCCTCCACAACAAATATCCCGGGCCCACGGCCAGTGCCAGGATTGGCTTGCAGTGGCGTTATGACGGTCGCGACAGCGTCTCGGGAAACAGCCTGGGAGACAGCGGAGGCACCGCACTGCTGCTGCGCCCGGGATTGGGCTGGCACCCCACACCAGCCACGGATGTTTCGTTGAAGCTAGACATCCCCCTTCGACAGCACGTGAATGGCACACAACTCGCCCTGGACAACCGCATCTTCCTGGCCGTTGGCCTTCGTTTCTGATCCCTGGAAAGCCTCACATGCGCAGCCTTTCGCTGACATTACTCACCACGCTCCTGTTTCTTCCTGTCATGACGTTACCCGCCTGCCAGGCAACTCCGGATGCGACGTCCTTTGCCGACTCGTTCGCCGTGGTCACACTGCACTTCGAGAGTTGAATATGAAACGACATGGCCTTTGGACTCGATAAGGCCTTGCGGCGCCAGTTAGGCGCCGACGTTGTTGATATGGACACCGAAGCCGGCTACGCCAGGTACGGCGTGAACACGCCGCGCGAGCTCGATGTCTCCCAGATGGATGAGGCCGCCTTCGGGGCGGGTTACAGCGTGACCTCCATCGAACTCCGGGTGACGGGAACCGTCGCGGTCGGCCATCGCAAGATGCACGACAAAGACATCCCTCAATTGCGTGTGCGCGGAAGCGACCAGCTTCTTTCTCTGGACGAGAGCGCTCTGGATCTGCCTCGCGATCAAGAACTGACTCTCGACTTGAGCTTCACTTTCGCTCTACCAGACGCGGGGCATCCCGTCTGGACTGTCAACGCCAGCGAGCGCGCCACCCCTCGGCAGCGCGCTCGTGCAGGTGATGTCTCGAACTCTTCTTCAGGGTAAAAGAATCGCGTCGATCTTCTTGTAGGTCTCTTCGCCGAAGACATTGTCGCCTGACAGCATGTCGACTGAATTGTCGCCGTTCCCCCCGCGGACGATGAGCTTGGATGCCTCCACATCCTCGAAGGCGATGTCTTCGTCACCTTGCTTGGAAAGCCTGACGCTCAGTGTCTTGGCGATCTCGTACGGACCGTTCATCAAGTGCAGGTCTCCGTTGTCGGGGGAACCTTTGCCCAGGTCTACGGACATGCTTCCAAAGACAAGCATGTCCCCATGGATGTCCACGTCATCATGGCCTGCACCCGCCTTGATGGTGCAACTACCCCCAACGATCAGGCTTGAGCCACCGTCACCCTCTTGAAGGACGTCGTCCCCTTTGCCCAGGTTGACCTTGACGTTCTTCGAGAAGAAGCCTGCAAGTTTCACGTAGTCGTGGCCGTCGCCGGTTTTGATGTTGAGATGACCGCCGAGGATCACACTTTCATCAATGACCAGTGTGTCGTCCTGCGGCCCCCCCTTGACGGAGATGTGACTGACTCCGACGTAAATGCCGAGGAGATCCTCCTCGGTGGCCACAAGAACGATGCCCGGTACTTCCTCGTCTGCCCCAAGAATATAGATGGTTTCGTCAAGCTGCTTGTCGAACTTGATCGTGAGTTTGTCGCCTTTGTATTGAACGTCGGCAGCGGATGCATCGAAAGCCAGAAGGCTCACGAGGCACAGCGCCGCGGCGCACGAAGTCTTGCGAATGGATGAAGTAAGCATTGTGATCTCCTGTCTCGGTGTGTTGGAAGAGTGCCTCTGACTGGCAAGGCCAATGCTAGTGCGTTCCGCCTCAGAGGGGGTGACGCAGCGATGGCCTCGTGATGACGATGTCGCGGCAATGTGGCAGCGATGTGACACCGGCGTGAAGGAGCCGTGACAACGCAAGCGGGCGTGCTGCCCGCTGGCAACACGCCCGTTGAGTGGAGCAGAGGTTTGAGCTCGTTCGCGAGCTAGCTGTCCTCGAAGAGCGCGCCCGCAGCCCAGTCTGAAGTGGACGTAGCGCTCCGATTGGCGCCACCACTCACGGACGACTGGAAGCTACTGGCCGTGTTTGTCTGACCGCCACTTACAGAAGAATTGAAGCCGCTGGCGGTGTTGGTCCACCCCCCGCTGACCGACGCACTGCTCCCGCTGGCCCCGTTGGATTGTCCGCCACTGACCGAGGAGTAGTTGCCGCTGGCGGTGTTGCTTCGCCCGCCACTGACCGACGCATAGGAGCCACCGGCCTCGTTGCCGTAGCCTCCACTGACCGAAGCGCCACCTCCACTGGCGAGGTTGTTGCTGCCTCCGCCGATCCAGGCCGTGTAGCCCTCGGCCTCATGGTGGTATCCGCCGCTGACGGAGGCATAGCCGCCACTGACCGAGTTTTCGAGCCCTCCACTGACCGACGAGCCATAGCCGCCGGCCGTGTTGTAAGCGCCACCACTGACCGACGAGTAAGGCGCGCTGGACTCGTTACCCAGGCCGCCACTGACCGAAGAGGAAGTGCTGCTGGCCGTGTTGTAGCTCCCACCGCTGACCGAGGAGTAGTTGCCGCTGGCGGTGTTGTTGTATCCACCACTCACCGTGGCGTGGCCAGCTTCAAGCGTGTTGTGTAGCCCTGAGACGAACCCGCCGGATTTCGTGTAGTTGTGTTCCCGGCCCACGACAATGTTGTGCGAGCCAGTGCGATCATCGCCGCCACCGCGCAGTTCGTTGTAGCCCACGATGAGATTGCCCAGGCCGTTCAGAGATCCAGCGGTGGCACCAGACCCGTCCACGATCTGAAGGTTCGCTCCCTTGAGCCGCAGCGTTTTGGCCGCGCCGCCCTGACCGTCGTCGATGTCGACAAGGCTCATGTATCGTTCCGGGGCAGAGCGTGCCAGCAGCTTGGTCGGCGATTCGTCATAGGGCGTCTGAGCGACACCCTTCTTGTAGGGAGTCACCTCGGTTGTGAAGTACACAAAGCCGGAGCCGAGATCGGCTGGCAGGGGTGTCGACGTCTGCGCGCCGATATTCAGGTCTACAAATCCGTCGACGGGCACATACAGGCTGTACTCGCCACTTGCCGGATCGCTTGCGGGGAGTTCTGCCTTCCCCTGAACCGAGAACGCGAGCGTTTCTTCCCAGGGCATCCTCGAGTCATCTTCGATCTGGATATCGGCTGCGCTGTCTTCGTAGAGCCGAACTGTGACATCGAACTCGGCATTGCCTTTGGCTTTGTAGGGCTTGAAGGTCCCCTTCGAGTTGGACTTGAGCACGGGAGCGAGCATGTTGACCTGCGCTTCAGCCGTGACGGTCGCGAAAGCGAGCAAGGTGACAGCAGTAACAAGTCCTTGGAGGGCACGAAGCATGGGGGCTCCTTGAGGAGTGAGGACGGCAGGGCGAGTCCAGGCTTACGGAAACACCGAGGCACCAGCCTACCGCAAGCCTGTCGACCCGGAAGACTCTGTTCAGGTGACCTTCCTTCTTCGAGACTTCAACGCAAACGAGCGCGCTGCCTCTCGGCAACGCGCCCGCTTGGTGGGGGAGGTCTGTTTGCTGGTGGACTAGTTGCTTTCGCTGAGTGAGCCCGCCGCCCAGTTGTAGATACCCGAGGCGCTGCGGTTGCTCCCGCCGCTGACCGAGGAGTATTGGCCGCTGGCCGTGCTGTTCTTCCCGCCGCTGACCGAGGACCAGGTGCCGTCGGCCGTGTTGTTCCTCCCGCCGCTGACGGAGGAGAACCAGTTGCTTGCCGTGTTGCCGGCCCCGCCGCTGACCGAGCTGAACTGCCCGATAGCCGTGTTGTCGTCCCCGCCGCTGACCGAGGAGAAGCTGCCGCTGGCCTCGCTCCGGTACCCGCCGCTGACCGAGGAAGACAATCCGCTGGCGGTGTTGAAGCGCCCCCCGCTGACCGAGGACTCGTTGCCGTAGGCCGTGTTGTTTCTCCCTCCGCTGACCGAGGAGTGGCCACCGTAGGCCTCATTTCTGTCCCCGCCGCTGACCGAGGAGTACCAGTTGCTTGCCGTGTTGCCGGCCCCGCCGCTGACCGAGGAGTAGGTGCCACTGGCCGTGTTGGTGTACCCGCCGCTGACCGAAGACCAGTAGCCCGAGGCCGTGTTGTCGAATCCGCCGCAGACCGAGGATCCGATGC
>JAQWOM010000034.1 GCA_029245865.1 Planctomycetota bacterium
GCAGAACGGCGGCGGAACCTTTCTGATTCCGTGGGCCATTTTCTTGTTCACCTGGTCGATTCCTTTGCTGATGGCCGAGTTCGCGATCGGGCGTGCGAGCAAACGTGGTCCGGTCGGCGCCTTCGCCACGGTGTTCGGGAAACGAACAGCATGGCGTGGCGGCTTCGTTGCTTTCTGCACCATTGCGATCCTGTTCTATTACTCCGTCGTTAGTGGCTGGACCTTGCGCTATCTCTGGATGGCGTTAAGTGGCGGGTTGAGTGAGATCACGGTCGCCAATGCCGATTCGGTGTTCTTGGACTTCACAAAGTCGTGGGGGCCTGCGCTCACACACTTACTGTCTATTGCCGCCGCTTGCGGTGTTGTCGTGCTCGGTGTCACGGGTGGGATCGAACGCGTTTGCAAAATTCTGGTTCCGGCGCTGTTTGTTGTCCTGATCGTTTCTGCGGTCCGCGGTCTTTCGCTTGAAGGGGCGTCTGGCGGCATGGATTTCCTGACGAGTTTCGATTTCGATCGATTGCTCAGTGATCACACGGTCTGGCTGGAGGCTCTTACACAATCGGCCTGGAGCACGGGCGCTGGATGGGGCCTGATGGTCTGTTACGCCATTTACGCCAGCCGTGACATGCGCACCGGGCGTGAGTGCATTTCAACGGGCCTCGGAAACAACTGCGCTTCTCTGCTGGCTGCCCTGGCGATCATCCCCGCCGTGTTCGCGCTGGCTCCCCTGGCCGGTCAGGACCCGTCCGCTTTGGTGCAGGAGAGTGGTCCAGCCAGTACGGGGCTGACATTTGTTTGGATGCCCGTGTTGTTCAAGGAGATGCCATCAGGTGGGGGCCTCCTGGGAACGCTGTTCTTTGCTGGTCTCGCGTTTGCAGCGCTCTCCTCTCTGATTGCGCTCGTGGAGTTGGCTGTACGTACCTTGTCAGATCTGGGCGTCAGTCGGGGGCGCGCGACGGCCATGACCTTCGGTGTTGGATTTGTGCTGGGCTTGCCGTCGGCCGTGGACCTCGCCTTTATCCCAGGTCATGAAGGTCTGACGGTGTTCGGCAATCAGGATTGGGTCTGGGGAGTCGGACTGATGGTGTCGGGCGCTTTGACTGGCTGGTCTGTGCTGAGTTACGGGACAAAACGTTTTTACGATGAACTCATCGCAGCTCCCGAAGGTGGGTCTGCAGGCAAAGGGTTGTTGTTCCGCTTTGCGATCACAGTCCTCGTGCCGTTGCAGGCACTGGGCCTACTGGGCTGGTGGTTCTACAACTCTTTCACGTGGGTCTCGAATGTCGATGCGGAGGGCGTGGCGCGCCCGCTTGCAGACCGGGTCATGGAGTGGCTGGATCCCACGACCGTCTTTGGTCTGGGGACCTGCTTGCTGCAATGGGGTGTCGTGATCGCGGTGCTGTTGTTCTTTAACCGCCGCCTGGCCCATGTCGCCACGGCTGCTGACGGCGACTGAGCGCAGTTCTGATCTTCTAGCTGGGCGTGTCGTCGAGGTGAACGACGCCGGGCGGTTGCGACCGGCCCAGATGGCGTACGTTCCAGAAGAAGATGGCTTCGAGGGCGATGGCTCCCACGTACAGCGTTGTCGTGAGCAGCATCGGGGCGACGTACCCATCTGTGTCGGCTCCAAACCAACCCGCCGAGTTTTCAATCAGCTGTCCACCGAGTTGGTTAGAAATCGCCCACCCCGCACTCCAGGCCAGCATGGTCACGCCATTGACGGCGGCACGCCATTCCCGAGGTGTTAGTTCCATCATCAGGTTTCGCCACATGGGATGGCTGAGATTCATGAGCGCTTCGCGGAAGACAAAGGCCAGGAGCGCCCAGCGGATGTCCACGGTGAACGCCAGAATGAGGAAGAACGGCAAAGACAGTCCTTCGCTCAGGATGGTGGACTTCAAGAGACCGAGGCGCCGGACCGTCCAGGGGATCGCGAGCAGGCCGAGCGTCATGGTGAGTTGCGAGGTGCCCATGACGAGACCGAGTTCGCTCTTGGGCATGTGGAAGCGATCGGTGAAGTAGAGATTGATGAAAGGAATGGTGAGGCCTGCGCCGAGCCCGATGATCGTGTGCGGCAGGGCCAGTCTCCACCAGAGTTTCCAGCGCGCCGGAGCCAGCACGGCGAACATGCGCCGACGAGTCAAACCGGCGGACTCTTCGTCCGGTGATTTCTGAGTCGTGATGTTGTTGTAGAACGGCAGGGAGCACAACGAGGCGACGGCCCCGAGGATTAATGTGGTGCGCAACGCGGAGTCGTTGGTGAGGCCGGAGGATTGCAGCGATCCGGCGAGGATGCCTGCGACCGACAGCCCGATCATGGACGCAATGCTGTGAGTGGCCATCTCGGCACCGAAGAGGCTGGTGCGCTCGGTCGGCTTGCTGGCGGTGACCAGGAAGGGAGCAGAGACGACCCGGTGAAGCGTGAAGGACGCACCCTGCAAGGCCCCAAATAACAGCAAGTACGGTAGCTGCTCGGAGCAGGCGAGTCCGGCCAGCGAGAGGGATGCGCCCACGCTGCTGAGCATGAGGCTGCGACGTGGTCCCAGCTTGTCGTAGAGCGAGGCTGCCGGGAACGTGGCCAGGACCACCCCGAGGCCACTGGCGGCCAGAACCTGGCCGGCTTCTGTGTCCCCATACCCGAGAGAGCGGACGTAGAGGTTCTGGAGGACCCAGAGGAACGCGTGCCCTAACTCGAGGAGGATTGCACCTGAAAGAAAGCAGCGCGCATCTCTGGAGTAGGACCGCCAAGCGGCGAGAGGGCTCACGTCAGCTAGGAGCTCCCGTGGCATCCGGAGGCGGCGACGGCGCGGTGCGCCCGAACACAAACAGGATCAGAAGCATGGCGACGAGACCGCTGCCGAGTGCGGCTGGAGTGGTCCACCAATCAAACGCCACGGTCGGGATGTAGCCGAGGCCGATCGCGAGGAGCCCTGTGGTGACCGCGTAAGGCGCTTGCGTGCGCACGTGGTCCACGTGGTCGGATGCACTGGAGACGGAGCTGAGGACGGTGGTGTCAGAGATAGGCGAGCAGTGGTCGCCAAAGATGGAGCCTTCGAGTACGGCTCCGATGCACAAGATGACCATGGAGAGCGCACCGATTCCTTCGGCCTCTCCAACGCTTGCAGCCAGTGCCACAACATTGGGGAGCAGGATGGCCATGGTTGACCATGAAGAGCCGGTCGAGAAAGCCACCAAGCATGCGGCGACGAAGAGCAGCACCGGGAGCATGACGGCACTGACAGAGCCTGACATCAAAGCGACGAGATAATCGGCTGTGCCCATGCGCGCGCAGACGGTGCCAATCATCCATGCCTGAAAGAGGATCAGCACGGCAAAGGAAAGTGCACGGATACTGGAGAGACTGGCGCGACTGAGATCCGAGGCCGGGAGGTACTCCCGGCGAGTCGCGAACAGTCGCGGCAGCAGCATGCCGAGCAGCCCGAGAGCGAGGGCGCCGGCCCCGAATCCGAGTCCGTAAGCAATGTAGTGAAGGGAACCCATCACGAGTTCGCCTACAGATGTCTGCTGAACCCAGCTAAAGGATTCAAGGCTTGCGGCGAGTGAGTCTTGGAGCCAGATGGCACCTGCTACGCCCCCGACCATGGCGAGGCGTGTGATGTTCGAGCCGGTCAGGAACATGGCCAGGATGTAGCCGGCAAACGCACCCACGAAGATGGGTTTGCCGCCGCTGCCATCAAACAAGATGCCTGTGATGCCTTTGCTGCTGTCGAGGCCACTGAGGGTCAGGAGGGCGTCCGGGTTCTCTGCGAAGACCGTGAGGCCTCCGCCCTCGATGAAAATGGACGCGATGGTTCCGAGCAGCACGAGCGTGATGGGGAACGCAGCGTGCCACCAGTGCGTAGGCATACCTTTGCGGGGCTCGATGCGGGTGGCTTCGTCGGAAACCATGGGCGTGCCGCCGGGGCGGACGAGTTGGCCGGTGGTACGAGCGCGCGCTTCGGCATGACGCATGGGGCCATAGTCGCGTCGAGTCAAAATGGTGAGGCCCACAAAGATCAAGGTGAAGAGGCAGTAGTAGCGGTAAGGGATGGTGCGCAGGAAGATTTCGTAAGCGTCCTCCTGGATGCCGGCTGCAGGTAGGTGTGCGCTGAAGGTCGAGACCTCGTAGGCAATCCAGGTCGAGAGCAGAGAGATGCCCGCAATCGGCGCGGCAGTGCTGTCGACGATGTAGGCGAGCTTCTCGCGCGAGATGCGGAGACGGTCTGTGAGGGGGCGCATGGTGTTGCCCACCAGCAGGCAGTTGGCGTAGTCATCGAAGAAGATGAGCATGCCCATGCCCCATGTGACCAGGAGCGTCGAACGGACTGTCTTCGCGAAGCCGAGTAGGAGGTTGATCAGGCCTGTGACGCCGCCGCTGCGGGCCATGACACCCACCATTGCCACGAGCAGGATGACGAATCCGATGATTTCGATTCGGAAGGTGTCGATCAGTTCTTTCCAGAGGTAGACGCGGAAGACATCGACGAATCCACTGCCCATGGCAGGCAGCCAATTCAGACCCGCGTCATGGGCCAGGAAGATCGAACCGGAGAGAATGCCCAGGAACAGCGCGAGCAGTGTGCGTCGGAAGATAAGGGCAACCAGAATGGCAACGAGTGGAGGGATGAGCGATGTCCGGCTCGGCATGCGTGCCGAGTCGGCTGTGTCGGTGTTGCTGGGGGGCTTGCCAATCTCAATGGATCGCGGATTGCCCGAAGCGGCTCCGGTCGTGACGATGCCGCTCAACGACACGCTGGGTCCCTCGGTGAACACTCGCAAGGTCACCGTCACATCGACACGTTCGCCGGGTTTGGCGATGCGCAAGCCCGCCTCTTTCTGCTGGATCAGGGCTTCGTTGAGCTCACTGAGTCGGGTGCTGAAGGCTCGTCGAAAAGAGACCTCATCGGTGGTTTGCCCATCGACTTCGACTCTGAGGCCCACAGCTCGCAGATCGGATGGATCCGTTGATTGCCCCCGAGTGCCCCGCACGACATGGCTGAAGAGAGAGGACTGATTGCCGTCTTGGGCAGTCATCCAATCTTTGAGGCCCTGGGACGATGTGTCCGTGGGGAGGTGTTCTCCAAGGAGATTGCGCACACCCTGGGAGGCCAGGATACGTACGTCAGCGCTCGGAATAAGCAATGCTGCCGCCAGTGCGAGCCCTACCAGGGCACCCAGTGCAGTCGAGAGCCAGCTGTTCATGAGACGCCTCGGGAGAGGGCAGGGATTGTACCGGAGGGCCTCGCGGCTTGAAGCGCGCGCGTCTGGTGGGAATCATGGACCGCATGGAACTCGTCCTGATCGCTATCGGAGCACTCGGTCTGCTGGGCCTTATGGGGGTCTTGCTACTCGCAAAGCGCCTCGGAGGCCTTCAGGGGCTCCTGAGTCCCCTGGATCGACTCGATGAGATCGAGCGTCGCCTGGGCGATCTCTCGGCTGAGTTTGACCGCAAAGAGCTCAACACTCTCTTGCAGGTCAAGATGACGGAGGTCACGGAGGCCAATCGGCGCCTGCTGCACTCCGTGGGCGAGTTGCGCCTGGAGGTTCAGGAGATCAAGGATGCCACGGCGCAACGGGGTGGGGCACTGAGAGGTGGGGAGGGCGGAGAGAGCCCAAGCCTCGATGTGATTGTGCGTAGCCACCTCGCGTCGAACGGCTTTACCGAAGTGCAACTCCTCTCTGACCTTGCGAGCTTGCATGACCAAACAGGCCGCGTTGTCTTCGAGGCACGGCGTGCAGGCGTCATGCACAAAGGCCACGTGAATCTCTTAGAGGGTCGTGTCGTTGACGAAAACGTCCGCGCGGCCTATTCGGCCTTTCCCTAGGCTCGGTTCTGTTTCGCACACTACGCCGTTCTGGAAGCACATCGGAGATCCTTATGACCACCACAACCGCTGACAGCGATCTCCCTGCGATCTGCCGCGTCAATCAACTGCCGGCGCATGTCGGAAGCACGGTCACCGTGCAGGGGTGGCTCAACAACAGGCGTTCGTCCGGCAAGCTGCTCTTCCTTCAACTGCGTGACGGCAGTGGGACCGTGCAGGCTGTCCTTTACAAGGGCGCCGTAGAAGACAGTCAGTTCAAGGAACTCGACGCGCTTCCGCAGGAGTCGTCGCTAGAAATTGTAGGTGAGGTGAAAGAAGACGCACGCAGTCCTGGTGGAGTGGAACTGTCTGTCACAGCTGTTCGAGTTGTCGGACTCGCGGAGCCCTATCCGATCACCAAGGGCGTGGATACCGACAGCACAGCTTTCCTGATGGATCACCGTCACCTCTGGCTTCGTAGTTCGAGGCAGGCTGCGACACTTCGCATTCGATCGCGAGTGATCAAAGCGATCCGTGATTTTTTTGACAGCGATGGGTTCACATGTGTCGATGGGCCGATCTTTACGCCTGCCGCCTGTGAGGGGACCAGCACGCTCTTCGAGGTGGACTACTTTGGAGATCCTGCTTACCTCACGCAGAGCAGCCAGCTGTATGCCGAGGCTGCCGCCATGGCGTTGGGCAAGGTCTACACCTTTGGGCCGACCTTTCGCGCCGAAAAGTCCAAGACTCGACGCCACCTGACAGAGTTCTGGATGGTGGAGCCCGAAGTCGCTTTTGCGCGTCTCGATGACGTCATGGACCTGGCCGAAAACTTTCTCGTTTCGATTATCAGCGAGACAATAGGTGACTGCCGGGCCGATTTGGAATTGCTCGACCGGGACTGCGACAAGCTTCTAAAGATGGTTCGCCCCTTTCCTCGGATCTCGTACGACGAAGCCGTTGAGATGCTCAACGACAACGGGCACCCGTTCGAATGGGGGAACGATTTTGGAGCGCCCGATGAGGAAGTCTTGACGAAGCTGTTTGATAAACCACTGCTGGTGCATCGCTTTCCGGCGCAGGTGAAGGCGTTCTACATGAAACGCGATCCAGATGATGATCGAGTGGCCTTGTGCGTGGACGTGCTGGCGCCGGAGGGCTACGGCGAGATCATCGGAGGTAGTGAGCGAGCCGATGACCTTCAGTTCCTGCTGGATCAGATCAAAGCCCATGACTTGCCACAGGAAGCTTTTGAGTGGTACCTCGACCTGCGGCGGTATGGAACGGTGCCACATGGCGGATTTGGATTAGGGCTTGAACGCATGGTGGCGTGGTTGTGTGGCACGCACCACATTCGTGAGTGCATCCCGTTCCCACGAATGCTGCACCGAATCTATCCATGACGGACCAGGCTTTGGATCTGTGCCCGCTTGAAGAGGCGGCCGGTCGTGCCGGGCTACCTGGACTCAAGGCCCAGCTGGTTCCGCCTGACCGCAGGCGTGGGCGGTGGTTCACCCGACGCGGGTCGGCGTTGCTCGTCAACGAACGAGTCGTGGAACGCCTCGGTCCCCCCGAAGGACAGGCACTGCTTGTCAACACGGTTTTGCAGTGGAAGCATCTCGCGGTTCACCGCCGAAAGGTGGTGCGGCAAATTGTGATTTCTGCGCTCATGCTCGTGGCGGCCTACTTGCTCGCTCCGGGTTTTTTGGGAGTGGTGGGTGGCATCATGGGGGCGGCATTGATCTATGTCGGCTTTGTGGGTTGGAGTCGTGCGATGCTCGCCGCAGACGATGAGAGCGTTGAATTGCTAGGTGAGCCTGAAATCTTGGTGCGTGCCCTCAACACGATTCACAAGGACACGTTGGCGCTGGGGAACAAGCGGATCGAGACGCGCCCCGATGTGCATCGACGCGCGGAGCGCCTCGTCAACATGCACCAACTGCGCGTGGCACCTGAACAGCGGACGGTTCCTGTGATCGGTTCGGCCAAGGGGTGCCAGACTGAAATGGAGGCCCCGGGAGATCCTTTGAGCGGGGACGGCTCGCTTGACTGAGCAGTCCGAGTCGCTGAGCCTGACCCGGCGAGACGACGCGGCCGAGGTGCTTCGAAAGCGCGCACTGACCTTGCAGGCCTTGCGCGCGCAGTTCGATGAAGAGGGCTTTCTCGAAGCGGACGTTCCCATGCTGCTGCCACACGCCGGGCAAGAGCCGCATCTTCATGCTCCTGCCGTGGACTGGCCCGGCTTACCGTCCTGGCTGTGGTTGCAGACCTCTCCAGAGCTCCCGCTGAAGCGCTTGCTTTGCTCTGGTGTTCGCCGGCTCTACTTCCTGGGAGCGGCTTACCGAGGTGGGCGCGAAGAACTTTCGGACCATCATCAGCCGCAGTTCAGCATGCTGGAATGGTATGAGCCCGGCGACGGTGTGGGCCTTTTGGCTCAGCGCTGTCGACAATTGGGAGCGGCGGTGGGCAACGCCCTGGGACTGCCATCTCTTCCGGCAGGTGAAGTGATCGAGTTGGCCGAGGCTTTTCGCCGCTGGGCCGGACTCGACCTCGAACCCCTGCTGGACGGCGATCGACCTCGCTTTCTTGCCGAAGCTTCACGTGCTGGGTTTGAGCTGCGCGATCAGGACGACACAACGGCATGGGTGGGGCGTGTTCTTGTCGAGCGTATCGAGCCAGCCTTGGCCCGCGAGCCAGGTTGGATCTTTCTTCATGGTTATCCGGCGGAGATGGCGGCTCTTTCGGAGATCGATCCCGATGACCCAAGAAAGTCGCTGCGTCTCGAGGCCTATCTGCACGGGGTTGAAATCGGAAATGGCTATGTAGAGCTTCTCGATGCGGGTGAACTCGAGCGGCGATGGATCGCCGAACGCACTCAGCGCGAAGGTCCTTCGCCACCCATCGACACGGAACTGCTGGCAGAACTGCACGCGATGGATGCGCGGGGGGATTTGTCCCCCACGGTGGGCATGGCAGTGGGGGTGGACCGATTGCTGATGGCTTGTCTGGGGGAAACGCGGCTGGATGCCGTTCTTCCGCTGAGTCTTTCTCTGAAAAAGTCCCTGAACAAACAGGGCCCGCACTCGTAACGAGTTCGCTCGACTTTCGACGAACTGTCCGTGATCGCCGCGAGTTTGCTCCGGACCTTTCGGAGGGCGCAGGCGATGTTTTCCGACAGTGGCGGAGTTCGTCATGAATGTTCAGCAGGTCCTTCAGCGGCAATGTGTTCAATCCCTCTCCCTCTTCGCGGCTCTGGCCGCGTTTCATGGCCCCGTGAGTGGACAGTCGCCTGTCTCACAGATCGATGTGATCGTCAGCACTACGTCCGAGACTCAGGTGGGCGGAGAGACTGTCCGTGACGAGGATATTTTGTGTCGACCCGCAGGCATGCTCCCCTATGTCAGTTTTCCGGCTGAGACGAGTGCAGCACTTGTAGGCCAAGTCGGGTCGTCCAACACGCATCACATCTTCGGTGACATCGATGCAGTTCACGATGCTGGTGAGGCGCTGGCACCACACGACCTCTACCTTTCGCTGCTCAGTAACGAGGCAGGCTTTCTTGATGGCGATGTGCTTCGTGGCGGTTCCGAAGGGTTCGAAGTGTTTCTGGCAGAGCAAGATTTCATTGCTGCGTGCGGGCTCGTTGACGGCAATGCAGACATTGACGCTTTTCACATCGATCCGGATGGCCGGGTGTTCTTTTCTTTTGCCGAGAACGAAGCCTCTTCGTTTCTTGGCGGAGACACGCCACTCGTGATTGCCGACGGTGCCATCTTGCTCTGGATGCCATTCGTGGGCAGTGCAGACATTCTCTTCAGAGAATCGGAAGTCGATAGTTTCGTCGGCACGGCTTTGGGAAGTGCGGTGAGTGTCGGAGACGTCAAGGGGCTCTCACGAGACCCCATCGGACAAGATCTGTTGTTCACGGTGCAGAGTCCTACGGAACACGACGCTTCGGTTTTTTCGACATCCAACGGGGGGATGGTTGTGCCCGGCCTGGACGAGGATTCGTGGGCATTCTCGAGTTCCACAGAGTTCGATGCGTTGTCGGTGGTGTCGCGAACATGGCCTGCTCTGGGGACGAGCAACTCTCTGCCTCAGAACGGAGTGTCCGAATTTCTGACGATCCGCGGTGGTGAGCCGGATGCGGCCTATTTCGTCATGATTGCACTGGCCTTGGGAGACCCACAGATCCCGACCGGTGGTTGGGGAGGCCTTGTGTTGGCGAATGACGCTCTGTTTGCTGTCTCACTCGAACTCGCCCTTGAGCGGACGATTGTCACGAACGGCCTGGGCGAGGCCAATCTGGGCTTTGTAATCCCTGCTGGAGCCATCGCGGTGGATCTGTTTGTACAGGCTGTGGCGATTTCGCCTCCGTATGTAGGGACGAACCCCATTGTGGTCGAAGTGGGCCAATGATCTTCTTGATGCAGGAGGGATGGCCGGGCAAAGGCTTGCAGCGGCGCTGAAGAGGTGAGCAGGTAGCGCGCTTTCGACTCGAGCGATAAGATGTGCCAATCGAACAGCGCTGAGTCGTTGCTCGTCCACTCTTCCCCGTCGGGCGTCGGATCGGACATGAGCCATAACAGACTGATCCACTGCACCTTTCCGAAGGATCTGATTCACGAGCCGTTGCTCTACAACCTCGGCTGTGACTTTGGTGTGGTGCCGAATATCCGTGGTGCGACCATTAGCGATGACCTCGGTCTGGTCTACTTGGACCTCGAGGGCAATGAGGCGGAGGTCCAGAAGGCTGTTGAATACCTGAAAGAACGCGGCGTTGCCGTGGAGGAAGTGACGGAAAGCTCCGCAGGTGAGATTCCGCCGCCGGCTACTGCCTGAAGAGCGCTCAGCCTTCTTTAGGACGTACTGCTCTCTCAATCAGGATCCGGTAGTCATCGAGCTTGGCCTGGTCTTGACCCGCCATGCGCTGGTTGACCCACCAGTCGCGCCAACTGTTGAGCACCATGACACGGAGATTTTGGACCTTTGTGTCCATGCGGGTGGTGTCCGCCGGATAAGAGAAGGTGGGTATGTATCCGACGCTTTGCTGCCAGTCACTGACCAGGTTGTACATCGCGATCACGAACACCTCGTCGCCGATGTCGACTCCATTGACAGCATTGATGTAGGCGGGGACCGAGAGCACCGGATCGAGTTCGCGAGCTTTGCCCAAGAGTGCCTTGCGTCGCCTTCCAGTGGCTCCACCGAAGTTGTCGACGTAGAGTTCCTTGATCATGGCAGTCCATTCGGCGAGATCGTCCTCCGTGGAGCCAAGTGTTGGTGGGAGATCTTCAAACGCGATCAGGGTTGGCAGCGGCTCATTGGGATCAGCCTGAGGGGCTTCTGCAACGGCGGCAGGGGCCTTGGCCTTGGCGGGGGCCTTGGCTTTTAGAGATTCCTCGGAGCTCGAGTCTGCGGTGGAGAGTGAGGCTTCTTTTGCCTTCTCACCTAGGGTCGCGTTGTTGCTCGATTCGGGTGAAGGAGCTTTCTCTGCAGCGGGTGCCGATGTCTGTGTTTCTTCGGCGGTGCTTGCGGCCTCTGCGATTTCTTTTGCGGGAGGCTTGTCGTCGCCGCTGAAGATCCACCAACCCCCACCGGCCACGGCAATGACCACGATGGCAATCCCGACGATGAGGCCTGTCTTCGAATCAGATTCACGAGGGGCGCGTTTACTGGCCTTTCGCGAGCTCTTTCGGTCGTTGGTTTTGCGAGCGCTGCTTGCGCGTTTTGTTGAAGCCGTCCGAGAGGATGCCGCCTTCTTGGCCGGCGCCTTGCTTGCGGTTGGCGCCTTGCGCGCGGCCGGAGCTTTCTTGACGGGCGCGGTCTGCTTGGCCGGGGCAGCTGTCGGAGAGGCTTGAGTCGCCTCTGCTGCGGGAGGGATCTCGAGGACTCCGCCGCACTTCTTGCATTTCGCGCGGGTCGCAGTTGTGTTGTCAGGCACTTTGAATCGTGCGCTGCAGTCCTT
This sequence comes from Planctomycetota bacterium, assembly GCA_029245865.1. Taxonomy (GTDB): domain Bacteria; phylum Planctomycetota; class B15-G4; order B15-G4; family B15-G4; genus JAUIEF01. The sequence goes on from JAQWOM010000034.1 coordinate 11,773, forward strand.
GCAGGTGGCCACTCTGGGCATGGCGAAGAATTCCGAGGGCGATCGTCTGGGGGAAGGCAGCAGGCTAGGAGCGACCGGGAAGGCGGTCAAGTGCGCGCTTTTGTGAAGCGCCTTCTGGTTGTCAGCGCATGGCCTCAAGCTGCGCCAGGATCTCCTTCATGTCGAGTTCGGCCAACCGCAGCTCGAGCGCGGCCACAGCCGCAGATTCGTCCCCCTGGTAGTACTCAGCAACGCCATAGGGGTCTTGATCGGCATGGACCTCGGCCAGCGCTTCGAGCATCGCCGAGAACTGAGCGGAGTTCCAGGACAACACGCCCGCCATCAGACCCCAGACCATGACCGCCGCATCGGTGTCGCCGGCGCGATTCCCGATTCCGAGCAGCACTTCGGGAGCAGAGAACTTTCTTTTCTTGGCCGCTTTCTCGAGTAGCCGGTGTGCACGGTTGGCCCAGCCAAAGTGGTCGCCTGTTGCGACAAAACCCGTGGTGTTGAACTGGTAAACACTCTGCCGAATCTCGTTCTCCGCAAGGTGCCCGATCCCCCAGCGGATGCTTTCCGGCATTTGCCCCGCGCGTTGGGTCAAGAGACACTGTGCAAACTTGTGGACGATTTCATTGCTTGCGCGGAATTCGTCGTCCCCTGCAGCTGCATTGCCTGCTTGGTCGTAGGTCGGTTGAAGAAACATAGGAACGTTTCGGACCATGACTCCATTGGGGTCGCGCGCAAGTCGTTCGACATCTGTTTCTGTGAGGGCGCGTTTGCGTTGCAACTCATCGAGAAGGTTGTTCCAAAAGGCGCCGTCATTCTGTGCCTGCTGGTCGAAAAGTATGGATAGGACAGGACGGGCTGTGCGCTTCGTTAGTTGAGGGAGTCTCGGGTCCAGCAACTCCCATGCCTGGTCCATGCTCTTGGCTGCTTCGATGAGCACCGCGTCGGGGGCACGTCCCAGGACAACGTGGTCGGGGTTTCCACTGAGGCAGACGCGTAGGTCGAGAGTGATGATGGCTTCTGCCCATGCATCCAGGACACGTCGTACCGAAGCGGGAATCTGATCCGCCACTTCACCAGCTGTTACCTCGCGATCTCCCCACAGGATTTGAAGCGAGGCTGCCTGGTCTTTGAGCGGAGCGCGTGTGGCGCGCGGGCGGTTGATTTTCCGTATGACCACGGTGGGAGTTCTTGAGGCACCTTCTTCAGGGCTTGCCGAAGGGGTGGGCTTGGGGGGCGTGGTTGCAGGGCTGGGCCTGGATCTGGGTGGGGCGAGGGCTGCACCGGCAGCCGTTTCTCCACTGTCTTTGTCTTTGGCCTCCGAGGAGCTGGCGAGCGGGCGCTCTCGGTGTGTCGGCACCAGAGGGCTGTCTACGGGCGCCGCGACAAACGTGGCTCCATGCCGCTGTTGCCAGCGCAACCAGGTCTCAATGGCCGCCGCATTCAGTGCGTCTATCGAGCCTTCGTCCTGCTTGAAACGAGGAATGGCGACGAAAGAGGAGGTGCGCCCCGTGATCGTTTCCAGGGCGTCGATGAGCGAACGTTGCTGGATTCTGTCAGGTGAATCCGCTTCATCGAGTTCCAGAACACGTTCAAGTAACTCGGCAACTGCTGCGCGCGGATTGCGGTGTAAAAATTCGACCACTCGCTTTCGTTCTCGCGGATTTTGGTCGTTAAGCAACTGGTCGACAAGCTCCGTTGCTTCTTCGAGATCAAACTGGTCGAGTTCGCTTGGCCAGTGGACACGCTGATCTTTCAGGTTGGGGCGGCCTTCTGGCTGCAAGCCTTCCTCGCCAAGCGGATTGAACCCTTGTGCATAAGGGCTGCCAAAGCGCAGGTCCAGCGCCATTCCATCTGGAGTTGCCACGATGACCATGTCGAGCAGTTGACCACTGCGTGCCGACTTCACCACAACTTGAATGATACGGCGATTGGAGACAGGGCCCCAGCCGGCGTCAGGATCTTCAAGCAGGCGAATGTTGTAGAGCGTTCCACTTTCGAAGTGTCGCGGTTCAGCACCGAGCCAGAGATCGGTCGTTTCTGCACTGGCCACTACGCGGTCGAGTTCATCCATGGTCTCCCACGTCCGACGGCTTTTCCCGCGAGCGATTTCCTCGGCCATGCGAGCCGAGAAATCGGTCAGTTGGCCGAGTGTGCGGGCATCGCTTTGTCGAAGGGCCTTGATGAGTTGGCTGGCCAGGTCCCAGTCGTCTGGGGTTGGATCCTGGCTGACGAGCGGGCAGACGGTGATCAGGAGGATGGCCAGGGACCGGGCGATGCAGCTGACAGACGCTCGGGCGAGCGAAGCCAGGGTGGACGTTTCAGCCGAAGTCAGCGCCTGGCTTCGAACTCCTTGGCCTTCGGGGCGAGTCATCTCAAGGGCTTCAGGTTGTTGCACAGCCTTTGTTCCATTGTTTTGAGCGTTGCGAGGGGCACTGGGGAGGCACATTTCATCTCGGGGCTAGGACCGGACCTGGGTGCCGGTAACCTGTGGGTCCCCCGCGAGTCGATGCAGCAGCATGTCCGAGAGCCAATTCTGCCTTCAAACGCATTTTGAGCCTAAAGGAGATCAGCCCAAGGCGATCGAAGCCTTGGTCTCGGGGTTCGGGGAGGGGCATCGTCGGCAGGTGCTGCGCGGTGTGACGGGATCGGGCAAGACGTTCACCATGGCTCATCTGGTCCAGCAACTCCAGCGGCCAACCCTTGTGCTGGCGCACAACAAGACATTGGCCGCTCAACTTTACGACGAGTTTCGCACCCTTTTTCCCGACAACGCTGTCGAGTATTTCGTTTCGTACTACGACTATTACCAGCCGGAAGCCTACGTCGCCCGCACGGACACATTTATTGAGAAGGAGGCCTTCATCAATGAGCGTATCGAACGGCTTCGAAACAGTGCGACACGCTCCCTTCTCGACCGCAGGGATGTCCTGATTGTCGCGAGTGTTAGCTGCATCTACGGCCTGGGGTCGCCGGAGTTTTACGAGGGACTTCGCGTTGAGCTTCGGCAGGGCATGTCCATCGACCGGGATGATCTTTTGCGTGAGATGGCCAACATCGGCTATCAGCGCGCGGGACTCGAGTTTCGAAACGGAACCTTTCGAGTGCGAGGGGACGTCGTAGAAATCTTTCCTGTGTACGAAGAGGACCGTGTGGTGCGCATCGAGTTCTTTGATGATGAGATTGAGAGCCTCACCATCGTGGATCCGCTGCGAGGTGAAATCCTTGAGCAACGACAGTCGGCGGCTGTCTATCCCGCAAGTCACTACGTGACTCCGCGGGAGCGCATGACGCTGGCTGTGGAGAGTATTCGGGACGAACTGGAGCAGCATTTACCCGCCCTGCGGGGGGAAGCGCGGTTGTTGGAGGCACAGCGTCTCGAGCAACGAACGCGATTCGATCTCGAACTGTTGGAAGAGAGCGGGGTCTGCTCGGGTATCGAAAATTACAGCCGCCATCTCGATGGTCGCCAGCCAGGCGAAGCGCCGGCCACCTTGCTGAACTACTTTCCGGAAGATTTCCTGGTGATCGTGGACGAATGCCACCAGAGCCTGCCGCAAGTGGGCGCCATGAGGCGGGGAGACTTCTCACGCAAGAGCACGTTGGTCGAACACGGCTTTCGACTGCCGTCTGCCATCGACAATCGCCCGCTGAGCTTCGAAGAATTCGACAAGCTGCTCGACAAAGTGCTGTATGTCTCTGCAACTCCCGGGTCGTACGAGATCGAAGTGAGTGGTGGGCACATCGCAGAGCAGATCATTCGGCCGACGGGACTCGTAGACCCTCCGGTGATTGTGCGTCCCGCGCGTGGCCAGGTTGATGATCTTCAATCTGAAATCGAAGAGGTGAATGCGCGTGGCGAGCGCGTGCTGGTGACCACACTCACCAAGCGGATGGCGGAAGAGTTGGCAGATCACTACGCCTCACTCGGCATTCGTGTGAAATACATGCATAGCGATATCGACAGCATCGAGCGTGTGGAGATCATTCGCGGATTGCGACTCGGGGATTTCGATGTGCTTGTAGGTATCAACCTGCTTCGGGAAGGGCTTGACCTGCCCGAGGTCGCTCTCGTAGCTGTCTTGGATGCAGACAAGGCTGGCTTCTTACGATCTGCGACGAGCTTGATCCAGACCATGGGACGTGCCGCGCGAAATGTGAACGGCCGTGTCATCTTCTACGCCGATGGTGAAACCGACGCTATGCGTGCAGCCATCGATGAGTCGGCTCGGCGGAGGGAACTCCAAGAGGCTCATAATGCGACTTTCAACATCACTCCGACGACCACGTCGCGCGCTGTCGACCGCTCGCTGGCCGCCGCAGAAGAAGAGTTGACTGAGCAAGCGGGCCTGAACCTTCGTGATGTCGACCCCGGCAATATTGGCAAGCACATCGCCCGAACGCGCAAGAACATGCTGGCAGCGTCCGAATCCCTTAATTTTGAGCAGGCAGCCATACTGCGAGATGAGCTGACAGCTCTCGAGCAGTTGGAGCTTCGCTACCGGTGAGCGAGACCCAGGGGGCTCGGCGCGCACGACTTCTTGAGCGGGTGAAACGCCTGCCCGATGAGCCCGGTGTCTATCTCTTTCTCGATGCTGGGAAGCATGTGGCTTATGTCGGAAAGGCGCGTCGTCTACGGACTCGTGTGAAGAGCTATTTCTCGTCCAACAAAGATGCACGGCGTGCTGTGCGGTTCGTGTCTCGTTATGTCCATGAAATCGACTTCATCAGTACAGAGAGTGAATCAGCTGCTTTCTTGCTGGAGAGCAAGCTCGTCAAGAGGCATAAGCCGCCCTACAACGTCAAGCTGCGCGACGACAAAGACTTTCTTTACGTGTGTGTCGATCGCAGTCACGCGTTCCCTGCACTAAGCCTTGCGCGCCGTCCCCAAAAGAAATCGTCCAAGCAAGTCAGTTTTCACGGCCCCTTTGCAAATGCGAGCGCTTTGCGGCGAACCATGCGAATGCTTGGTGGCATCATCCCGCTGCGCGACTGCAGTGACCGGGAATTTGCAAGCCGGACCCGTCCGTGCCTTAAGTACGAGATGAAGCGTTGCTGCGCACCCTGTGTGGATCTTGTGGGGCAAGACGAATACGCGGGGATGATTGCGGAGGCTGTCGGAGTCCTGGAAGGCAAGTGTGAAGGTGCCGTCGCGAGACTCGAAGAACAAATGACCGAAGCTGCTGCGGACATGCACTACGAATCCGCAGCCAGACATAGGGATGCGATTCGTTACTTGCGCGCCACTACAGCGCACCAGCAAGTAGAAAACATCGGCGTGCAAGAGGCCGATGTGGTTGGCTTGCATCGCGCGGGTGAGTTGGTCGAAGTCGTTGTACTCGCGTTTCGCCGTGGCGCCTTGGTCTCGACCGCCCACCACACGCTGGAGTCGGAGCTTCCTGACGGGGCACTGTTGGCCGGGTTTGTGCAGGAATTCTATGGCGAGTTACGCCCGGTCCCCCGAGAGATCTTGCTGCCAGCAGAGGTGCCCGAGGCCAGCGGCCTGGCAAGTTTCATGGGTGCCTCGCGAGGCGCCGCTGTGAAGGTCGTGACGCCAAAGCGCGGGCCTCGCGCAAAGCTCGTTTCGCTTGCCCTTCGAAATGCCAAGGATGCGCTGGTCGTCGCTGTCGATCAGCGGGGGCACCAGCGACGCCTCTTGGAGGCCTTGTCGGATCGCTTGGGCTTGCCGTGCGTTCCTGAAATCATCGAGTGCTATGACATCTCCAACACCGGCCGAACGGCCGTGGTCGCTTCGCGCGTTGTTTTTCGCCATGGGGAGCCCGATCGCTCTCGTTACCGCCACTATCGGATGAAGACTGTGGACGGCCAGGACGACTACGCATCCATGAAGGAAGTTCTTTGTCGGCGCTTCAAGCGCGTGTCCACGGACCCGCTCCCGGACCTGCTTGTTGTGGACGGAGGAAAAGGGCATCTGAAAATTGCGCTAGAGGCTGCCGCAGAAAGCGGTGTTAAGGACCTGCCGTTGGCCTCCCTCGCCAAGGGCGGTCGCCGTGGGCGAGCTGTCACCCTGGAAGACGGAGAGCAAGAGCACGTTTTTTTGCCAGGGCGGTCAGATCCTCTGGTGCTGGCCGGGAGGTCTCCCGAAGAGTATCTCCTGCAGCGACTGAGAGATGAGGCTCATCGCTTTGCGATCGGACATCACCGAAAAGCACGCAGCAAAGAGAGCCTTTACTCGAGGCTGGATGACATTCCTGGCGTGGGCCCCGTGTTGAAGAAACGATTGCTGCAGTCGTTCGGTGGAACTCGCGGCTTGGCGCGTGCAAGCGTAGAGCAGATTGCGAGCGTTCAGGGTGTGAGTCCCGTGCTGGCGAAAGAGATCGCGGATCACCTGGAGCGCACCCTGGAATGACAACCGGGGGAGTCGCCTAGGCGCGCGGGTGAAACTTCTTGTGCACTGTTTGCAGGCGCTTTCTGTCGACGTGGGTGTAGATCTGAGTCGTGCCGATGTCGCTGTGGCCGAGCATCTCCTGAACGGCGCGCAGGTCGGCCCCATGCTCCAGGAGATGGGTGGCAAAGGAGTGGCGGAGTACGTGCGGAGTGATCGCAGGCAGACCCTTTGACAGTGCGTATTTCTGAACGAGTCCGAAGATTCGGTTGCGGCCGAGTCGGCGACCGCTTTTTGAGAGAAAGAGCCATCGGGGGGAAGTGGCGCGTTGTGCGAGGCGGGGGCGTTCTCGCTCGAGATACGATGTGATGGCCTCTTGCGCACGGCCCCCCAGAGGGACGAGTCGATGTTTATCCCCCTTCCCCTCGCAGCGGAGTACCTGTCCCGAATCGAGCAGGCTGTCGAGGCGCAGGTCGGCAACTTCCGAGACACGTGCGCCCGTTGCATAAAGAACTTCAAGTATGGCGGTGTCTCTCAGGCCCAGAGGAGAGTCCAGTTCAGGGGCACTGAGCAGAAGGTTGACCTGCCGCGTGTCGAGCAGGCGTGGCAGATGGCGAGCTTTGCGAGGTGTGGGGAGTTCTGTGCAAGGGTTGTCCGGGCGATATCCCTCGGAGAGGGCGAACCGAAAAAAACCTCTCAGGGAGGCCAATCTGCGGGCTCGGGTGCTCTCAGCCAGATTGCGTTCTCGCTCCTGGGCAAGGAACTTCAGGATGTGGGTGCCTTCGAGTTCGGCGGGCTTCCAGCCCTTCTCGTCACAGAAGGTGGAGAAAATCTCGAGATCGCGTCGATATGCACGCAGCGTATGGGGAGACAGCCCTGCCTCGGAGGTCAGCTGGGCGAGCCAGGCCGAGATCCAGGGCCCGAAGGGCTTTGCGGTTGAATTCCGGCTTCCGGACGCTATCTTGCGGCCCACTCTGGCCACCTCCCTCAGTCGTAATCGTCGGGCGTAGCACAGTTTAGCGAATCGCGGCTGTGGCTGACGGATCTTGGGTGTTGGTCGGTCGCGCCGACGAGCCGAGTCACCAGGGACACGCTGAAACCACAGAGAGCCATGGCCACCCAGAAGAAGCCAAAAACGAAGGGTAAACGTACATCGGCAGCTCGCGCCAAGTCGGCGAAGAGTGGAAAGCCCACCTCGTCCTCCCGGGCAGCTTCCGGAGGGAAGCGTGGGAAGGCCGCGTCGAAGCCAAAAGCCAAGGCGGCTACGTCCTCCAAGGGCGCCAAGAAGGCTGTGAAGAAGGCTGTGAAGAAGGCTGTGAAGCCGACCGCCAAGAAGGCCGCCACCAAGAAGGCGACCACCAAGAAGGCGACCACCAAGAAGGTCGCCACCAAGAAGGCCGCCACCAAGAAGGCCGCCGCCCGCAAGCTCTCCGAGAGAGCGGATTCTGTTCGGGCCAAGCTCAAGGCTGCTTCGGCCAACGCACGCGCCAAGGCTGTCAAGGCGGCCAGGCTTGCCAAGGCCGCCGCTGCCGTGAAGGCCGCAGCTAAGAAAGCTGCTGCCAAGAAGAAGGCTGCTGAAAAGGCTCCGCCTCCACCCCCCAAACGCAAAAAGGTGAAGTCGCCCTACTCGAAGGCTCAGTTGCGGCCCATGCGGAAGGCTTTGATTGATCGCCGCTCTCGTGTGAGCGGTGACCTGAACCTGATGGGCGACGAAGCCTTGCGTGCGGCTGATCCTGATGTGGACACCGAAAGTGTGGCCGACCATGGCAGTGACGCCTACGAGCGCAACCTGACTCTCGGCTTGATGGAGCACGACTCACGCACATTGCGGCAAATTGACCAAGCACTGCTGTGCATGGACGAGGGGGTTTACGGCGTGTGCAAGGAGTGTGAGGAGTCTATTCCGCTCGCTCGTCTCGAGGCCCTCCCGTTTGCCACGACGTGCGTGCCCTGCCAGGAGAAGTCGGAGGGGCGCTTCTAGGCATGTCGGACCAGACGACGCCGGGGAAGAGGAGTCCACCACCCGACGGCTGCCGCACCCTGAGTGGAAAGTGGCGCTGGCTCTTGTTGGCCTTGATCGTTGCAGGTGTCGATCTTTGGACGAAGCAGGTGATTTTCACACCGCTGGAAGAGCACCGCGTTCAGTGGGTGGCGGGTGAGTGGTTCGGGCTGACCAAGGTCTGGAACCGAGGGATGATGTGGGGAGTCCTCCAGGACCATAGTGAGCTGGTCTTGCATGGGCTCCGCATCATGCGCGTGCTGGCTGCCGTCGTGGTGTTCTTCATGATCCTCAGCACTCCTGCGTCGTCACGCGTGCTGCTGCTGGCTCTGGGACTTGTACTGGGCGGGGCCGTGGGAAATATCTATGACGGCTTCGCGTTTTCGGCAGTTCGAGACTTTTTGCTTTTCGACTTCGATTTTGCACCCTTCGACCCCTTCCCGGTCTTCAACGTGGCAGACAGTGCGATTTGTGTTGGAGTCGGGCTGCTGGCCCTGGGATTGTTCTTTGGAGGAGGCCAGCAGGAGCGGAGCGAGGAGAGTGCCCAGGATTTCAAGGGCGAGCGCGCTGGGGGCGCGGGTCGGCTATCATGACCCGCTCGGAGGCAAGCTCGAGAGCCGGATTTCGATGTGAGCCGGTGGACGCTGGAGCGGTGCGATGCATTCGGTGGTGAGTCAGGACGCGAACGGTGATGGTGCGGCGCCGCAGTTGGCACCCGCAGACGTCGACCTTTCGGTCCAACTCGGACCGCTTCATCTCGACAATCCAATCATGACGGCCTCCGGAACGGCCGGCCTGGGATTGGAAATGGAGCCCTTTTTCGACCTGGCTGAAGCCGGGGCGATTGTCGTCAAGACCATCACGAAGGCCCCGCGTAAAGGGAACCCGCTGCCGCGGCTCTCAGAGACCCCGTCGGGTCTTCTCAATAGCATTGGATTGCCCAACAAAGGGATCGACGCTTTTATCGAGAAGACGTTGCCGTTGCTCGCGGGGAAATCGCGTTGTCTCGTGGTGAATATCGCAGGAGGCTGCCACGGAGAGTTCTCCGAGTTGGCGGGAAGACTGGATGGCTTGCCAGGGATCGACGCTCTGGAATTGAACATCTCTTGCCCAAACGTCGAGGATGGCAATCTGCCCTTTGCTCGCGACCCTGACGTGGTCAAAGATTTGGTGGCTGAGGTGCGTTCGGCCACATCGCTTCCATTGATTACCAAGCTCTCGCCAAACGTCACCGACGTGGCCTCCATCGCCCAGGCGGCAAAGGAAGGCGGGAGTGACGCTGTCTCACTTATCAATACGGTTCTTGGTATGTCGGTGGATTGGCGCAGCGGCCAGCCCGGGCTAGGTACTGTGATCGGAGGGCTTTCGGGCCCCGCCGTGAAGCCCATTGCGCTGCGCATGTGTCTCGAGGTGAAGCGTGCCGTCGAGATTCCCATCATCGGAATCGGCGGCATCATGTCGGCTGACGATGCACTGGAATTCCTGACCGTGGGCGCGAGCGCTGTGCAGGTGGGCACTGCCCACTACAAGGTCCCGGACATTGTTCCGCGTCTCATTGCCGGCCTGCGTGAGCGGCTGGCTGGCGCGGGACGAGCTTCGGTTCGTGAGCAGATCGCGAGCATGAAGGTTCCCTGAGTCATGCGGCTGGAAGGCATGACGGTAGGCCTCCTTCGACAGGCCGTCGGTATCTACGAGCGCGAAGCGTTTCACGGATCTGACCATGAAGCCATCTCGATTTCAGGTGGTGATGACGAGCCGATTGCAGTCGCATTGTCTTCCTTGCTCGACGAGTCTCGCCTGACGGGCGGCGCTGTTGTGCACTGCTACACCATGCGCATCGGGAATCCGCGCTATCCATTCATGAAGCTCGTTCTCCAGGAACATCTCGTTCAGGATGAATACTTTTTTGAGGTGGATACGCATGACCAGATGTTCAAGGGAGCGGAGTCCGAGGGGACCGAATTTCAATCGCTCAAGCGCTACAACCTCGAGTTAAAGGGGCGCGTGGAATGGGCCTGGGGCGAAGCCATGTTGCCGACTTCAGGGCATCTCAAAGGCCTGGTGGAGACACGTCCCACGCGACGTAACAAGCCCAATGGGCAGTCCATCCTGGTCGTCGATGACGATGACTGCATCGCCAAGACCCTGTCCATGCTGCTTGAGGCCCGGGGCTATGCCGTCACATGCCTGATGGACGGCAAGGATGCCATCGAGGTGGCTGACGCCAACTCGCATGACCTGATTCTCATGGATAACGAAATGAAGCACCTGAATGGCTTCGAGGCTTGCAGGGTGCTCAAATCCAGGGCTGAGACCCGGGACATCCCGGTGCTTATTGCCACGGCAGGCTCACTCACGCTTCAGCAACTCGATGCAGCAGACGGTTTTCTTGTGAAACCGTTTCGGATGGAACTGCTGTTCTCGATGATCGAGCACATGCTTCCGCTCAAGCCCCCGCCGACCCCCACGAATGAAGAGCCCGGTGCGTCATGACTTGCGGTCAGGCCCGTGTGCGGGGACGATCTTCCACTTCAGCTAGTTGGCCCATCATGGGCTTCTCAATTTAGACCTGACTTCCAGCAGACCACAGGAAATGTCCCGATATGGCTTTCGCCAAAATCCTCAAGACTGTCTTTGGTGACCGCAACGAGCGCGTCCTCAAGACGCTGTGGCCAGTTGTCCAGCAGATCAACGAGTTGGAGGCAGATGTCACGGCTCTCGATGACGAGGCCTTGCGTGGCAAGACGGATGAGTTCAAGCAGCGCCTCTCCGAGGGTGAAGCGCTCGACGACTTGCTCCCGGAAGCCTTCGCTGTGGCGAGAGAGGCCGCGCACCGCACGCTAGGTCTTCGGCCCTATGACGTGCAGATGCTGGGCGGTGTCGTGCTGCATCAAGGGAAGATCGCCGAGATGGCTACTGGTGAGGGTAAGACTCTCATGGCGGTTGCACCGGCTTACCTCAATGCGCTCTCCGGCAAAGGCGTCTTCATCATCACGGTGAACGACTACCTGGCGCATCGCGACTGTGAATGGATGGCGCCTGTGTATGCGGCACTCGGTATGAAGGCGGGAGCTATACAGAGTCAGATGGACTCTGCGGCCAGGCAGGAACGCTATGGCTGTGACGTCACCTTCGGAACGAACAATGAGTTCGGTTTCGATTACCTGCGCGACAACATGAAGACGCACCGCGATCAACAGGTGCAGGCCTTTCTAAACTTCGCAATCATTGACGAGGTGGACTCGATTCTCATTGACGAGGCTCGAACACCGCTCATTATTTCGGGCATCCCGGAAGGCTCGAACCAACTTCACTTGCAGGCCGATCGCGTGGCCAAGCAGTTGAAGGCACCTGCCCACTTCGAAGTGAAAGAGAAAGAGCGCGCGGTTGTCCTCTCGGAAGAAGGTATCGAGCACGCCCAGCGACTTGCCGGAGTGGAATCCTTCTACGACCCGGAGCACATGGAATGGCCGCATCACCTTGAGCAGTCATTGAAGGCGTACAACCTTTACCGGCGTGACAAGGAGTATGTGGTTCAGGATGGGGACCAAGGGCCAGAGATCGTCATTGTGGATGAGTTCACCGGGCGCCTTATGCCAGGCAGGCGCTGGTCTGATGGTCTTCACCAGGCAGTGGAGGCCAAAGAAGGCCTGCGGATTCGGGAAGAACTGCAAACGCTGGCAACGATCACGTTTCAGAACTACTTCCGCCTCTATCAGAAACTGTCGGGCATGACCGGCACCGCACTGACAGAGGCCGGCGAGTTCTCCAAGATCTACGACCTTGATGTTGTGGCAGTGCCTACCAACCGACCGATCACTCGGCTTGACGACCAAGATGTCATCTATCGCACGGCCAAGGAGAAGTGGAAGGCCATCGCGGATGAAATCGAGACCGTGAACAAGACGGGCCAGCCGATGCTGGTGGGAACAACCACTATCGAGAACAGTGAGCACCTCTCAGGGATTTTGAAGCGGCGAGGCATACGACACGAAGTACTCAACGCCAAGAACCATGCTCGCGAAGCTGACATCATTGCGCAGGCTGGGCGGAAGGGGGCCGTGACCGTCGCCACGAATATGGCTGGGCGTGGCACGGACATCGTCCTGGGCGGCAATGTGGATGGCTTGGTCGCACAACGAAAGGCCCTTGAGCCTGACTCGGATATGGAACGATTGACAGGCGAAATGCGTTCCATGACAGCAGTCGAGCAGTCCGAAGTTCTTGAGGCGGGGGGGCTTTACGTTCTCGGGACTGAGCGACATGAGTCGCGGCGAATCGACAACCAGTTGCGCGGTCGAGCGGGGCGGCAAGGCGATCCCGGAACCACACGCTTCTATCTCTCACTTGACGATGACCTCATGCGTATTTTTGCGCGTGAGTGGGTCGGCGGGCTGCTCGAAAAACTTGGCATGACCGAGGGCCAAGAGATTCAGAGCGGGATGGTGAGCCGGGGGATCGAGAAAGCTCAGAAACGAGTCGAGGCGCGAAACTTCGAGATTCGTAAGAGCCTCCTCGAATACGACGAGGTGATGGATACCCAGCGTAAGACCATCTACGGCAAGCGACAGGAGGTGCTCGAGGGCGAGGATCTCAAAGACGTTGTCATGGATATGTGCACTGAAATCTCTACGCATATCGTTGAAAGCCGCTGGCCAGAAAAAGAGGAGCCAGATCTCGAGGGCATGTCTGGCGAGTTGCAAACTCGCTTCAACACGCCCTTCGAAATCCAGGAGTTGTCCGGCAAGGAGGATCCGGCAGGCATCGTAGATTCTGTTCTCGAGCGTCTCGAAGGGCGTTACGGAGAGCGCACCGAATCCATGGGGCCCGAGCGAATGGCGATGCTCGAGCGGTTCCTCTTGCTGAACACCATCGACTCCCGCTGGAAAGATCATCTCCGCGCGATGGATGCACTCAAGCAAGGTATCGGGTTGCGCGGATACGCCCAGGTGGATCCCAAGGTCGAGTACAAGCGCGAGGGGTACGACAAGTTCCAGATGCTTCTCGAGGCGATTGCTGAAGAAGTCACCGGGCTGTTCTTCCGACTTGAGGTGAAGCAGGAAGATCAGGAAACCCTGGACCGACGTCTCGATGCACGACAAGAGGGGCGGGCAAGCACCGGTCCGGTGGGTCCGGGAGCGGCTCCTGTCGTACCCGCCGCGATGGCCGCTATGCAGCGGGGTCGCGAGCGTGCCGCCAATCAGGCGGGTGCTCAGGGTCCGGTCAAGCCGATCACGCGGGCAGCGCAGCGAGTGGGGCGTAATGATCCCTGCCCGTGCGGCAGCGGCAAGAAATACAAGCGCTGCTGTTATCCGAAGTACGACGGGTGAGCACATCCAGGTCGCGTTTGCGGGTTTGGATGGCCCATGCCGCCTACACGATCTGTATCCATGGTGCGTGCTTGCTGGCAGCGCTCCCCGCACTGGTGCGGACCATCCGCATACGCGGGTATGGCGCCTGGCTTCTGCGTCGATTCGGGCGCTTACCCGACAACTTGCCGGCGGGTCAGCCCGTCTGGATACACGCCGTCTCTGTCGGCGAGGTGAAGGCGTGTCGCTCACTGATCCACGCCCTGCAGGAGCAGTGCCCCCAGTTGCCATTGGTTCTGAGTACGGGGACTCCGACGGGTTATGACACGGCCCGGCAGTTGTTCCCGGAACTCTATGTGTTTGGCGCGCCTCTCGACCTTCCCTGGGTTGTGAAGCGGGTTCTCAGACGGGTCTCACCTCGCTTGCTCATTCTGATGGAGCTTGAGGCGTGGCCTTCCTTGCTGCGGTGTGTTGATGCGGCAGGGGTGCCTCAAGTGATTCTGAATGGGCGCGTGAGTCACTTGTCTTTTGAGAAGTACAAGAAAATCGGTTGGTGGTTGCCCGAATTCGATCGTCTTGATCTTGTTGCTACACAAGATGAGGTTGGTGCCGAGCGCATGGCAGAACTCGGGGTTCCGGGCGCGCATCTTCATGTCACGGGGAACATGAAGCACGACCTGATCAGGAGCAATGCCCACGGAACTGCTGAGAGCCTGGGCCAGAGCGTGGGGTTGGCCGATGGAACTCCGGTGTTTGTGGCGGGTAGCACTCACGATGGAGAAGACGGCGCCGTGGTGCGCGCCTGGTTGGAGGCAGGTGGCGGTGACGTGGCCCATCTGGTTCTGGTGCCCCGTCACCTGACGCGACTCAAAGACATCGGGCGCCTGCTCGGGAAGCTCCACGTGCCCTTTGTGTTGCGGTCCGAGGCAACTCCAGATCGCACGGCCGAGCAGGTCTTGCTGGTGGATACGATGGGTGAGCTCGAAAAATTATTCGAACTGGCCGATCTGGTCTTTCTCGGTGGGTCCCTCGCTCCGGTGGGAGGCCATAATGTCCTCGAGCCAGCGGCTGCGGGTTGTCCTGTGATCGTGGGGCCACACATCGAAACATGCCGACGAGAAGCAGAGCTCCTCGCAGCAGCCGGAGGGCTGGAGGTTCTCTCCGATGAGGCCACATTTGCCGCCGCTGTGGCCCGATTGCTTGCCGATGCGAGCGAGCGCCAGAAGATGGGGCACGCGGCCCGGCAGGCACTGCTCGGGTTGCAGGGAGCCACCGAAGCCAACCTCGACTTGCTTCGCTCGAAGGGCCTGCTCCGCGGTTCGGCGCTGGACCACGGCGGCGAATGCAGTACTCTTAGTCGCCCCTGAGCGGCGTCGATGGTCGATTCCGAGGGGCGTGACACAACTTATACGCATGCCGGCTCCTCGGCAGGACCGCTCAGTGGTCTGCCTGCCGGCCTCTCTCCTAGCCCATGTAGCGGAGTCCACCTGCCATGACCCGGAAGGTCCTTTTTACCTCCGAATCGGTCTCGATGGGCCACCCTGACAAGGTGGCTGATCAGGTCAGCGACGCCATTCTCGATGCCTGCCTCAAGGGGGACCCAAACTCCCGAGTGGCCTGCGAAACGCTTGTCACTACGGGACTTTGCGTTGTCAGTGGCGAGATCACAACGAAGACGATTGTCGACTATGCAAAGGTCGCTCGTCAGACGATCAATGACATTGGGTACACCGACGATGCCTTCGGCATCAGCGGTGATACCTGCGCTGTCATGGTCACCATCGATCGGCAATCACCCGATATCTCGCAGGGTGTCACGGCGGGTAAAGGGCTCTACAAGGAGCAGGGAGCCGGAGACCAGGGCATGATGTTCGGTTACGCGTGTCGTGAAACGCCTGCGCTCATGCCACTGCCGATCGATCTTTCGCACCGTCTCATGGATGCCATCGCGAAGCTTCGGCGCACCGGCAAGCTGAAGTACCTTCGCCCAGACGCCAAGAGCCAGGTCACGGTTGAGTATCACGACAACAAGCCCGTCCGGGTTGATGCCGTGGTGATCTCGACGCAACACGACCCGAATGTAAGCCACGCTCGGATCAAGAAAGACATGATCGCCATGATCAAGTCTGTTGTGCCTGCCAAGTTCTTGGACAAGAAGACGAAGTTTCACATCAATCCCACCGGGCGTTTCGTGGTGGGTGGCCCACACGGCGATTGCGGCCTGACCGGCCGCAAGATCATCGTGGATACCTACGGAGGTATGGGGCGCCACGGAGGCGGGGCATTCAGCGGCAAGGACCCGAGTAAGGTGGATCGGAGTGCTGCTTACGCGAGTCGTTATGTCGCCAAGAACATTGTGGCTGCAGGCCTCGCGGATCGCTGCGAGGTTCAGCTTGCCTACGCCATCGGCGTGGCCAAGCCTGTCTCTGTCAATGTGGATACCTTTGGCACAGGGAAGATCTCGGACGACGCGGTGGCCAAGTTGATCGACAAGTACTTCGATCTTCGCCCCGCCGGCATCGTGAAAATGCTCGACCTCAAGAAGCCGCGTTACGTGCAGACGGCCGCTCATGGCCACTTTGGTCGCAAGGGTGCTGGTTTCACCTGGGAGAAGACAGATCGAGCCGCCAAACTGAAGGCTGCTGCCGCCAAGCTCGGGCGCTCCCGCAAGAGTTGATGATGTCAGCGCCGATTCTTGTGCGAGGGACTCCCCGGAGCTCTGCAGGTTTCTCCCTGGTCGAGATCTTGGTTGTCATCACCCTGATCGGGTTGCTCATGACACTTGGCTACAACTCCATGCAGAACGCCATGGAGAACGGTCGGGTCGTGAAGTGTAAGAACAACCTGGACCAGATCGGGCAGGCGTTGATTAGCTACAAGAACAACCGGGCAAAGGGGCGCTGGCCTCGAGACAGCGGCGCGCGCTTCCTGTTGACCATGTATCGGCACAAACAGATCGAGGGACGCCACGCAGAGGTGTTTCTCTGCCCAGGCACTTCAGACATCAACGATCTGGGGGCCAGCGGCGAAATCGGATCCTCCTATGAGGAGTGGGACAACATCACTTCTGACTCGCTCTCCTACGCAGGCCGAGACGTGGAGGCCTTTCCGATTGGAGGGGCAGATCTTTCCAACCAGGTCCTGGCTGCGGATGACAATGAGGGGCGTCCCAACCACAATGTGGCGACGAATATCCTCTACGGCGATGGCTCTGTGTTGACCTTCGATCTCTTCATCGATGGGGCCGACATTTTGGCCGAAGGTGAAGAATATGAGGTCTTGGGCCTTCCCGTGGGCCCAGAGAGTCCCTGGGAACCACTGCAGGTTTTAAGGGTCGACTGAAGGAATTGGCCCTCTGAAGCTTCGCTGAAGGCAAAGTCTCTCAGGATTTGGGCATTCGGTTCTGCTTTTGTGGACTTGTCGAATTCCGGATCTGGCGGGATACTGACTGGACGGCGTACTTGCCCCGACCCTCCTTGTACGTTGTGTCAGATCAGCACACGTCTTCGGCCTCGGTGGAAAAGTGTCGTTTTTGACGCTGCTCCCTTCCGATCCCCCTCTCTTGAATCTAGGACTCTCCATGTCGAACCGCATCTTGATGTCAGCCTTGGTTCTCCTTGGCGCCGCCGTGCCAGCCGGAGCTCAACAGTTCACGCGCGACTCAGGGGCTCTCCCCGCACAGAACATCTGGACAGACGGCGTTGAGGTTGCCGATATCGATGGCGATGGAGACCTGGACATCTTGTTCGCCAACGGATCCACCTATGGATCAGGCGGGTTTCAGCCCCAGCACCTTTTCCGAAACAACGGTTCGGGAGTGTTTTCGAGTTCTCACGGCTCGCTCAATGTGGCGAACTTCAACGCGAAGATGGTCATCGCAGAAGATTTCGACGGGGATGGAGATCTCGATCTCATGTACGCGGCCGAAGGGCCTGCCGCGTCGCCCACTCAAAAGCCTCGCTTGCTCATCAATCAAGGCGGCATGCAGGGTGGCACTCAGGGGATTTTCGCAGATGAGTCCTCGACTCGACTGCCCAATATCTTCATGGCTTCCTATTGCGTGGCGGCCGGTGACGTAGATGACGATGGTGACCTGGATGTCGTCCTCACGGACGGAGCAACATTCAGCGGCCTTGCTCGACAGGCCCGCCTCTACGAAAACGATGGCAACGGTTTCTTCAGTGATGTCACGGCAGCACAGATGCCGAGCGACCTCTACAACGCGCAGGATGCCACGCTGTTCGACTTCGACGGGGACTTTGATATCGACATTGCCCTGTCGGGCAAAGGCGGCAGTGGCAAGCGTTCGCGTCTCTACTTGAATGACGGCGAAGGAAATTTCTCCATCAGTACGATCATGAATGGTGTTGGCACCGGTGCCACCTATGAGATCGACTGGGCCGATTTCGATGGCGATGGTGACTTCGATGCGGCCGTTCAGTCGATCAGCGGCCAAAATGAGGGCTGGGCGCTCAACAACGGCACAGGCGTTGTGATGCCTGAAGCGACCTTCCCCTCGCCAAACGGCGCCGATGACAACGAGATGGCCTGCCTCGACTATGACAGCGATGGCGACATGGACGTCATGGTGGCCTCGCTTGGTTCGACCGAGAAGATTTACCGCAACGACGGTGGTGGGACGTGGGTGAATCAGCAGGGGCAGATTCAGTCGATCTCGGACTCAACGCTGGACTTCGGATTTGGTGACCTGGATGGCGATGGCGATTACGACATGGTCACCGGCCAGGGTGAAAGCGGAAACTTCACCAACAAGGTCTACGACAACAATGGATCGCCTGACATCCTGCCGCCCACGCTCCTCGGCGAGGAGACTGTGGTGAACTGGGGGATCCCGGAGACGGTCTTCCACATTCGGTGTCAGGACGCCATCTCGGATGATGGACACATCAATGCAACGGCAGATTTCAACTACACGACCAACCTTGGCAGTGGCACAGGCACGGCGACGCACATGGGCGGTGGCATGTTCAGAGCGAGCGTCGAGACTGTTCCTGGCCTCCACTCGATCAACATCGAGATCGATGTGACCGACTCCTCCGGCAACGTGCTGAGTGTGGATAGCGAACTCTCTGAAAATGGCGTGTGGGCTTATCTTGGCGGCGGGTCGTCAGGTCTGAACGGAACGCCAGCCCTCGAGATGAGCGGACCGCTGACTCCCGGCTCTTTGACAACAATGAAGCTGTCGCAAGCACCTGCGGGCGCCATCCTTGTGTTCTGGCTCTCGTTCTCCGAGATCCCGACACCGGCTCTCGGCGGAACGGTTTACACATTGCCATTCAGCACGCAGTTGCTGCTCTCCGCCAATGGGGATGGTGAGTTTTTTGCGTCGACCAACTGGCCCGCTGGCATTCCAGCTGGATTGACGAGCAGTTGGCAGTTCGTGGTGGAAGACGTTTCGACCATTTACGGCGCCACACTGTCCAATGCAGTGCGTGCAATCGCTCACTAATCACTCGCTGGCCGTTGACCAAGATGTCCGCTGAAGAGCGGTAGGCCATGGCGTTGGCCGGTGGAGTGTCATACTCTCCGGCCAGAGCCAGTCTCGGGGCCAAAGAGGGCTCAATCCTGGCTCGGATTCTGTCGTGACAGCTGGGTTCTAACCGGCTCTCGAGGCGGGGGCTTGTCATCTGCCAAGGCGGTCTTGAGAAGCGTTTTGGGAAGGATCTCCGCCGGGAGCAATATGCAGGCATAATGCATTCCACGTCTCTGGCGGTGGATCCGCCTGAGTCAGTAAACCGCTCTCCCTTTGCCGCGCTTCCATGAGTTTTCCCAGACCTGCCGTTTCTCCGAGCGACAGACGGCTCACGCTCGTGGTGCCTCCGGTGACTGCAGAAGACCGTTACGGCCCCATGGCCTCGGCTGGTAACTCGCTTCCTCCTCATGCGTTTCTCTATCTCGGGGCGGTGGCACGCCAGGCCGGTTGGTCGGTCGAGATCGTGGATGGCCCCGCTTACGGTTTCGGGATTGAGGGCTGTGCGCAACGCGTACTGGAAACAAGGCCTTCCGTCGTGGGGTTTACGACGACGACCATGAGCATCGCGAAGGCCGCGCGTGTGGCAGAGGTTCTGCGGGCCCAGAGCCCGGACACGATGATCATGGTCGGTGGCCCACACATCACGGCACTTCCCGTCGAGACGATGGAACGCCTTCCTGTCTTTGACCTGGGGTGTGTGGGCGAAGGCGAGGCTGCCTTGCTGGAGACGCTGCGTTGCCTTGAGTGTGCGGAAGATCCACGCAGCACTCCGGGCCTTGTTTGCCGCAAAGATGATGGCCTGGTTGTGTCCAATCCACCTGCGGAATCGGAAGTTGACCTCGCCGAACTCCCGCCTTTGGCCTGGGACCTTCTGGACGATTTCCCGAACCGCTATCACGCAGCAGCCACCTATCTGAACAAGACTCCATTCAGTGACATCATTGTTTCGCGGGGTTGTCGGTACCGCTGCACTTTTTGCGACAACCAAACTTTTGGTCGGTCTATTCGCGCCTTACCCGTGGAGAAGATCCTCGAAAATATCGATCGACTCGTTCAGGAATACGGCATCAAGTCGATGTTCTTTACCGATGACTCTCTCATGACTCTGCGTAGTGAGTTTGAAAAGGTTTGTGAAGGCTTGATCGAACGGAACTACGACCTTGAGTGGAGCATCAATGCGCGCACAAGCGAGATTGACGAGGAAATCCTTGCGTTGATGAAGCGGGCCGGCTGCTGGCAAATCTCCTATGGAGTGGAGAGCGGTAGCTGGGAGATTCTCAAGCGGATCAAGAAGGCTGCAACGCCGCAAATGCAGGCCCGGGCGCTTCGATTGACGGCAGCCGCCGGGATCAAGAGCAATGCGTACATCATCATCGGCTTCCCGGGCGAAACAGCGGAGACGCTTCGCGAGACGGAAGAGTTCCTCAAGTCGGTGCCTATCGACACATTGCGACTGACTTACTTCACACCTTTCCCAAACACCGACATCACGGGTGACCTGGCCCTTGACGGCGGAGAGGTCGTGGCGGATTGGACGCAGCTCAACTTCTA
Organism: Planctomycetota bacterium; assembly: GCA_029245865.1. Lineage (GTDB taxonomy): Bacteria > Planctomycetota > B15-G4 > B15-G4 > B15-G4 > JAUIEF01. Next base: position 32,460 of record JAQWOM010000034.1, read on the forward strand.
CAACATCGCTTACATCCCGAAGGGCTTGACCCGGAAGGACCTGGAGCGCGCATACCGACGTATCATGTTGCGCTTCTACACGCGCCCTCGGGTTTTGACTTCCTTCCTTCCTCACCTTCTCATTCCGCGCAAGGCAGCCGCTCTGTTTCGTGGCACATTCGGGTTGAGCAAGCTTCTCATTCAAGGCCCCGGCACTCCGAAGAAGGCGGTGACGGGGGAGTGCCACAGCTGAGGGGGTCATGAAGACCCGGACGATGATTCGGCTCGACGCTGCGTTGGGGCTGCCGTTGTGCGCGCTCGCGTTTCTCGCGAGCCTGCCGCGACGAGTCTGGATTCGATTCCTTGGGGGGGCCTCAAGGCGCCGAAGTCGACCGGCAACTTCTGCCTTGGAGCCAGTGCAGCGCATCCTTGTGATCAAATTCCTTGGCATGGGAAGCATCTTGCTGGCCACTCCGTTGTTGAAACGGCTCGCCGCGGCTTACCCAGATGCTCGCATCACCTTTCTCACGCTCGAATCCAATGCGGAGCTTGTGCGCCGCCTGGATTGGGTCGATGACATTGTTGTGGTGCCGAGGGGGCGCTTGTTCCAGCTCTTGCTCGCGGTTCCGGGCCTGCTCCTGAAATTGCGGAGAAAACGCTTCGATCTGGCGCTCGATCTCGAGTTCTATTCACGCCTCAGCAACCTGGTGAGTTGGGGGAGTGGGGCGCGGAGGCGTGTGGGATTCTTCGTTCGGGCTCGGTGGCGGGGATCGCTTCTCACGGAAAGCGTCTACTTCAATTCTCGACTTCCGTATGCAGACGCTGTCCTTGCGTTGCTTCGCCCCCTCGCTCTCGACACTCCGGAAAAACCAAAGCCGATTGCTCCGCATTTTGACGCAGATCAAGAAGCGACTGCACTGACAAGGCTCGTCACCCTCGGCGTCCCGCAGGAGGGGACGTTGATCGTTGTCAACGTCAATGCTTCCGACCTGTGTGTGGAGCGACGGTGGCCTGGAGATCGATTTGCGCGCCTGGTGGAACGGTTCGGCTCAGAAGTTTCAGCTGTCGATCGATTTGTTTTTATTGGTGCGCCCTCAGAGCGTTCCGACGTGAAGCTGGTGTTAGATCAGGTGGCGCCTCACATCCTGCCCTCATGCCTTGACCTGTCAGGTAGGACGTCGCTGATGGAATTGACAGTCCTCCTGAAGCGCAGTGCTTTGCTGATCACGAACGACAGTGGTCCGATGCATCTGGCCGTTTCTCTGGATGTTCCCACGATCAGCTTCTTTGGTCCTGAAACACCGGATCTGTACGGGCCTCAGGGAGACAAACACCTGGTCTTCTATGAAAGGCATTGGTGTTCGCCATGCCTCAGTGTTTACAACGCGAAAATCGCTATGTGCCATGGACAAAATGAGTGCATGCAGCGGATTGAACTGGAGCAAGTGATCGCGAGAGCAGCCGTGTTTTGTCGCGAACGGGTCGGATTGGCTCCTGCGCGTATCGCCTCGAGAGGGGCGCGCAACCGCGATGGATAATAAGCCGTGTGTTCTTCTCCTCGTGCCTCCTGCGCGCGACGTTGTCATTCGCGACTACTACTGCAGCAAGACCAGTCAGGCGAACTATCTCCATCCACCTCTCGACCTGGCCGTTCAGGGTGGATGGCTGCGCAAATATGGCTTCGAACCCAGGCTGCTTGATGCCACCGTTGACCGACTGTCGATTCACGACGCACTCGCGGAGGCCGTGAAGGCTGCTCCGATTGCTGTGTTCGCGTTGGCAGGCGCTGTGTCATGGGAGGGTGATGCACCCTTTTTGGAAGCAGTGGCTCGTGACACAGGCGTGCCTGTTTATGCCGGTGGCGATCTGTTCATGGAAAATGCGAGCGAGGCACTCGCAGACGCTCCTTTTCTCTCCGGCGTTCTGACGGACTTCACCAGCGACGAACTGGCCCGGTACCTTCAGAGCGAAGAATTTGAGCGGGACGCCCTCGTGCTTTCGGGCGACGAGGGACATGCTTTCCGCCGCACTCGGGGAGCGCGGCCGATCCCGGTGCCCGCACACGATCTCTTCCTGGGGCACGATTACCGCTACGCCTTTGCTCGTGGGTTGCCCATTGCAGGCGTCTACGTTGGATACGGCTGTCCATACACCTGCAGCTTTTGCATCACTGGCGAACTCGGATCTTCGGTGCGCCCGGTCGAGAATGTCATGCAAGAACTGCGCGCGCTGCGCGGACTTGGAGTACGCGAACTCTTTGTCCAGGATCAGTGTTTCGGTCAGCCTCGTGCTCCCTTCGAGGCCTTGCTCGATGCCATGATCGAAGAAGATCTGGGCTTCGGCTGGTGGACCTTCACGCGAGTCGATGTCCTGGATCGCGAGATGGCGCGCAAGATGAAGGCAGCCGGGTGTCACACCGTGATTCTCGGCGTGGAGTCTTCCTCTGCTGAGATCCTGGAGAAGCACCGCAAAGGGTATGGGACCCAATTGGTGAGGGAATGCTTCGAACTCGCCGAGTCAGAAGGCCTGCATACAGCCGCGACGTTCATCTTGGGGCTGCCGGAAGAGACGCCTGAGAGTCTTCAGGCCACCATCGATTTTGCATGTTCCTTGCCTGCGGACTACGCATCCTTCAACGTAGCGGTTCCTCGAGCGGGCACGCGGTTGCGGGAGGTTGCCGTGAAAGATGGTCTGGTAGATGACGATCTGATCGTTATGGATCAGTCTGGTTTTGAACCAACTCTTTCAACGCGTGGCTTGACGCCAGATGATCTGCGTCGCTGGCGTCGCCGAGCCGTTCGCTCGTTCTACTTCCGGCCCAGCTATCTCTGGCGGCGCCTCCGCCACCTACGCAGCGCTTGCGAAGCTCGCACCCAGGCTCGAGAGGCGTGGGCTCTCCTGAGGAACCTCGCGTTCAAATGACCGTCGGTCGCCGCAAGCTCGGCTTGCTTTTCATTCTGGTCGTCGCACTCGCGGTCCGTCTGGCCGTTCACGACGAGTTTCAGTCTGCGGCAGATACTTACGCCCCTGTTGTTGATTCAGAGGCCTACCTGCTGCAAGCGTTGCGCGTCGCACAGGGCCGGGACATTTCCGATGACATCTACTTCCAGGCTCCTCTGTATCCGTGGGTCCTGGGGTTGACTTGCCGGTTGCTTGGCACCGGAACGGATCTGCCTGTGCGCGATGTTGAGCGCGTTGAAGAACTGCCCCCGGAGGTGGTGAGCGAGGTTCGTTCCGTGGGGGCGTGTCTCAATCTGATTCTAGGTCTGCTGGTGGTCGCCATGGTCTGGCGACTCGGGGAGAGGCTCTTCTCCGAGGGGGCCGGTGTCGTCGCTGGTCTGCTCGCGGCGCTCTACGCGCCTTCGATGTTCTACGAGGGGCACTTGTTGAAAGTGACCCTGTCCTTGATCTTCATACCCTGGGCCGTGCTCGCTGCGGCGAGAGCTGCTCGCCGGGGGACTTCTCGTGCCTGGGTTTGGTGCGGTCTCGCACTTGGCCTTGGCAGCCTCGTGCGCGGAAACCTGCAAGTGTTGATTCCTGTGGCGGTCGCCGGGCTGTTGATTGCCGGGTTGCGGGCAAAGCGACTGGGCCCTGCATTCGCTCAGGCCGCCCTCCTGGTGCTGGGCGTGGCCATGGTCTTGGCCCCTGTGGCGGTTCGCAATTCAGTCGTCGAGGGGCGCCCTGTGCTGTCGACGGCAGCAGCGGGGACGGCCTTCTGGTTGTGCAACAACTCCGGCAATTCGACAGGGCTTGTGGAGTTCACGCCCTTGAACAGGCAGGTGCCTCTGCACGAGCACGAAGACTGGACAGCCCTGACCGAGAGTTCCATCGGTCGTTCTGTGACGCCTGCGGAGGTCAGCAGTTTCTGGATGCGCCGCGCCTGGAATGACATCTCTTCTGACCCGGGCCGGTGGCTGTTTGTTGAGCTTCGAAAGCTGGGGCTCCTCTTTTCCCGTTATGAGGCGCCCGACAACACCTCTTTTCAGATGGCAGAAGAGGAAAGCCTCGTCTTGAGTGTGACGCCGTCGCGTTACAGCACGGTGTTGCCCTTGGCGCTGGGAGGCATGTTGCTTGCTTGGCTCTGGCGGCACCGGCGTGAGGAAGGGTGTCGCGCTCGTCAACTGGGTCAAAGGGCGCTTGCCTTGGCCCTGATCGGCTATGTAGCCAGTCTCTTGATGTTCAACATGAGCTCTCGATTCAGGATGCCAGTCGTTGTGCCTGCCATGGTCTACGCGGGTTATCTCCTCGCAAGTTTGCGGGCGCTGGCAAGCCGTGATGTGCGTGGGGCGCTCCGGGCCGCTCTGGCGGCTGTTGTCTTGCTCGGCCTTGTTCTCGGCCATGTTTCAGAAGGGGCGCTCGGCCCGCTCGACGATGTTGAAAAGTCTGCGCACCGCGTGACGCGCCTCATGAATCGAGCGCAGGTGGCCCTCCGGCGAGGCGATGAGGCCGCCGCCCGCCTCGATCTCCAGCGTGCACTTGAGATGGGGCGCAGCGTTGGAAAAGTGGCGCCGGACGTTTTGGTCTTGATGGGGGCTTTAGATCGAAACGAAGCGTTTCGTGCAGAAGCTGCTGGCAACCAAGAAGAAGCGACTTTGGCGCGCGCGCTTTCCGCCAAGGCCATGCGTCTCGCGCTCGATGCTCAGCCAGCACACGGTGGGGCTCACCGTATGGCGGGCATGTTGGATTACGACGAAGGCAGGTGGAGTGCCGCGGCAGAATCCTTCCGGTCTGCGATTGCACAGACACCTCTCGACCGTGAAGCGCGCCTCATGCTGGTCCTGAGCCTCTTGAACATGGATTCGGACCAGGAAGCGCTTCAGGAAGCCCTGAGCGAGTCCATCTCTCTGATTGCGCATCGACCGGGGCATGACGATGGTCATGGGCTGGCTGCGATGGCTGCTTGGCAGTTGGGCCGGGAAGATGCGGCCCGAGTGCATCTTGAGCGCTACGAAGCTCTCGTCGAAGAGGGAGCCGGGAGCGCACGCCTTCCTCCTCAACCTCTCTTCGCGGCCATGCGGCGGTCAGGAGAGTTCTTCGAGAGCGTCGACACATCTTTCGCAAGTCTGCAATCAGGCGGCGAGAGGGCCGACACGATCCTGGAAGTAAATGGTGGCGGCATGGCGTTGTTCGATGCAGATGGGGACGGCGACCAAGACGTCCTCCTCGTGAGCCCTGGCGCATATCCAGAAAGCGGTGCCGTGGTCGGTGGGACGAATCGCCTTTACAGGAATGAAGGTGGATGGGCATTCACGGATGTGACCGCGGGAAGCGGCGTCGACGTGCCTTTCTGGTGCAATGGCGTCGCGGTCGGCGATTTCGACAGTGACGGTCGTCGCGATCTGTACCTCACATGTCACGGCCCGAATGTGCTCTTGCGCAATCTAGGTGACATGCAATTTGAGGTCGTGCCGGACGCCGCTGGAGCCTCTGGGGGCACGGCATGGAGCACGTCCGCCGTCTTTACAGACCTGGATCGGGACGGTGATCCCGACCTGTACGTGGCGAATTACCTCACGCTGGATCCAAGCTCACCGCCGTTTCATGGCAAGGACGGCATGACGTGTGCGTGGAAGGGGATGCCCGTGATCTGTGGACCGCAGGGTCTGCAGCCGCAGGCTGATCTCTATTTTCGCAACGAGGGTGGCCTCTTTGCCGAGGCCTCGATGGCTCAGGGTTTCGAGGCAAAGCCCGGCTTTGGCCTCGGAGTGATTGACGGCGACTTCAATGAAGATGGTTGGCCCGATCTCTACGTGTCCAATGATTCCACTCCGAACTTCCTTTTCCTCAGCGACGGCGAGGGTGGTGTTCAGGAGCGGGGGCTCCTCTCAGGGGCCGCGCTTTCGTCGCGTGGGAGGGAGCAGGCGGGGATGGGCCTCGCAGCCGGAGACCTGACCGGCAATCAGCATGAAGACCTGCTGGTGACCAACTTCTCCATGGAGCCCAATGCGCTCTATCTGAACGACGGTCAGGCACACTTCGAGGATGATTCAGATCCGTCGGGCATCGGCGGGTCTTCCCGGAAGCGACTCGGTTGGGGAGCCGCTTTTGTGGACGTGGATCTCGACGGCGATCTCGACGTGATCACGGCGAACGGTCACGTTTACTACCAGGCAGATGAGCCCGGGACAGACACATCTTATGCGCAACCGGATAGCCTCTGGCTCAACGAGGGCTCCGGATCTTTCCGTGTCGCTGCATGGCCTGGCGAAGAACCTGCGGTGAGTCGCGCCCTGGCAACGGGTGATCTCGACGACGACGGTCTCACCGATCTGGTGATCGCTCGGCGCTCAGGTGCTCCCGCGGTTTGGCGAGGACTGGGGGCCGGCGGTCAGACCCTGCAACTCTCTCTCCTGGGGCCCGCAGGAAATCCAGATGCCGTGGGAGCGAAGGTCCAGTTCACAGATGCATCCGGAGTGCGCACGTGGCATGTTCGGGCCAGTGCAGGGTTTCAGGCAAGTGCTGACCCGCGGCCAGTGTTTGCGTGGAGGGGGCCAGGGCAGTTGCGTGTGCAGACACTCGAGGGGAAGCAGATCGAACGCGAGATTCTTGAACCGGGTCGGGTCGAGTTGGATGTCACAGGTCCATGATGTTGCGAACAAAACTGGCGCCCATCTTGACGTGCATCGCCTTGGTTGGCGCTTGCAGCGACAGCGAGGTGACGGAGGTCCACACATCTCCAGTTCTGGAGGGTCGGCTGCCGGACGCCTTTCCGCTGAGTGAGCGAGAGCTTGCGCAACTGAATCAGGCCAATCAGGCCATGTTGGCCGGCCTGCCGGAGCAGGTTCATCGCGTGCTGGGGGAATTGCTCACTCGAGACCCCATTCCTCCCGAAGTGCAGTTTGTGGCCGGCTCCGCGGCGTACGAGCTTCATCAATACGGTGAGGCCATCGATCGAATCGGCGACGCTGTTCGGTCCGAGGCTGTGTACCTCTCGAATTCGAGCGCCCTTGGTTTCGCGCACCTGAAGCTTGGGGATTTTGACGCGGCTCGCACCGCATTCGGGCGCATCGTCGAGGTCGCTCCTCAAAAGCACAAAGCTCATTACGGATTGGGCCTGGCTGCCCTTTCTGTGGATGAGCTTGAGGATGCGCGCCGTTCGTTGCTGGAGGCATTGCGGCTTGCGCCGGATTACCTCAAGGCTCGCTTTGCTCTTGCTCGCCTGCTGAATGCTGAGGGGCGGCCTGAAGAGGCCCTGGATGAAGTCACCTTTGTCGTCGATCGCTGGCCCTCGCATGACGAAGCGCTGTATCTGAGAGGGCGCTTGCTGATGACGCTCGGCAGGGAAGAGGAGGCCGAGAGGATGTTCGCGCGCCATGAACTTGTGTACGCAGCCAATGAATCGCTCGGGGGGATCGCAGGCCGCCTGGGGACCTCTCTGGATAGCCCTGAACTGCGCCTGCAGATGGTCGAGTTGTACCTGAGTCTCGAAGACGTGCATGAGGCCCGCCGTTCCTTGTCGGCGGCTCTGAGCTTGTACCCAGGGCATCCGCTCCTGGAACGGGCTCGTGTCCGCCTTGCTGGCGGAGGGTGACCGAGGCAGAGGCGTGCTAACCGAGTGGAGTGTCGCGTTGTTCCGGCCTCAAGCGTCGTTAGGATGAGATCTTCAAAGATCTGGCGGAGGGCTCTTGGTGATTCATAGACGGTGCACACGCATCGTGGCGACGATCGGTCCGGTGAGTTCCACGCCGGTCATGCTCAGCAAGCTGCTGCGGGCTGGAGTGGATGTCGTCCGGCTGAATTTTTCGCACGGCAATCCAGAGTTCTTCCGGCGGGTCGTCAAGGACCTGCGCGCTGTGTCAAAGAAGCTGGGCAAGCCGGTGGCGATCATGCAGGACCTGAGTGGGCCCAAGATGAGAGTCGGGCGCGTTGAGGCAGACGCCATTCCACTTCGTGTCGGTCATCAGCTGGAAATCATTGAAGGGCGTAATGCGCGACACGTCGGCAACGAGGATTGCTTGCAGGTTGATGCTGCGGGCTCTCTCCGCCGGCTTAGCAAAGGGCAAGTTCTTCGGCTCGCAGATGGACTGCTCGAATTGCGGGTGACAAAGCGAACCAAGACTGGTGTGCAAGCCCGCGTCGTGACGGGCGGTGTCTTGCGTTCACGGCAAGGCGTGAATATTCCCGGCGCCGATCTCGGCGTGAAGGCCCTGACGCGAAAAGACCGCATCGATCTCAAGCTGGGTCTAGAGCTTGGAGTCGATGCCGTTGCGCTCTCATTCGTGCAGGATGCCGACGACATACTTCGGCTTCGGCGACTCCTCGCCAAGTACGGAAAACGGCCCTTCCTCGTTGCAAAGATTGAGCGTGCGGAAGCTCTTCACAACTTGAATGACATCCTGGAGGTGAGCAGCGGCGTCATGGTGGCACGAGGTGACCTCGGCGTGGAGATCGGTCCCGCGAAGGTTCCCCTGGTGCAAAAGCGCATCATTCGAGAGGCCTTGGCGAGGCGGCGGCCGGTGATCACGGCCACGCAAATGCTGGAGAGCATGATCGACCGACCCTCGGCCACTCGTGCCGAGGTTTCTGATGTGGCCAATGCGGTTCTCGAGGGGACAGATGCCCTCATGCTGTCCGCGGAGACCGCTGTGGGTAAGCATGGCGTCGCTGCAGTGAAGACTCTTGTCAATGTGGCGGTGGAGGCCGAGCGCGATCCGGGAAACTTGATTGAGTGGTTCGGGGACGATTCTCCGGTCGAGGATGCTGCGCAAGCGGTGACGCGTGCGGCACGACTGGCGGCTCAGGCTGTCGGCGCCGCGGCAATCGTTGGTTTTTCCAACTCGGGAAGGACGCTTCGCTTGATCGCCAGTCAGCGGCCAAGTCTGCCCGTCTTTGGTTTCTCGCATGACCGAGCCACCATGCGCCGCATGAAGTTTTTCTGGGGAGTGACTCCTTTGTACATCAAGCGAGCAAAATCAGTGGAGTCGATGATCAAGGACGCAGAGGCTGTGTTGCTGCGCGAAAGGTTCATCCGCAAAGGCGATCAGCTTGTCATCGTTTGCGGGCAGCAGATCTACACCGGCGCTACAAACTCCCTGCACATTCACACGGTGGGTGCCAGGAAGGGGAGGCTCAAGTCGCGCTGAAGTAGCGCGCCAGGGCGAGGTCTTGGTTCTGGTAGGCCGAGCCTTTTCCACCGTAAAGCACTTCGCACGGCTCAACGGTTTGCGAATACTGCAGACGGAAAATGGGCTGGCCGTGAGTGACGCGGAATGGAACGTCGTGTGGTCGTACTTCGAGGACTGCGCGGGCTCCCTCCGGACTGGAGCTGCCCCATCCAAATCCGGGGTCGAAAAACCCTGCGTAGTTGGTTCTGAGTTCGCCCATGCCGACATCCCAGGGAAGCATTTCGGCGGCAAGGTCTGGAGGGACGCGTATGCGTTCGGAAGAAGCCAGGATGTAAAACTCTTCCGGCTCAAGAATGAGCGCTCCGTGTTCGTCGGGATGAATGGGTTCGAAGAATGCATGCGGGTCGTGTTGGCCGACCTTTGCGAGGTCGAGCAGAGGGGCCTCGCGGCGGGCTCGCCAGCCAATGGGTGCAGCATCAGTTGAGCGCAGCGACAACCCCATGAGCAGTGCGTCAGCCTCGATGCCCGGCTGGTCGCTGCTGGGAACAAGGTCGTCTCGGGCGACTCGCTGCTTCAACTCGTTGTCACTGAGGCGTGGGTGCCCCGTGACAAAGCGCGTTTGATTCAGTCGCTGACCGGTGCGTACGCGAATGTCGAATGAGCGGGGGACGACTTCGAGCCACAGCGGGCCATGATAGCCCTCGGGGATGTCGTCGAAACGATCGTGCCTGTCCACGACAGTTCGTGTGAAGACGTCGATGCGGCCTGTGGAGGAGCGGGGGTTGGCTCGCGCGCGGACCCCAGGAGGCAGCGCAAGCTCTTCGGCCAGTTGTACGAGGTAAACCTGGCCTCGCCGAAGCACGGCGCCGTCTTGGAGCGCGAGTTGTTCCGTGACCAAGCTTGCCGCGGCGCCCTCCACGGTGTCTTCCGTGGGCAGAAATCCGGAGTGAATGGCCAGGGCTTGCTCGCCAAGTCGTAAGTCCAGGGTGGTGGGTTGACGCTGGAGAGGGTCCAGGGGACTCCTGGAATGGATGGCTCCAGAGGCCAGCAAACCGTCGATCTGGGCGAGAGTGAGGATTCCGTCAGCCACGCGATTCGATTTTCAGAGAAAAGAAGAAACAGTAATCCATGGAGCGTGTCTTGACCCCATGCGAGGAGACCAGTAAACCGTCGCACGTGAAGATCCACGAATACCAAGCCAAACAGCTCTTCCGCGAGGCGGGAATCCAAGTCCCCACGGGTCATGTGGTGGCCACTCCAGCCGAGGCAGGAGCTGCTTTCGAAGCCCTGGGCCAGCCACTGGCCGTGGTGAAGGCACAGATTCATGCCGGAGGCCGGGGGAAGGGCGGGGGCGTCAAACTCGTCCGATCTGCCCAGGAGGCGCGGCAAGCTGCCGAAGCGATCCTCGCCAAACCGCTGGTGACTCCTCAGACGAGTGCAGAGGGGCAACCCGTGAAGACCCTGCTGGTCGAGGAGGGTTGCGATATCGAGCATGAGTACTACGTGGGTATCACACTCGACAGGGGCCTGGGGAGGCCGGTGCTGATGGCCAGCACCGAAGGCGGCATGGACATCGAAACGGTGGCCGCGGAAACCCCCGAGAAGATCCTGAAGGTCAGCATCGATCCGAGTGGGGGCCTCGCTGCCTGGCAGGCTCGCTCCCTGGCCTATGGGCTTGGGTTGCCGGCAGAGGCCATCAAGCCAGCCTGTCAGCTGTTTGGCCAGCTCACGCAGCTGTACCTCGACAAGGACGCCTCACTGATGGAGGTCAATCCGCTGGTGTTGACGAAGGACGGCGGCCTCCTGGCTCTCGACGGCAAGATCAACTTCGATTCCAATGCGCTCTATCGCCATCCGGATGTCGTGGAGATGCGCGACCTGGATGAAGAAGATCCCCGGGAGTCGAAGGCAGCGGAGGCCGGGCTGGCCTACATCGCTCTGGACGGCACCATCGGATGCCTCGTGAATGGGGCTGGGCTGGCCATGGGCACCATGGACACCATTCAACTGGCCGGCGGAAGCCCCGCAAACTTCCTGGATGTGGGCGGGGGCGCAACAGCCGAGCAGGTGTCAGCGGCATTCAAGATCATTCTCAGTGACCCGAAGGTTCGCGCCATCCTCGTGAACATCTTCGGAGGCATCATGAAGTGCGATGTGATTGCCGACGGGATCATTGCTGCGGCGAGCGAAACAAAGCTCTCCGTGCCTCTCGTGGTGCGACTCGAAGGGACAAACGTGGAGCGAGGTCGCGAGCTACTTGAAACCTCGGGGATCGACGTGATCACGGCGAGTGATCTGGCCGATGCGGCCGCCAAGGCCGTGGAGTGCGCGGGAGCAAGTTCATGAGCATCCTTGTCGACAAGGACACGCGGGTTCTGACACAGGGCCTGACCGGCAAGACGGGCATGTTCCACACCAAGCAAGCCATCGAATACGGCACGCGGATGGTGGGTGGCGTGACGCCAGGTAAGGGCGGCACCACGGTGCTGGGTGTTCCGGTTTTCGACACGGTCGAGGAGGCTGTGAAAGAAACGGGAGCCAATGCTTCGGCGATTTACGTGCCTCCGCCATTTGCAGCTGACGCAATCCTTGAGGCTGCCGGCGCAGGTCTCGAACTGGCTGTCTGCATCACCGAGGGGATTCCGGTGGCGGACATGATGCGGGTCAAGTCCGAGTTGCGTGGCAGTTCCATGCGACTGATCGGCCCGAATTGCCCTGGGGTCATCACGCCAGGCGAGTGCAAGATCGGAATCATGCCCGGCTACATCCATCGTCCGGGCCGCATCGGCGTGTTGAGTCGGAGCGGGACTCTGACCTATGAAGCCGTCTGGCAACTTTCCACGCTTGGGCTCGGGCAGAGCACCGGCGTGGGCATCGGCGGCGACCCGATCAATGGCACAAACTTCATCGATGTCCTGGAAGCTTTCCAGGCTGACCCGGGGACCGATGCCGTGGTGATGATCGGCGAAATCGGTGGCACGGCAGAAGAAGAGGCCGCCGAGTACATTCGAGATCACATGACCAAGCCTGTAGCCGGGTTCATTGCGGGTATGACTGCTCCGCCCGGCAAGCGCATGGGGCATGCTGGAGCCATCATTTCGGGCGGCTCCGGAACGGCTGCAGAGAAGATCGAGGCGCTCACCAAGGTGGGCGTCACCATGGCGCAGACCCCGGCGGGCATCGGAGCCGCAATGGCCCAGGCCCTCGAAGAGGCCGGGATTCTCGCTCGCTCACGCGACTGACGGTTCCCTTCCGGCTTCGGGTGCTTCGCCGGGCAGGAGAGCCTATACTGGTCGGATCGACCGAGCGGAGTTCGAGACGTGATGGATGACACCCTATTGATATCGGACAAGTTCCTGGCGGTGTTAGGGATACCCGGCAGTTGGGAGACGATCATCATCCTTGTGGTGGTGTTGATTTTCTTCGGTAACCGCATTCCTGGCATCGCGCGTTCTTTGGGCTCAGGTATTACGGAGTTCAAGTCCGGCCTCAAAGACGGGTCGGACAAGTCGAAGAGCGGTGCAGACACAGAGCGCATGGACGGCGAGGATTCGTGAAACCGGATCTTTCGGTGATCGTGCTCGCTGGTGGTGATGCCAAGAGGTTCGGAGGCCGGAAGGCTGACCGGCCACTGGGCTCCGGGCGGTTGATGGACCGCGTCCTGGATGTGGCCCATGCCGTTTCTGACGATGTGCTCTTGCTGGGGCGAGACCGCGGGCTGGAAGCCCCAGGGGTCCGTCGACTCCCCGATGAAAGCGCCTTGCGAGGGCCGCTGGCCGGCCTGGCCGCAGGCTTGCGTGCGGCGCGAAACGCATGGTCTTTGCTTTTGCCTTGCGACATGCCGCATGCACGAACGGAAGTTGTTTCAAAGCTCTGGAGCGCTCGCGGCAATCTGAGTTCTGCTCGCGCTGTCACCGTGCATTCAGGGGGTATGTCACAGCCCTTTCATGCGCTTTATCATCGAGACGTCCTCTCCGAGGTGCTTGCAGTCGGGCATTCGAGCCGACCGTCTCTCCGGTCACTCTTGGCAGACTTGGCTGCGCAGGGACGTCTGCTGGATATTCATGTGGAAAGCCTGGGCTCGCATGCGGACGGGCATTTTTTAGAAGACGTCGATACGCCTGCTGATTTCGCCAGGCTGTTAGCTACAACGGCCTGAATCGAAAAGTAGGTATGAACCAACACAACCGGGAAGAGGAGTCGAGGACACCCTGATGAGTCTTCTCAAGCAGGACATCATGGAGCCGGTCAAGGCTGGTCTCGCGGAAACCGATCGCATCCTTCGCGAAGAATTGCTGGTGGATAACAGTGAGGCGGTGAATCCGCTCATGGATCACATCGGCCAGTTCTCAGGCAAGCGTTTGCGCCCCGCCATCGTGCACCTTTGTGGTGGGCTTGTGGGTGGGCGCAATCACGAGTTGGCAACCATCGGTGCGATGCTTGAAGCCTTGCACATGGCGACTCTCTTGCATGATGACGTCTTGGATGGCGCCAAGGTGCGGCGGCAGGTCCCGACGCTGAATACGAAGCACGGGAATCATATTCCCATCCTGCTTGGCGATCTGATTTACGCCCGTACTTTCGACCTCTCTCTGCGACTTCCGACGCTGGACGCGGCTTTTGAGATTTCACACATGACGCAGGCGATGTGTCGCGGAGAAATCGAACAGGGTTTCTTCCGCTTCGATGGATCGCAGCCGGACGAAAGTCGTTATTTCAGAATCATCCTCGGCAAGACGGGAGCGATGTTTAAGGCTGCCTGCGAACTGGGAGTGAAATACGGCGGGGGAACAGAAAGCGAGGCGCGCACAATGGCGCAGTTCGGGCTGGATGTCGGCGCAGCTTTTCAGATCATTGATGACTGCTTGGATGTCGTGGGCGACGAACGGGTGGCCGGCAAGTCTCTTGGAACCGATCTCGATACAGGGAAGGTGACCTTGCCAATCATTCGCCTTGCGGGCGGGCTCGATGGTGATCGTATGGAGTCACTGCGTGCGCTGCTGTGCGGCGAGGTCGAGGGGTCGAGGCGTGAGTTGTTGCGCTCTGACTTCGAACTTGATCAGGCCGTTCACGAATGTCACCAGGAAGCTGACCAGTATTTGCATCGCTGCCTGTCCGGCCTTGAGAGTTTCCCTCCTGGGCCTGAACGTCAAAGTTTGCATGACATGTGTAGCTTCGTTCTCGAACGATCCTACTGAGTTTCATAGGGCGCCCTTCGATGGTGGCGCGCATCACACCCGATATCTGCTGAGGACACTGTGGCTTACCGCCCGAACTGGTATGAGAAGAGTTCGCGGAACTCGGCTTTAGGACGCGCTGTTCAGGATTGGTCCGCGCTGCGCTGGATCTTCACGGTGTGTGCCGTTGTTTATGCGGTGCAGCTTGTGGCGCACTCCTTCGGCAGCAACTTGATGGAAGATGTGTTCGGGTTGCGTGCATGGACGCTGTCCGGCACCGCTCAGGCGCCTTCGCTAAGCTTTAACTTCCTGTTCCCGTTGCAGCTGTTCACCTACATGGTGTTGCACTCGCCAACGGACATCTGGCACATCTTCTGGAACCTGCTGCTCTTGTGGTTCTTCGGGCGCGATCTCGAGGCCGTGATGGGGAAGGCTGCCTTCTTGAAGCTGTTGCTGGTCGGCGGAGTCGTAGGTGGTGTGATGCAGTGGGCTTATGGCCTTTACACGGACTCCACCATCCCGACGATCGGTGCTTCGGGAGCTGTGTACACCGCGATGGTGCTCTACTCTTGCAAGTGGCCGCGCCGGATCATCTGGCTCATTATCCCGCCTATCCCGGTGCCCGTGCTCCTGCTGGTTGTCTTTTACGTTCTCAATGACTTGGTGGATTTTTCACGAGGCAGCGGCGGGAATGTGGCTCAGCTGGTCCATCTCGGCGGCGCACTGGTGGGAGTTCTCTGGTGGCGTAAGGGCGATGTCATCGCTCAGGTCCAGATGAAGCACTCCCGGGACAAGGCTGCAAAGATTGCGAAGATCGAATCTTCGGGGCGTCGTGAGATGGACCGAATCCTGGGGAAGATTCAGACCTCGGGGCTTTCTTCACTCGACGACAAGGAGCGGGCTTTTCTAGACGAGAGAAGCAAGGCGCTTCGCGAAGGACGACGATGAGTCTCTCAGGAGAGTCAGAATGATGTGTCGAGCGCACCTACTCACCGCCTTCACTGGCCTCGTATTGACCGTGCTGTGCGGGGCGACATCCCTGCTGGCACAAGATGATCAACCGTACGACTTCAAGATGCCCGACAATCTGAAGCCGTTCTGGGAGAGCTACTGGGAGGCCAAGCTTTCCGGTGATCGCGAGGCAACCGACGAGATCGTTCGCAAGCACCGTGAGCGGGCGGATGAGTGTCTGGAACTGATACTCGACGACCTCTGCCAGAATGATGTTCAGTCTTTGCATCATGAGGCGCGCACTCTGGCGTGGACGCTTGACGAGGTGACCCGCAGCGAACGCTACATCACGCGAGTGCGCCTGGTCTTGGAGTCGGGCATGAAAGATCGTGCGCGGCGCTACAGGGCGCGGCGGGCGTGGTGGGACGCCATCGACCTGGAAGATCTAGGTAAGCAGAGCCGGACGTTTGAGGCCTGGGAGGTGGCTCTGCAGGCCTACCTGGCGGTCTTTGAAGAGTTCAACGACATCGGCGATTACGAAATGGCCATGATGTGCCTTTCGCGTTGCGAACAAATTGAAAGAGAGCGCCAGCGTCCGTGGGAGCGAGCTCGCTTTCTTGCTCAGGTGGTTGCGCTTGGCGATCGCCTGTCATATCGCGACAGCGTGGCCTCCGAGTCGAAGCAGGCTCTAGACGCGCTTCTGAGCATGGGGGTGGATCCCACGAAGGACAAGCCCGCGGATCTGGCCAAGAAAGATGCCGACTTGCCTCAGGTCGGTGGGCGCGGCCTCGAAGCCTTCGCACAGGACTCGGAAGCAGAGTCCTTTGCGCTTGCCCGTAAGTCGCCGAAGAAGGGCATTGCAGGTGTCAAGTTGCCGAGCCTCTATCCGGCTGAGCAGTACCAGCTGTGGCCAAAGACCTATGTCACTGAGCAAGGTCCCGATAAGTTTGACTTTCAACGGGCCGCTTTCCTGGCGCCGTGGGGTGAGCAGTGGACTTTAACTCGCTCGGCGATGTTTGAGTTTGGGATCGACAGTGACAATGACGGTCAAGTGGACGTCAGTTTTTCGGCAAGTGCGTCGCCTTCGCGAATCGAAGTGCCGGGGCCGGAGGGCGAGGAGCCTTATCCGTTGATGGTCGCTGTGCTCAGCGACAGAGAGCTGATGTTCGGAGTGGAGACCAATTACGCGCCGACCCAGGCCGGAACTCGATTGCGGTTCTGGCTGGCTTCGCAGATGGAAGGCAAGGTCCTTGGGACTCCATGGAAGATGTACGACCTCAACATGGATGGGAAGTTTGGGCCGCTCGTCGAGAATTTCGACGATCTCATCACCGCATACACCCGCGACGATCATGTGAGCTATTGGGAGCCCGATGGCGTGTTGATCGGGCGTGCGAAGAAAGCGATTCCGCTATCAAGTGTGATGCCCATTGGGGATGAGTTCTATCGCTGCATCCCTTCTTCCGATGGAACGTCGGTTGAGATGCGCAAGATGCACATCGCAACGGGCAAGGTGAAGCTCGACGTCAACACGGGGCGGCAGCCGGATTTCCTTCTCGCCCGGGCTATCGATGAAGAACTCGAAGGCGCCATCTTCGACATTCTCCCTCCCCGGAAGGGCGGCGCCGTGTCTCTCCCCGCAGGGGATTACCAGATTGTTCTGGGGGCACTGAGCACAGGCAAGCGCACCAGCCTCGACATGGCCCGGATTTATTCAGGTGATTCGGAGCCCTTCAAGATAAGTGCGGGCGTGACCACTGAGCTTGAAGTCGGTGCTCCGTACAAGCTCACATTCAAGACGCGCATGAATGACGAGGGCGAGTCCGAGGTGGATTCGCGCACTCTCCGAATCTTCGGTCAGGCGGGGGAAGAGTACACCATGCTTTTTGACGAAGCTTTGCAGCCTGACGTGTCGGTGCAGAATGAATCTGGCAAGCCTGTCGTCAAGGGTGACTCGATGCGCGCAAATGGTATCGAGCAGTGGCAGAACAACGCTACAGACCGTGACAACGTGCTCTGGTTCCCCATGGAATACAGCATCGAGGTCCCTCGGGGATCCACGTACAAGTTCAAGCTGCAGCAAAAGAAACATTCTTTGCTGGGCGGCCCGTTTGAGAGCGATTGGATTCAGTAGGCATGCTCGACATCAATGTCATACGCGACAATCTGGAAGCACTGCGCGCCGGCGCTGCCAAGAAGCACGTCGAGGTGGATCTGGACCGCCTCATGGAACTCGACGATGAGCGTCGTCGGCTGATTCGCTTGGTGGAAGATGCGGTGGCTGACCAGCGGCGACGCAGCAAAGCTCTGGGAAAGCTGTCGGACGAAGAGCGGCAGAAAGAAGTGGCGTCACTTGGCGAACTCAAAGAGGTCATCAAGCGGGACGAAGAGTCTCTTGCCTCTGTGATGGTCGATTTTGACGCGCTTATGCTGAGGGTTCCCAACTTCCCTGCGGAAGAGGTCCCCGAAGGGAAAGACGACGCGGAAAACGTCGAGTTGTACAAGGTAGGCGAGATCCCCAAGGCTGATTTCGATCGCCGCGATCACGTGGAGCTTGGAGCCCATCTCGAGATCCTGGACATTGAGCGGGGCGTCAAACTCTCGGGAGCGCGTTTCTACGTACTCAAAGGTGCCGGCGCTCTCTTGCATCGTGCGGTTCTCGAGTTTGCCTATCAGCACATGATCAAGAAGGGCTTCCTTCCGATGGAGGTTCCTTTGCTCGTGCGCGACCCCGCCATGGTCGGTACGGCGTATTACCCCGGCGGTGAAGATCAGGCATACCGTATGGAGCGTGACCAGCTTTCCTTGGTCGGGACGGCCGAGGTGCCTGTCACGGCCTATCGCGGTGGCGAAATCTTGGACGAGGCTGAGCTGCCGATTCGCATGGTGGCGCGCTCTCCATGTTTCCGTCGCGAGGCAGGGGCTGCCGGAAAAGACACTCGTGGGCTTTATCGGATCCACCAGTTTGAAAAGGTGGAGCAAGTGGTGCTCATGAAGAATGACGAGGAGGCTTCTTACGAGGAGCACCAGTCCATTCTGAGGAACTCAGAGGAAGTACTTCAGGCTCTGGAGTTGCCGTACCGCGTTGTCAATGTGTGTGGCGGTGACCTGGGCGTGCCTCATGTACAGAAATACGACATCGAGACATGGATGCCCTCTCGCGGGAACTATGGAGAGACTCACTCGGCGTCACGTTTTCACGATTTCCAGGCGCGTCGACTCAACATTCGCTACCGGGATGAATCAAAGAAGAAACGGTTCTGTCACACGCTGAACAACACCGTGGTGGCGAGCCCTCGCATCCTGATTCCCCTTCTCGAGCTCTACCAGCAGAAGGATGGAAGTGTTGTGGTTCCCGATGTGCTGCGCCCGTTCATGATGGGCCTTGAGGTGATCAGGCCGAGTTAAGGCTTCGAGCAGCAGGCTGTCCGCGCTCGGTTAGCCGTCGCCTCCGAACCCTTCAAAAGGGTTTCCGCCTCCGCCGCCGCCGCTTCCGCCACCAAAGAGATCGCCGAAGATGTCGTCGGGGTTACCACTTCCCCCGTCATCCGGTGGGCCGTCTTCTTCGCGGTCAGACTCCTCGTCTTCGTCATCCTGTTCGGTATTGGGGCCGCCCGCGCCTTGCCCCACGGCAGCAAGGAAAGTGGGGGGCAGTGGATGAACGCGCATCGTGAGTCCGACATCTCGCTGGAGGGGTACGAGCCGCTCATACCAGTAAGTCCCGATGTCGCGCTGTTCTTGGCTGTCAGCCATACGCGGTCCCACCTCGATGCCAAGGGTGACCTTTACCATGGTTGGCAGGGTGTGTGTAACCGAGGCATCCCAGTTCTCTTCGGGGTCTGTCTCGACGTCGTCGTCTGCGTAATAGCGGAATTGGAGCGACACCACCCGGTCGTGCAGGCGCTCATAAGATCCATCTTCAAGTGGATCCTCGTCGACATGAAAGGACTGTCGTCGCCACAGTTCGAGCACGTCGGGGAGTTCGGGGCTGGCTCGTAGTCGATATCCCGTTTCGCAGAGGTCGGCGGTAACGCTGTCGTCGCCCACCACATGAACCAACGTGCTGTCGATGCTCGTGAGGAAGATCAGCGTGTCGGCGCTTTCACCGAGGATGGTTCGCCGCTCACCTTTGAAGACCATGTCGTCATCGATGTTGAAGGCCCAGACGCGCTTGAGGTCGCTCTCGATGACGTCCAGGATCTGCGGCCCGAGGCGTGCTGCCCGAACTTCTCTCTCAAGCATGTCACGCGTGTTCATCGTGGCATTGAGCGTGCTGTACAAGCCCACCATGATCAGGGCCATGATGGTCAGAGCGATCATCACTTCGACAAGTGTGAAGCCTCTGCAACTCGCGTGAGCTGATTGTTTAAGTGAGGGTCTAGCGTGTTTCATTGTCATTGATGTCGAGGAACCCAGAGTCCCTCTCCCACATGCGGGGAAGGAAGCCTTCGAGGGCCACCATCTGCTCTTGATCAACCTCTTCAACATCCGGGTAGTAGACCTTGATGCTGAAGCGCCGGACGCGGTGAGGGTCGTTGATGTCTTCTTCTTCCTCCTCGGCCACTGCGTCTGATGGTGGGATCGCACCAAAGTCATTGGCAAAGGGATCCTCCTCAAGCATCTCGTCTTCTGAACGGCCTGTCGCCAGATCCCAGTCCTCGAAGGTGATCACGTAGCGCAGTGAGTTTTCTTCCTCAACCCTGCCCTCGTACTTGTCAATCGGCTCGATTTCCCGACCGTGCTCAGCCAGCAACTCTTGCGCATGATGAAGCGCGAGGAGCATGTACTTGCTGCGATACGCCCTGTTCGTTGCTTGCTCGCGCACGGTGAGGATCGGAAGCAGCACGACGCCAATCAGGCCGATGGTCACCATGACTTCGAGAAGCGTGAAGCCTCGCTGGGCCTGAGACTTATCGGAACGTGGCATCGCTGACCACCTCTTCATTCTCGGCGATTTCCGACAAGATCTGGGCATCGTTGATCATGCCGTCCACGTCAATCCATCGCCGTTCAAGTTCTGGGTACTCAGGATTCAGCACCAAAAGACGGTGGGGCGCGATGCGGCCGAGCGGCGAAATTCGAAACTCGACATCGCCCTCGTCTCGAATGGTTCTGTCGGCCAGGCGAATCGACTCCAGGGCGGTGTCTGTTTCGAGTTCCTTCGGGTCGAGAACGACGGTGATGCCAGGACCGATGATGCGTCCGTCCTCGTCCATTTCAACCGGGTACCAGGCTTCGTAGCTGTTTTCCGAGATGTGATAAGCGAAGACAACTTCACGCTGGGTCAGGAGTGCGTGGTTTCGCATGCGCCTGAGGTCGGACGTAATGCTCGACGCCGAGCTTGCGAGTCGTGCCTGGGGCAGGACGGCGTCGTAATTCATGATCATGGTCATGCCGAGCGAGATGACCATGACAGTCACAAGCATCTCGATCAGCGTGAATCCGCGAGTTCCCTGGTCCATGGCAACAGCCGCTTACATTCCAGGGATCTTGCTGTCTTCGGTCGAGATGTCCGCGTCGATGAGTTCGCCGCCCTCCATGCCGTCACCGCCCAGTGAAATGATGACGAACTTGCGGCTGCTTTGCTTGTCGTAGCGAAACTCATTGTCCCAGGCGTCAAGTATGAGGCCCGGCTCGGCCCAGGGGTCTCCGAAGTTCTTGGGGTCTTCCTGAAGCAACTCAATCAAGGTGTCGGGCACCTGATTGTTCTGCAGACGGTATTGACCAATGATCTGCTTGAGATTGGTCATCTTGGCTTTGGTCGTCGTGATCTTGGCCTCATCGAGGCGGTTCATGACGCCTGGAACAACAAGCGTTGCCATGAGGCCGATGATGGCAATGACGACCATGATTTCGATCAAGGTGAAACCTTTTTGTCGCGCCTGATGTGAGGGGGCGGGTTCACGCATTCTCGGAGCTCCGGTTGGTTCTAAGATGAGCCGAGCGCAAGCATCGGCAGTACGATGGCCATGACAATGAAGGCGACAGCTCCAGCCATGATAATGATCATGATCGGTTCGAGCGCAGCTGTCATCCGATCGGTGGCGATTTCAACTTCAAGATCGTAGGACTCGGCCAGGCTGTCCAGAATTTCTTCGAGTTCACCTGACTGTTCGCCCACGGCAATCATATAGCCCACAGCCGGAGGGAAAATTCCGCTCCGCTTGAGGGGAGTAGAGATGTCGGCCCCCTTCAGAATGGCGGAGTGCAGGTCGTCCAGGACTCTCTGAAGCACGGCATTTCCAACGACGTCGCGCACGATTTTGATGGCCTCAAGAATCGGGACACCCGTTTTGAGAAGGGTTGCCAGGGTGACTGCAAAGCGAGAGATGGCCTGCTTTTTGAAGAGGTCGCCAACAATGGGGAGGCCCAAGATCATCTTGTCCGTGGCGAACTTTCCGTTGGGAGTTCTGCGAATGGCGCTGATTACCATCCCGATGACGACAGCGCCCACGGCCAAAAGTATCCAGTAGCTGCTCAGAAAGTTTGTGGTCTCCTTGAGGATCTGAGTGGGTGTCGGAAGTTGCTGCTGCTTGGCCTCAACCAAAGCGATGAGTTGCGGGACAACCTTGATCATCAAGATGGTCACCACAACCGAGCCGACGAGCAGCATGATGATCGGGTACATGAGGGCGGAGATAACGCGGTTCTTCATGCGCGACTGGCGCATGAGGAACTCGGCCAAACGGGTGAGCACGACGTCATTGTTGCCGGCGGCTTCGCCCGCGCGCACCATGCTTACGAACAGTTGAGGGAATACGCCGGGATGCAATTCAAGGGCTTCGGCAAATGATGAGCCGCTGCTGATGCGCTCACGAACATCACGGAGGACAACCTCGAGGCGACGGGTTTCAACTTGCTCAATGAGAGCCTTGAGGGCGTCATTGAGCGGAATGCCGGAGCGAAGCAGTGTGGCAAGTTGGCGGGTGATTTGCGGTAGATAGCTCGCTGTCTTGCGGCGGGAGCGCCATTGCTGAAGTCGCGACTGACTCTTCTCTCCGACAGCTTCGAGTTCGGAGATGTCGGTGACATGAAGGCCTTGACGGCGAAGGCGAAGCCTGGCTTCCCGAGGGGAATCGGCATCTTCAATGCCCGTCTTGATTTGCCCACCGCTGTTGAACGCCTTGTACGAGTAGACGGGCACGTCAGATCTCGTCCTTTTGCGTCACCCTCAGGACTTCATCGATCGTGGTTACGCCAGCTGCAACCTTGTTGAGTCCATCCATACGGAGTGTTCGCAAATTACCTGACTGGATGGCTTCGCGCTTGATGACACTCGCACCGGCTCGCTCCATGACGCGCACTCGAACGGTCTCGTTGACGGGCAGCATTTCATAGAGAGCCGTTCGGTCAACATAGCCACTGTCAAAGCAGTAGTCGCAACCGACGCCAACGCAAACCTTGCCGTCCTCAAAGCGATCCAATTCGAGGTCAACTGACTTGAGCTTGGCGAGCATCTCCGTGTCCGGCACCATGGCGGTCTTGCACTTGGGGCAGATCACGCGCACGAGCCTTTGGGCAATGCAGATCAGCACCGAAGAGGCGACGAGGTAGGGCTCGACGCCGATGTCGAGCATGCGAGTGACAGCGCTGGCGGCGTCGTTGGTGTGAAGTGTCGAGTAGACAAGGTGTCCCGTGAGCGCGGCGCGGATGGCGATGTCCGCCGTCTCCGTGTCGCGCACTTCGCCGATCATCATGATGTCGGGGTCTTGTCGTAGGAATGAGCGTAGCCCTGCGGCAAACGTCAGTCCCTTCTTCGAGTTGACCTGCACCTGCGAGATGCCCGCGAGGTTGTATTCCACAGGATCCTCAATCGTGAGGATGTTTTTCTCCTGCGTGTTTTGCTCCGTGAGGGCGGCATACAGCGTCGTTGTCTTACCGGATCCGGTGGGTCCCGTGACAAAGATGACACCGTGCGTGTGGTTTACGTATTCGCGCAGTAGGTTTTCGTTGTACTCGTCGAGGCCGATGTTACCGAGTCGGTAGACGCGTGCGCTCTTGTCGAGCAAGCGCATGACAATGCGTTCGCCGTATGTGGTTGGTACAGACGAGATACGCACGTCGACATCGCTTTCACCAATGCGCAGTGAAGCTCGGCCATCCTGAGGCAGGCGCCGCTCGGCGATGTCCATCTTGCCCATGACCTTGATGCGGCTGATGATGGCGTCTTGATACTTTTTCGGCGGAGCCTCCATGTCGTAAAGCACGCCATCGATGCGGTAACGCACCTGAAGGAGGTCGGGGAATGGCTGGATGTGCACGTCCGAGGCGCGCATCTTGAGCGCCTGGAAGAGGATCATGTTGACCAGCTTGATCAGTGGCGCTTTGTTGGAGACGTCGAGTAAATCCTCGCCGTCAGACACCGCGTCATCGAGTCTGATGAGGTCGTCATCGTCATCCATGCTGCCGAGGGCTTCGTCGACCACATCGGACTTTGTCTTGTAAGCCCTGTTGATCAGGCTCGTGATCTCGGCCTTGGGCGCCAGGATCACGTCAACCTCTGACTCCATGAACGTGGCGAGGTCATCCATGGGGTGCATGTCGAAAGGTGAACACGTGGCCACCTGGACCGTGCCGTTCAATCGCTCGATGCCCACGAGATTGAAAGACCGGGCGAAGTGAACGGGCACCTTGTCAACAAACAGCGAAGGCACCTCGACGTCACGCAAATCCTGTCGGAAGGGGTACGCGAGGTAGCGGCTCATGATTTTGAGCATCTCGGCTTCCTGCAGGAATCCTTTTCCTACGAGGAGTCGGTCGAGGCTCTGGTTGCTGTCGCGAACGAGTGCAGAGCAATCCTTGACGTCTTCGGGGGCCATGCCTCCGTCCGACATGAGGATGTCTGCCAGTGTCTTGTCCATGGTCATCGAACTCGCGAGCTATCCGTCGCTGACGTCGTCAAGGTCGTCAAGGTCGTCAGGAAATTCAGCTGCCTGGCGTAGCCCGACCTCTGGGACTGAAATCGTGGGCATCTCGAACACTTGCTCAAGACCGGTCAAGGCGGGCAGTGAGTCCGGGAGATTGTCAGAGGTGATCGAGCTCATGAGTTCGCTCACGTCACCGCCAAGGCGCTCGTAATCTTGCTCGCGGGCCTGGCTGATCTCATCCAGCAGCGCAAAGTCTGTGTCGATGATGTACGAAGTGATGAAGACATACAGATAGGCGTCTTCCTGAGTGTCGTTGAAGGCGCGGAAGAGCCAGCCAATCAGAGGGAGGTCGCCCACCCAGGGAACCTTCGAGTCGGTGGCATCTGCTTTCCGCACGACCAGTCCGCCAAGGATGACTGTCGTGCCATCGGGCACCGTGATGGGTGTTTCCACGGTGCGGCTGATGATGTCTGGTGGGGCGCCCGGTATGCCGAGTGACGACGGCTTGAAGTTCGAGACTTCGATCTTCACGTTCAGCCGGAGGTAGTTGCCGGCGGAGATGGTCGGCGAGATCCCAAGCTTGATGCCGGCAGTGACCGTTTCGAATGAACTCGTGGTGACAGAGTTCTGTCCCGTGGTCGTGACCTCATAGGCCGTCTCTGTTTCCGCAGCCAGTTCCGCCTCTTGGTTGTCGTTCGTTAGAAGCGAAGGTCGTGACAGCACCCGTGACTCGGTGTTGGTTTCCAGCCATTGAAGAAACAGCGGAATGGGGACGTCGCTGGTGCTGAAGAGGGCCATGGTTGCGCCGCCTCCCTCCACGCTGTTGATCGTGGCAGGGAAGTCAATCTCGCCGGCCTCATTCAGCCCGTAAGTGGTCCCGAAGTTTGAGAAGAACCCCCCCGAGTCGTCTCCGGCGGCACCAATGCCTGCGTTGAACACCTCGTTGAGCGTGCGGTTTGTTTCAACAATGGCGGCCTCCACAAGAACCTGAGGCCTCCTGACATCCAGCTGATTGAGGATGGTGAGGAGTTCGGCGTATTTCCGGTCGGATGCCGTGATGATGAGCGAGTTGCTGGCCGTGTCGGCCACCACGCTGGCTGGGATCTCGAGGCTGTTGCTGTTGGCACCGCCACCGCCCTGTCCGCCTCGGCCACCCGCTTGCTGGTTGGACTGCTCCTGGTTGAGGACGTCATTGAGGACCTCTTCCATGCTGCCTGCATCGGTGTTCTGCAGGCGAACGACATGGGTAAAGCCTCGTGGATCCACTTCGACATCCAGAATGTCGACCCAGGATTCCATGCGATCCACCATTTCGGTTTCACCGGTCAGCAGCAAGGCGTTGCTGCGTGGATCAGAAATGATGCGTGGCTCGATGTCGCGACGCGCGAGCGCTCCTGCGTTCTGTGCGACTTGCGTCTGTCCTGGGCGCAATCCCTGCGCGGCTGCCAGCATGTCGGTGAGGACCGGCTCAACTTCATCGACAGAGGCATATCTCAGTTCGCGTCGGCGAATGGTGGGTTGCGGTGCAAACGGTGGGACGTCAACCAGGCCCACCAACTGGTAGGCACCCCAGACATTGGTTCCAAAGCCCGTGATCACGAGACTGTTGCTGTTCTCGACGGCACGGACTTGTTCGATCTGGGTGTCGAAGAACGGGTTGAAGGTGCTCATCGCGTTGCGCGCGTCCGCGTACTTCAAGGGGATGGACGTCGTGATGAGGATGGCGGGGTTCTGGGAGTAGGCCTCCAGTTCTTCCACCGGAACGATGGGGGCCTGCGCTTTGACAAAAGTTCCGCCGCGACCGGCTCCACCCGCCGTGATCTTCTGAACGGAAAGAAAAGTGGATCCTTCCGGACCGTAGTCCACCACGATGAAGTCGTAGGCTCGGAGCACTGCCTGAAAGAAGAGGTAGAAGTCTTCCTGCTGGACCGTGATGGGACCCACGATCTGGATCCGGGTGTCGCTGACCTCGGCGCGGTTGTATTTGATCGGGCGACTGAGGACGACCTTGGCCATGTCGATGAAGTCGATGAGCTTCTCGCCATTCTCCTCATCGAATTGAAGGATATAGCCGCCATCCGAAGCGGTGATGTAGTCCTGGGTTGGCCTCGCGAGCAGCTCTGGGCTCTGCAGGGCAACGGAGAACATCAGCGTGGCGAGGAGCTTCAGGCGCATGGTCACGGGTCCCTCTGAGGCGGTTCGGCCACGTTCCGGGGTCTAGAGGCCGGTTGAGCGGTCGATGATGGGGGCTTGGACGCGCGATCTCAACGGTCTATTCCCCTTGGTTCCTCGGGAGAGTCCAAGTCGGGGAGGCAGTCTTCGGGCTTGCGGGCCCGGGGGGTGGTCACTACCCTCGTCCGGTTTCGACCGGAGCCCGAAAGATGGCGCTCCTGAGAACCCCCTTTTTCTGCCCCTCGTTTTCCCAGGCAACCCCTTTGAAGCTCTCTGAAGTCCTCACCGAGTCCGCCGTGCTGCTCGTACCAGGCGGGCTGGATAAGTGGCATTTCATCGAGGTTCTCACCGATGCCTTGGTGGAGAGCGAGCAGATCGGCCCCCAGGACCGAGAGTCGATCCTGGCCGCTCTCCTCAGCCGAGAGCGCTCGATGTCGACGGGCATGGAGAATGGCATCGCCATTCCTCATACCTCGGTCGATGAGGTCGAAAAGACGGTTGTGGCTCTCGGAATTTGCCGCGATGGCATGGACTTCGAGGCCATCGATGACCGGCCGACCCAGCTGGTTATTTTGCTGGTGAACCCCAGCAATCGGACCAAAGCCCATATTCGCACTCTTGCCGAAATTGCCCGGTTGCTGTCCAGTGCCGAGCTCCGGACGGCTCTCCACGAGGCTGCCACCCCACTGGAGGCGCTGGAGAAGATTCGAGAGGCAGAAGCAGCCGTTACGTGATCCCCACCAACTTTAGCTACACTGGCCAATCGGCCTAAGCCATCTTTTTGGCCTGAACAGAGAGAGATCCAGGAGTTTCACTTGGTCATCCGCATCCAGACCCGCGACAACGAGCCCGTAGACAAAGCCCTCCGGCGGCTCCGCAAGCTTTGCAACAACGAGGGCGTGACCCGTACGGCCAAGGCGAAGTCTTACTTTGAAAAGCCGAGCGAGCGCCGTCGGCGGGATGCCCGTGAACGTCGCAAGGCCATCAGGCTCTCGATGCGTGCCAAGCGGCAAGATGTCGCCAAGCTGCTCAACCGTCGTCGTAAGGCTCGTAAGAATGCGCGTGCGGCCGCCCGGGAAATGGAAGCCAATCAGAACCGGACGGAAGCTCTCGCCGCTGAGGCAGCCAAGGCCGAAGAGTTGAAGGTGAACGAGGGTGTCGCAGAGCAGGTGGAGGCAGCTGCTCCAGCGGCCGCTCCTGCGGAAGCCACTGTTGAGATCAAGGTGAACACCGAGGGCTCTCCGAGCACTCCCGACGCCTGAGTCGAGTCGCTCCGGCACCGTCGCCTGACATCACGCAGTACTGACGAAGGTCAGCGAGAAGGGGAGTTCTCCGCACCCATCATCTTGTCGACGCGTCGGGCGTGTCGCCCACCTTCGAAGGGTGAGTCGATGAAGGCCCGCGCCACTTCGGCGAGGACTGTTGCGTCGAGAACGCGTGCACCCAGGCACAACACGTTGGCGTTGTTGTGCGCTCGGCACATCACAGCTTCTTGCGGGTCGTTGCACTTGGCCGCGCGAATACCTGCAACCTTGTTTGCTGCGATGGACATACCGATGCCGGTGCCGCAGACGAGGATTCCTCGTTCGGCCTGTCCACTTGCCACGCTCTCGGCCACCTTGAGCGCATAGTCCGGATAGTCCACCGAAGCTTCGCCCTGGGTGCCGCAGTCTTCCACCTCGTGTCCGGCTTCAGAGAGCTTTTGGACGAGTTCATTCTTGGCGTCCACGCCCGCATGGTCGGCTCCCATGGCAATCTTCATGTCGTCTTTCCGTTGGGTGAGGGGAACATCTGCTGGGCGCGACGCGTGGCCATCGCCTCGAGTTGATCTGCGCAGCTAGCGTACACATCCGATGGCCCCCCGAAGGGGTCGAGAACTTCATTCCCGTCGGGGCAAAACAGTTCGACAGCTGGGATCTGCTCGGGAGGGTCCTCGCGCATTAGCTCAAGGACGGCGTCCTGCTGGGACTCGGTCATGCAGAGGATGAGGTCGCACTCGGACAGCGGGCGGCGTGTGACGCCCGAGCTTCGATGCGATTCCAGGTCCAGGCCGCGGCGTTGCATAGTGGCAAGAGCCCCCTCGCTGGCGGGTAAGTCATGCCCCGCATAAGTCCCGGCGGAGTGCACCTGTGGTACGAGATAGCCCGGGACGCTCTGCGCTTTTTCCTGGAGAGCCTGCTGGAGGAGCAGTGCCCCCATGGGGCTGCGGCAGGTGTTGCCACTGCACACCACGAGAATGAAACCCAGGGCGTGTCGCGTCAGGTCTTCGCGGCTGATGACGCCCTCTCGCAGCACCTCGAGGCCTGCCGGGAAGGGCCGGACGACGGTGGAAGATTCTCCGAGAGCACAGAGCCCACCATTCACCAGCAACTCCACGTCGTCGAAAAGATCGTCGGAGATCTCCGAGGAATCTCGTGGTGCGGGTTCGCCGGCGTGATTGGCCGAGGGCAGTAAGACCGGGGAGGGGCAGGAATCAAGCATCTGACGGGTCCACGAGTGCCCGACAACTCGAACGCCGAGTTCAGGTCCTTCCAGGGCCGGTAGCACTTGCGTGACGGGTCCTGGCCACCAACGTTTTGCGATGCGTGTCGCAGGTCCGCTGAGTGGCTTGAGGCGATCGGTAAGCTGCTGGACGTCTGCAACGGCCAGGCTGTAAGGCGCCTTGCGGTCGCCCTTCAAGGCCTTGAGTCGTTTTACGGCCTCCGGGCGGTCCTCGCGGGCCGCCACGCCGTAAACCGTCTCGGTGGGGACGATCACGAGCTGGCCGGCGTCCAGCGCTTCGAGGGCGGCCAGCGAGGCTGCCTGCTGATCGGCATCGGTGGGCGATGAATCGAGATCCAGCCGGCCGGAATGAGGCTCTTTGGTGGACATGCCCGGGATTCTAGCCATATGGACCGGTTTCATGCCCCCCCCAGGGGGGCAGAAGTCCTGGCTGGTAGGCACCGGCGCTGGAGGCAGGCATACTGCCGCGCTGGCAGTTTTAGCTCTCTCAGGAGCCGCTTCCGTTGGCCGGCCTTTCTGCACGCAAGAACCGACTGATGTCTATGGGCGTCCTCGCGGCGGGGCTTGCCCATGAGGTCAAAAATCCGCTGAGCACGATCTCAGTGAACCTGCAACTCCTCGAAGAGGATTTCGCTGATCCCAAGACTCCTCAGGGCGAGCGAGCGCTCCGTCGGGCTCAGCTGCTGTTGCGTGAAGTGAAGCGGCTCGACAGCATCGTGAACGATTTTCTGGATCTGGCCCGGGGCTATGAGATTAAACCCGAAAGCGTGAACCTTGAGGGCTTGCTGACCGAGTTGTTGTCCTTGGTTCAGGCTCAGAACGACCGCCTCTCGATCCAGATGCGCACGAGTCTTTCACCGGAGGCGCGCAGTGTTGTTGCAGATCCCAAGCTCTTGCGCGTGGCCCTGATGAACTTGGTGGTGAACGCGCAGCAAGCCATGGCGGATGAAGGCGGGGAGTTGATCGTCGAAAGCCGACCGCGTGGCGCCGAGATCGAAGTGCGCATCACGGACACCGGTCACGGCATCCCACGTGAGAAGCTCGAGAAAATCTGGCAGCCCTTCTTTTCCACCAAGGAAGGTGGCACAGGCCTGGGCTTGCCGACGACGCGTCGAATCCTTGAAGAGATGGGCGGCGATATCCATGTCTTCTCCGAGATCGGCCGTGGAACGCGCTTTACGGTCCGTCTGCCGTCTTTGCCCAAACAGCTTCCTCCCGTTGTGCCCGATGGAGATTCGAGCGAATCATGACTGCCCCCGTGTCTGTTCTCGTCGTTGATGATGACGAGGCCCATGCAAAGACTCTCGCGGATGCCCTCGAAGCTTCGGGCTACGAGTCGAGCGTCGTGTTGTCAGGCGAGTTGGCCTTGACGAGCCTTGCCGAATCCAGGCCTGATATCGTGCTCACTGACCTGCGTATGGCCGATGTGGATGGCATGCAGATCCTGGACGCCGCTCGCGAACACGGCGACACCGAAGTCGTGATGATCACGGGCCACGCCTCGGTGGAAACAGCGGTGGAGGCGATGTCCAAGGGGGCCGCTCATTACGTCACCAAGCCCGTGAACCTCGCTGAACTGCGCGCGGTTCTCAAGCGCTTGGTAGACAAGCAGCGATTGAGTCGACGCAATGCCGATCTTGAAGCGCAACTCGATGATCGCTACGGCTTTGAGAAAATTATTGGAAGCAGTCCCGGCATGCAGGGGCTGTTTCGCACGATGCGCCAGGTTGCGGGTACGGACGTTACGGTTCTCATCACCGGGGAAAGCGGGACGGGCAAAGAGTTGGTTGCGCGGGCGCTTCACCAGAACAGCCGGCGTAGCAAAGCGAGTCTCGTGACGCTGAACTGCGCCTCGCTTCCCGAAAGTCTCCTCGAGAGCGAACTGTTCGGTCACGAGCGAGGCGCTTTCACAGGAGCCAATGCGCGCAAGATCGGCTACATCGAATATGCCCAGGGTGGGACGCTGTTTCTCGATGAAGTCGGTGATATGCCGCTGACGACGCAGGTCAAAATGCTGCGCGTGCTTGAGGCGCGAGAAATCAACCGGCTGGGTTCGAATGAGCCGATCCCGGTCGACATCCGGGTCGTGGCTGCAACCAACAAGAACCTCCTTGAAGAGGTCGCGGCGGGGCGCTTTCGAGAGGACTTGTACTTCCGCTTGAAGGTTGTCTCTCTAGAACTCCCGGCTCTCCGGGAAAGAACCGTGGATATTCCACCTCTGTCTGAGGCGTTTCTGAGCGAGTTGGCCGAAGAGCACCGTACGCAGGTGAAAGGGATCTCTCCGGAGGTGATGCGTGTGCTTCAAGCCCAGCCGTGGCCGGGCAACGTTCGAGAACTCCGCAACGTCATCGAGAACATGGTGGTGACGGGAACTCACGAGATTCTGCAGGTGTCCGATTTGCCGGCGGACCTGGCAGGTGCCGAAGTGCCAGAGGCTGTGTTGAGCCCGGCGCCTTTCGACACATGGCTCGCCGGTCGGACGGCTCGTGAAGTCGAAAAAGAGCACATCCAGGCCACGCTGGAACTCGTCGGCGGGCACCGGAAGCAGGCTGCTCAACTGATGGGCATCGGTGAGCGCACCTTGTTTCGAAAGATCAAGGAATACGACCTGAGCTGAGGGTCGGGCGTGCCATTTCGGCAGGTCTCGAGGTGGTTGTCGGTGGCGAGACCGCCGGATCGGCTGACGATTTGGCCTGAAGCAGGCGTCCGGCCGGTTCATAACCGATCTGAGCCTTTGGCACGCCGTTTGAGAGTAGTTCCCTTGATCTCGGCCTCTCTTTGCAAGGGGCCACGTATCCCAAGGAACTCTCCCATGAGCGGCAACGAACACATCATCGGTATCGACCTCGGCACCACCAACTCCGTTGTGGCGGTGCTTGAAGGCGGGCAGCCCAAAGTCATCCCCAACAGCGAGGGACACCGAACGACCCCCTCTGTGGTGGCGTTCAGTGCCGATGGTGAGCGACTCGTTGGGCATTCCGCACGACGTCAGGCCGTCACCAATGCGGGACAGACGATCTACTCGATCAAGCGGTTCATGGGTCGTCGGCACGAAGAGGTCAGTGCTGAAGAGATGCAGGTGCCCTACGAGGTCGTCGGTGACGCGGACAAGCCCGTTGAAGTGCGCGTCATGGTGAAAGATGCCTCGGGCGGCGAAAGCGAGAAGCGCTTCACCCCTCAGCAACTCAGCGCCATGATTCTTGGAAATCTCAAAGAGTCTGCGGAGAACTACCTGGGGGGGACGGTCAGCAAGGCTGTGATCACTGTCCCTGCGTACTTCAACGACGCTCAGCGCCAGGCCACCAAGGACGCCGGCGAGATCGCGGGACTCACGGTCGAGCGTATTGTCAACGAGCCCACAGCAGCTTGTCTCGCTTTCGGTCTTGAGAAAGGCAAGGAAGGCAAGATTGCCGTGTTCGATCTCGGTGGCGGAACCTTTGACGTCTCGATCCTCGACATCGGAGACGGTGTTTTCGAGGTTGGCGCAACGAATGGAGACACTCACCTCGGGGGCGATGACTTCGACAACGCACTGATCGCCTATGTGGCCGGCGAGTTTCAGTCTGAGAACGGCATCGACCTGCGCCAGGACATCATGGCTGTTCAGCGGCTTCGCGAAGCTTGTGAAAAAGCCAAGTGCGAGTTGTCCTCGACAGCACAGACCAATATCAACCTGCCCTTTATCACGGCCGATCAAAGTGGTCCCAAGCACCTCAACCTGAATCTCACGCGGGCCAAGTTCGAAGAACTTGTCTCGGATCTTGTTGAACGCTGCCGGAAGCCGTGCGTGGACGCTCTGAAAGATGCCGGTTGCGCAGCTTCTGATATCGATGAAGTCTTGCTTGTGGGTGGTAGCACCCGCATTCCGGCTGTTCAGGAACTGGTCAAGCAGATCTTCGAGCGCGAGCCCAGCAAGAACGTCAACCCGGATGAGGTTGTCGCGCTCGGCGCAGCTGTGCAGGGAGGCGTTCTGGTTGGCGCCGTCGAGGATGTCGTTCTGCTGGACGTCACGCCGCTTTCGCTTGGTATCGAAACGATGGGCAGTGTGACCACGCGACTCATCGAGCGGAACACGACCATCCCCACCTCGAAGAAAGAGATCTTTTCGACGGCCGCCGACAATCAGCCGGGCGTCGAGATCCATGTGTTGCAGGGCGAACGCGAAATGGCTCGCGACAATCGCACTCTCGGCAAGTTCAAGCTCGAGGGGATTCCGCCTGCACCACGCGGGGTTCCTCAGATCGAAGTGACCTTCGATATTGATGCGAACGGAATCTTGAACGTGGCCGCCAAGGATCTCGGCACGGGCAAGGAACAGAAGATCAAGATCGAGGCAAGCTCTGGTCTCTCTGACGACGAGATCGACTCGATGCGCAAAGAGGCCGAGGAGCATGCAGAGGAAGACAAGCAGCAGCGCGAGCTCATCGACCTGCGCAATCAGGCCGAGCAGACCATCTACCAGACCGAGAAGACCCTTGATGAGCACAAGGAAAAGCTCGATGAAGAGGCTGTGCTGGCCATCAGCAGTGCGAAGGAAGCTCTGGAGGCAGCTGCCAAAGGCGATCAGGCCGAGCCCCTCAAGTCCGCTCTCGAAACGTACACCACGGCAGCGCAGAAATTGGCTGAGAAGCTGTACTCTCAGGATGCCCCGTCAGGAAATGAGGGGGCTCAGCCGTCAGCCGATGCAGAACCAGGCGGAACCCCTGAGAGCGACGACATCATCGATGCCGACTTCGAGGTCAAGAGCTAACGGAACTGCTTGCGCAGGATTCGAGAGGGGAGCCTTCTCGTGATCCGCATCGAGCAGTTGACGCGTCGTTTTCATGACCTTGTGGCCGTGGACGGCATTTCGCTCCACGTCCAGGAGGGCGAGGTCTTCGGTTTTCTGGGTCCGAATGGAGCCGGGAAGAGCACGACGATCAAGATTCTCACCGGCTTTTTGCCGGCCTCGAGTGGCAAGGCGCTGGTCGGCGGGCTCGACGTGGCACGAGAGAGCCTCGAAGTTCGGCGGCGCATCGGCTATCTGCCAGAGAATGTCAGTTTGCCGGTGGATGCCCGCGTCGACGAATATCTCGAATACCGAGGCCGCCTCAAAGGGATCCCCTCCAAACAACGGGAAGGCGCTAAGCAGCGAGCGTTGGATCTCTGCGGTTTGGTTCCCATGCGTAGACGGATCCTCAATCAGCTTTCGCGTGGATATCGACAGCGCGTGGGATTTGCCGATGCTCTCCTTTCTGACCCGCCGCTGTTGATCCTGGATGAACCCACGGGCGGGCTCGATCCCGCACAGCGCCAGGAGGTGCTCAGCATGATCGGGGGAATGGCGGGAGAGCGAACGGTCTTGCTCTCGAGCCATGTGCTGAACGAGGTTGAAGACGTCTGCACGCGCGTCGCAATTATCAAGGCCGGCCGCATCGTGGCCGAGGGATCGCGCGAAGAGCTGGAGCATTCTTCCGGAAGACACGGAGAGATTCTCATCGAAACAGAGGGCTCTGACGACGCTCTCCTGGCCTGGCTCGGTGAGCGGGGCATTCGTTGCCAGCGGCATGAACGCGGCGGGTGCTTGGTGCAACTCAGTGACGATTCGTCCGACTCGGTGGCGCTGCTGAGAGAATTGATCGCAGCGCCTTTGCCAGTTCGTCGCTTTGAGCCCCGTACGCGTTCGCTCCAGCAGATTTACTTGGACCTCACGCGCTCATGAGATCTCGGCCACTACTTCCGCTTTTCTGGCGCGAGATCGAGAGCCTTTTCTTTTCGCCCCTGGCGTACATCGTTCTCACCATCTTCTTGGTGCTAAATGGATTCTCGTTCTATTACGCCCTCGAATCATCGAACGGCGTCGTCGACGACACCATTGCTCTGTTCTTTGGCGACGGCCTGCTGTTCTGGTTGTGCCTTCTGGTGATTCCGCCTTTGATCACCATGCGGCTCGTTGCGGAAGAAAGGCGTTCTGGGCAACTTGAAGTGTTGCTCACCGCCCCGGTTCGGGATGGCGAAGTGATTCTTGCCAAGTTCGCAGGCGCTCTGGTTTTCCAGTTGTTCTTGTGGGCACCGACTCTGATCTACATTGCGATCATTCGTAACTACGGTGCTCTTCCCGACGGCGGTCAGATCTTCACCAGCTATCTGGGCATTGCTTGCGTGACGGCGCTTCTGACTGCCCTCGGATTGCTGCTCTCGACGGTCACGAGCAACCAACTCGTGGCAGCCATTGCTTCGCTGACCCTCAACATGCTTATTGTGATCTTGCCTGCCATGGGGACGAGTGAGGCTCTTGTCGGGATTCACCCGATTCTGGGGCAGCTTTCGATCACGGATCACTTTGCGAGCTCTTTCAGTCGTGGGATTCTCGATTCGTCTGTGCTTGTCTTTTATGTCGCAAGCACGACGGGTCTGCTGGTCATCGCAACGCGAGCCTTGGAGCTCCGGCGATGGCGTTGAAAACGGACTCAAATCAAAGCAAGCCGGGTGGTGGCTTCAGCACCTGGGCGCGCCTGTTTGGTGCGGCTGAGGGGCTGGGGACGTCGCTCGTCGTCTTGGCTCTGGTGGCGGCGTTGGTTTATGCGTCAAGTCGCCCGGCATTCCGCGTGCGACTCGACCTGACCGAAGGCGCCCACTACACGCTTACGGATCAAACCAAGAAGATCCTGGCCGGGCTGGAGCGTCCGGTTGAAATCATCACCGTCATGCGCCCCGAAGCACAGGTGATTCCCACAGGGCTTGCGGCCGAACAGGCGGTGGCCTTTGAGTACGTGAGGAATTTGATCGAGGAGTACGTCGTGGCCGCGGGAGGCGAAATTACCGCGACTCACTACGATCCGTTTCTTGACCCAGGCGCTGTGGAAGTGCTCAAACGCGAAGAACACTTCACGCGTGCGAATGTGGTGATGTTCCGGTGCGGGAGCCGTCGCGATCAGGTGTTTCTTGAGGAACTGGTGACGATTGCCCCCGGGCGGATCGGCGCAGGAGAAATTGAGCCTGCCGAATTGCTCGCCTATCACGGCGAGGGCCCGCTGACTTCTGCCTTGCTGTCCGTGATCAATGAAGAGCCCCCGACGGCCGTTTTCGTCACCGGGCACGGAGAGCCGAGTCTCGATGACTTTCAGGAGCGCGGGCTCGGGCGACTTGGAGAGTCCTTGCGCGGCCAGGGTTTCGAGGTGTCCAGTGTTGATCTGGTCGGCGGCGCGAGCTTACCGCCGAATGCAGATGTGGTGGCCGTCGTGCAGCCCACCCAGGCACTTGGAAGTTCTGCAGTGGCGGCATTGCTTGCGTACCACAAGGCGGGGGGAGCCCTCTTCCTCGCACTCGCACCCTGGGTGCGTGACGCTCGCCTCGATGAGTTGCTCGAAGAAGCGGGCGCCGTTCGCGAACTTGCGATTCTGACGGACGATGAAAGCCCTTATGAGGGCGCTGCGCGCAGCATCATTCCCTTGCGCCGCTTTGACGCGAATCACGTCATCACCGGACCCATTCATGACCAGGGTGTGGTGGCGTTGTTTCCGAGCGTGGCGGGACTGAATCGCGCGCCGTCTGCTGCCGCTCACATTCAGACGTCTTTTCTGGCCAAAACAGAAGATCATGTGTTTGGCGATCTGATGAGTTCGAGCGAAACGGTCGGCAACTTTGTCTTTGACGGGCCTCCTGAACTCCGGAACAGCCGCTTTGTGGCCATGGCCATCGAAGGCGACGGGGGGCGCGTCGCGCTTTTCGGGAGCGGTGCTTTCGCTCTGAATGCCTCTCTGAGTGACGGAGGGCGCGGAAACACCGACCTCGCGTTGAATACATTCAACTGGCTGATTGATCGCGAGGATGCTGTCGCTGCTCGCCCGCGTGAAGTCTATGAGTCGCGCGTCGAACTGTACGGCGACGAGAAGGCTGACATCTTTCTATATATCGTCGTCGCCATGCCGCTGGCCGGGGCCCTGCTTGGGTTGCTGAGCTGGTTCATGCGCCGCCGCTGACAAGGACTCACCCATATGCGTTCGCGTCTCGTGACGGTCTTGATCCTCGCACTCCTCGCGCTTTTCCTTTTCAAGTTCGCAGCCGAGGAGGATCTTGCGTCTGTGCCGCCACCCACAGGCGGGGTGCTGTTTCCAGGGCTAGAGACTGCGGATGTCGACTTCATCAGCATGAAATTTCGCACTCAGCACGTGCTCGACATTCAACGTGAGCCTCAGGGCCCGTGGTTGATCACGCACCCCACGGATGAACTGGCGCAAAAAGAGTACGTCGAGGTGGTGGTACGTAATCTGGCCAATGCCAAGGTTTTGCCGGTTGGCGAACAGGGCGCAGAGATCGATGGAGAGAAGGTAGGTCTCGGGAAGCGTGCGAAGAGCATCACTTTCGGGCGCGGGCCAGCTCGGACGACGATCTTGATCGGTGATCGCAATCCTGTCGGCCCCGGAGTCTTCGCTCGCATGCAGGGCTCGCCACATGTCTTGATGGTGACGGAAAATCTCGACACGATGCTCGAACACTTTCGGGCGCAAGACTACGTTGACAAGCACCTGTTGCGGGGCCTGGAAGGGTACGTGCGCAAGGTACGCATCGAATCCCCCGACGGAGTGCTTGTCGATGCGGTTCTCGATGGTGACGGGTGGACGCTGACCGAGCCAGCGCTTGCGCGCGCGGACAATGGGCGCCTTTCGACTCTTGTACGTTCACTGCGATTTGTCGAGCAGATCTACCCGATCGATCTCGACCCCGTGGGAAGCGAGTTGCGCAAGCTCGGTTTTCCGACGGCCGAGCAGGTTGCGGCAGGAGACTGGGCTGAGTCGACAGTGATTGAATTGAGTGCTGCGGGACAGGAACCCTCGCGGGTCTTCATCATGAAAGATTGGGAGGAGTCGCCGGACGCGAACATCTTTGCAATCCGGGACGACCTGAGAAAAGTTCTCGTGATCGATCGCCGGGAACTGAACCTGCTGCTCAACAAGCCGGAATTTTTTCGCGACCGGCGTGTGCTTCCTCCGATTCGTGACCGGGCGCGCCGAGTGCGTATTGATGTCGGCGATGATGTGTTGCTGGATGTCGCACAGGATCGACAAGGTCGTTGGATCTACAGCGCCCCCGATCACTTGCGCGGCCTGTCGCTGGATAGTCAGCGTGTGAACGGATTTTCTCTGGCGAGCGAGTTTCTTGGCGCTCTTGACGACCTGAGAGTCGAGGGCTTCGACGATGCCGTCGTGTCTTCGGAGCAGACGGAAGAGCCGCTTGCCGTGATCCGAGTTGACTGGGACTGGGCTGGCAGTGAACGGGTCGACAAGATCTCAATCTATGATCTGGCAGGAGGTGCTATTCGAGCGCGGGTCACGGGTCGACCGACCGAGGGACTTCTGCTGAATCCCGACGTCCTGGATCTTCTGACACCCGATCTTCCTGACCGACTGCGGAACCTGACTCCTGTTGATGTCGCGGTTGATGATTGGGGAGGGCTGGATATTTTCTTGCCCGAATTTGAGGAGCCTCTCCACGTTGACCGTCCCGGGCCGAAGAGCTCATGGGTCGGTGATGATGAGTGGGGACGTCGCTTCGGTTTGGGACTCGATTTACAGCGAGGCTTTCGGGGTTTGCGTTGGCAGCCCGCTTCTGAGCCTTACGACGCCGCAAATTATCCATGGCGTGTCGTGTACCGCGATTTTTCAGGTGGGGAGCTCGGAACACTTTCGTTTCGAACCGTCCGACCCCATGAAGCGTCGGACATGCTCGGCAAGCCCGTTGTGGTCGCACACTGGAGCGGTGTCGACCAGATGGAGTTGTTCGTGGATGCAAGCGTTCTCGAACGGGTCGTGGCCCTCTCGGGGCCTCAGGGGCGAGAGGACTAGCTCGAAGGGAGGCGCTTCGTCTCAGTTCTTCGCTGGCCCACGGGGCCTGCCGGCGTCCATTCCCAGGGAGTCGGCATGACGCCGGACGGCTTCTGGATAGGCTCGGCATTCGGCTTCAAACACGCGAGCTGCGAGGCTGTCTACGGTGTCGCCCTCGAGCACAGGTACCTCCATCTGAAGTACAGGGGGGCCGTTGTCGTAGATCTCGTCGACAACATGAACGGTGCAGCCGCTGATCTTGTCCCCGGCCTCAAGAACCGCGGCATGCACGTTGTCGCCGTACATACCTTTGCCGCCGTGCGCTGGCAGAAGAGCGGGGTGAATGTTGAGGACACGTCCGGCGAAGCCCGTGGGCACGGGGAAGTGCAGGAGGTATCCAGCGAGCAGGAGCAGGTCCGGAGATTCTTCCAGGATCCGGGCCTGCTGAGCTTCTTCGAAGGCCTGGCGTGAAGGGAAGTCGCGGGGGCGAAACGTCTCGACGCAGAGCCCGAGTTCGCGAGCTCGCTCGATGCCCTTGGCCGTAGAGCGTGACGAGATGACCAAGGCGATTTCAGCGTTCAACTCACCGCGGCTGATGCACTCGGCCAGATTGACAAGGGTGCGGCCGCCGCCGGAGAGCAGAACGATCAGCCGTGGAGGCTTCATGAAATGGCGTCCGTGAGGGCTCCGGTCGACTTGCCCCGGCGCTTGTCGGGTCAGAAAGTCATCCGGCTAGACAGCATTGATGATCCTGACCGAGCGCTGCAACCCACTCTCCGTGGCACCTGTCGCCCGTGGCCTCAATCTACGGGAACGTGAAAGCTGTTCACATTGGAAAGGATGGCATGGCTCGGGGAGTAGATGCTCACTGCCTGGAGCCAGACGGCAAGGCCTGCTGCTGACGGGGGCAGCGCATCGAAGGCCAATGTCACACCTCCAGCGCCAGGCGTCGGTCCCTGATACAGGGTGACGAGGCTGCTGAGATCGAGGCCGAAGATTCCGAAGGCTCCCGGGGCCCGATTCGCGTCCGTGCCGAGAGATGCCCAGAGAATCACCTGGGTTCCCGGATACGACCAGAGGATGATTCCCAGGGGCTCGTCCAGGGTGGTGGGTGGCTCCAGGTCGAGTTGAGGACCGCTTGCGAGTCCCATCGAGCCATCCAGTACGGCGGTGACGCGCGAGCCTCCGGCCAGCACTTCCGGACGTCCGTCTCCCGTGATGTCACCCAGCGTCGCGACTGCAGCGAGCTTCTGCCCTGATTTCCACATGGCCATGAACTGGCCTGTCGTTCCGCCATACAGGTAAATTCGATGGTCCAGCGAACTTGCCAGAACATCCTGCGAACCGTTGCCGTCGAGATCAGCCGTCTTGATGACCGAGAGCATGGAGCCGCCATTGAACGTGCTGACCTCTCGGCGCCAGACCGTGTTGCCATTGAACCCAAGGACAACGCTCACCGCGTTGTCGAAGGAGCCCACGGCGACATCGCGAAATCCTGTTCCAAGGTTGTCACCGACAAGTGCAAGCGATGTCACGTTGCGGGTGACGTCCTGGCTGCCCCAGAGCCGGCTGCCGCTGGCCCCGTCGAGAGCCAGCACGCAGGCGGCTGGCTCGGCAAATTGCCCGACCACGACGTCGAGTTGCCCGTCTCCGTTGATGTCGTCCATTCCCATGCCCACGGAGCCGACGCCGTCGAGACTCTGCTCCCAGAGCACGGCACCATGAAGGCCGGAGAGGAGTCGCGCGAAGGGTGCGGTCTCACCGCCAACGACGAGGATATCCAGGAGGCCGTCTTCGTCCTGGTCATGAACAGCCAGGGCGTCCATCACGACATCGTTGGCTGTATGTTCCCAGAGCGTGCTGCCGTCGGTGCCCGAGAGGGCCATGGCGGATTCGATCCCTCCGCCTCCCGCGACGAGTAGGTCTCGCTGACCGTCGGCGTTGAGGTCAGGCCCCCAGCGAACGGAAGAGACGTGGGCTCCCTCTCTGGAGGCTGGTGCAAAGCTGCGTGACCAGACAACCTGGCCGCGTGCCGTGTCTCGCACCTGAACGAGACCGCGCGGAGAGCTGACGCCCAGAGCGAGGCGTCCTTCGTGGTGAGAGAGCCCGCGCAGACTGCGAAAGGAACCCTTCCCCGGCGAGGCGGACCAGATCGTTCGGTTGGTGGTGCCATCGAGCACCCACAGTGATTTGCCGCGGCCGTCGGGCCCGACACCGACTGCGTAGTCGGCAAGCCCGTCGCCATTGACATCACCGAGATCCACCGCACAGCGACCTGTTCCGGACAGCCTGCGCTCGGTGACGACCTGGGCCTCCAGCAAAAGCGGGAGGCCAAAGGCGATGGGATCGTCAGGGGTCGCGAGCACCGCCTCGATGCTCGAGGGGATGACATCGTCCACAGGGGCGATGGCGAGAGCGGTCGCAGCAAAGAGGAGCCAGGAGATCATGCGGGCGGGCGGAGGGTAGGAGGCTCCTTTAGTCTACGCCACGAATCCCGGGGGCGGTGATCTGGCGCCCGATACGGACCCAGGTAGCACCTTCTTCGATGGCTACGGCGAAATCTGAGCTCATGCCCATCGAAAGGTCGCGAAAATTGTCTCTCCCGCGAGCAAGCGAATCTCGGAGATTTGCCAGTTCCTGGAAGACCGGTCGACATGCCTCGGGATGTTCAGCCTGAGGGGCCATGGTCATCAGCCCGGTGAGGCGTGCGTGTTTCAAATCGTCGGATGCTTCGAGCACTCGACGTACCTCATGAGGCGTGAGTCCCGACTTGCTTGCTTCTCCACTGATGTTGACTTGCAACATCAGGTCGGGCTTGCGATGGAGCTCTCCGGCGACTCGATCAATACGCCACATCAAGTCTTCCGTATCCACTCCATGGAAGACATCAAAGAGCGGCACGGCTTTACGGACCTTGTTCGATTGGAGGTGCCCGACGAAGTGCCAGCGAAAAGATTTCTCCACCCCGGCGAGTCGTTGCTCGGATCCCTGAACGCGGTTTTCTCCGAGGTCTGTGACCTCGAGTGAACCGAGCTCAGCAAAGATCTCGGGCGGCGCAGCTTTGGTTACCACGACCAGCCGAGCGGAGTCAGGTTTGCGCCCCGCGCGTGTGCACGCCGCAGCCATCGACTCGCGTACGTTTTCGATGCGTTGAGAGAGGGTCACGCGAAGCACTCTAAGGGACTGGGGTCGGGGTCGGGTGAGAGGCGTTCCCATGATATGGTGACGGCCCCCGAATCGGACCCACGACTCGGGCTCTCTGTCGGCACTCGGCCCCCGGATCGCTTCTCATGCTCCATGTCTTGTTGCTCGCCCTGGTCGTTCTGGCCCCTTCCCCAGAGCCGAGCGATCTGCCCCTGGAGCCTTCGTGGACGATGAGCCTCGAAGTCTGGCAGACAGGACAAGGCATCGTGTCTGTCCATGCGGTCGGTGATTTGCTGTTGGTTGAGGATTCAGGGCATCGCGTGACGGCCCTCGATCGCGCGACCGGTGACCTCCGATGGCTTGTTGCTCTTCGCCATCCTTTGGCCGAGGTGCCGGGGGTTGCCGCGGGGCATCTCACGTTGGCGACGAAGCAAGATCTCGTCGTGGTCAGTGAGGCCACTGGAGAACGTCTCTACGACCGTCAACTCACGACGGCACTGGCTGCGGCGCCGATTGCAGGTGAGTCCCTTGTGTTCGAGCCTTCTTATTTTGAAGGGACCCTGTCCGCATACGTCCTGAGGGGTGGGGCACTGAACTGGCGCTATCGCATCAAGACCGGGTTTGCGGGGCAGGCGGTGTACATCGCCAATCAAGAAGAACCGCGTGTCGTGATCCCTGGCTCTGACGGCAAGCTGCGTGCGATCCCGGCGACGGGCAAAGTGCCGAGCAAGCTACTCTGGTCGCTTGATGTGGGCATACCTCTCGGCACAAGTGTTGTCCGGAGTGACACGCTCTTCATGACGACGGGGCGGAACACGTTGATCGCAGTCGACTGCATCTCAGGTGTTTCTCGCTGGACAGCGAACCTCGGCGAGAAGCCGCTCGGAGGGCCGGTCCCTGTGGGGGACTTGTTGCTCGTAGGAACCGAGGAAAACCTGCTCGCGCTGCGCGTCTCGGATGGACAGGTGGTCTGGCGGGCAGGAAGCCAGGAACTGCCGCTGGCGGCTGTTCCGGGACTTGCGATCTGCCAGCTCGCGTCCGGTCGCATCGTCGGGCGGAAGACAGCCGATGGGACTCTCGTGGATGTCCCCACCGGGCCTCGTGTTCTGAGCACGGGGCCGTTCCTGGCCGACTGGAGTGACAGGCGTCGGCTCGTGGTGGCTCGGTCCACGCACTGAGGGGCGCGTGCGGTCAGACGTAGAGTGAGGTCTGGCTGAGCGATTGCAGGATTCGGGATGCCGTGTCGATCTCGGCCACTCGCTCGTTCAGAAAGTGGACGGCAGAAGACGAGACGCGGAGCTTGAGGGGGGTCGGATCTGCGGGGACCTCCAGGTCTCCATGGCCCTTGCTCAGCATCCGGATCAATTCTCCGACCACCGAGGCACGCGGCGCCACGACGCGCGGGGAATCGAGGCCTGCACCGATCAGGCGGAGCAACTCAGGGACCCAGGCTTGTTGAGAATCTCCTTCGGGTGGATGCCAGGCAGTGCTGTCGACCCGGCACCCGGCGCCTTCGAGGTGCCAGGCTGTTTCGAGCCTGGAGGCCACGCTCGCGAGACGCGTCTCCAGGCGCTTGCGTGCGGCGAGGCGCAGTGGGTTGAGTGTGTGCGCGTCAAGCGGTGGCTGTGCGTCTTTCAGGAGGGCACGCACCGCATTGCGTGGAATCGACAGGTCTCGGTTCGTGGGGTCTTCCCGAAAGGGGAGCCCGGCTTCGGTGCGCATTGTCGAGAGAGCGTGGCGCCCTGTCGCCTCGGCGAAAAGAAAAGGGCGCAGCATTCGAGTGTCCGTGTCGAGCTTGCGCACGGTCGGGATGGAGGCAAGCGCTCGATCACCACGGTGCCCGCGCAGCATGTGCAGCAGCATGGTCTCGAGAGCGTCTTCGCGATGATGTGCGGTGGCCACCCAGGAGATGGCTCGGCGCCGTGCCACGGAAGACAGAGCGGCCATCCGCCGTTCGCGGGCGGCGGTTTCCGTTTTTCCGTGAGAATCGAGGCCGTGGCTGGTAACTGAAGGCGGGGCGTTGACGATCTCAAAGGGCAATTCGAGCTGGCTCGCCACATCACGAACGAGCCGGCTGTCCTCGTCGGCAGAGGCACGAAGTCCGTGGTGAACATGAACCACGGCCACTCGATGCCGGTCCCAGCGGATGGCGGCCGCGAGCAAGCCCATGGAGTCACTTCCGCCTGAGACCGCGAGCAAGAGGCGGTCTTCCGAGGCCAGGAGCGTTGTCGCACAGGATGCGAAGAGATCTTCGGGGGCGAGCGCGGGCACGTCGGGCCAGCATAGCG
This sequence comes from Planctomycetota bacterium, assembly GCA_029245865.1. GTDB lineage: Bacteria > Planctomycetota > B15-G4 > B15-G4 > B15-G4 > JAUIEF01. Next base: position 76,408 of record JAQWOM010000034.1, read on the forward strand.
GCCACGGAGGGAGGGTGGGATCGCACCCGGCGAGCTCAGGCGATAGAATGGGCCCTCTGCGCGGCTCTGGTCCGCCGGTCATTCATGCGCGGGCGGCTCAGAACGCCTGACGCGTCACGTTTACAGGAGAGCAGGGCCCGATGACGATTCGAGTTGGCATCAATGGATTCGGACGTATTGGCCGGACGGTCATGCGGATCATGGAAGCGCGCTCCGACATGGAGGTGGTCTGCATCAATGACCTGGCTTCGCCTGACGCGCTCGCCCACCTATTCAAGTACGACTCGGTCATGGGGCGCTTCGACTCCGAAGTGATCGGCTCCGAGGGTGCGCTGAGCGTGGGGGGGCGCACTGTCAGGGTGACAGCAGAACGTGATCCGGCCAAGTTGCCCTGGAAAGAGATGAAGATCGATTTTGTCGTGGAGTCGACCGGGATCTTCCGGAAGCGCTCGGAGATCGCTGCTCATCTGGAGGCAGGTGCTCCCAAGGTCTTGCTCACAGTGCCGCCCAAGGATGCGATCGACGCCATGATCGTGCTGGGCGTCAACGACGGTGATCTGAAGCCCGAGGACAAGATCATCTCGAATGCGTCGTGCACCACGAACTGCTTGGCGCCCGTCGTGAAAGTCCTGTCGGATGAATTCGGCGTCAAGCGCGCTCTCATGACGACAGTGCATGCTTACACCAACGACCAGCGCATTGCTGATCAAATCCACAGCGACATGCGCCGAGCGCGTGCCGCAGCAGCGAACATCATTCCGACCTCCACGGGAGCTGCAAAGGCTGTGGGTAAGGTGATTCCCGCTGTGGCTGGCAAGGTCGATGGGATGGCGATGCGTGTCCCCGTTCTCAATGGCTCTGTTGTAGATCTGGTTGCCGTGCTGGATAAAGAAGTGACGGTCGAACAGCTGAACGCATCCATGAAGGCTGCCGCAGAGGGCCCCCTGAACGGCTATCTGGAGTTCACGACGGACCCCATCGTTTCGAGCGATGTCATCGGGAACTCTCACTCGTCAGTTTTCGACTCATTGGCAACCATGGTGATCGACGCCAACATGGTGAAAGTCGTCTCCTGGTACGACAATGAGTGGGGTTACAGCAGTCGTGTGACCGATCTCATTGCCAAGGCTCACGCTCTTTCATGAGTTGGCGCACCGTCGATCAACTCGACGTTGAGGGCCGGCGGGTGCTGATTCGGCTGGATCTCAATGTTCCGCTGAAGGATGGCTGCATCACCGACGACTTGCGCATTCGCGCTGCCTTGCCCACGATCCAGTCGGTGATTGATCGCGGCGGTGTTGCGGTCTGCATGAGTCATCTTGGTCGACCCAAGGGAGTTGATGAGGCCTTGCGCCTTGCGCCGGTCGGCCAGCGGCTCTCGGAGCTGCTCGGTCAACCTGTGACGGTGCTTTCAGAGATCATTGGCCCGACGGTGGTGGAGGTTCTTGAGCAACAGCCGCCGGGCTCGGTGGTGCTGCTCGAAAATCTGCGATTTGATCCCGGTGAAAAGGCGAATGATCCTGAGTTTGCCGCTGGCCTTGCGGCTTGCGGAGAGGCCTTCGTCAATGACGCGTTCGGAACGGCCCACCGGGCCCATGCTTCCGTCGTGGGCGTTCCCTCGATTCTGGGCAGCGAGTGCAGTGCTGCCGGATTCCTGCTCGGCAAAGAGCTTTCTGCTTTCGACAAGGTTCTCGGCGACCCTGCGAGGCCACTGGTGGCTATCCTTGGGGGAGCGAAGGTCTCTGACAAGCTGGCCGTGGTGGAGAATCTGCTCAGTCGGGTGGATGTGCTCATCGTGGGGGGCGCCATGGCTTACACGTTCCTCCGAGCGAATGGCGTGGCTGTTGGGAATTCGCGCGTTGAGCAGGATTTCATCGAGTCTGCCGTTGCCATTCAGAAGCAGGCGGCAGCGCGTGGGGTGCGACTGATGCTGCCTTCGGACCATCTCTGTGCTCCAGATTTTGAGTCGGATGACGCAACGCGAACAGGTGCCCAGATCCCGGACGGCTTGATGGGCCTGGACATTGGGCCGGAGACTGCAGCTGCGTATGCGACTGCGATTGCTGAGGCGGGGACCGTTGTCTGGAACGGCCCCATGGGAGTCTTCGAGCGAGAGGCTTATGCGGCAGGGACCCGAACCGTGGCTGAGGCGGTGGCTGCCTCGCCGGCTTACACTGTTGTGGGCGGCGGAGACAGCGCAGCTGCCGTGAAGCTGTTTGGGCTTGCCGACCGCATCGGACATATATCCACTGGGGGTGGGGCGTCCCTGGAACTCCTGGAAGGAAAAGCGCTTCCAGGCCTTTCGGCGCTCGATCCACCGGCTGCTGTCTGATTCGCTACAGCTTGTTGCTCCTCATCTCTATCATTCATCCATGACTTCACTCCTGGACACCTGACGCGATGACAGCGCCGCCGGTCAAGATCGCCCCTTCTCTTCTGTCTGCGGATTTCGTCCATCTTGCGCGGGACGTGGCCGCGGTCGAGGCCGCTGGAGCGGACTGGCTACACGTGGATGTGATGGATGGGCATTTCGTGCCGAATCTCACCATCGGGCCGCCTGTCGTGAAGGCGCTGAAGCAGGTCGCGACCATTCCGCTGGATGTGCACATCATGATCACGGAGCCCGAGCGGTATGCGGCTGATTACGTGAAAGCAGGGGCTGATGTGCTGTCGTGTCATATCGAAACGCAGCCTGGCGCACTGGAATTGACGCGGCAGGCCGGCGCTCGCGCCGGACTTGCCGTGAACCCGGAGACGGACATTGCACCCGTTCGAGACATGCTCGATCGGGTGGACATGATCTTGGTCATGTCCGTGCATCCGGGCTTCGGCGGGCAGTCTTTCATGCCCGAAGTGCTGCCAAAAATAGAGAGTTTGAGGGCGTGGGGGTATCAAGGAGACATCCAGATCGACGGTGGTATTTCGCCTGCTACGGTTGACGATGCGGCGGCGGCCGGGGCGAATGTGTTTGTTGCTGGCTCTGCTGTGTTTGGTTCGGAGGATTGGGCGGCGACCATCGCCACCCTTCGTGAAACAGCAGAAACCCGACTTGGCGTGTCGGCCTGACTAGAAACTGATCTTCGCGGTGAAGTGTGCCGCGCAGGAGCAAGACAATGGGTTCTCTTCCGTGGCTGCGACACAAGAAGCGTGACATTCCAGGTGATTTGTGGGTTCGCTGTTCGGGCTGTAAGCAGACGATTTTCGGAAAAGACCTCGACGACGCCTTCAAGGTCTGCCCGAAATGTGGTCATCACTTCCCGATCTCGAGTCACTTGAGAATCGCGTACACCCTCGACCCCGCAACCTGGCATGAGTACGACGCGGGGATGGGAGCAGTGGACGCCCTCGACTTTATTGACGAGAAGCCGTACGCGGAGAAACTCGAGACTTCAGCTTCCAGGACGGGGCTGCGCGAGGCGATGCGCTACGGCCTGGGGCGCGTTGACGGCCATCAGATTGTCTTTGGGGTTCTCGAGTTCCGCTTCATGGGTGGAAGCATGGGCGTAGTGGTGGGCGAGAAAGTGGCGCGCGCTGTGGAGCTTGCCCGCGACCTCTGCATACCGTTGGTCTTGGTCTCTGCCTCTGGCGGCGCACGCATGCATGAGGGCATCTTGTCGTTGATGCAGATGGCAAAAACCTGCGCGGCCCTGGCAACACTGCGAGAGTCAGGCGGTTTTTACATATCGCTCTGCACTCACCCCACCACGGGGGGTGTGACCGCTTCATGGGCCATGACGGCTGACATCATCCTGGCCGAGCCTGAGGCGCTCATCGGATTTGCGGGCCCTCGCGTGATCGAAGGCACGATCAAGAAGAAGTTGCCGGCTGGATTCCAGACTTCCGAGTTCCTGCTCGAGAAGGGCCAAGTAGACATGATCGTTTCGCGACAGGAGTTTCGTACGACGCTCTCGAGACTGCTTCGCTATCTCCCGGAGCAACCCCAGGGGACTCTTGCGTCTCGGGGTCATTCGACCTAGACTTCCCGCCTCACCGACACCCGGTATCCCCGGTAGCTCAGTTGGTTAGAGCATCTGACTGTTAATCAGAGGGTCGTTGGTTCGAATCCAACCCGGGGAGCCATCGGCGAGTTGCCTCCGATTCGCGAGGCCTTGTTTTGACCAGGCCCCGAATCCCGAGCCGCCTTTCCAGGCGTTTAGGGCGATCACTGTGGCCCGAGCGAGCCTGCCTCGCACTGCAAACACGAGAAGGCGTTCATGGGATTCCCCTGATAGATCTCCAGCGGGCCTTAAACATCGAATCTAGCCCAGGCAGGGCCTCACGCTTTCCAATCGCACTGCTACACTAGAAGCCACTGGGCTTTCTGGGGGGCGCGCACTTCTCGGCCAAATGTTTTTGGTCGCACGTCTCTATGCCCGAGTTCAGAAGCGAGTGCCTAGCCCATGGACCTGAAATCTGTTTCGACGGACGATTTGAATCGTGAGATCAAGCGGCGTACGTCAGAGGCGGCCAAGCTTTATCAAAAGCGCGATCAAATGCTCGAGGAGTTGGCCGCTCTCGATGAACGCTTGAACCAGTCTGGCGGGGACACGGCCAATCCGCGTCGGTCCAGTTTTGGCCGGCGGCTCAAGAACGCCATGACGCTGGGGGATGCCCTGGCTGAATCGATGGAAATTCGTGCCCAGGTGAGTCCCGCAGAAGCCGCTGATTTGGTGATCGCAAATGGCTATCAGACGGTGTCGCGTCATTTCAATATGATGGTGAGCAACACGCTTGCCAAGGACTCCCGCTTCAGGCGGGTTTTTCGCGGCCAGTATGAGCGCGTTTCCTGAGGCGAGTCTTTCACAATGCGGTTCCCGCCGAGCGGCGTGGAGCCCAACATGGGCATGAACAACAATGGTCAGAATTGACAAGATCTATACACGTGGCGGTGACGGTGGCATGACGTCGCTGGGCGACGGGACACGAGTCTCTAAATCTTGCTCGCGCATTGCTGCTTACGGCGATGTGGACGAGTTGAATGCTGTGCTCGGGATGTGTTTGGATCAAGTCTCCGACGCTTCCGAGCGCGCTCTGCTCATAGACGTGCAGCATGAGCTGTTTGATCTCGGTGCAGACCTTTGCACTCCGCCGGCGGCTGACTCCGACAAGAAGGCCTTGCGTATCGGGGCTGAAGCCGTCAAACGGCTCGAGGCCGCCATCGATTCGGCCAATGAGAACCTCGCCCCGCTGTTGAGTTTTATTCTTCCTGGCGGAACGCCGCTGGCCAGTGTCTATCACCTCGGGCGTACCGTGTGTCGGCGCGCCGAGCGAGGCATGCAGCGGCTTGCAGAAGATGAAGGCCATGAGGCGGTCAATCCATCTGCTCTTGAGTACGTGAACAGGCTGTCCGACCTGTTGTTCGTGCTGGCCCGTCGGGCTGCTGGTCAGGATGAAGTGCTCTGGAAGCCAGGGCACGCGGCGTCCACATGAATCCCGCCGTCGTCGGAGCCATTCTCGGTGGACTTGGCGTGACGTTTGGCGCCTTTGGCGCTCATATTTTGAAGAGCAAGCTGGCGGTAGACCGTCTCGAAATTTTCGAAACAGGCGTGAGATATCAACTGATTCACGCATTGGCATTGCTGGCGGTTGCCGCCTTGCTGCGCCAGAATCCCGAAGCGGCTGGTCGCCCGACCTGGCTCTTTCTGTGCGGGACAGTTGTCTTCAGCGGAACGCTCTATGCCTTGGCGCTGGGCGCTCCGAAGTGGTTAGGCGCCATCACGCCGGTTGGCGGACTCGCTCTCATCGGTGGGTGGATCGCGCTGGCATTCGCCGTGCGCCAGAGCTGATTTCATGGGGCGGTCGCGTTCACAATCCAAGCGCCATGACATCGGTTTCACGGTGTTGAGGGAGGATGCCTCAGGAGCCCGCCGGACTCGGTTTCAGACGACCCACGGCGCAATCGAAACCCCTGCTTTCATGCCCGTGGGGACGCAGGGTGCCGTCAAGGCTGTCCTGCCTCGTGATCTTGCAGAGATCGGCTCAGACGTCGTTCTCGCCAACACATATCACCTGAGTCTCGATGACCGCACAGACCTGGTGGAGCGTGCGGGAGGCCTCCACTCGTTCATGAATTGGAACAAATCCATTCTTACGGATTCCGGAGGATTCCAGGTGTTCAGTCTGCCGGGGTCGAAGATCACGGAAGACGGAGTGTCCTTTCCGATCGGTGAGGGGAAGCCTCGATACCTTCTGGACCCCGAGACATCGATGGATGTGCAGCGCCGTCTCGGCGCCGACATCGTGATGGCCTTTGACGAATGCTGTCCACACGACGCGCCGCGAAAGTATGTCACGGCGAGTTCAGACCGCACGGCCCGTTGGGCGCAACGATGCCTGGACCAGAAGTTGGCGTCACACCAATTGCTGTTCGGAATCGTCCAGGGTGGTGTTCACGAAGATCTCCGGCAACGCAGTGCAGCTCAGATCACCGACATGGATTTCGATGGTTTCGCGATTGGCGGGGTGAGTGTCGGAGAGGGTCACGACCTGATGGTTTCAGTGACGCGCTGGACAGCACCCCACCTTCCGCAAGACAAGCCCCGGTACCTGATGGGCGTTGGACTCCCCGAAGACATTCTCGAGGCGGTCGAAAGCGGCATGGACATGTTCGACTGCGTGATTCCAACGCGTTACGCCCGGGGTGGCACCTTGTTCACCAGGAAAGGGCGCTTGCGGATCGGGGACCGGACTCATCGGCATGACACGGGGCCGGTGGATGGCAAGTGCGCTTGCTACACCTGCACTCACTACAGCCGCCTGGTGTTGCGGCATCTTCACTACGCCCATGAACCGGTTTTCGAGACTCTTGCGAGCCTGCACAACCTCCAGTTCTACGAGGATCTGATGGCGGGTTGCCGGCATGAAATCGAGCGGAATCGCTTCGGGGCCTGGAAAGCCGCGTGGATACGGCGCTATCGCGGCGGAGACGGTGGGAAAGGAAGGGGGGCCTAAACTCCCGTGGGTTGTTGGTCGATGGAGGCCCCATAGGCGCCAATCTGGTGCTGAATCGCTTGTTTGTGGAGGTTCTTCCATGTCGCATTCGCCCGTCCACGCTCGAGTCCTTTGGGCAATCCCTGCCTTGTTGTTGCTGGTGAGTTGCGGCGGCTTGACCAGAAACATGCAGCCTTTCGACGTCTCCGATCAGAACGGGCACGTGTTCGTGGGTGGCCTTCCGGTGGATCACCAGCGCGAGGTGTCTCTGTCTGGTGATTGGGAGGATGGAGACGTTGCGATGATTCTGATCTCGCCTACGGCCTCGGTCGATCTCGTGGGTTGTCCCGGGGCAACTTTTGAACTGGTCGTTGACCTGTACACCGAATTCGAAGCGGATGGTGGTGTGGAATTGGCGGACGGAGTGCTTTCCGTCTGGTCCGAAAAGAAGGGCGCTGTGCTCGTGAACGGGATTCGCGGTCGCGTGCCTGAAGGGATTCGGCTCGAGGTTCGATCTGCAACAGGCGACGTCTGGTTGTCCAGTTTTACGGGCGAACAAGACCTGCATGTTGAGGTGGGGACCGGAGCCGTGGCAGTCAAAGACTGCGATGTGAATCAGATGGTCGTGAGCACCGGGACAGGCGAAGTGCGCATGAGTGATTGCACTGCGGAAACGGTCAGTATGGATCTCGGTGTGGGCTCTTTAGCCGCCTCGAATTGCGTCCTTGAAGACTTTCAGGGGGATTCCGGGACGGGCAATTTCTACTTCCATGGGAGCCGGCTGGGACGGGCTTCCTTTGTCTCTGCGGTGGGGGACGTCCAGCTCACGGACACGGTGATCAGCGATCTGAGCAACTCGTTGGGCACAGGCACTGTTGAGGTGACGGTGACCGGTCAGAGGCGCTAGGGCTCCCGGTTCGGGCTCATGTCGCTTGCTTGACCCTCTATATCAGCGTGTTATGATGCGCTGATGACATCGGTGGAATCGATTCCCTATGCCCTGCGGGCTCTTTCGGACGAAACACGGCTGAGGATCCTCAGCCTGCTTCAGAAGGCCGAGCTTTCCGTGGGCGAGATTGCTCGCTGCCTTGCGACGGGCCAGAGCCGGATCAGCAATCACCTGAAGATCCTTCGCGAAATGGGCTGGATTGGGGAGCGTCACGAAGGCAGCTACACCTTCTGCCGTCTGGAAGTGCCGACAGGTCATCTGGGGAATCTGTGGGAGGCCCTCGCACCTTCTCTGGAATCACTGGGCCACCGGGATGCAGACCAGGCACGGTTGGCGGTGGTGTTGGCAGAGCGGACCGACACGCGGGCTTTCTTCGACCGGATTGCAGGTGACTGGGACGTGATCGGAAGCGACTTCGAGACCGGTACCGGTCGCCTTGAAGCGCTCGGTTGCCTGGTGTCTCCGCAGTTGGTGGTGGCAGATATCGGGTGCGGCACCGGTTATCTCGCGGGAGCGCTGGGCAGTCACGTCCGCCGATTGATCTGTGTGGACTCCAGTGAAGCCATGCTGAGTAAAGCACGTGACAACCTGAACTCATTGGACTGCGAGCTCGAGTTCCGCGAGGGAGTCATGGAAGCCCTTCCCCTCGCAGACAACGAGGTCGACGCCGCCTGCGCACACATGGTGCTGCATCACTTGGCAGACTCGCGACCCGGCCTGAAAGAACTTGCGCGAACCGTGAAGCCAGGCGGGACAGTGGTGTGTCTCGAGATGCTTCCTCACCACGAAACCTGGATGCACGAAACCATGGCGGACACCCGCCTTGGTATTGAGCCTGAAGTTCTTGATGACGACCTGCGTGCTGTTGGTTTGAGTGACATTCGCCGCCAGATGCTCACGGATCGCTATGTCGTCGAAAGCCCCGCAGGCAAGAGTATCCGCCTTCCTCTCTATTTGACCCGAGCTCGATGCCCGGACTGACTCATTCGCCGAACTCCACACAGGGGCTCTGCAAACTCCTTTACCATCAACCGAAAATCGGAGATAGATCGTGACGAACACAGATCAAGCCACCGCCAGTGACTTCAAAGTGGCTGATATGTCGCTTTCCAGCTGGGGGCGCAAGGAGATCAACCTTGCCGAGAAGGAAATGCCCGGACTCATGTACTTCCGCGAGAAGTACAAGGGGTCTCAGCCCCTGAAGGGCGCCAAGGTCGTCGGATGCTTGCACATGACCATCCAGACCGCTGTGCTTATCGAAACGCTGGCTGAGCTGGGCGCTGACCTGCGCTGGAGCTCCTGCAACATCTTCTCGACTCAGGACCATGCCGCTGCGGCCATCGCAGACTCGGGCGTGCCTGTCTTTGCCTGGAAGGGCGAGACGGATGCCGAGTACGACTGGTGCATCGAGCAGACGATTCGCTGGCCAGATGGCAGTGGTCCGAACATGATCCTCGACGATGGTGGGGATCTCACCGCCATGATGCACAAGCCAGAGAATGCCGAGCTGATGAAGAATGTGCGCGGCATCACGGAGGAGACCACAACGGGCGTGCACGCCCTGGTCAAGATGTGGAATCAGGGCACGCTTCAAAAGCCCGCAATCAACGTCAATGACTCGGTCACCAAGAGCAAGTTCGACAACCTCTACGGTTGCCGTGAGTCGCTCGCTGATGGCATCAAGCGTGCCACGGACGTGATGGTTGCCGGCAAGGTGGTTGTTGTGGCTGGCTATGGCGATGTGGGCAAGGGTTGCGCGAAGGCCATGAAGAGTTTTGGTGCGCGCGTGATCGTGACCGAGATCGACCCTATCTGCGCCTTGCAGGCGGCCATGGAGGGCTACGAGGTCACCACGATGGAGGAAGCTCTCTGCGAGGGCGACATCTACGTCACGACCACGGGCTGCCGGGACATCATCACGGCCAACCAGATGTCACGGATGCGTGACGAGGCGATCGTGTGCAACATTGGTCACTTCGACATTGAGATCGATGTGGCCGGGTTGAATGCGTTCCCAGGGGTGGCGAAGGATGAAATCAAGCCCCAGGTGGACCGCTACACCTTCCCCGACGGGCAGAGCATCATCCTGCTCGCCGAAGGCCGTTTGGTGAACCTCGGCTGTGCAACGGGCCACCCGTCGTTCGTCATGTCGAACTCGTTCAGCAACCAGGTGCTGGCGCAGATCGAGATCTTCACAAACCCCAATAAGTACGAAGTGGGGGTGTACACCCTGCCGAAGCACCTCGATGAAGAGGTGGCGCGGGCTCACCTGGCAAAGCTGGGTGTCAAGCTCACGGAACTGACGGACGCTCAGTCCAGCTACCTGGGTCTCGACAAGGCAGGCCCTTACAAGCCGGAGCACTACCGCTACTAGCGGTCGTCATCTGGTCTGGCTGTCCGTTGTGATATGCCTTGCCCCGGGCCGGTTCTGCCATTGCGCGGAATCGGCCCGGGTGCTTGTTATGCTGCGTTGTTTCTGCTTTTGATGCAGGAAATTCCAGCTAACTTCTCGCTCTCTACCGAGGTGTGCCGTGCCAAGTACGCAGGATGTTTACTCCGCCCTGAAATCTGTCCCCATGCCTGAACTCGGGGCCGACAAGGACGTGGTCAGTGCTGCCGCCGTGCGCAACCTCGTGATCTCCGGTGGCGCCGTGTCTTTCGATCTGGTGCTTGCCATCGGGGACGGCGTGCCTGAAGAGCGCGTGCAAGAGCGTCAGGCTGCGTGCGAGAGTGCGGTCAAGGGTTTGGCGGGCGTGACGAGTGTTCACGTCAAAACATCGGTGCGTCCCGTGCCTGTCGCCAATCAGCGTTCCATCATGCCTCATGTCAAGCACGTGATTGCGGTGGCGAGTGGCAAGGGAGGCGTGGGCAAGAGTACGACGGCAGCCAATCTTGCCGTTGCACTGCATCGCCAGGGGCATCGTGTCGGGCTTCTAGACGCAGATATTTACGGCCCTTCCGTTCCCACGATGTTTGGTGTGTCTGGGCGCCCCGAGCCGGCGGGCGAGAAGCAGATTCATCCCATGCATGCGCATGGGATCTCTCTGATGAGCATTGGGTTTCTTGTGGATCCTGATACCCCCATGGTCTGGCGTGGACCCATGGTGCATGGCGCATTGACGCAGTTCATGGAGCAGGTTGTCTGGGGTGAACTCGATTACGTTGTGGTCGACATGCCGCCGGGGACTGGCGATGCCCAACTGACGCTGACGCAAAAGGCACCGTTGTCCGGCGCTGTGATCGTGACGACGCCTCAAGAGGTCTCGCTCGTGGATGCACGCAAAGGGCTCAAGATGTTCGAGCAGGTCAAGGTGCCTGTGCTGGGGATCATCGAAAACATGTCTTACTTCGTGTGTAACTCCTGCGATGCCGAGCACGATATTTTTCTGCGGGGCGGTGGTCGGCGGGCGGCAGAAGAGATGTCCGTTCCTTTCCTCGGCGAGATTCCACTGCAGTCAGGAATCGCTGCCAGTGGTGATGGAGGTCTTCCGATCGTGCTTAGCGCGCCGGAGAGTGCAGCCAGCAAGGCGTTTCTCGAACTGGCGAGCACTCTTCACAAGCGCCTCGGCCATGCAGGCGCGGAGCCCTCGGGACTTCAGTCGATGGCCTGGAAAGATTGATGGAAGTCCGGGACGGTCTTTCACCTGTCGGGCTCGGCCAAGATGGCCCGAGCGTGCTCACGGTCGATTGGAGCAACGGCCATCAGGGGCGCCTTGGTGTCCGCCATCTACGGCTGGCTTGTCCATGCGCGCAGTGTGTCGACGAATGGACGGGAGAAAAGACTCTCGATCCCGATTCAGTTCCTGATTCTGTCAGGCCTATCAGCATAGACCCTGTCGGGCTGTACGGTATTCAGATTGAATGGAGTGATGGGCATTCCACGGGCATCTATACGTATGAAACGCTGGGCAAGCTCTGTGCCTGCCCTGATTGCACGCCAACTGGAGAAACCCCGATATGAGTGAACTGTCGGATGCCGACCCAGAGATTTACGCAGCCATCGCAGCCGAGAGCCGGCGCCAACATGCCGACCTCGAACTGATTGCCTCTGAAAACACCACATCCAGCGCGGTGCGGGAGGCGGTTGGATCGGTGCTCACGAACAAGTACGCAGAGGGCTACCCGGGGCGCCGGTACTACGGTGGATGCGAGCACGTCGACGTTGTTGAGAGGGTCGCGCGGGATCGCGCCAAAAAACTGTTTGGTTCTGAACGCGCGAACGTGCAGCCGCACTCCGGCAGCCAGGCCAACATGGCTGTGCTCATGGCGCTGCTCGAAACTGGCGACAGCTATCTGGCGATGGATTTGGCACATGGGGGGCATCTCACCCATGGGCATCCTCTGAATTTTTCAGGTCGGCTCTACGCACCGATTGCCTATGGCGTCGACCGAGAAACAGAGCAGATCGATATGGATGCCGTCGGAGCACTCGCTCGCGAACACCGGCCGAAACTCATAATCGCTGGTGCGAGTGCTTACTCCCGTTTCATTGATTTTGAAGCCTTTGCGGCCATTGCCCAGGAGGTTGGAGCACTCTTGATGGTCGACATGGCGCACATTGCTGGCCTGGTGGCCGCAGGTGTTCACCCCAGCCCGGTGCCGCATGCTGATGTGGTGACGCTGACGACCCACAAGAGTCTGCGTGGCCCTCGAGGAGGCATGATCCTTTCTCAGGCCGGGCCCATGAAAGCGATCAACTCGCGCGTTTTTCCAGGGATTCAAGGTGGCCCGTTGATGCATGTCATTGCGGGAAAAGCCGTCGCACTGAAAGAGGCTGCTGAGCCCGCGTTCGTGGAATATCAACAGCGTGTGGTGGAAAGCGCTCGTGCGCTCGCCGAACAACTGGTCGAGAGGGGCGTTCGTCTTGTTTCTGGTGGAACAGACAATCATCTCGTTCTCGTGGATGTTGGGAGCAAGGGGCTGACCGGCGCAGATGCCGAAGAGGCTCTCGGGGCGGCGGGTCTGACCACGAACAAGAATATGATCCCTTACGACACTCAGCCTCCGATGAAGGCCTCGGGTATCCGCCTGGGGACACCCGCTTTGTGCACCCGGGGCTTTGGCCCCGAGGAACTGCGCCGCGTCGCAGATGCGATCGCCGACATACTCGAGGCGCCTGCCGATGAGGTCGTGCGTACTCGCGTGAAAGCTGTCGTCGCAGAACTGGTGGACGCTCATCCTCTGGCGACGCTCGTTTGATGGCCGGGTCTCGAGAGACATACGTCGTCGACATCGAAACAGCCGGAGTTCCGTGGGGGACCTTGGACGAGAAGACGCGCGAGTACCTTCAGGGGCGCGCCAAGTCAGAGGCCGAGAAAGAGGGCGTGACGCATCGACTGGGCCTCGATCCAGGGACGGGCCGAGTGATCGTCATCGGGATGAAGAACATCACGGCCGATAAAAGCGGCGTGTTCGTGGAAGGCAAGTCTCGCGGGTGGGTCGATGAGGGCCCGGACGGCTTCAAGCGTTTCGATGGGGACGAACGGGAAATGCTGACAGAATTCTGGCGTATGTTGGGCACGAATGCAGGGCGCGTCGTGACCTACAACGGGCGTCAGTTCGACGGGCCCTTTCTGATGCTGCGGTCGGCCATCCTTGGTGTGGCGCCGACCATGAACCTGGCTGGCTATCGATATTCGATGAACCCACACTGCGATCTGCAGGAGGTCTTGACCTTTCACGGCGCCTCGCGCCCGGTGTACAGCCTGGACTACTGGTGTCGTCGCTTCGGGATCATGTCCCCCAAGGAGGCGGGCTTGGACGGATCTCTGGTGCAGGAGTACTACGACTCGGGTCGTATTCAGGAGATCGTGGAGTACTGCACACGGGACGTGGTGGCCACGGCCCAGCTTTACCAGAAGCTGGAATCTACGCTCCTTCCGCTGTTCGAGCGGAGTCGCTGAGCAAGCTGACCGACGTTCAGGCGGGTCGTCTTACTTGTCGAGGCCGGACATCCGAGTCGGGCTCATCCAGCCAATGCCCCGGAGCACGCCCAGGACTTCGGTCCAGCTCGGAAATGTCTTGCCGGTCTTCCGCTTGTACTTGTCCATGGCCTTCAAGAACTGGAGTCGCTCGTATTCGAGCAACTCAGCATCTTCTGGGGGATCTTTGGGGCTGCGCCGCTTGGCAGAGCGGCTTGACGTGCGGGTAGACCCGCTCGCCTTGGCCTTGGACTTGGTCTTAGAAGAGGCCGAGGCGGCCTTGTCGGACTTCTTTGTCGTCACCATGAGTGCGCTCCCGCGTGGGTGTTCTGTGGAGCCTACTCATCGGCCAGACAGCCATTCCTCCTGAAGTGTTCCAGGACAGCTTCTGTGTCCGGGTTCTGGATGACCCCGAATTCGGTCACAATTCCGGCAATATGCTCGTGTGGCGTGACATCAAAGGCGGGGTTGTAGACCGCGACATCGGCCGGGGCATTGAGCCCTCCGGTGTATCCACGGCGAATCTCATCAGGGTCCCGCTGCTCGATAGGGATGTCATCCCCATGGGCAGTGTTCAGGTCGAACGTGGACGTGGGGGCCACCACGTAGAACGGAATGCCGTGATGCTTGGCCAGTACAGAGACCGAGTAGGTGCCGATCTTATTGGCAGCGTCTCCGTTGGCTGCAATGCGGTCGGAGCCCACGAAAATCTTTTGAATGCGGCCTTCTTTCATGACCTGGCCGGCCATGTTGTCGCAAATGAGAGTCACGTCGATGCCGGCATTGTGCAGTTCCCAGGAGGTGAGCCGGCTGCCCTGATTCAGAGGACGCGTCTCGTCGGCGAAGACGGCAAAGGTCTTGCCCTCTTCTTGCGCGGCAAAGAACACCGCGAGAGCTGTGCCGTAGTCGGCGGTCGCGAGCCCTCCTGCATTGCAGTGCGTCAGAGCGGATTCTCCTTCGTGAAGGAGAGCGGCTCCGTGCTTCCCGAGTCGCCGGCAGATGTCACGGTCTTCGGTCCAGATCGCCTTGGCTTCGTCGAGAAGTCTTTGCTTGAGTTCGGGGACCGAGATGTCGCCGGCGGCATGGGCGACGCGCCTCATGCGGTCAAGGCCCCAGAAGAGATTGACTGCTGTGGGACGCGATGAACTGAGGTAGTCGACCGTTTTTTGAAGATCCTCAAGGAATGCGCTGGCCGAGGTCGCCGTGGAATTGCGCACACCCAAAACAGTGCCGAAGCCTGCCGCAACGCCAATCGCTGGAGCGCCGCGAACCGCGAGACGCTTGATGGCATCCCACATGTCCTCCTGCGTCTGACAATCGATCTCTTTGAACTCTGCGGGCAGCAGGGTTTGCTCAATGAGGCGGCAGCAGCCGTCGAGGTCTCCGATCCAGTGAATCGTGTCGGGATGTGCCGTCATGTCTTTATCCCTCTTGCGCGTCGCGTAGCTTCTTGGAGACCGCCAGGTCTTTGGCGAGGACAGCTTCCCGCATGGAAGCCTTGTGCTGATCAAGCGCCTCGGCCAGGGACGAGTCGGCCACGGCCATGATGCGTACGGCAAGAAGAGCCGCATTTTTCCCACCCGCTTTATTGGCCGCCACAGTTGCCACGGGGATCCCGCTTGGCATCTGAACAACGGACAGCAGGGAGTCCAGGCCGCCCGCAAATCCCGTCGGTATGGGGACTCCGATGACAGGCAGGGTGCTTGCCGCGGCCAGCACACCAGCCAGGTGTGCTGCTCCGCCGGCGACGCCCACGATCACCTCGACGCCAGCTGCTCGGGCACCTGCTGCCAACTCGCCTACATGATCGGGTGTCCGGTGAGCCGAGAGAATGCGGACGTCAAAAGGAACCTTCATCGACTTCAACTGTTCGAAGCCGGATTCCACGTGGGGGAGATCGCTGTCGCTCCCCAGGACCCATAAGACGCGAGGCTTCATGACACGGGTTCCGTAAGGCGGCTCTCGATATCAATGTAACGCGCCCGAGCCTTGTCGAGCACTTCGATGGGAAGCTCGGGGGCTGGCGGGGTCTTGTCCCAGTTCATGGCAAGCAATGTGTCGCGGACGATCTGCTTGTCGTAGCTGTCCTGGCTTCGCCCTGGCTCATAGTCGGCCTCGAGCCAGTAGCGGGACGAGTCGGGTGTGAAAACTTCGTCGATCAATGTCAGTTGATCTTGAACGAGTCCAAACTCGAACTTGGTGTCAGCCAGCAAGATGCCGCGCTTACGCGCGTGGGCTGCAGCACACTCGTAGAGAGCGAGCGAGAGCGCGCCAGTTCTTGTCGCGAGGTCGACACCGATGATGTCGCCGAGCTGCGCAATCGAAATGTTCTCGTCGTGCTCTCCCATGGGCGCCTTGGTGCTCGGCGTCAGGAGTGGCTCGGGAAGACGTGAACTTTCTTTCAGGCCTTCGGGAAGCTTGTGCCCGCAGACCATGCCCGTTTCCTGGTACTCCTTCCAGCCAGAGCCCGCGAGGTAGCCGCGAACGATGAACTCGGCCTTGAGGGGGGTCGCTTTCTGAACGAGCATCGACCTTCCCTCCAGGGCCTGCTCGTGAGCAGCGACTGCCGGAGGCATCTTGCTGACGTCTGTTTCGATCACGTGGTTTTGCACGAGGTCGGCGGTCAGGTCGAACCAGAACTTGCTCAGTCGAGTGAGGATCTTGCCCTTGCCGTCAAGTCTCTGAGGGAGCACTACGTCAAAAGCCGAGAGGCGGTCGGTTGCGACCAGCAGCATTCGGGTTTCGTCGATGGCAAAAATATCTCGCACTTTGCCCTGGTGGAGTCTGTGCAGGCCCTCCAGGTGTTCTTCAGGTGCGGTTTCTGTGGTCTCGGTGCTCATCTGCACTCCGGTAGAGAAAGATGTTTGAGGCAATTGGCGGATCATACCGGAAGGCAGAGTCCGGGATCGACCACACCTTCGCCTTCCGAGGGGGGGAATCTGGAGGCTATGCTGGGGGCCTGATGTCGCCCCCAAAACACCGCACCCTCAGGTTTAGAATCGCACCGCTCCCGGCCTCCGCTCCGCCGTGCGGAGTGCTCCTCTGATGCTGCTTGTCACGGGCGGTGCCGGGTACATCGGGAGCCATGCCACGCGCGCCCTGGCCGCGGCTGGGCATGACGTCGTGGTCTACGACGACCTCTCCGAGGGCTTCTCGGACGCGGTGCTGGGTAAGCCCCTGGTCGTCGGGGACATCCTTGATACGGAGAAGCTGCAGAAGACTCTCAAAGATCATGCCGTCGACGCGGTTCTCCACTTTGCGGCACGTTGCTACGTCGGCGAATCCATGCAGAAGCCGGATCTCTACTGGCGAGTCAATCGAGACGGGACCCGGTCGCTGCTGAAGGCCATGGCAGGTGCGGGGGTGGGTAAGCTCGTTTTCTCGTCAACCTGTGCTGTTTACGGCGTGCCAGACAGCGTTCCGATGCATGAGGACACTCCTCATCGTCCACTGAGCGTTTACGGCGAGACCAAGGCCGCCATGGAAGGGGAGATCGCCGATTCCGATGTGGAAGCCGTTGTCTTCCGGTATTTCAACGCCGCCGGGGCCAGCAGCGATGCCGTGCTGGGCGAGCGTCACGATCCCGAGACCCATTTGATCCCTCTGGCGCTCATGGCCGCCCGGGACGGAGCCACGCTGACGATCAACGGTGACGACTACCCCACACCCGATGGAACTTGTGTGCGGGACTACATCCATGTGATGGATCTCGCAGACGCGCACGTGGCGGGTGTCCAGCGCCTCCTTGCGGGAAATTCAGGACTCACGGCGAACCTGGGGAGCGGACGTGGCTACTCAGTTCTCGAAATCGTGGAAGCTGTTCGCCGGGTGACCGGGCGGCCCTTGGCCACTCAGGTGGGGCCGCGCCGCCCCGGTGATCCACCCGCCCTGTACGCACGTGCCGAACGAGCCGAGAGCGAACTCGGCTGGCGGCCGCAATTCACGGACATCCAGGTCATTGTTGAGCACGCATGGCGAGCCCTCCGCGACTGATTGTCCTGGGTTCCGGAACTTCGGTGCCTCGCGCCGACCGGGCGACCAGCTGTTACCTCGTGGATCCGGGTGATGGACGAGCTGTGCTCGTGGACCTTGGTCCGGGATCCCTTCACCGGGCGGCTGCGGCTGGTTACGACCTGGATCATCTGCACGGGGTCTTGATGACCCACATCCACCCCGATCACAGCGCCGACCTGGCGGCACTCGACTTCGCCCTGCGGCATCCGGGGCCTCGAGCAGGGCTGCCTCCGCTGCCCGTCTGGGGGCACGCGGCCGTGACGTTGCTCCATGCGCGTCTCCGAAATGCCTGGCCAGGATGGCTCGGAAGTGGCCCGGAGCGCCTCGACATGCAGGTGATCGGGCCAGGCGAACTCGAGGTGCCGGGGTTCACGAAGGCCGAGGCGTTCCAGATTTGCCATGCCGAGAGCTCTCTGGGCTACCGGCTGACCCTCCCAAACGGCTTCCAGGTCGCCTTTTCAGGTGATGCCTCGGAAGGGGCCCAGCTGGAGGAACTGGGCCATCAAAGCGATCTGTTCGTGCTGGAAGCGGCTGCTCCTCACGAAAATCCTGTGCGAGGGCACCTGTCGCCCGAGCGGGCGGCGGCTGTTGCCTCCTCCTGCCAGGCCAAACATCTGATGTTGACGCACTTCTACCCCGAGGTGCTGGCAGATCCAGTCGAGCCCCGAGTTCGCACAGCATTTGAGGGTCGGCTCAGCCTTGCTCAAGATGGGATGATCATCGAGCTCGTGTGCTGAGTCTGTCAAACGACGCCTTCTCGGATGACGTGATGCTTTCGACGGTCCTGTGCTTCGCTCTCGCGCTGGTCGGAACGGGTGACTCCGTTGAGGAGATCCTGGAGCGTAAAGCTCTCCGAGGCGCTTCGATTTCCGTGGCTGTTATGGATGCGCAAACCGGCGAGCGCATCTTCTCGCGTGATATCGATGCGCCGCGCACTCCGGCCAGCAATCAGAAAGTCCTGACAACTGCTGCAGCCATTTCTGAGCTAGGCCCTGACTATCTCTTCACGACGCGGCTGTTAGGCAATGGGCAGGTCAGCAAGCAAGGCGTCCTGTCTGGAGACCTGATCCTGCGTGGAGGAGGCGACCCCTGTCTTCGAGCCGACGCACTTCAAGGCCAAGAGATCGAAGATCCTGCGCAACTGCTTGCGGAGCTACTCAAGTCACGTGGTCTTACAAGAATTGATGGCGCCCTGGTGCTCGACGATGAATTTCTCGATCGACAGTGGGTTCACCCGGATTGGGAACAGACGGATCTAGATTTTCCATATGCCGCTCCGGTTAGTGCCCTTTCGATTCACGGGAACTGCATGCCCATCTCATTGGATGGGCGAGGGTCCGGCAGTGAACCCGCAGGGAAGCTGGCCACAAGCGCACCAGGCTACTCACTTCGAAATGAAGTGAAGTGGGCCTCTGGAGGGAACACATTTGTGGTGGGTGCGATGCGGCCGGACGACGGTGGAGTGATTCGCCTGCGCGGTCGTATGAGTCACGGCGTCGAATCGCGTGCGCTACGCGTTCCCGTTCGCGACGGAGCGCTGCTCTTTGGTCGCTGCCTTGTGTCGGAACTCCGACGTCAGGGCATCACCGTCCGTGGTGGCATTCAGCGCGAGGGCGGTGCCGCTCGAGGGCTGGGAGCTGACAGCGAACTTGTCCGTCTCGAGACACCGCTGTCTTTGGCTGTGATTCTTGCCAACAAAGAGAGCGACAACTCAATCAGTGACCATCTGGCGAAGGTTGTCGGGGCTGAGGTCCTGGGCGACGGGTCGTTTGCTGGCGGGGCTCGCGCCGTCAAAGACTTCTTGAGGGACGTCGTCGATGTGACCACAGTCGGCTTTGCGATGTCAGATGGCTCGGGGTTGGCGCGCTCAAACCGAGTGACGGCGAGGCAGATGGTTGACACGCTGGTCACCATGAATCAAGCGGCACCGGGGGTCCGCGATCTCTTCATCCGTTCTTTGCCTGTGGCGGGGCTAGACGGCTCGTTGAGAGATCGCTTGACGCAGCCACCGTATCTGGGGTCTGTGCGAGCAAAGTCTGGCTACATCCAAGGGGTGTCGGCTTTGTCAGGCTATGCCTCAACATCCTCTGGCCGCCTTCTCGCTTTTTCCATTCTCATCAATGACGTCCCGAAGGGCGTGAGCAATCGACTCATGAAAGCCGTTCAGGACGACATCTGCAGGGATCTCGTCGACCGCTTCTAGATATCGCACTTGAACCACGACATCCCTCAACTCCTGGCATTCGCTGTGGAGACCGCCCGTTCAGCAGGTGAGGTCATCATGCGACATGATGCCCTCGTGCCACATGGCGACCTCGTGCTCAAAGGCATGCGCGATCCCGTCACCGAGGCAGACATTGCTTCAGAGCGCCACATCGTGGGGCGCATCCGGGAACGTTATCCAGACGACGCAATCTACGCGGAGGAGGAGACGCGAGACGATGCACGTGACGGGCTGACGTGGTACGTGGACCCCATAGACGGCACCGTGAATTTCAGTCAGTCTCACCCATTCTTCGCGGTGTCAATCGCCCTGTTTGACGGCCAGACACCACTGGTTGGTGTGGTGCACGCGCCAAGGTTGCAGGAGACCTTTGCTGCGGGCAGAGGCCTGGGCACGACACTCAACGGGACTCCTGTGAACGTCTCGTCCAAAAAGGCCCTCATCGAAGCGGTGCTTGCCACCGGGTTCAGTTACCAGCGCCACGAGCTGGTGGACAACAACGTGGACCACTTCAACGACTTCATTCTCAATGTGCGGGGGTTGCGGCGCTGTGGATCGGCAGCGCTTGATCTTGCCTACACGGCGGCAGGGCGACTCGATGGTTACTGGGAGCCCCACTTGCGCCCCTTTGACGTGGCAGCGGGAGCACTTCTGGTCTTGGAGGCGGGGGGTGTGGTCACCGATATGTCGGGAGGTGACGACTGGCTCCACGGCGGAAAGATTGCGGCAGCGCCGAAGACGATGCACGCCTTGATTCTTTCTCAGCTCGCCGATCCCGGAGGTGATCCGTGACCTTGCGAGACGTCGTGGTCAAGGGCGCGCGAGAGCACAACCTGCAGGGCGTGGACGTGACCATTCCGCGTCTCGCGTTGACAACGATCACGGGAGTCTCGGGCTCCGGCAAGAGCTCTTTGGCATTCGACACAATCTATCAAGAGGGACAGCGACGTTATGTCGAAAGCCTCTCGTCGTATGCGCGGCAGTTTCTCGGGCGTATGGAAAAGCCCAAGATCGACCAGATCGACGGGCTCTCTCCGACGCTCCTGATCGACCAGAAAACTGTCAACCGCAATCCGCGCTCTACAGTGGGAACAGTCACTGAGATCTACGACTCGCTTCGGTTGCTGTTCGCACGCATGGGCATTCCGCACTGCACGGAGTGTGGTCTTGAAGTCAAAGCTCAAGCGGCCGACAGCATTGTCGAGACGATCTTTGAGCGCTGGAAAAACAAGCGCGTCTCTGTTCTTGCGCCGATCGTGCGTGATCGCAAGGGGACCTACCGCCGAGATATGGAGGGCTGGCGACTCAAGGGTTACACGCGCATCTGGGTTGACGGTTCGGAGCGTCGGCTCGATGAGGAAATCGAACTCGTCCGCAACGA
The DNA here is from genome assembly GCA_029245865.1 of Planctomycetota bacterium. Lineage (GTDB taxonomy): Bacteria > Planctomycetota > B15-G4 > B15-G4 > B15-G4 > JAUIEF01. Next base: position 97,827 of record JAQWOM010000034.1, read on the forward strand.
GCGACACAGTCTTGAGTTGGTCATCGATCGGGTGCGATTGGAAAGTGATCGGAAAGGTCGACTTGGGGAGGCTGTCGAGACCGCTTGTAGGCTCGCAGATGGCTTTGTCTATGTGCGAGCGGGGGCTGAGGATCCAGTTGCCTTTTCAACTCGAAACACTTGCCCTGAGGGCCACGGAGATTTCCCGGAACTCGAGCCACGCCTTTTCTCGTTCAACTCTCCGCATGGCGCCTGCGCGGCCTGTGAGGGCCTGGGAAAGCGACGTCAGCCAGACCCCGACCTCCTGATTGCTGACGCCTCTCTGTCGATTCGCGAGGGCGCGCTGAAGGTCAGCAATAAGTCTGGCTACATGAGCTATGTGCGCCTTGGGGCCAAGAGCCTGCAGGTCGTGTCAAAAACCTTCGATGTGGATCTGGATACGCCCTGGGAAGATCTGCCCAAGAAGGCTCGGCGCTTGATGCTGTATGGGTCTGGTGAGCGGGAAGTCACGCTCGAATGGGATTGGAGTTCGAAGGATGGTGCCAAGACCGTGCATGGGTCAGACACCAAGCCCTTCGAAGGGCTCATTCCTGCCATCGAGCGGCACATCGGTCTCCCCGGCTTTCGCCAGGTGGAGCGGTTTCTTGCCACGCGCATTTGTGCGGAGTGCGGTGGCACTCGACTGAATGCGTCTGCGCGATCCGTGACGGTTCGTGACAAGCGACTCGATGAAATTTCTGCACTGACAGTGGAAGAAGCCCGGAGTTTTTTCGAGGGGCTTTCGCTGGAAGGGCGGGAGGCATTGATAGGCAAGCCTGTCGTGCGTGAAATCACCAAGCGCCTTGAGTTCCTCGACCATGTCGGTCTTAGCTACTTGTCCTTGGACCGCAACGCGCGCTCGCTGTCCGGCGGCGAAGCTCAGCGTGTCCGTCTTGCTACGCAAGTTGGTTCGGGCCTGCAGGGTGTCCTTTACATACTCGACGAGCCCTCGATCGGTTTGCACGCGCGGGACAACCAGCGCCTTATTCGCACGCTGCATCTGTTGCGCGATCGAGGCAATACGGTCCTTGTCGTGGAGCACGACGAGGAGACAATTCTCGCCAGCGATTACATCATCGACATTGGCCCCGGAGCGGGAAGTCTGGGAGGGCATGTGCTCGGGGCGGGGACGGTGTCCAGTGTGCTGCGCGGCGAGCGCACCTTGACGACGGACTATCTGACCCATCGTCGCTCGATCGAGATTCCCGCCGAGCGGCGTGCGGGCAGCGGGAAGATGCTGTCTGTGTTGGGTGCCTCGGCCCGCAATCTCGACGGCCTCGATGTGCATTTCCCACTCGGTTGCTTGATTGCGGTGACGGGCGTTTCGGGCTCAGGCAAATCCACTCTCGTGGACCATGTTTTGCGGCGCGGCCTGGCTCAAACTCTTCATCGATCTGAAAAGATCCCCGGCGAGCATCGCGAGATCACAGGCGTCGAGCACATCGACAAGGTCATTGAAATTGACCAGCAGCCCATCGGGCGCACGCCACGCAGTAACCCGGCCACTTACACAGGCGTGATGGACCTGATTCGCGATGTCTTTGCGAACACGCCAGAGGCCAAGGTTCGTGGGTATGCGAAAGGTCGCTTTTCTTTCAACGTGAAAGGTGGTCGTTGCGAAGCCTGTGAGGGTGCAGGCGTGAACACGATCGAAATGCAGTTTTTACCGGATGTCGAAGTGCCGTGTGAGGTCTGCGACCGGCGGCGTTACAACAGCGAAACGCTGGAAGTCCAATATCGTGGATTGTCTGTTGATCAGATTCTAGACATGACGATCGACGAGGCTTTGGTGTTCTTTGAGCACCATCGCAAGTCTGCCCGCATTCTTCAGACGCTTCACGATGTGGGTCTCGGCTACGTTCGGCTTGGCCAACCATCCACGACCTTGTCTGGCGGTGAAGCACAGCGCATGAAGCTGGCTTCAGAACTCTGCCGGCCGGCGACGGGTAAGACTCTGTATGTGCTGGACGAGCCCACCACGGGGCTGCATTTCGAAGACATTCGGGTGCTTATTATTGCCCTGCAACGGCTGGTCGATGCAGGGAACACCTTGATCGTGGTGGAGCACAATCTGGATGTCGTCAAGGTCGCCGACCACATCATCGACATGGGGCCTGAAGGCGGTGGTGGTGGGGGGCTTGTCGTGGCTTGTGGGACGCCAGAGGAAGTTGCTCTCAGTAAAAAATCGCACACGGCACGGGCTCTCAAACCATTGCTCAAGCCGCAAAAAGTGCGCGTGCCTGTAACCCAACCAGGAAGGCGGAAGCAAGCAGTCGCACCGCGGGCCCTGGTCGTAAAGGGCGCGGCCCTGCACAACCTGCAGGGAGTGAACGCCAAGATTCCCCATGGTTCGCTCACGGTGGTCACCGGGCCCTCCGGCTCCGGTAAGACGAGCCTGGCCTTCGACACGCTGTTTGCCGAGGGGCAGCGCCGTTTCGTGGAGAGTCTGTCGACCTACGCCAGGCGATTTCTCGAGCGCATGCAGCGCCCACCTGTCGAGTCCATCGAAGGGCTTGCGCCGGCCATCGCCATCGACCAGAAGACGGCAAGCCGTAACCCACGGTCGACCGTGGCCACCTCGACGGAAATTCACGACTACCTGCGCTTGCTCTTCTCCCGGGTCGGAAAGGCTCACTGCTGGACCTGCGGCCGCAGGCTCCAGAGCTGGTCATCGACCTTGGCCGCAGAAGATCTGGTCGCCCGCGGCGGCGGCCAGCGGGTTCATATCACAGCCTCGCTGTATTCCAAGCTTCACAAGCACCCCACTGCACTCAGTCGGCCAGGTGAGGTCATGGACTTGCGCGAAGAGTTGCTCGGGGATGGGTTTGCAAGATTGCTTGTTGATGGCAAGGAGGCGCGCCTGGATGACCTCGGATCCACGGTCAAATCCAAAAGTATCGAACTGGTTGTCGACCGACTGAAGGTTGACGGCTCTCGTCGCACACGATTGGCGGAAGCCATCGGGCTCGCTCAGCAGCGCGGCCTGGGGCTTGCTCATGTCCACCTGGAGAATGGCGAACTGCTCGACTATGAAGCTCGGGCCGGATGCGCTCGTTGCGGCAACATGCTCCCGGCTGGAGGTCTCACGCCGCGCATGTTCTCATTCAACAGTCACGCAGGCGCTTGTTCGAGCTGCGAAGGGATGGGGCGCGTTCTTACCATTAACGAAGAGCGTCTGATCGATCGTCCAAACCGGCCGCTTCTAGAAGACGGAATGACGTCTAAGGTGGGACGGCATATTTCACGCAAGGGTGGGTGGTATTCGCAGGTCTTGCATCAAGTTGCCGAACGGCTTGGCGGTGACATCAGCAGGCCCTGGTCCACGCTGTCACGGCGCGTACAGAAGGCTCTCTTGCACGGCACGGGCAGCGATGCCGCTGTGCCTGTGCATTACGAGAAGCACGCCGCGGGCCGAACGCGGGAAGTGGATGTGCAGGTGACGTGGCAAGGCTTGCTGCCTCTCGTTCAGGGTTGGTGGCGAGGGACTGAAAAAGAAGGTTGGTGGCGTGCGGCTCTCGAAGCACTGATGCGCGACGACCAGTGCCTGGACTGCCAGGGTGGGCGGCTTCGTCCAGAGGCCTTGGCCACTCGGATCGGAAAGATCGGCATTCGCGACCTTTCTCAGCAGACGGTTGCTGAGGCGCACAAGGTCATGGGCAAGCTGAAGCTGAAGGGCAATGACGACATCATTGGCCGCGACATCCTTTACGAGGTGCAAAACAGGCTCGACTTCCTGATGAATGTCGGGCTCGGCTACCTTTCTTTGTCGAGGTCAAGCTCTACGCTGTCTGGCGGCGAGGCCCAGCGCATCCGGCTTGCGAGCCAATTGGGTAATCGCCTGGTCGGTGTTCTGTATGTACTCGATGAGCCGTCCATCGGATTGCATCCCCGCGATCAAGCACAGCTCTTGAAGACACTGATGGATCTCCGCGACCTCGGCAACACAATCGTGGTTGTCGAACATGACAATCAAACGATCGAAGCCGCAGACCACATCATCGACCTCGGGCCGGGGGCGGGGCGGCATGGCGGAAAAGTTGTTGCTGCGGGTCCGCCGGCCAAGATTCGTGCAAGTCGTCGCTCGTTAACGGGGCGTTACCTTTCCGGTAAGGCGGGCGTGCCTGTCCCCGAGACGCGCCGCGAGGGAGAAAAAGAGCTCGTTGTCCGGGGCGCTCGGCTGCATAACCTTAAAAAAGTGACGGCGCGCTTCCCTCTCAAGGTGCTGAGTGTGGTGACTGGTGTGTCGGGCTCAGGGAAGTCGAGTCTGGTGACCGGCTTGCTGGTGCCGGCGGTGCAGGCTGAGTTGGTCGGTGATCAGGACGCTCCGGAAGAGTTGACTCGAATCTCCGGAGTTCGTGCTTTGGATAAGTTGCTGGTGATCGACCAGTCCCCTCTGGGTCGTTCGCCCCATAGCAACTCGGCCACCTACACCGGGGCGTTCGGCGAGATTCGTAATCTCTTTGCGGGGACGCCAGAGGCTCGTATGCGTGGATTCGGTCCCGGCCGATTCAGCTGCAACGTCAAGGGAGGGCGTTGTGAGAACTGCCAGGGTCGCGGTGTCGAAATCGTTGAGATGCACTTCCTCTCAGATGTTTCTATTCCATGCGATGTTTGTAATGGACGCCGTTATGGGCGAGAGACGCTCGAAGTGCGCTGGCAGGGGCATACCATTGCCGACGTGCTGGATATGGATGTAGACACCGCGCTCAACGTTTTTAGCAAGCACAAGCGAATCTCAAAAAAGCTCTCTTTCCTTTCTCAGGTTGGACTCGGTTATCTGAAGCTCGGCCAGCCGGCGACGACGCTTTCAGGTGGGGAGGCGCAGAGGGTTAAACTGGCTTCTGAGCTGTCGCGCCCCGGCACAGGGCGGTCTCTTGTCGTGCTCGACGAGCCAACGACGGGTTTGCATGCTGATGACGTTGCGAGGCTGGTGAAGGTCTTACAGGCAATGGTCGATCAGGGGAACACCGTGGTGGTCATCGAACACAATCTCGACGTGATTAAATGCGCAGATCATGTCATTGACATGGGGCCGGAAGGCGGTTCTGCTGGCGGCCGCATTGTCGCTGCCGGCACGCCTGAAGAGATTGCTGCGCAACCGAAATCGCACACCGGGCGATTCCTCGCCCCGCTTCTGGAACTGCCTGAAGTATGAGTCCCGATCTTCCACTGACCGTTCAGAGCGACCGTACGATCCTGGCAGAAGTCCATACAGAGGGCTTCGCCGAGGCGCGTAATTTTCTGCCACTGTTTGCAGAACTTGAGAAAAGCCCGGAGCACATCCACACCTATCGCATCACTTCGCTTTCTATTTGGAACGCGGCGGCTGCCGGTCTCACGGCCGAGAAGATCCTCGATTTTCTAGAAGCTCAGTCGCGCTACCCGATTCCGGGTAATGTTCGAGGTGACATCGAAGAAAACATCCGGCGCTTCGGCCTGCTTCGCCTCGAGCGAATCGATGGAATACTCATGCTGACGTCGAGCGACAAAGCGCTCCTCGATCGGATACGAAAAGCTGCCGCTCTAAAGAAGTACTTCGAAAAGAGCCCGCTCGAACACGGTTTGCAGGTGATTGAGTTACTCAGAGGAGATGTCAAGCAGGCCTTGATTCGCATCGGGTATCCAGTTGAAGACCTGGCCGGATACACGGCAGGCGCGGAGTTGGCCTTCTCGCTTCGAGATGTTTCCGAGCGCACAGGCGATTCATTTGGCTTGCGCAGCTATCAGGAGGAAGCCGCCTCGATCTTTCATGCTGGTGGCACGGAAAAGGGCGGCAGTGGCGTCGTCGTGCTTCCCTGCGGTGCCGGCAAGACCATCGTGGGTATCGGTTGCCTGCTCAAGCTTCAGACGCAGTGCCTCATTCTTACCACCAACACGATTGCAGTGCGTCAGTGGCGGGACGAACTCCTGGACAAGACAAGTCTCACGGAAGATCAGGTGGGGGAATACACAGGCGAGAACAAGAAGATCGCGCCTGTGACTGTTTCGACCTACCAGATGATTACTTACCGCCGACGGAAGTCAGGCGAGTTCACACACTTTTCATTGTTCGGAGCCCGAGACTGGGGCCTTGTGATTTACGACGAGGTGCATTTACTGCCGGCCCCTGTGTTTCGCGTGACGGCAGAGATCCAGGCTCGGCGCCGGCTTGGCCTGACCGCGACACTTGTTCGAGAGGACGAGCGAGAGGATGAGGTCTTCTCGCTCATCGGACCCAAGAAGTACGACGTGCCCTGGAAGATACTCGAACAGCAAGGGTGGATCGCAGACGCACACTGCGTCGAAGTCCGCCTCCCACTCGTGCCCGCAGCAATGTTTGAATACATGAGCTCTGGAAGCCGAGACCAGTTTCGAATCGCTTCGGAGAACCCGGACAAACTTCCTGTCGTGGAGCGCCTCGTCAAGAACCATAGCGAGGACCGCGTGCTGATCATCGGTCAATATCTAGACCAGCTCGATCACCTCGCCGAGGCGCTTGGAGCGCCTGTGATCACGGGGCGGACACCGAACAAAGAACGAGCCGAATTGTACTCCCGGTTTCGTGGCGGAGATCTGAATCTACTGATCGTTTCGAAAGTCGGAAACTTCGCCGTGGACTTGCCTGACGCCAACGTCGCCATCCAGGTGTCGGGGACATTTGGCTCTCGGCAAGAAGAGGCTCAGCGCCTGGGCCGAATCCTTCGCCCCAAGAGCGATCGACGGCAGGCGGTGTTCTATTCGGTCGTGACGCGAGACAGCCGGGAGGAGCACTTCGCCAACAACCGGCAGTTGTTCCTCACGGAACAGGGCTACACGTACGAGATCCGCGACGTCTCGGAGACCTGACGAAAGTCGCGGTGAGTGGGCTCAGGCGCTAAAACTCGCGCCTGAACGGGTCCTTGCGGTACAGTCGATGGCTTCTAGCCTGAGGCTCAGTATTGCCTGAACAGAGAGACCCTGCCGCAGAACGTACCGCACGGGGCGTTGCCCTCGAGGTCGCGTTGGAGAGCAAGAACGTCCGAGAAATCGGCGAGTTGCTCAGTTTCTGGGACGGCCGCAGCACGAGCCTCAAGGGCGATCGTGGTGTCGCCGAGCTTCGCCGTCGGATGGCGAATGAAAAGACGGTTCGCAAGCGGGTCAAGTTCCTGAGCAAAAAGCTCGTGGACCTGCTGAAGTTCTTTTTGCGCGGAAACGGTTATCGCGCTGACCTCGCACATGTGACAGGCAGCCAAGCCTTCTCGTATCTATCTCCTTTTGAATTGAAGGCCGCCGTCAATGCGTTGATCAAGCGCGGATTCCTGTTCGATTCAAATGGGCATGTTCTGAGCGAATCTGGAAGCTCTGATGGCGCTCTGAGTTCGCACAACACCACGTTTCTCGTGCCCTGTGAACTTGGCGACGTTCTGCAGGCATTTATCTGGGACGACGAGCGCACGGTTGAAGAAATATTTTCACTCAAAGGCCAACTGTCTCGCCTTGTAGACCGCCGTGATCTGGACTCTCTGGTGAAGCGATTGGTTCCTGATGCGGAGAGTGCTGAGAGCCATGCACGGGCCGCAGAGCTTTTGGCGAGGAAAGATGTCGTCGCCAGTCGACTTGAAGGTATTCCAGATAAGTATCGACCACTGCTGAAGCTGGTTGTTGAGACTTATGGGGGCATTACCTCAAGGGCGGTTCTAAAAAAGAATCACAAGGCTCTCGCTCGCTGGGATCGCAAGCAGCTTCAGGAGCTTCTTGAAGCTCAGTTGCTCGGGACGGTTCGCCACGTCAGTCTGGGTGAGTTCGGAATACACCAGTTCGATGAGGCGGTCGTGATCTACGCGGAACTGCTCGCACCCTTGCGCGAGATCTTGTCCGAAGAAGAACCCCAGGTGGATCACGTTCGCTGCCTGGGTGTCGATCTGATCTCGGATATCTCCGCCTTTCTGAGCTACATCGAACACAACCCCATCAAGCTCACTTTGTCGGGGAAGGTCTACCGAACAGCAGTGCGCAAGCTCGAAGACTCTTTCATACTTGCGCGAACGTCCGGTTTTCCCGGCGATTGGCTGTTTCAGTACCTGTTCGACTTCTGCATGAGCCAGGCAATGATTGCGCGGGGTGAGAATCGAAGCGTGGCGTTGACGATCAAGGGGCGTAGTTGGGATCGAACCCCTCTCGATCGTAAGTTGTCGAGATTGCTGAAGTTCTCTTGCGGGAACTGGATCTCAACCGAAGAGCCTTTTCATGGAAGCCAACTGCTTGATTTGTATCTGGATGCCATCCGAAAGCTGAAGGTTGGTCAGTGGGTTGATGTGAACGCCCCCGCATTCGATGCGCGATCAAGTTATCTCGCCAATCTCGACAATTTTGGCGTCAGAGATCGTTATCAAAGTCGCTTTCAGTTTGCTCAGCAGGCTGGCATGCGCGACCCCCAACAACTGGCGATCGAATTGACAACCTGGATGCGCCAGAGGCTTGTCTTGTTTGGAATGGCCGATGTCGGCGAACACGAAGGCAAGCCCGTCTCAATGCGATTGACGTCGCTGGGCGCCAAGGCTCTTGGACTTGAGGTAGGAGAGAGCGAAGTCGCGACAGCTCCTCTCGTTGTAAATCCAGACTTTGAAATCATCTTGTTTCCTGACGGGGCGAGCTACGACCTGATCACCGAGGTTGACCGCTTTGCGGAGCGCACCTCGAGCGATTCCGCATATCGCTACAAGCTGACAGCAGCGTCTATCGAGCGAGCAGTCGCTGAAGGGCTGGAAGCGTCAGAAATCCTGAAGACTCTCAGTGAGCACTGCCGGGTTGATGTTCCTCAAAACGTGATCTATTCCATCGGTCAGTGGGCGGGGAAGGTTAAGTTCGTCCGACAGACTGTTGTGAGCTTGGTGCGGGGTCGCAACAAAGAGGTGATCGATCGGATTTTGCACGACCAGGAATTGAAGCCTCATGTTGTTGAACGCTTGTCGCCAACGGCCGTTCTGCTCGCTCCGAATCTGACGCGCAAGCGCTTTGCCGAACTTCTTGAGGCGGTGGGGATCTTCTTGGAGCCAGACACGCCTGAAGAGGTGGCCGTCGCCAAGGAATTGACGTCGCCTTCTGCTGAAGAGCAGCGCAAGGACGCCGACAAGGGCGGTCATGAGTGATGACCGGCTGGGCGCGCTGCGCCTCGTCTTCATCACTCCGGGGCGGATGTCGCCCGACCAGACCCTGTCGCTGATTGGGCAGGTCCTCGAGGGTGGCGTCACGACAATCTTGCTCAGAGAGCCTCAGTTATCTGCCGAGCAACTCGCCGTGTTGGCAGAGAAAACTGTCGAGGCTTGCCAGGCATGGAGGGCTCGAACAATCATCAGTCGAGATGTGGATTTAGCGCACGCATGTGGTGCTGACGGCGTACATCTCGGTTGGGACTCTCCTTCTGTTGATGAGGTCAGGAAGAAGATGCCGGGTGGACTGGTCGGGCGCTCTGCGCATTGGCCGATCCAAGAAGATGACCGGCTCGCGGATTACGTGACCCTCAGCCCCTTTCGCGCCACATGGGAAAGTCGACCAAGGCCTCTTCTAGAAGCAGATCAGATTCACAGCGCCTTGTCGTTTGGCGGCCTTGGACCGGTGATTGCATTGGGCGGCCTGACAGCTGGCGATGTTCCCGATCTGCCGAATGGGCTTTCAGGAGTCGCTGCTGTTCGCGCGCTTGCTGATGCGACAGATCCACGAGGTGCGGCAGCGGTGTTTCGTTCGGCTTTGGATGCGTATCTAGATTTTGGCAACGACGCGGAGGCCAGTCATGGCATTCGATGAGCACCAGTTCATTGCATGGGCAACGTCACGCGGGCCCGGTCATTGCAAGGTGGGTGCCGGAGACGATGCGGCAATCCTTGCTGATGGCACTGTTGTTGCGCTCGACACCATCGTCGAAGGCATTCATTTTGATGCGGGAGTTGAACCGCAACTTCTCGCGCGCAAGGCCGTGGGCTCGTGCCTCTCTGATCTCTGTGCCATGGGCGCAGTTGCGGAAGCTGTGTTTGTGTCGGCACAACTGTCTCCAGGTTGCGATGGCCGTGCCCTCGCTGAGGCGCTGGCAGACTGGTGTGCCCATTTCGGTGTGGTCTTGGCGGGCGGCGATACGGTTCGCGCCCCCGAGGGCAGCCTGGCTCTGTCCGTGACGGCAGTTGGTCGGTGTGAAGGCACGGCTTGGCAGCGCTCGGGAGGGCAGCCAGGCGATGTGCTGGTCTTGACAGGGCCCGTCGGCGGATCTCGAAGTGGGCGTCATTTGAGGGTGGAGCCGCGCCAAGATGTGGTGAAGGTGGCGAAGGAACAAGGCTTGACGATTCATGCATGTATCGACATTTCCGATGGCCTTGGTCTCGATCTAGCCCGCCTTTGCCGGGCGTCGGCTGCGGGCGCCTTGGTGCGAGCGGACCAGGTTCCAATCCATCCTGACGTGAGTCATGAGGGTGACCGCCTTGAAGCTGCTCTGGGCGATGGGGAAGACTTCGAATTGCTCCTGGCCATGCCTGCAGAAAGCAAGCTGCCCAAGGGGTGGGTGCCCATCGGTACACTGCTCGCGCAGGATTCAATCCTTCTTGAGCGGCACGGAGACAACACTCCGTGGCCGGAGTCTGGCCATGTCCACAGCATCTGAGCCAAATTCTGAGAGAGTGCGGGGTGTTGGTGCCATGCACGAGCTTGCCAGCCGTGTGGCTGCAGGCCTTGAGCCTGGAATGGTCGTGGGTTTGGTGGGCGAGCTTGGGGCGGGTAAGACCGAACTGACTCGCGGCCTTGTGCGGGCACTCGGCGTCCCCGCCGATCAATCCGTCTGCTCGCCTTCCTACTTGCTGCTCAACCTCTACGAGGGCGGTCGAATCCCGGTGGCGCACTTCGACGCTTATTTCATGGCTGGCCCAGATGACCTTGAGCGCGCGGGATTCGCCGATTTACGGCGCAGTGGATATCTCGTGGTCATCGAGTGGGCAGACCGTGTGACGCAGGCTGTTCCAGAAGAGACGCTCTGGATTCAGATCGAACTAGAAGAAGACCAGGACGAACGACGCGTTCAATGGAAATCTTCTGCCGAGTTCAGCCTCGGATGAAATCTTTTCAGGCACTCATGACATGCTTCCTGTGCTTGGCCCTCCCGGGCTGGCAGCTTGGAAATTCGCAGCGACCTGCTGGTTTGCTTCCGACGCAGTTCGCAACGCAGGTGCTTCAGGGCGATCGACTGCTTGTTGTTGCAACCGCCGAGACGGTGACGTTGCTCGGGATGGGGACGGCTGTGGTTCGGCTGCGCGTTGGCGAGCGCTTGGCAGGCGAAGGCCCTGGCGCCAAAGAAGAGTTGCTTCTTCTCGCGCATGCCCGAGAATTTCACGTTGGAAACAAGGCTCTTCTGGTTCTGGAGCCTTTTGGAAAGGGCGGGCGATACCGAGTGCGCTTTCGTGTCGACACCCGGGAAGTGAACTATCTGCAGAAGTTAGAGATGTGTCGATTGCAAGTTGCCATCATAGAGGGGGCACCGCCGAATCGCCTCGTCCCCGCGACACTCGAGTTGTTGACGAATTCCCTGGTGGCACCCGATAAGTGGACCCGGAACTACGCGCTGTCCGAGCTAGCCTGGATATCGAACGTGCACCCTGAATTTCTTACTGCCAGTCGGCTCGCAGAACTCCGTTCCGTCGCCCTGATCTCACCATGGCCTGAGGTCACTGACGGCGTAGAATCCGTGCTGGCGATCATGGCCCGGCGGACGGAGGCTTTACGCGCGCGAGCTCAACAGGAATCCTCTTCGCTATGAACGTTCTCGCTCTGTTGGTTCTCTCTGTCCTGGCAATGCAGGATGCCCCTGGCTCTGCGAGTGACTCCGGTGAACAAGGCGTCATCTCCTTGTCTCTTGAGCGGGCTATCGCGGAATCGCTGAGGAACAACCTCGGCATGCTCGCAGCAGAGCTCGACACGGAGGCTTCGATCGCTCAGTTCGGATCTACGTGGGGTGATTTTGATTCTGAGTTTTTTGTGACGGTGGACAATTCCAACTCAGTGCAAGCCCCAGCTCCTGTGACTTTTGCCGGAGGCGTGAACGTTGGGGCGAGCCCGACGACGGAATTTGACCTGCTCGTTGCGCGCGCTGGATTTCGCGGAAGGCTCGAGACAGGGACGAGTTGGGAACTGTCCGGGGGGCCAACGAAGGCGCAGACCACAGTTCACTCGTTTACGACGACAGTGGAAAGTCCACCGGGCAGCGGTAACTACGTCAAGGTGAACAACCCACGGAGTAAGTCGAATAACATCACAGGTCAGTGGACGTTTTCATTGACGCAGCCTCTCTTGCGTGGCGGTACGGACGATTACCCGATGAGTGGGCTCGAGTTGGCTGCCAAAGATGTCAGCATCGCAGGCGTCGCGTCACAGAGTCGTGCTTACACCACGCTGGTTGAGGTCGTGACCGCCTACTGGAATCTCGTCTATTCGCGTCAGAATCTCGATACGGTGAAGATGTCCGTTGGCCTTGCCGAGGACTTGCTCTCCATCACGCAGCGTAAATTCCAACAGGGGATTCAGAACCGCATTGACATCATTGAGGTCGAAGCCGATCTCGCGCGGCGCGAAGAAGAACTACTCACCGCAAAGAATGCTGTCAGGCAGGCCGTCGACGAGTTGCTGAAAATCGCCTTTGCGCCGGAGAGTCGCGAGGAGTGGAACCGCGACATCATTCCGGTCACTGAATATGAAACGGCGCCGGATGACGGCGAAGTGAATACAGAAGCTGCTGTTCGTGATGCGCTGGCTCTTCGGCCGGATGTCGCGTCAGCTCGCCTCGATCTTGAGCGCGCGGAAATCGAAGTCAGGCGAGCTGTGAATCAGGCGCGGCCAAGGCTCGATGTGACCGGCTCTTACGGGCTTAACAGCAATGAAGAGACGACGGCCAGTGCCATGCGCTCACTTCATGACTCGAATTTGAGCGAGCTTCGCGTCTTTATCGACTATCAGTTCTCGATAGGTAACCGAACGGCAGGGTATGCGCTTCGCCGGCGCAAGATCGACCGCGAACGTGCCAGCGTTTCTCTACGCGAAGTTGAAGTTGGCGCTGTTTCTGAGGTCCGGTCTTCAGCGCGCGACGTCACGCTGCAGACAGAGCGAGTAAAAGCCACCGCGGGTACGACTCGATTGCGTCTCGAGGTTTACGAAGGTGAACGACGCCGCCTGGAGAATGACCTGAGTACGGCTTTTCAGGTCCGCGAAGCGCAGCGGGACTATCTGGCTGCGGTCGATGAAGAGACGCGCGCTCGATTGGATCTGGCCATTGCTCAGACCAGCTTGCTTGCTTCCCGCGGCCGCCTCCTCGAGCACTACGGTTTTGTGCCGTCAATGCCCGTTGTCTCGCTCGAGGATGCTCCACCTTCGCTGTAGAGGCGGCGTTTCGCGATTTCGTTGAGCACAATCTCTGGCACATGCTCGGGATGTAGACCCTGCTTGATGGCCGTCCGAATGGCTGTGCTCGAGGCCGGGTGCGGAGTCATTTCAAGCAGGTGCTCCTGAATGTGCTGCATCCGTGCCGAACCAATAGCCTCTTCCATGGGGAGTGAGCTGAGCGGCGTGCCTGGCCGCGCGGCCGCGCAAAATGTCACCTCGTTGCATAAATCAGAAATGCGGTACCAGTTCGGTAGGTCGGCGAGTGTGTCTGCCCCGATGATGAAAAAGATCTGTGCCTCTTGCCCGAACTCGGCGCGCAACTCTTGCGCGGTGTGAATGCTGTAGCTGGGGCCTTCTCGCTTCAGCTCAAGGTCGCATGCAGAGAGGAGGGGGTCGCTTGCCGTCGCAAGCTGAATAAGGGCGAGTCTGTCGGCTGGCGGTGCTTGAAGCGTGTGCTCTTTATGGGGGGGGCGTGCTGCTGGAATGAGCAGAACCTGCTCCAGGTCAAAGCGCTTGGCTGCACAGTGCGCCAGTGCAAGGTGTCCGTCGTGGATGGGGTCGAAGCTGCCGCCTAGCCATCCGACGCGTCGTCTTGAGGTCGGCTCACTCATGAAGGGGCGCGTCTCCGCAGCCTCGCGTCAGTACATGTCGTACTGGAAGCCTTCATCGGCCTGTATGCCGCCGCTTGTCGTTGTAAAATAGAGGTAGGCAGTAAGGATCAGGACGAGGATCAGTGGAGTGATCCACCAGATCTTGTTCTCGCGAAGAAATCCAAGGAAGTCAGCCATAGCGAGATTCAGCATACCCTCTTGCCATGGAGTTCCAAGAGGCCTCATAGACGCGAGAACCCAGGCGAGGACTCAGGGCCTCTCTCAGTTTGCCCGAATCGAGCCAACCCTGTTCGGGCGTGGTTGATGGCGTTGGGCAGCGTATCATGGGGGCGCGTGACACCTCCCAGAAGGGGCGGTGCACTGACGGGGGCGGTGAGGTCAACATGCAAAGCGAGAGTGAGCCGCAGAAGAACCCTCCGGCCCATTGGCTGTTGGCTCTTTTGCTCTGCGCCGCCGGCTCTCTCGTGGTGCTCTGGGAGCCTCTGATTGGGGATCGATCGGCGCTGTCTTTTGACGTCGGTCACCCGCGTTATCCCGCTCCGTGGCAGACACCAAGCGATGCGGAATGGCCGCTCATCAATCCCATTACGAGTGATGGCGATTTCATGGTGCTGCCGGGTTTGATGCGCCTCGCACAGTTCGACGCACTCGATCAATCGATGTTGTGGGATTCCGGTCAGTTGCTCGGTCACGTGTTGGCGGCGAATCAAGTCCACCCCATCTGGCTTCCATGGGCTCGGGCCATGCTTCACTGGCCCGCGGTGGACGCCATGGACTGGTTGATCTGGATTCACATGGTGTTCGCTTCTTTCCTCGCCTGGCGTGCCGTGCGTTTGATGGGTGGCAGCGGATTGGCGGCCGCGTTCGGCGCCGTGGCTTTCACGTTCAGCACCTGGATGGTGACGCGCTGGCACCTGCCCGTGATCTATTACACCTCGGCGTTTTTCCCCGGGATACTCGTGGCGGTCGAGTGGCTACGTCGCGGTCGTTACGGTTGGGCTGTAGCTGAAGGTGGTCTGTGGATGGGCGTCGCTCTTTCGGCCGGGTTTCCGCAGGTCGGCTTGCTCTTCGTTCTGGGCTTCTTGGCCCTGGTGGTTCTGGAGCGTCGCTTGTGGACGCTGCGGGTGGGGGTGAGTTGCCTGCTCGCTCTTGTCTTCGCCTTTGGTCTGGCCGCTCCGCTGCTCACAGCCCTGGGGCAGTCGTTTCCACATGCAGCCCGGGCCTCTGAGCAAGCGCGCCTTGAGATGGGACAGCACGGACTGCGCCCACAGGCCTTGCTCGGTGCCTTGGTGCCAGAGTTGTACGGACGCCCCAGTGATTTCAGTACCGAGCAGCCTCCCGCGCCCTCGATGGAAGAGTACCTGCCGCGCCGGCTGCTCATGACGGATGACGTTCAGGACAACCCGGTCGAGGATGCGCTTTACCCCGGGGTCCTTGTGCTGCTGCTTCTTCCTCTTCTCTTGCGACGTTCGGCAGGAAGGAGGGCGCGACAACTGGGCATGCTGTCGGCGCTCGCCATACTGAGTGCCCTGTTGGCCAACTGGTTGTTCGAACACTTTCCGGCTCTGGCTTCCCTGAGCGGAGGGAGCAGTAAGCGGGTCCTTGTTTTGATGGCTGCTCCGTTGCCATTGGCTGCGGCGCTCGCGCTGGATTCGCTGCGACGAAACGAGCAGAGACCGCCTCTCTTCTGGGGGGGGGTGCTGCTGGGGTTGCTCGGGGCGGTGTGGATGCTCTTTGCCGGGCTTGATGAGCCCGACCTTTTAGAGTTTCTGCAGGCGCTACGCCCCCAGTTACTCAGGCAGGCGGCGTTTGTGTTGGTGGGGCTGGCCTTGCTGGCGGCCTATGCCCGTCGCAAGTCATGGGCCGGGCCCCTGCTTGTCGCAGTGCTGGCTGTCGACCTGGTGAGCCTGGGCTGGGCCTTCAATCCCTTCCCCTCTCAGGTCGAGCCCTTTGGCACGCGGCCGACTCTTGAGTGGCTCGCTCAGCAACCCGGGCGGGTGGCTGTCCTTGGGAGTCGAAGGAGTCTTCCGCCTTCCGGAGCCGCTCTGCACGGTATTCGCACACTTCATGGAAACATCCCCATGCTGGACCGGCGAGTGGCCGAACTGATCGGGGTGCTCGAACCCGACCTTGTGGACTGGCGCGACCCACGGTCTGTTGAGCCGCTGCAAAATCTCGAGACGCTCGACCATAACCTCCTGGATTTGCTCGAAGTGAGCACGGTGGTTCATGCGGATCCTGGCCTGGCAGTGAGGCGTGGCGTGCCGAATGACTGGGAAAACATGGACGATGTACTGGCCGCTTTTTCTCGTGCAGGTGCTGGGCCTCGGGCCTTTGTCTGTGGGGGAAGCGAAGTGCACCCGGAGGCAGCGAGTCGATTGAAATGGCTGGGCAATCCCGACGCGCCTGTTCACGAGAGCGTCTTGCTCGAAGAACCTTCTCCATTTGCCTTGCCTGCTCGAGGGGGCATGGTCGCAGTCGATGTTGTCGAGCAAGAGCCTGGTCGATTCACCCTGAACTGGGACGCCTCCTTCGACGGTGTTCTCGTTCTCACCGAAGCATGGCATTCGGATTGGCAGGCTTGGCTTGATGGAGAACCTGTCGATCTGCAGCCGGTCGACCACGCGCTCATCGGTCTTCCCGTTCGTGCCGGAGCCCACCGCCTTGAGCTGGCCTTTCATTTGCCTCGAGAAGTTTTGAGCTGGTGGCTCCGCTATGCGTCGGCCGCCGGATTGCTTCTTTGTGCTGTGCTGGGGAGTAAGCGTTCAGGTGGCGATCCTGCCCTGGGCTGAAAGAAAGCTCGCTCCGTAGATTCCGATCCGTGCGAGGAGCTCTCGGCATTAAGATGGAGAACATGGGGAGGGTCATACTTCACGCCGACATGGATGCGTTTTATGCATCCGTTGAACAGCGGGATCGCCCGGAGCTTGCGGGTCAGCCGGTCATCGTAGGTGGGCTCGGGAAGCGAGGGGTTGTGTCTACGGCTTCTTACGAAGCGCGTCGGTTTGGTGTGCATTCCGCCATGCCGACGGCGCAGGCCAGGCGCCTTTGTCCGGAGGGAGTGTTTTTGACGGGACGCATGGAGGCCTATGTCGAGGCCTCTCACCAGATCCGCGAGGCCTTTCTGGACTACACCGATTTGATCGAACCGCTTTCTCTCGACGAAGCGTTCCTCGACGTCACGGGAAGCGTGCGCCTGTTCGGGGATGGCCGGTCCATTGCCGAGTCCCTGCGCGAGCGCGTCTGGGAGTCGACTCATTTACGAGTCTCGGTCGGTGTTGCGGAATCCAAGTTCATGGCCAAGGTGGCTTCAGATCAACAGAAGCCCGATGGACTCACCGTTGTTGCCCCGGGAGGCGAGGCCGCTTTCCTTGCTCCATTGCCTGTCAGCAGGCTTTGGGGTGTAGGCAAGGTGACGCAAAATCGGATGCAGGCTCGCGGGTGGCGTACGATCGCAGACATCCAGGAATTAGCTCGTGAGACATTGGTCGCGGAATTTGGCGCGAGCTCGGGGCAGCACTACTACGCGTTGTGCCGCGGCCTGGACGATCGGCCAGTCGTTCCCGAACGGAGTCCCTTGTCCGTGAGCCGTGAGACGACCTTCGAGGATGATCTGCTGAGCGACGTCCAGTTGCGCGCCACACTTCTTTCACTCAGCGAAGATGTGGGGATGCGTCTGCGGCGAAAAGGACTGTCGGGCGAGACGGTTCGTCTCAAGATTCGCTTCCCGCCTTTCCGCACGTTGACGCGGCAAGCGCGCATGCAGGAGGCGAGTCACGATGACATGACGATCTACAAGACGGCTCTTGAGCTGCTGGAGAAAGTCAGGACTTCGGGGCAGGCGGTCCGGTTGATTGGGGTGGGGATGACGGACTTGGTGGCACGCTCCGAGTTCGCTCAGTCCGAGCTCTTCGGAAATCCGGTCGAAGAGGGCCGAGTGGATCAAACCCTCGATGAGATTCGGGTTCGGTTCGGGAACACGGCGGCTGGCCGGGGACGAGGGAAGCGCCACGACGAAGAGCGCCCGGGCCGTTGAGGGGCCCGTTGCGGGAAAAGTCCACCGCCCCTGACTGTCCGAATATGGGGTGGTGGGCGCAGTAGGACTCGAACCTACGACCCCCAGCTTGTCGAGCTGGTGCTCTAGCCAACTGAGCTATGCGCCCACGATCCACAGGATCAGAAGGGGTGTCATACGGTTTCGATCCCAAGTGTTCAACGCCTGGGGGCAGGATGGTCTGGTTTGGGCCGGAGGGGTCTAGATCAAGATCCGAGCAAGCGGCTAGACTCACGGCTTTTCGGCAGGTCCTAAATACCCCTTTCTAGCGCAGGAGTCGTGCGATGAAGATCGGCGTCCCCACTGAGATCAAGCCCAGTGAAAACCGTGTTGCCATGGTGCCAGCAGGCGCCGACCGCCTTGTCCAAGACGGTCATCAGGTGTTTATTCAAAAAGGGGCCGGTGATGGGAGCGGTATCGACGACCAGGAATACGTGACGGCTGGCGCGACGATCCTCCCCGATGCGGATGCGGTGTTTGAGTCCGCCGACATGATCATGAAGGTGAAGGAGCCGATCGCCGAAGAATATGGCCGCATTCGCAAGGGCCAGTTGCTGTTCACCTATTTCCACTTTGCAGCGAGCCTGGAGTTGACCGATGCCATGGTGGCTTCCGGATCTGACTGCATCGCCTACGAGACCGTGGAGTTGGGAGGGACACTTCCTTTGCTCACGCCCATGTCCGAGGTGGCGGGGCGCATGAGTGTTCAGGAAGGCGCCAAATACCTCGAGAAGCCCATGGGCGGTCGCGGTGTCTTGCTGGGTGGGGTTCCCGGCGTGGAGCCAGGTCGTGTCCTGATTCTTGGTGGCGGCATTGTTGGCGTGAATGCGGCCAAGATGGCTGCCGGCCTCGGGGCGCACGTCACGATCATGGACATCGACATGGACCGTCTGCGGTATCTCGCGGATGTGATGCCAGCCAATGTCACAACTCGCTTCAGCAATCGTCTGGCTATCCAGGAGGAGCTTCGCAGCGCGGATCTGGTGATTGGTGCGGTCCTCGTCACGGGTGAGAAGGCGCCGAGTCTCGTGACGCGTGAGGATCTCGCCCTGATGCCGCGAGGTGCGGTGATTGCGGACGTGGCTGTGGACCAGGGTGGATGTATCGAAACCATCAAACCAACCACACATCTGGATCCGGTCTACACCGTCGATGGCGTGGTCCACTACGCCGTGGCCAATATGCCGGGCGCGGTGCCACGGACATCCACATTCGCCTTGACCAACGTGACTCTTCCGTACGCGCGCCGTCTGGCTGGAAATGGCCTGCGGGCAGCACTGGAGGCCGACAATGGATTGGCACTGGGTGCCAACGTGATGCGTGGCGCCATTACCCATCCGGGTGTGGCCAAGGCCTTCGATCGGGAGCTCGTTTCGCTGGAAGACGTTCTGGCCTGAGAGGGGCTCGGCAGGCTGCAGGGCTGACGCTCCTTGAGCGTGCTGACCGTCACCGGGTTCGACTGATCGGGCTCTTTCTGTTCCTTGGTGCGTTGGCACTCGGCGAGCCTCGCGGCGGGCCCGGAAGACAGCATGAGCTTTCGGGTGCGTGGGCGGTGGATGGCGACACGGTTGTCTTTGACTCCGGAGAGCGCCTGCGCGTGCCTTCGGTCGACTGCCCAGAGGTCGGAAGGCTAGGGGCGGAAGAGGCGCGCGAGTGGACCCAACGATTCCTGGATCGACTCGGCAGGAATGTACGCTCGGCTGTGAAGACCGAGGGACCGAGAGACCGCTACGGCCGCTTGCTCATGGATGTGACGTGGGAGGGCGAGAGTCTCTCAAACTCACTGCTCTCGGCCGGCTTGGCGTGGGTGTACCGCAGTCACGATCCGGACTTGCTGGCGATTCAAGCCCGTGCCGTGGAACAGAGGCAGGGCGTGCACGTCATCCTTGACCATGCCGTTGCCGACGGGCCCTTCGTGTTGACAGCAACAAGCTTTCACCGCCCCAGTTGCGGCTTGATTCGGAAACGGACCGCAGAACTCCCCTGGTCAGCCAGGGCGATTCGGCCTTTCACGGAGGGAAAGGCTCCTTGCAGGCGCTGTTTGTCCTGGCCGCCCTGGGGGCCATTGGGTGGTCCCGATTTGAGCGGCTCGTTGTTGAAAAAAATCTAGCCGCCGTCGACATAGCCCAGTTCGACGAGGCGTTTTCGGGTCTCCTCGCTGAGCACGGCCTCGTTGTCGCCGTTGTCACTCTGGCGCTCAAGGCTCAGTCGCGTGACGAGATCATCGTGCTGGCGGCGGAGTGTTTCGATGGCTCTCTTTTTTTCCTGCTGAAGGTCGACTTTTTCCAGGGGGTCGTTGTGCAGGTCGTAGAGCCGCGTTGGTTTGGGCACGGGGAGTTCCACGGGAGCCTCGGGGTCGCCTGTGACTAACTTCCACTGACCACTGAAATAAGCGCGCGCAGAGCGCTTGGCCGAGTGCAGTTCTGCGAGGGCAGGGCTTGGCGTGCCGGGCCCGCCTTTCATGAGGGGCAGCAGGCTGCGACCCTGCATGGCAGGTTGCGCTGGAAGCCCGAGCAATTCGAGCAAGGTCGGAGCGACGTCAACAAGACTGACCCGTTGGGTGACCTCGCGACCCTCGAGCCCAGGCGCTCGGATGATGAGAGGGATGGCCAGCTGGCTTTGCCAAAGGCCGTGGCCGTGGCCCACAAGGGGCGTGTCCTGGACGGAGTGTTCAGCAAAATCTTCGCCGTGATCCGATGTGATGACAACGATGGTGTCTTCAGTGAGTTCCAAGGCATCCAGGGCTTCGAAGAGTTGTCCTAGATGGTTGTCGGCTTCGCGCAACGCGGCATCGTAGAGGTCGATCAGTTGAAGCACTTCGTTTTGGGAGTACGGGTTTTGCACTTGGTCGGGGAGTGTGCGCAGCGGTTGGACCCAATCTTCTCCCGAGGGGGGGTGACCGAACAGCGTGCGAAGCTCTGGGCGTGGTCGGTAGTCGTGAACGACAAAGGTGTGCAGGAAGAGAAAGAATGGAAGCTCCTGGTTCTGCTCGATCCATTCGATTGCGGATCGCCAGTGCTGGCTTTTTCGGGCCGCGACGTAGCGTTGCCCCTCAACCGTGGAGTCAAGATTCTTGAGGGCATGCTTCTCGAGAGCAAGGACCGGGTCGTTGTCGCTGTAGGCGCGGAATCCGTGTGCGAACCCAAAATCTGCATCCAGGTAACCTCCCCCGGTGAGGCCGCGGGTGGCGTAACCCTCTTCCTGGAGGATCGGTGCAAGTAATGGCGTGCGGGTGGTTGAGAGCGCGTGAGCGGGGTGCTCTGCGCCATGAGTGGTGGGGTATTGCCCCGAGAAGAGTGTCGCGTGTGCGGGCAGTGTGTAGGCGGATGTGCTGGTCGCTTCGCGGAAAAGCACGGCTTCTCGTGCAAAGGCATCGAGGCGCGGCGTTGTGTTTCTCGGATAGCCATAAGCGCCCAGGTGGTCAGCCCGGGTTGTGTCGAGGCTGATGATGACAAGATTCGGACGGCGAGCACCCTCAATGCATGCCCAGGCTGGCACTGAAATGGCCAGCTTGGCGGCCGCCCCTGGATCCGTTGCGGAGGAATCGTGGGACGTCTTTTTGTTGCTTATGCTCAGGCGCACTCGGCGGCCTGCGAGGCTTCGTACGTCGAGGCGCAAGGGGCTCCAGACCTCGACCTTGCTGGGTGCGCGCGCATCGTAGAGTGGCGTGGTGTGCCTGATCTGCGACCCGAGAGCCTGGCTGCCCTTTTCTTTTTCTGAAGACTCGCTCGCTTCAACGAGAAGGTGCGAGCCTCCCGTTGAGCGCGCTTCTTTGTCCTGGCCGAGTCGAGGCTCGAGGGTGGCCACGTCAAACTCGAGCCAGTGAGCATCGGCTGGAACGGCGACGTCGACTTGCCAGTGCTCACCCGGCGCTAACTGGAGAGCTGCCCGGTGATCTCCGTAGATGTCGACATCGGAAAAACTCTGCTTTTCCTGAGGGGGGGTGAGAGTGAATCCGCGGGATCCCCACTGCCTCAGGGTGACGCGGAGTAGCTTGCAAGGTCCTCGATGAGCTCGCACTTCGACGGTCTGATCACTTTTGATCGGGCGCAGCAGATGCTGCATCCGTCCGTCCAGATGAAGACCTGGAATCTCTTCCAGTCGGCGCAGCGCTGCCGTTTGTTTGCGACTGGTGAGTATGTCGGGCCGCTGCCCTTCGTAAGTTATTTCGAGGGTGTGTTCCTTGCCGACCTCCAGCGGCTGCTCAAAGGCCAAGATGTACGCCTCACCCTTGCCGAGAGGGAGGTCGTGTGGCTCGTCGAGCAAGACGGTGAAGAGATCCTGATTCGGTTTGGCCAGCGGGACGAGTCTTCGCGGCTGGGGGCTTTCTGCCTGCGAGTCTGCCCCCTCGCAGCCCGCGAGCGCACAGAGCAGGCCTGAGAGAAAGAGGAGGCTGGCAGAGACGTGACGCGACATGAAATCTGGCCGATTGGAGCGAGTTCGCAGTGTAGGGCATGTTTTCTGATCTGCGGGTTTTAGCCAAGGACACGGTCAGAGAGTGGCCCGCAGTCGTTGCTTCCCTCTGATTCCACGAGAGGGGGCCCAGATATCAAAAGCGACAGGTGAACGACCTGCCTCGGGCGGCTAGCATCGCGTCATGCCTGTAAAGCCCAAGGAGGTCTTGACGACCGGAGATGTCGCGCGCCTCTGCCGGGTGACTATTCGGACGGTGATCAAGTGGTACGAGCAAGGGCGACTGGAGGGGTATCGCCTTCCAGGATCTCGTGATCGACGTTTTACGCGGGCCGCCGTGGGGCGCTTTCTGGCCGAGAGTGGGCTGCCGGCAGAATTGCACCGGGAAGGAAGTCCGCTCGTGCTGGTTGTGGACGACGACGACGGCATTCGAGCGCTTGTCTCGAAGTACCTTGGGAACCTGGGCGTTCTCGAGGTTGATGAAGCCTCGTCAGGCTGGGAAGCCGGATTGAAAATCGCCTCACGCAAGCCTCGATTGCTTCTTCTGGACTACCGGCTCGGGGACACCACCGGAGATCGCGTCGTCGACACGATTCGCGGCATGAGCGGGCTTGAGCAGCCCTCGATTGTGATCATGTCTGCCCATCTCACGGACGAGCAAGCTGACCACATTCTTCGGCATGGTGCAGATGCATGGCTGCCGAAGCCTTTTGACCTCGCAAAGCTTCGTGACACTGTTTACGGGCAACTGGGGATCGCTTCGTGATGTCGGCGATCTGGGTCGCCCTGGGATCTACGACGGCTCTTTTCTTGCTCGGCGCGATTCAGGGTGCGACTGAATTTCTACCGGTGTCGAGCAGCGGGCATCTCATTATTTTCGGGCACTGGTTTGGGCTAGAAAGTGGAGAAGGGCTGTCGCGTGAGATTGCCCTTCACTTTGGCACGCTGCTCGCAGTGATTCTGTTTTGCCGACGTGACATCATATCGATGCTTTCTGCTGGCTCGTCCGGGCTTTGGAAGTTGGTCCTCGGAGCTTCCGTGGTCACGGCGGGTCTTGGCATTCCGCTGAAAGACAAGATTTCATCTGACCTGAGCGAGCCGTTCACTGCGGGCTGGTTTCTGCTGGGAACGACTTTTCTTTTGGTCGTGCTGGCACCGCGCTCGGACGAGAAGTTGACGCGCCAGATTGGCCAGGGCACATGGTCACATGCCTTGATCCTCGGGCTCTTTCAGAGCCTGGCGTTGGCGCCCGGCATCTCACGCGCAGGTGCCACTCTTGTGGGCGCTTTGTTGCTTGGATATGGCCGGCAAGATGCTGTGCGGATTGCTTTTTTGATCTCAATCCCAGCCGTCGGCGGCGCAGTTCTTCTGGATGCATGGCAGGGCCATGCCCTCGAGTTGGCCCGTGAGCCCGATATGCTTTCTGCCATGCTCGTGGCATTCCTCGTAGGCATCCTGGCCCTGCGATTCATTGCCGTTCACGTAGACGCCCCCAGCCTTCGCAAGTTCGGGTACTACACGGGGTTGCTGGGAGTGGCGGCCATCCTGACCGCCTGATGGGGTAGGCTTCTGCACTCCACCACCCCTGGATTCCCTGGATTCCCTGGATTTATTCCCGCATGCCCAACGCACTTATCACCGGCGTGACCGGTCAGGACGGTTCATATCTCGCGGAACTCTTGCTCGAAAAGGGTTACACCGTATTTGGCGCCGTGCGCCGTGCGTCCTCAGATCATTACGAGCGCATCGATCACCTTACCGACCGCATCCAACTCATCGACGCGGACCTGCTCGATCCGAGTTCCTTGATGGCGGCGCTGGAAGTCAGCCAAGCAGATGAGGTTTACAACCTGGCGGCTCAATCGTTTGTACCGACTTCGTTCAATCAGCCTGTGCTCACGGCGGAGTTCACAGCAGTCGGTGTGGCGCGTTTGCTCGAGGCTGTGCGGCGTGTACGCCCCGAGGCCCATTTCTATCAGGCCAGTTCGAGTGAGATGTTCGGGAAGGTGCACGAATCTCCACAAAACGAGCAGACTCGCTTTCACCCCCGGAGTCCCTATGGCGTGGCCAAGGTTTACGGGCACTGGATTACGGTGAACTACCGCGAGTCTTACGGGATGCACGCCAGCTCAGGGATCTTGTTCAACCACGAGTCGCCACGGCGTGGCCTGCAGTTCGTGACTCGTAAAATTACACGCGCCGTGGCACGCATCCATCATGGCCTGCAAGAGAAGCTGATGCTTGGCAATCTCGACGCACAGCGCGACTGGGGCTATGCAGGAGATTACGTGGAGGCGATGTGGCTGATGCTGCAGCAGGACAAGCCTATCGACTGCGTCATCGCGACCGGCGAAACTCATAGTGTTCGCGAGTTCTGCGAAATCGCTTTCAGTCATGTGGGCCTCGACTATCAGGACTACGTCGAGGTGGACCCGGCCTTCTTCCGGCCAGCCGAAGTGGACCTCTTGCTTGGCGACGCCAAGCGCGCTTACGAGGTCCTGGGCTGGAAGCCACGTGTCGATTTCAGAGGACTCGTCACGAAAATGACGGACTCTGACATGCAGCAGGTGGGGCTGGAGAAGGAACGTCAGGCGGCCGGACTGGCCTCGTGAGGTCTCTGGTCACCGGCGCCCGGGGATTCGCCGGGCAGCACCTCGTCCAGCACCTGCTGGCGATGGGGGATGAGGTCGTGGCCAGCGACGCGGCTCCGGTTCCAGAGGGCGAGGCTTCGACAGAGGGGCTCAAGCACGCCGTGCTGGACGTCACTGACGAGCAGGCTTGCTGGGACGTGCTTGACGACTGTCGGCCCGAGGCGGTTTACCACCTGGCTGGTATGGCCCATGTGATGCATGCCGAGCAGAACCCGACTCGGTGTATGGAGGTGAATCGGGATGGTTGCCGCAACATGCTTGAGGCATGTCTGAATGGCTTTGCGAATGCTCGATTTCTTTTTGTATCGACCGCAGAGGTCTACGGGCGAGTCGCACAGGAGGCTATGCCGGTTGTCGAAACCCAGCCGCTGAATCCGAGTACCGTTTACGCGCTGAGCAAGTCTCAGGCAGAGATGCAAACACATCTCGCGGTGGCGCGCGGGTTGCATGCCGTGATTGCGCGTGCGTTCAATCATATTGGCCCGGGGCAGTCGCGCGACTTTGTCACGGCCGCATTTGCGCATCAGATTGCTTCTATAGAGGCAGGCTTGCAGGACCCCGTCATGCATGTGGGCAACCTTCAGGCTGTCCGAGACTTCTCCGATGTTCGGGATACGGTCGCTGCTTACCGCCTCTGCTTGATGAATGCGGATGCAGGCGAGGTTCTGAACGTCACAAGCGGCCTCGCTGTTTCGATCCAGGAAATCCTGGATGTGTTGATCTCACTGGCGCGCTGCGAACTGTCAGTGGAGGTAGATCCAGCGCGCATGCGCCCCCTGGAGGTTCCCAGGTTCCATGGGTCTGCCGAGCACTTGCGCGAGCGCTGTGGACACACTCCCGAGCACGACCTCAAGGAGACGCTGCAGGGAGTGCTCGATTACTGGAGGGCGAGTGTCGAACGCGGCGCTGTTCGGTAGCGCGCGACAACGGACTGAAGGTGCTGTCCAGGGCAGGTTGTCGCCTTCCACTCGCGGTGCGTGCGGACCTCGCTTCGATCCACTTCGAACTGCGCTCGCAGTGCATCGAGTAGGTTTGTGAGACCGGCGGCCTGCGCGCTTGGAACGCGGCCGGTCTCAAAGTTACCCATGAGGCAGACCCCGACATTTCCAATGTTTGCCGAGCCGCCTGCATGGGCTCCCTGGTGCATCAGCCGTCGCCCTTCCCAGGCTTGCCCGCTCGGATCCACGATGAAGTGGTAGCCGACGTCGGCCCATCCGTTGTCTCCGGTGTGAATGTTTTGAATCTGCTTCAACTGGGCGATGGTGTTGAACTGCCCCGGCGCCGGCATGGCTGTGTGGTGAACCGTGATGCTGGTGATCGGCCTCATCGGGACATGGTCGGGCTGAATGTTGCGGGCGCCCCAGTCTTCTCTGGGCCGGATTCCAGCGAGAATGAGAGAAGGGTTCATGGGGATGACGCCAGCAGGTAGGAAGGCGTCAACGACGCCAGGCGTTGCGGGGCGCTTTCTTTTCGTCTGATCTCGCAACAGGAGTGTGCGCGTAGAACTCATCTGCGCTCGCCCTTTGTGGTCGAGTCGAGCGATCTGGTCGCTCGCTTGCGAGAGTTTCCCAGCCGCTTCGCAGGCGACGATCAATGAGCAGCGTATGTCCCGTTCGCGGTTACGGCCCAGGTCTCGTGCACGCAGCGCTCGAGCGTAGTGATCCATGGCGGATTTGTAGTCCCCCATGTTCATTTCAAGTCGCGCCCACTGCTGAAGGATCTCGCTGCCAACGCCGTTGGCGTTCGGGGAGACTTCTTGCCATGCGCGGCCAAATGCATTGAGAGCAGAGAGTCTGCGTCCGAGTCGCTCCAGAGCGTGGGCGCGCATGAGTTCGAGCCTGGCGCGTTCGCCTGATTTGCGAGCGCCCGCAACGTGGCGGCTGAGCGACTCATCAAGAAACTCGACGAGCTTCCCGTTCTGACCATTGCGTTGATATTCGAGCGCTTTCATCTCGACGTCCGAGCCGCTTGTGACCCAGCGGCTGGTAGAGCGTCCGTCCTCTGCTTGGGAGTCGGGCATCGGGAGAGCACAAGAAGTCGCTGTCAGATTCAGTCCGACGGCGAGTAAAGAGGTAGCAACTATGGATGTATGGCGCATGAATGCAGCTTTGCAGGCCGCGTGGTGCGTTTCAATCACCGATCGCTCATGGATCATGGCTCATGGGGTCTGTTTTCATCATCCACGGATGGAGAGCCCACCAGAGGATCCCTGCCCCGGCGGCAATGGCAGCCAAGACGAGGTAACTAGGGGTCAGGCTCTGGTCTGGCTGATAATTCCAGTCGCTTTCAGAGAGGAGCATGAGGATCAGCCCAAAGGAAAAACGCGCCACGACACTTTGCGCTGACAGAAGTGAGGCGCGCTCGGCACTGCCGACTCGGTGATTCAGAGAGGTACGCCCCAAGGGCTGCATGATTCCGAAGCTGATCTGCTGCAGGCAGAGGAGTGGAGCGAGCAAGAAGAGTTGCCCTCCGGAAAGTCCGACGAAAGAGAGGGCGATCAACAGGACGACGAGATATGAAGTCCCTCTCTCTCTCAAGCGCCGATGAAGCGATGCAACGTAGATGGCCGAGATGCCGGCCACGAGGTTGAGAAGAGAGAGCGTGGCGCCATGCCACCGGAGGTCATGGATGCCTTCTGCAAGCAGTGTCGGCTGATAGAGTTGGAAGCCGACTCGCAAGAAGACGAAGACCGTTGTGTACCAGCCAACAACCCAGATCACCGGAGGGCGAAGAAGTTGTCGGAGTATCGATGTCCAGCGCGGGCGATTTCGTTTTTGCGGAGTCTTGCGTACGGAGGGAAGTTTGAGAGCGACGAAAGTCGCAGCGATCATGAGGGCGACACTCAGATCAAAAGCGACGGCCGTCCCGAAGAAGAAGGCTGCAAATCCTCCGGCTAGATCTGCTGCCGAAACTCCGAACAGTTTCCACCGGTGCGCGACAGCTTCTTCATGTAATGCTGCGTGTTTTCGGTTCTCCGACAGAACAATTTCGTAGAGGAAGGCGCTGTCCGCACCGGAGATCATGGCGTGTGCTGTTCCTGTAATCCCCATGGCCAGAAGGCATACGTCGAATGATTCCGAGTGCCCGAGCATGGCGAAGCCGAAAGCCATGAGCAGGGGGCCGCAGATCAGCAGCGGACGAGGCCCGAGGCGATCCGCCAGCCATCCCCAGGGCAATTCGGCCGTCACCATGGCCAGGTAGTACACCGACCACAGTCGCATGTACTGGGCGCTGTCAAAGCCTCTGTCGATCGTGAAGGCGGTGTACATCACCGGGACCCAGGCGAAGGAAAACACCAGTCCCGCATAAATGCGAAACAACCTGACGGTTGGCGAAGTTTTTGACTGAGGCACGGAGGGGGTCGCGAGGTCGGGGCCCCTAGTGTGCGACGCCTGAGAGCTCCTGTCCAAGCACGTTGACCTTGATCAGGACCCGCGTATCCTGTTGACCATGAATCTTGCCACGAGAATGAGTCGCCTCGGAACCGAGACGGCGTTTGAAGTGCTTGCCCGAGCCCGCGCTCTCGAAGCGCAAGGCCGATCGATCATCCATCTCGAAATCGGCGAGCCCGATTTCGAAACGCCTTCCAATGTGATTGCAGCCGGCAAGAAGGCTCTGGACGACGGCTTCACGCACTACGGGCCTAGCCCAGGACTTCCTCAGTTGCGCGAGGCCATCGCAGCTGATTTTTCAGCGCGGCGTGGTCTCGATGTTTCTCCAGAGCGGGTGGTTGTTTACCCCGGCGGTAAGCCCGTCATGTTCTTCATGATGTTGGCGTTGCTTGAGTCGGGCGATGAAGCCATTTTTCCGAGCCCGGGCTTTCCGATTTACGAATCGATGATCAATTATTGTGGCGCAACTCCCGTGGCGTTGCCTTTACGAGAAGAAAACGAGTTCAAGTTGGACGTTGCCGAACTCGAAGGGCTGGTCACGGAGCGGACGAAGGTGGTTGTCATCAATTCGCCCCAGAATCCCACGGGTGCGCTGCTCGGAAAGCAGGAGATCGAAGCCGTTGCGAAGCTTTGCGCCGACAAGGGGCTCTGGTTGCTCAGCGATGAGATCTACTCACGCATTATTTATGAAGGCGTGCATGACACCGCTCTTCGATACGGCGACCCTTCGCGCATTGTTGTCTTGGATGGATTCAGCAAGACCTACGCCATGACCGGCTGGCGCCTGGGTTACGGCATCATGTCGGAGGAATTTTCGGTGCCCATGGCGCGGCTCCAGACCAATGCAACGAGTTGCACGGCGGCCATGGTGCAGATGGCCGGTGCCGAGGCGTTGACGGGCGACCAGACGGCCGTGGACGACATGGTCAAAGAGTTCCATCGGAGGCGTGACGTCATTGTTGACGGGCTCAATGCCATCGAGGGGGTGAGTTGCCTGCGCCCGAAAGGCGCTTTTTATGTTTTTCCAAACATCAGGGGCACTGGATACAGCAGCAAGGAACTCGAGAATAGATTGCTGGATGAAGGCGGTGTTGCAGCGCTTTCGGGGACATCTTTCGGCACGCATGGCGATGGATTTCTCCGGTTTAGTTACGCCAACTCCGTTGAGAACATCGAAGAGGCTTTGCGGCGCTTCGCCTCGTTCCTGGAGAACAACCCGGCTCCGCGGTGACTGAAGCCTGGCGTGCGCAACTAGGGCAGTCGGTACAACTCGTAGATGTCCGTGACGTCGTGATAGAGACTTACGTGTCGCGACAGGTACCAAACTGGCGATCGTATGCGTGAGTCACAGATCTCGCCCAGCGCCTGGATGGCGTAGGCAATGACGTAGGAGGGCTGGCGCTCATCCTGGGCCAGGTCGAGAAGTGGAGCGATGGTGTCGCGGTCGCCGACCTGTCCCATCGCAAAGGCTCGCCCAGCGCGGTCCATGGTGGCGAGGACCTCGCTTGATGTTTCGGCCAGCGCGCTCACTTCATCGCGTTGCCCGAGCAAGCCGAGCCCGAGCATCGCGAGCCTGGAGACCTCGACGTTGTGGATCGTCTCTGCCAGTTCGACCAGGCGTTTTACCGTTTCGTCGTCGGCTTCACCGACGAGACCGGCTGCGCGACAAAGTACACTCAGGTAGACAGGCTCCTGCGATTTTTTCAGTTCGTCGCGCAAAATCGGAAGTACGCGCGGATCCTGAATCATCGACAGGGCCGTGATCAGTGCGCCGCGAGCGCTCAGTTCGTGTTGATCGTCCAGTGCATCCAGAAGCTTGTCGGCGTTTGACGGGTCGCCGTCGAGCCCCAGGGCGAGAGCAACATGGGGTCGCAAGAGAGTTGTTGTTCTCGTGAGTTCCTGCTTCAAAAAGGCGCGGGTTTCGGGCAGCCGAACGCGGCCGAGGGCGTGGTACAGGTTTCCAAGTGTCGAGAGATCCTTTTCGGTGCTCGCGCGCTTGATTATCGCCTGTGCCTCGGGGGCCTGGACATGCGACGCGAGGCCCTCGAGTGCTGCGGCTGCAGAGCGCCTGACTTCATTGTCATCGTCCGCAAGGAGTCGCAGGACCACGGGCAGAGCGGCTGGAACGCCACTTCTTCCGAGCGCTACGGTGAGCAGAGAGCGTAGGCGAGCATCCTGCTCCAACTGCCACGTGTCGAGCAGCGCGATCAAAGAATGCGCGGGGGCGTGTTCTGCCGCGACGCCGGCCGCATACACGACACCCGCCTGGAGCAAGTAGTCCAGCTTCTTGAGGGTCTTCGGCTGGAGGTATTGCTCGAGTATCTGGATGCTTTCGGATGTCCCCAGGAGTCCCAGGGCGACTGCAGCGACGAGTCGGATTTCTGAACCGTTGAGCCGATCTCTCAGGATGGCGTGCAGGCGTTCTGTGGTGATGGGTTGGTGCACGAATCCGAGAGCGAGAACCGCCTGCGTGCGCACGTAGAGGTCGGGGTCGCGGGTCCGGTCGATGACAGCGTCGATTGCGGATGGCAAGCCAAGTCGGGCAACCGAGACGGCCGCCGTCGCACGCACATCACGATTGTGATGCTCCAAGGCCTGGAGCAGCACGGGGAGGACCTCTTTGATCCGCGTGTCATCGTCCACTTCGAGGTAGCCACCCTGACCCGATTCAGATGGCAGAGACAGCATGCGCCGCCGGCGATCCACGATCTCTTCGCGATTGAAGTCAAACCACCATTCCCAGCGCTCCGGCTGGACCTGAAAGTACGGCCCGTAACCGGGCTGAATCACAGCCTGGTCTATGAGGGGGCTGTCGACCGTCGGTTCGGGATGGGGGGGAAGGTATTGCCCTCCGTGGGGGAGCAGGAGGGAGGCGAGGATGAGCACGCCGTGCATGGCGAGAAACTCAAGAGATGAGGCGACGAGGGCTGGAGACGGGCTCCCCGGACCCCTAGGATCCTACGTCATGATTGCTCTCATCTTGACGTTGCAGCTCGCACTCCCTTTTCAGGACCTTCCTGGTGACGCTTTCGCGAGGCCCCTGGCCCCGATTGTCCTTCGCTCGGGGTCAAGTTCCAATCACCCAGGAGCCTTGATGCTCGACGAGGGCGCCATCGTTCGCATCAGCGAGGCCGCTGGTTCGATCCGAGCGAGTTACGTGAAGGTCTACGTGCCCCAGGGTTACCCGGTCTACGTCCATTCCGATTTTTCCCAGGTCGACCGGAGCCTGCGAAAGGTTGTTGTGGAGGGGACGCGCCTCAATATGCGGCTTCTCCCGGCTACCGTCGGGTTGATCCCCGTCGGTCAGCTCGACGAAGGCGCTCACGAGTTGCAGCTGCTCGATGAAGAGGGGGGCTGGGTGCGTGTGCTCGCGCCAGCGAATCTCCCCTTGCACGCCAGGCGTGACGAATTCGAAGTTGTGAGTTCCTCGTTGGCTGCCGTGGACTGGGAACAGCAGGCGATGACGCGCGAACAGCGCAGGCGACGTGAGATAGAGGCTTTCAATGCGACCGACCCCGTTCGCATTCGAGAGCGAGAGCTCGAGGTGCGTCTTAGCAACCTGAGCGCCACTGCCTTGTCTGATCAGTCGGACCTCGCGCTTGAAAGTCGATCCGTGGCGTTGGAGGCGCTGGCTGCGGAGGCGAGCCGCCGCGACCTGGCAGCTGCCGTGGAGAATCTACAAAGGGAGCTCTCATCTGAAGTGAGCCGGCGTAAGGTCGCTCTTGCAACGCTAACCGAGATCGAGCGCCAGCGCGTTCGTGATGCGACGGCTCTTGTTCGAGAGGCTCGATCGCTTGACTTCGGACTTCGTTTTCTTGGGAAGGGCGATCCCATGAAGTTCGAGGGGCTTGTGATGAGACAAACAAGCGAGGACAAGGAGGCGACGGTCTACAGTATTCAGGGACCGGCCGGACGGACCTTCAAGTTAAGTGCATCCAAAGATGTCGCTGATTTAAGAAAGCTGTTCGGCAAGCGAGTGATTCTGAAAGGGCGCAGCCTCTCGCTGGTGAATGTTCAGGGCCCGGTGTTCATCGTCGATTCGGTTGTCAGCGTGTCCAGCCCGAAGTGATGTCGCCTTGACCGCAGCGATTGCCGTCGCCGCGTGCCTTGTGGCCTATGTTCTGGGATACCGCGTTTATTCGCGCTTTCTGGCTGGCCCTGTCTACGGACTCGATCCTTCCCGGCGGACGCCTGCTCACGAATTCGCGGATGACCGTGATTTCATGCCGACGAGGCCGACTGTTCTCTTCGGCCATCACTTTGCGTCTATCACCGGATTGGCTCCCATGCTGGGTCCGGCAGTGGCTGTCATCTGGGGTTGGTTGCCGGCCATGCTCTGGGTCGTTTTTGGCGCCCTCTTTGTGGGCTGCGTGCACGACTTTTCTGCTCTCGTGCTTTCTGTCCGTCACAAGGGGATGTCGATCGGTGTGGTTGCAGAGGATCTGCTTGGCCGTCGAGCTAAGTGCTTGTTTCATTTGGTGATCTTCTTTGGCGTCTCACTCGCGATGGGCGTTTTTGTGCTCTACATCGCGCAGCTTTTTGAGCACGAATCCTACCCACAGGCCATCTTGCCGAGCGGCGGGCTCATGGTCATCGCGATGATCATTGGTCTCCTGCTGCATTCGGGCCGCGTGTCCCTTGGCAAGTCCACTGCCGTGGGCTTTGTGCTTTTGCTCGGGTTGATCTACACCGCGGTGCAAGTCGGAACGTTTGGGTTGAGTGCAGATCAATGGCCGTCTTCGCAGACATTCAAGTACTGCTTGCTCGGCTACGGTTTACTGGCTTCCGTGTTGCCGATCTGGGCGCTGCTCCAGCCCCGAGATTTCATCAACTCGTTGTTGCTCTACGTGGGCTTGCTTGCCATGTACGTGGGTTTTTTCATGAGTGGCAACGACTTTGCGGCACCAGCTCTTGTGCTCAAGCCCGAGGGAGCGCCTCCACTCTTTCCATTCGTGTTCATTATCATCGCATGCGGAGCGGCCAGCGGATTTCACGCCTTGGTCGCGTCCGGGACCACATCCAAGCAGCTGGACAATGAGCTGCACGCTCGCCCTATCGGCTACGGGGGGATGATTGCCGAGTCGCTGTTGGGCCTCCTGGCGGTGATCGCTTGCACGGCAGGCGTTCTGGGGCCCGATGCCTGGACGGGCGACGGCGTGTACTCCAGTTGGGCCGCGATCAGCGGCGGCCCGGCACTCGGCAACTTCATTCGCGGCGGAGGGGCTTTTCTCACTCAGTTCGGCCTTGCCACAGAAGTTGCCGTTTCGTTCGTGGCTGTCGTAGTTGTTTCGTTTGCGCTCACAACTCTCGATTCAGCAACGCGGCTGCTGCGCTACAACATCGAGGAAATTTGCACAACACTGCGTTGGCCTCGGCTCGGCACGCGCTACTCCGCGTCACTGCTGGCAGTTGCTGCCATCTGGATCTTCGCGTTTTATGAGGTGACAGAAGAAAAGAGTGTGCACGAGTCGGTTGTCGGGGCAGATGGGTTGGTGACGACCCAGGCCACTCTGGTTCAGACCACCCGTGAAGCGGGGATCGCTCTCTGGGAACTCTTCGGGACAACGAACCAGTTGCTGGCCGGCCTTACCCTTCTCCTGGCAACTCGCTATCTGGCGCGCCGTGGGAAAATCTTGTGGGCGACAGCGGTGCCTATGTTCCTGATGCTGGCCAGCACGCTCGTGGCCATGGTCGAAAAAGTTGCCTCTTACGCACGTGGAGACAACCGGTTGTTGCTCGTTGTCGGATCCCTCTTGTTCGTGCTTGCCGTCTGGGTGTGTGTCGAGGGTGTGCTCGCCACGCTTCGTGACCGCACCAGACAGCCCTCTTGAGGTGAGGCGCTAACGGATGTGAGGTGACGAGGTATAAAACGCCTCGAACTCTCCCGCCTGAATCGCTGACCGAGCCTGTTCGACGAGTCGGTGAAGGAAGCGAAGGTTGTGCACGCTGCACAGCATGCCGCCGAGCGCTTCGCCTGTCATGATGAGGTGCCGCAGGACACCGAGGTCCCACTCCGTGCAGGTCTCGCAGTCGCAGTCGGGGTCTGCGGCGCCCGTGGCTTTTTTGAAGCGGCTGTTTCGAAGGTGGATCGTGCCCTCCGAAGTGAAGAGCGAGCCATGGCGTCCGTTGCGAGTTGGAAGCACGCAGTCAAAGATGTCAAAGCCTGAGGCAATGGCTGTCAGGATGTCACCGGGGCGCCCGACGCCCATGATGTAGCGGACGCGATTGGCTGGTAGAAGCTCTGCATAGCGTTTCGTTGCCGTGCGGAGCTCTTCGGAAGTTTCTCCAACCGAAAGTCCACCCATGGCGAAACCGTCAAAGTCGAGCGCGGTGAGTTCGCGTGCCGATTGCTTCCGCAACTCGTCATCGAGGCCGCCCTGGACAATGGCGAAGAGCGCTTGGCCGCGTGTGCTCGTTGCTCTGTGATGGGCGAGCGCCTTGGCAGCCCAGTCGGTGGTGCGCCGAACCGCGGTTTCCAGGAGCGAGCGGTCGGCGGGCAAGGGGGGGCAGTGATCGAAGGCCATGGCGATGTCCGAATCCAAGGCCAGCTGGATATCAACGGCTTCCGTGGGCCCGAGTCGCAAGCGCCTCCCATTGATGGGGGATTGAAAGCTCACACCTTGGTCATCGAGCTTTGCCACGTTCAGCATCGAGAAGACCTGGAAGCCGCCGCTGTCGGTGAGGATGGGCCCATCCCAGTTCATGAATTTGTGCAGCCCTCCGAGCGCCGCGATGACCTCTTCCCCAGGTCGGTCATGAAGGTGGCATGCGTTGGCGAGGATCATCTGGGAGCCCACGTTCGCAAGTCGATCAGGCGGAACGCCTTTCACACTTCCGTAGGTTCCTACGGGTAGGAAGGCCGGTGTTTCGATCGTGCGCTGCCGCACGGTGATGCGGCCAACTCTGGCGGATCCGCAACTGTGAGTGACCTGGTGCTCCAGGCCGGAGGTGGTTTTTGTCACAGCAATTGGACCAGATCGGCGCCTGGGTAATACCGGCGGAGGATGATGCGATAACCGGCGCCGCGGCGTGCGTAGCCATTGGCTCCGTACTGACACAGACCCACACCGTGTCCCCAGCCCTGGCCTTGAACAACGAGGGCTTCAGGTGAAATCCGCGGAGGCGCCGCCCATCGCGTGGAAAGCAGTTGTTTCGCGCGAGGTTGCCCTCGCGAAACGCGCTCTCGGAAGTTGACTGCGGGTATTCGAGACTCAAGGCCGCCGGCCGTGATCGTGATCCACTCTGGCCGACCAGGCAAATAAGGTGGCTCGAGAGAGATGGACTCCAGTGGGGCTACGGGTAGACCCGCCGCTTCGCACACGACCTCTGCGTCGAGCGTGCGTGTCCAGCTCCAGCTGCCGGAGTGCTGGCAGTCCGAGCAAGGGACCTGTTTGTGTAAGACACCTTCTGGTGGTGCGGGGAAGACATCTGCGGCACGTGCTGTTTTCCCGCCGCAGGTGGACTGGAACCAGGCCGGGATGATCTGGCCTTCATGTGCGAGGACCTGCCCCGCTGTTTGTTCAATGGCCTCTGTCGAGAGCCACGTTTCGACTTCTTTCCCACCGTAGACCTGACTTCGCACATCGGGGTGAAGCCAGCCACGGCGGGCTCCCTCGGAGAGCGCGTAGCTGCGCGCTGCGACCGCCTGGGACTTCAGCGCTTCGAGCCCAAATCGATCGGGCATCTCGACGGGAAGAACGCCTTTGAGGTAGTCCTCGATGTTCAGTCTGTTGATGACGCGAGGCCGGCCTTGGTCCGAGATTTCGATTCTCAGCAGGCTGCGATACTGCTGGCCGCGGAAAGTCAGGGTGGCCCCGTCGAGGGGGCGGAGTTCCAGGCTCTGTGCCACTCGAACTCTTTCGCCCAGAAGAATTTCGCCCTCTTCGACCTGAATCGGTGTGTTTTCGGGGAGAGAGCTGCCCTCCATGACGAGCAGGCCCTGACTGTCGTAGATCTCGAAGGGGCCATTCGAGCCAATCGTTGCGGGCTGCTCTGCAGGCATGGACAAGCGCACGTCGACCCAGCCGAGGGGGCGCTCACCCACCAAGGGGAGTGGAGGCGCGGGCGCCTTTGCGCATGCCATCAAGAGGCAGGGAGAGAGCCACAGAGCGGTGGCGAGCAAGGCTCTGCTGCACCGCAGGCCACGTCGAATCCTGCCTTCCCGTTCACGGCCCTGTCGACTCACCGGTTCAGCCGTCGAACAAAGATCCCGGGTGCTCTGGAAACTCGAGCCCGAGATGGGTGCGGGCAGCGTCCGTCAGCACGCGACCTCTCGGGGTTCGTGCAAGAAAGCCAAGTCTTATGAGATGGGGCTCATAGACGAGCTCGAGAGTGTCTTCTTCTTCACCGACTGCCACGGCAAGCGTTCCCAGGCCGGCCGGACCGCCGCCAAGCCGAGCCAGTGAACCGAGAATACGGCGATCCATGTCTTCGAGCCCCAGCGTGTCGATGCCAAGCATCTGGAGGCCGGTGTCCACGACTTCTTCCGTGATGCGGCCGTCGGAGGAAAGGTCGGCGACATCGCGCAGGCGACGTAGGAGCCGGTTGGCCACTCGAGGGACTCCGCGTGCGCGATCCGCAACGCGTTGAGCGGCCGTGCTTTCAAGGTCGCAGCCGAGTCGACCAGCCGAACGCAGCAAGATCTCATGGATCTCGGGTGCGCTGTAGGGCACCAGCTTTTCGGTGATTCCAAAGCGAGTGCGGAGTGGCTGGGTCAAGAGCCCCTCCCGGGTGGTGGCGCCGACCAGAGTGAAGGGCTGGACGGACAGTCGGACAGAGCGCGCCCCGGGTCCCTGGTCGATGATGACATCGACAGAGAGGTCCTCCATGGCGGCGTAGAGGTATTCCTCGACGGCCCTGGGGAGCCGATGGATTTCATCGACGAAGAGCACGTCGCCGGCCTCGAGGCCGGTCAGCAATCCGACCAGATCGCCCGGGCGTTCGATGGCTGGTCCTGAGGTCACCCGGAGGGGGACGCCCATCTCGGTGGCCACTAGATGGGCCAAGGTCGTCTTTCCGAGCCCTGGGGGCCCGGAGAGGAGGACGTGGTCCAGGGCGCCTTTTCGCTGCTGAGCGGCTTTTATCCAGGTTTTAAGGTTGTCGGCGACCCGATTTTGCCCGACGAACTCGTCGAAAGTTCGGGGCCTGAGGGCCCCCTCGGCCTCATCGCGCTCGCCAGCGAGCGTCTGGAAGACTCCCTTGTCAGCGGGCTCATTCATGGAGTGGATGATACAGGGGGCGGTCGCCGATCCACACTGTCCTGTCAGCAAGTGGACTTGTTCCGCGTCATAGCTTGACTCGGTTAGGCTTCCACCCGAGAATCGCTAGGCTATAGCTACCTGAACAGCCGTTTTGCATTTTGAGGCATCAGTTGGTGGGCTCCCCCTGCCCATCTCTTGTGAACGACGTCTCGCCCCCTTTCTAGAGACCTGAGCTTGTCCATGCATATGAGAGAAAACCTCAAGCTGACCCTTCTTTCAGCTGGTCTTGCCTTATTCGTCGGTGCGTGCGGTGGTGGAGGCGGCGGCGGCGGTGATGGCGGTGGTGGTGGTGGTGGTGGCGGCAGCAGCTCGGGCGCCTCGGACGCACAGCAGCAGATTGTCAATACGGCGACGACCAGCAGCGATGGGGGCTGGAGCCGTGTCGATATCCTGGATGGAGGTGATTCGTCCGCGGTCCCTGCGGAGGTCGCGAAACGCGAGCTTCTGGCCGCGTTGATGAAGAAGCAGACCGACCTCAACGGCAACCTGGCCGACGGCAATGGAGACGGTGTCGCTGACACCACTGGTCTCGAGGCTTATTCGACCGGTTTGGATCAGAAAGACTCAACGGCCAAGCGCATCTACGCGGCCAACAATGTGTATGACCTGTTCCAGACAACGACCGGAAACACAGTCACGGGGCGACCTGTCCTGTCGACTCTGGATGGAGGGCCCCCTCCGTTCACGGGTGGCGACCAGGACGGCGACGGCGTTACGGATGGTGGGCCGGGTCTCTACTCGAATATCCCGACTCCAATTATTCCCAAGCTTCCGCCGCTGCCGAACACGATGGGGACAGCGGGTCGCGGCCCAAGCGCCTCGAGCCAGCACCAGTTCATCCAGATCGAGTTCCCCTACAAGCTGCAAACCGAAAGCTTGTTCAACTTCACGGATGCCGGAAATTCATTCCTTGGCGATCTCAACGCTCCGGGCAACGTGCTCGTCGAAGCTCGCTGGGTGACTCGCGCCGGAGGAGGCCCTGGAGGGTTTGACACCACGAATGTGGTGGATCACACCGCCGAGCACCGTCACGTGTCAGGCGTGGCCGTGATTGGTGGCGTTTGTGCCGTGCCGATTCAGCAGGGCGCTTCGACCCTCTCGCTGATTCAGGACCCAGTTGTGAGCAACGTTCCTGTGGGCGCGCGCGAAAAGATCTTGGATCCCAAGGTCTTTACCTACATCGCCCACGAAAATCCCGCGCTCATCACACTCACCAGCGCCCCGCTGCATGTCGGGTTTATCTTGCCGACGGGTGCGCTCGTGCTGCCCAGCCCCACGGACCCCGGGGGCCTTGGTGGGCGCGTGTTTGGTGCCAACACAACGATCCCCAGCGCTGTGAACGACTTTGCGACGAGTGGCGACCAGGCGGCAGATGTGATTGGCTTCGTGTCCTTTCAAATTACCCGCATGAAGAAGGGGAATGGCACGGCGGAAGACGTTTACTTCCACAGTTTCCCGGTGTCTCAGGAGAACGTGGGTGCTGACCCGAAGGCTGTCGACGGGAGTTTCAACCGTGGTCCCGCCATCGAGGTAGACATCGGGGGTATGCCGGCCATCAACCTTCTGAGCTCGAGTGATTACCTGGGGGGCAGTCCGCCTGTGAACCCTCCAACTGATGCGGCGAACTCATCGATTTCAACGAAGTCGATCTTCCGGGTCGATTTCGACAAGGAGGTGGTTCCTAACTCGGTCGGCTTCTCCAAGCGGATGACGATTCACTCCGTGGAGGGTAAGGGCGTGGTCTTCCCGTACAGCGGGAACACGCGACCGATCACCAGCCCGTCGACTCAGTTCTCGCTGAATATTTTTGGCGCCCCGCTGGCGCCAAGCATCTACGTGGCGGTCAATCAGCCGGTCCAGGTGGCCGTGAACAA
Source organism: Planctomycetota bacterium (assembly GCA_029245865.1). Lineage (GTDB taxonomy): Bacteria > Planctomycetota > B15-G4 > B15-G4 > B15-G4 > JAUIEF01. The sequence goes on from JAQWOM010000034.1 coordinate 137,468, forward strand.
CCCGCTCGTGAAGAGTGCCGGGCCGATTTTTAATGTGTCGGACGAGGGGACACCCATTGCCGATGTGAACAGCCCGAAATTCCCGAATCTGATTCAGGGCCTCTTTCCCACTCAGCAGAACACGTTGGCCACTCTTCCGCGCGGTGTCATTCCGTGTGACATCTACCCCGTGAACCAGAACAACCTGCAGGCCTACATCATTGAGCCCCTCGTTGACTTGCCTCCGGGCACGGTGGTCACGCTAGGCGTGTGCATGAACGGGTTGGGGATGTCGAGCAATACGCTGCCTGCGACGGTGCCTGCGACGCCGACGAACTTCGGAAACTACACGCGCTCAGGAACCATGTTTACTCCTTGGCAGGGCCTCACCTCAGTTGGCCTTGGCGACACCACGGTGACCTTGAAGCAAGCGACGCTGGCCAATCAAACCGTGATCAAGGTGAATGGCGGGCCCATGGACCTGCAGGGTCTCCTGTTCTTTGGTGGCACGGCCATTGCGATCGACACACTGATTGACGGCAACCTCGAAAATAATCTCACCATGGGGGGCTGGAATGTCTCGCGGACCTTTACGGTCGGTGAAGACCTCGAGCGACCCTATGTCAACGCCCCCGTGGCTCCACAGGCCATCGTTGTTGGGTTCGGCAATTCGGGCCTGGGTGCGATTGACCTGAATGGCGAAGGCTTCAACACAAATGTTCACCTTGGCGGTCTCGAAAACACCGGAGAGGCGAACAAACTCGTCACATCGCGTTACCTCCCCTTGGCGGTGACGGGCTCCACGTCAAACCTCAACTGGGACGCCAGCAGTTCGCTTGCCGGTGGCGCCAATTCGCGCGCTTATGGGGTGCTCGGTCGCTACACATCGGGTTCCTGTCAGTGCACGGCTGTGAGTTTCGAGTCTGAATTTGCCGTGGGCATCGGCATCCCGCTGGGACCGATCGCTTTGAAGCGGGTGCCAGGGGTGAACGAAGGCTCGTCCGGCTACGAGACGATGGTCAGGAACTCGTTCGGCGGTCAAATCCTTAGCGATTCTGACGACATCGGGCAGGTGCTCGACATGGTCATGGGTGAATTTCTCGACAGCGTCTACTACGACGTCGAGAACCCGTTCCTTGCAAACAATCACGTCACCTACAACACACCTGCGCTCACCGGCGTTCAGACCAATACGATTTCTGACCCACCTGTGCCGAACCCGCCGCCTATGCGCTTGCCCGAAGGCTTGCCGCTGGCCGCAGTGATCTTTGACCAGGCTGAACTTGGGCAAGACCCGGTACTTATTTCGGGCTCCGAGGTGTTCTCCCGTGACTACTTGATGCGTTTTGATGACGGCACCGGGATTTCACCGTTCACCTGGCCTTCCAATACGTTCCTGAACCTGAACCCAACGTCTAACAGCAGCAACCCGAACTTGTTCGACATCCCGTTGCTGCCAAACGCTGGCTTCCCCAGCCCCTTCGCAGGCGAGTTCAACTTCCCGACGAAGTTCCTTCAGACAGGCCCCATGCCCAAGACGACCACCGCGGGCACCGTGGTCTTGACCAACCTGAACACCGCTGCGATCGGAACCGGGTTTCCTGGCGGGTTGCAGGCGCCGAACTATCAGTCGAGGCAGCAGATTGGAAACTTCCTGTTTGTGACGGATGGTGTGAACAAGGCACTGCATGCGGTGAACACCAACAGCTTTGAGCGCCTCAAGACCGTCAAGCTTCCAGATCCTTTTGCAGTGGCGATCAACCCGGACGGCAGCCTCCTTTACGTCACCAACGAAGGCGGGAATTCCCTGTCTGTCGTGAATGCTGATGCTTCGAATGCCGCAGGATTCATGACCGAAGTGGCGCGTGTCGATGTCGGCGAAGGTCCGCGAGCTGTCGCCGTGTCCCCGGATAACGAAGACGTCTTTGTGCTCAACCGCCTCGGGAACACGATCAGCATCGTGGACGTGGGAACGAACACCGTGCGTCGCACCCTGTCTCAGTCCGGCATCAACCTTCCCAATGACGTGGCCATCGGTGTGCGCGAGGTGACCGGCGGGCCTGGATTCCAGAGTGGCACCTACCACGCCTTTATTGCGAATGGTGGGGGTAACAACGTGCTCATCTTTGAGGGCGGCCCCTCGGGCCTGGCGGGAATCGGATTCGACAACATCATCGGAACCATTGCGCCTAATGAGCCTGTTGTCGTGGGGCAGCCCACGCTGAGAGGCATGAGCAACCCCACTGCAATCGTTTATGACCCCAATACACCACTGGACGGATTTGCCCACACCATCGGAGCGTTTGTCGCTCACTCCGACTCCGAAGAGGGCAATGCCATGGTGAGTCGTATCGCGTACACGGCGGACAGCTCTCCTGGGCAGGTCGTGTTCAACACGACGGGTAGCCCTGGCTTTGGCGACAAGGTCTTCACATTCATCCAGCAGTACGTCTCTGAGTCGACGGGCAAGGCGCTCGACGTGGCTTTGCCTGACTACAACCGCGATCTTTTCCTCGGGAACAACTTCAGCACGTTCCCGAACCTGTTCAATGCAGGGGGTGTGACCTACACCATCGGCGGTACGGTCATTCCGAGAAACTCAAGGTTCCCGCTCGCGCAGATCGGCCTGGGGCAGATCCCTCGGTGGGACCCCGACCGCCTCTACCTGTCTGTCGGAGGCGGAACCATTGACGTGTTCGATGTCACGACATCCGTGCGGCTGAAGACAATCGCGACGGTTGCTGACGCGACAGTCATGGCGTCGTACTTCGGTAAGTAGCGGCTAGCCGAAGGCCGTCCATGCCCGGCACGACACCCGACCCCCGTTCACCTCACAGGGGGCGGGCTGTGCGCGGCATGTTTGCGTCGATCGCACCGCGTTACGACAGGCTGAACCGCCTTCTGTCCATGGGGCTCGACCAGCGCTGGCGTGCTGCACTTGTTCGCTCTTTGCCGGAACTCGTGCCCGGGCAGCGCGTGCTCGATCTCTGTGCCGGAACCGGTGATGTGGCGCAGGCTCTTCATGGGGCACTGCCTTCCGGAACCGTCTTGCACGCCAGTGACTTCTGCGAAGAAATGCTGAAGCGCACGCCAGCCAAATTCGAACCCGGTGCGGCGCCTCGTTTGACTGTGGGCGACGCCATGGCTCTCCCGTACGCGGACCAGGGCTTCCAGGCCATCTCGGTTGCCTTCGGGCTTCGAAACATCGAATCCCCGCAGGTCGGATTGGCAGAGATGGCCCGGGTCTTGGCGCCAGGAGGGCGATTGCTGATCCTCGAATTCAGCCGTCCTGAACGAAAGATCTTCTCAGCCTTCTATCGCTTCTATTTCTTTCGCATCCTTCCCCTCATGGGACGGCTGCTTTCCGGAAGCGAAATTGACGCGTATCGGTATCTCCCCGAATCGGTCTGGGCGTTTCCATCGCCCGCCGAAATCGGAAGAGAAATGGAGCAGGTGGGACTGGTCGTCCGCGAGCAACGTCGCTTTCTGATGGGAGCTGTCGTTTTGCATGTGGCCGATCGAGTCGCCCGTTGAAGCGACGCCCCTCCTGGTTCAAGACTTATCACCTGGAGTCCCGGCAGATTGGCCGCTCGTTAGCCGTTGTTCTGCCGCTTCTGCTGGCTTACGAAATCGCCGTCGCGCTGCTTGCTCCGCAGATTCGCAACAGCGCCGAAATGGCCGTGGCCAACTTCGTGCGGAGAATGCCCGGCGACCTGGTGGTGACCCTGCGCTACACCTTGCTAGGAGTTCTTGCCGTTGGAACCGTCTGGTGGTTCCGAAGCGATCGGCCGCGCGCTTCAGCGGCGCGGCCTTCTCTGATTCTGAGCGAGGCATTGCTCCTGGCCGTTTTGCTCGGGCCTGCGCTTGAAAGCCTCGTTGGCCGTATCGGACTCTCGGCCACTTCAGTGGACCAACTGCCCCAGAACCCCGTATGGCTTCCCTATTTGATGAGCGTTGGCGCCGGCCTCTGGGAAGAGATCGTTTTCCGTCTCGGACTGCTCGGGGGGCTCTACGTCCTGTTCAAACGCCTGTTTCGATTGCCCGATCTTTCAGCAGTGGGTCTCGGAATTCTGATCTCGGCCCTGGCCTTTGCCTTCTATCACCATGTCGGCGAGTCCGGCGAGGCCTTCAGTCTCTCTCGGTTCGCGTTCAGGGGCTTCGCCGGTACAATCCTCGGAGTCCTTTTCGCCTGGCGTGGGCTCGCGATCGTCGTCTACATGCATGTGTTCTACGACGTCTTGTGCGACCTGCGCGCCGCACTCCTCTGAGAGAGAATCATCATGTCGCGGGTCCTTGTCGCCATCACGGGCGCCTCGGGGGCCATCTACGGCGTGCGGCTGGTGCAACGCCTCGTTGAACATGATGTGCCCACCGATGTGGTGTGCTCGAAGGCGGGCGCGCGCGTGCTGGAACTCGAACACGGGCTTCCCGGGAATCCCCTAGAATGGTTCCCCGAAGGGGCCCCTGAGAACCTCGCAGTGCATGCCAACGAGGACATCGCAGCTCCCCCGGCCAGTGGGAGCCATGCGCCACGCGCCATGATCGTGATTCCCTGCTCCATGGGAACGCTCGGACGCATTGCATGCGGCATCTCGGCCAACCTGATCGAACGCTGTGCCGATGTCATGCTCAAGGAGCGTCAGAGATTGGTGGTTGTTCCTCGCGAGTCTCCTCTGTCGCAGATTCACCTGCGCAACATGTTGACGCTTTCGGAATCAGGCGCGCATATCGTGCCAGCCATGCCGGCTTTCTACGCGCGACCAAGAGATCTCGAAGACACGATTTCGTTCGTGGTGGACCGTGCAATCAGCAGCGCAGGATTAGACATCCCGCTCCGCGCTGTCTGGCGTGAGGATGC
>JAQWOM010000035.1 GCA_029245865.1 Planctomycetota bacterium
ACAGACCCCTTCGCCGCCGAGATGCTACGCGCCAGCGCAACCGGCTTGGCCGACCTCGCCTCAGAACGCCTGGTCCAGAACCTCGGACTGGAAAACCCTGCGCTGGGCATGCTGCCCCGGCGAGCCTGGAAAAAGCAGTTCGAAGAGTTGCTGACTGATCTTGCCCAAGCCCTGGAAGAAGGTCGCCAAGACTCTTTTTTGAACAAGGTCGAATGGTTTCAAACCGCCTTCGCGGCACGCGATTTTCCAGAATCTGATTTGATCGCGAGCTTGGAATGTCTGGGCGAAATCCTGAGCGATGAGTTGCCTGAAACAACGGGCATGGGCGCAGTCAAACTGATTGAAAGGGCTCTGGAATCACTCCGAACAGCCATCCCTGAAGTGCCTCCCATCCTCGACATGAAGAAAGAACACGGGGCACTCGCTGCGCGCTATATGACAGCGCTCCTTGAAGGAAACCGTGGCCTGGCGACTCAACTAGTACTGGACCCTGTCCGCTCTGGTGCGCTCACGATTCGAGATGCTCTTCTCCATGTGTGCGAGCCGGCACAACGCGAGATAGGCCGCATGTGGCACCTCAACGAGATCAGCATTTCTGATGAGCACGCCGTCTCAGCCACAACCATACGAGTGATCTCGCAGATCATGACCTTTGCCCCCAGCGTTGAACCGACGGGCAAGACGGTCCTGGCCGCCTCGATTGGCGACGACTCGCATGACATTGGCTTGCGTCTGGTGTCCGAGCTTTTTGAGCTCGACGGTTGGAAAGTCATCTTTCTTGGCTCGCGCCTGCCACCGGACGACTTTGCCTGGGCCGCCAAAGAGTTTGTCCCTGACCTGGCCCTACTCTCGGCTGCGACAGACGCTCACCGAAGCAACGTGAACAAGGCCATCACACTCGCACGAGAAGTTCATCCAGAGCTGGCTGTGCTCATAGGCGGCCCTGGCTTTGAAAGCAAAGAGGCCCCCTGGACTTCGAGTGGAGCGAGTGCGTGTGGCGTTCGCACTGCCGATGCTGTCCAGGTTGGCCGCGAACTCGTCGGACTTCCCGCGAAGTCCTAGGGTTCATGCGCCGCGAGCGGTGTTCCCCATGTTCTTTGTTGCCGAAGAGCAAGTTTCACTTTGGTTTGTTCCAGGCCCGTCAACCCGCCCGAGCATGTGAGCGAGTGCCTGATTAATTTCGGGCCATGCAAACTCGAAACCAGAATCGAGCAACTGCTTGGGCGCAACACGTTGACTCGACAACAGCAACTCGTTGGCCATTTCACCAAAGGCAAGCCGGGCCGCAATCCCCGGAACAGGAAACAAGGTCGGTCGGCGCAACGCTTTCCCGAGCGCCCTTGTGTAAGTTGCATTGGTCACGGCTTGCGGCGACACGACATTAAGCGCTCCGCTGAGATTTGTAGATTTCAAGGCGTGGAGAATCGCCGCAAGGACGTCATCCAGCGCGACCCAACTCATGTACTGTTGCCCCGACCCCAAGCGCCCTCCTGCACCCAGCTTGAAGGGCAACAGCATTTTCTTGAGCGCCCCACCTCGCGGGTCGAGGATGACTCCGAAGCGCAGGTTCACGACCCGTAACCCGGCAAGCCGAGCCACGCTGCTTGCGTCCTCCCAGTCCCGGACGACATCAGCCAGAAACCCTGCACCAGGGGGCGATTGCTCATCGAGCACGGCCGCTCCTTGGTCGCCGTACACTCCGATCGCCGAGGCAGAAACAAACGCCTTGGGGGGCTCTCTGAGCCGACTGAGCGATTCACAGAGTCGTTGGGTGGCGTCCACTCGACTGCTGCGAATGAGTTGCTTGCGTGCTGTGCTCCAGCGCCCCTCTGCAATGCTTGCGCCCGCCAGGTGGATCAGTGCCTCTGCGCTCTCACAGACCTCAAGATCCGCAAGGCCCGAATCGGGGTCCCACTGGGCTTCATCCGGTGACCGTGCTGCCCGTCGAACGAGACGCACCACCTGGTGTCCACCAGATGTAAGGAACGGAACCAGCGAACTGCCGACCAGCCCATTCGAGCCGGTGATGAGAATCTTCATAGGTCTTGTTTCTTTCAAAACGGAAGGCGCGCTCTGCACCTGATAACGGTGTAAATCTTGCGTGAGGATACGACTGCGGTAAGCGAAAACTTGCGAGAGCTCGCGACGGATGTGAGCCGATCCGAAAAAAGCGCCGAGCCGGCCGAAGGGAGCTGCGTAAAGAATGCGGTCTACAAGCACACAAGCATCCGGGCCCTCGGGCAGAAACTCATGTGTATGGTCCCAATGGCCAAAGGGACCACTTAAAGCCACATCGCGAAAGAGACGCCCAGGTACAAATTCCGTGTGCTCGGCAACCCATTTCATCTTGAAAGGCCCCACCGGCACACGGAGGACGGCACGACTCCCCGGCTCCGGAGTGGCCGGCGCCTCGAGCACCTCGACATCGCTCCAGGGAGGTGTCAACCGACTCAAAGCTCCTGGACGCTGGTGCCATTCAAAGGCAACCTCAACGGGCACCTGGAGCCTGAGCCGGCTCTCGAAAACCTCAAGTGGTCTGGTCGTCTTTTGAACGTTCATCACGAATTTGTCTTCGCGTCATCGCTCGGTCCGGATTCACGGCGAATCCGTGACCTTTGAGCAGATTGCCTCCAATCATCAGCACTTGCCATCCTCACACCGGCACGAACAGGTAGCATCTCTTCCAGATCTCCAATGACTCAGCACGAAGCCCTTCTTCATCGCGTCGCTGCAGGTAATTCCTCGGCAGTCGCCCAGTGCATGGACGCTTATGGCGGCCTCGTCTGGTCGATCGCCAAACGCATGCTCGGTGCCACCCCCGAGGCAGAAGACGCCGTCCAGGAAGTGTTCATCGAGATCTGGCGCAAAGCTGCCCGATTCGATGCGAGCAAAGGCTCCGAAGTGACCTTCATCTCAACCGTCGCCCGCAGGCGCATTATCGACCGGCTCCGGCGGCTCAAGCGGCAACCGGAAATCGAACCCCTGCCCGAAACGCTTCCCTCTCAACAAGAGTCCTCAGGAGAAAGTGTCGCCAGCCTGGCAGACGATGCGCAACAGGCACAATCTGCATTGGCTCAGTTGAGTGACAATCAACAACGGGTGATTCAACTTGCGGTGCTGCAGGGAATGACGCACACAGAAGTCTCAGAGAGCATGGGCATGCCCCTGGGCACGGTCAAAACGCACGTACGGCGAGGCCTCATGCGGCTGCGCGAAATGCTCGATCCAGAGGCCTGATCCGCAGCCCCCCTCGGGGCACAGGATTCATCGAATCCTGTGAATCCACGATCAGGTTTCACACGAAGGTCTTCTTATGAAGAACCTCTTATTCGCCAGCCTGTTCCTGACCCTTGCCTGCTCTTCCATCGAAAACCGCAACCCGACGGGAGAAGCCTTTCCGCAGGTGACCGGCCGCTCGCTCGAAGACAACGTCGTGAGCCTGCCGGGTGACGTCGCCGGCGCCCCCGCGATTCTGCTCGTCGGCTATGTTCAGGAGACTCAGTTTGACCTGGACCGCTGGATCCTGGGACTCCTTCAGGCACAGACTCCTGGCCAGCTACTCGAAGTGCCCACCATCGAAGGGATGGCGGGCCTCTTCTCCGACAGCATCGACAGCGGCATGCGCTCAGGGATCCCTTCCGAAGACTGGGGGTCTGTCGTGACCCTCTACGACGAGGATGCCGCGCGCGTCGTGCGTTTCACGGGTGACCAACGGCCTCGCAACGGCCGGGTCATTCTTCTGGACAGCACCGGCAACGTGATCTGGTTCCACGATCGCGGCTATTCAGCGCGTCACCTGCTCGAGTTGGACAGCACGGTTCGCTCTCTGCTGCCCGTTGAAGAAACTCCCTGACGCCCCTCAGCTGCCCATGACCCAGGAGAGGTAGGCCTCCGAGACGTGATCCGGCTGCAGAGCAAGGATCTCCGGCACGTCGTAAGGGTGAAGTTCTGAAAGGCGCGCCTCGTAGTCGGTCAGTTTGTCGGCCCGAACCTTGGCGATGAGCAAGGCTTCCGGGTCGTCGCTGACTTTTCCGTCCCACTTAAAGACAGATCGCAATCCAGGGACGATGTTCACGCAAGCCGCAAGGTCTTCCTCGACGACCCGTTTCGCAATTTCAGAACCAACGGCGGCATCAGGAACGGTGGTGAAGACGACACGAATCTGATCCATGGCAAATCCCTATCTGCCTCGTCACGTATGTGCGGCAGCCTTGCGAGCCAGCGCTGAGGCACGCTTGGATCGCAGATACACAAAACCAGCTGCTGCGGCGGCAATCAGGCACACAACCAACCACATCACGCCCGAGTATTGTTCGAGCGACACCACGGCCACCACCATGCCAGTCAGAGCGATTCCCATGACGAGCAAGAGCCAGTCGAAATGAATGCCTGCCAGGCAACATCCAAGCGCGAGCAGAAGCAGCGCGACCTGCGACGTGATCTGGCGATTGATCAGCGCCCGGTGCTCCAGAAACAAGAGGATGCACATGAACACCAGCAGCACGGCCCAGTGCAACAGCTCACGCCCGATCATCTTCATGACAGGTCGCCCCAGCGACCTGGCCTTGCGTGTGCTGCGAAAGATCCCCAACGAAGCGTAGATGAACACGACCAGCATCCAGTAGCCCCGAGCACCCTCGCCCTGTGCCTCACTTAGCCACACACCGACCAAGGCCAGCACAAGCATCGCGCACAGGGCCGCGAATTGAAGCTTGTGGTGAAATCCGGAAAGGGTCTCCTGAGCCGGTGTCGATTCCGTCATCTCGTTCATGGGTCATCCATCGTAGGTGCGGGTTCATCAACTCGCGAGCGCTGGCAGATTGTCCACGTCGGTGCCCGCATTGTCACTCGACAGTCATCCTGCGCAGCAAACAGCGGCGAAAGAGCTGCCATCTGCCCGAAACAGGCAACGGGTGATACGATTCAGGGTTCATGCTGGCCGTCTCTCCGCAGCACTCGAGACCAACAACGCGCGTCCCTCTCCTCTGAATTCTCACCATGTCACACGTCTTGCCACGTCTCTCTCTGCTTCTGATCGTTCTCGGCCTCGCACCGCTGGCCTCCGCCGACACGATCTTTGTGGACGCCCAGCTCGCCACCGGCCTGAATGACGGCAGCAGCTGGTCCGACGCTTTTCAGGGTTCGAACGGACTTCAAGACGCTCTCGCGGTGGCCACCTCGGGCGATGACATCTTCGTTGCTGACGGTGAGTACCTGGCCTCGGCCACCGGCGACCGCAGTGCGTCTTTCGCTCTCAAGAACGGAGTCACGATCTACGGTTCGTTTGCCGGGGGTGAAACCGGACCTGACGACCGCCCTCCCTTTGGCACGGCCGACAGCGTGCTCAATGGTGATCTGGCCGGCGACGACGGTGCCCTGCAGTTCTCCGAGAACAGCTTCCACCTGATCACGACCTCGGGCACCAACAGCACCGCCGTCCTGGACGGCTTCGTGGTGACCTCGGGCAACGCGAGCGCCAGCGGGGCGAATCGTGACCGTGGTGCGGGTATTCTCTGCATTGGCAACGTCAGCCCCACCATCCGTCACTGCCGCTTCATCGCCAACCGCTGCGTCTTCGGTGGTGCCGCTGGCTACGTCAACAACGGCGGGTCACCCAGCTTCACCGATTGCACGTTCGAGGACGGCGTGGGTGGAAGTTTCGGAGGCGCTTTCGATATTGCGGGAGCCCGAGCCACTTTTCTTCGCTGCCTGTTCCGCGGGAACACTGCGGCGCGAGGTGGCGCCCTTGAACTCTTTGCGAACACGGGCACCGAGGTCGACTCGTGTGTCATCGTCGACAACACGGCCACAGGCGGCAGCGGAGGCGCCGGCATCTGGCTGGGTTCGAGCGGTTCGGCCCGGGTACGCAACTGCACCATCGTCTCGAACACCGCCACCAACCAGGCCAACGCCGGCATCCGCAACCAGGGCGTCTCGAACTTCCAGGTCTACAACTCGATCCTCTGGGACAACACCGGGGTCGGCGGTGGACAAGGTGCTGGCAATCAGGTGAATGCTTCGACGCTGGTGTTCAACAGTCTGGTGCAAGGTGGCTTTGCTCGGGGGTCGGGCAATGTCTCGGGTGACCCACTCTTCGCGGATGCGGCCAACCTGAACTTCACACCGGGTGCTGCGTCACCGGTCATTGACGCGGGTGACAACACCGAGGTGTTGACCGCGCTCGACTACATGGGCAACCCGCGCCAGGTCGACGTGCCGGGTGTGGTGGACACGGGCATTGGCACCGCACCTCTCGTCGACATGGGTGCCGTGGAACGGCAGTCGGTCTGGGTCGATCTGGGTGGTGCACTGGCCGGGACGAACGGCAATCCGAGCCTGACCATGACAGGCCCCCTGACACCGGGAAGCCCCAACGCGGCGGCACTGAGCAACACGGCGGCCAGCGCTCTCTGTGTCATCTTCGCCGGTTTCACTCAGGTGAACCTGCCGCTCCAGGGTGGCGTGTTGATTCCTGAGCCGGACTTCATCCGTTTCATGTTCAGCAGTCCGAGCGGAACACTCAACCTGCCCTTCAACTGGCCGACCAATTTGCCGTCGGGTTTCGAGTCCTACTATCAGATCTGGACCGAGGACGCCGGGGCGATCGCGGATTATTCGGCCAGCAATGGCGTGCAGGGGACGACTCCCTAGAAGTCCCGAGACCGTCGAAAGCAGCCCCTGAGGACAGGCGATTTGCTCTGCGCCGGCTGCCTCAGGGGTCGACCGTGAGAGCCACCGCGTTGGTCAACCACCAGGTGCTGGCGTTCACTTTGATCGCGAACTGGCAATAGAAGGTGGCCGGGCCGCCACCCCCGTTCGCCATCAGACTGAGCGACCCCGAACTGTTCGTCGAGAACACCAGGAACTTGTAGTTGGGGAAGGGAACCAAGGTGCCGCCCGCAAAAGGCGCCCCCGTGTTGGAAAGCGAATAGACGAAGTAAACCGGCACGTTCGCCGGCGCACCCGTCAGATCGACCGTGATCGTGTCGCCGGTGCCGGTGTCACCACAGATGGTCATGGTGGCCGTGCCCGGCCCCTGGAAACCGAGGTCCGGCTGACAGGACGGACCACCACCACTGCAGCTGATCGAAAGTGTGCCGTTTCCTGTCGCCCCTTCGTAGCCTCCGATCCGGATCAGATAGCTGTTGCCCGCCACAACCGGGAGAACCACCTGCGATTGCAAACCCTGACCGGGACCGCACGCGTCGTCGTTGCAACCGTCCGCCGAGGCCGAACTCGGACACGACCCGCCGTTGTACACGGCCAGCTTCGTGTCGTAGTTGCTGCCACACAGGTCGATCGTCGCGTTGCCCGTGCAACTCGCGACATAGCGGTACCAGATGTCCGAATCGATCTGGGTGTAACTGAAGAAGTTGCACGCACCCGGTTCGTTTGGTCCGTCCGTCGTCGCATCCGTCGTGTCAAAGCTGACGGTGCCCTCACCCACAACGATCGCGTTGGCGCAGTTGTCATTGACCGGACCACTGCCACCGCCACCGCCCGTTCCAGTGCCACTGATCGTCATGGAATAGTCGTTGCGCGTGTCGCTGAACAGATAGGTCTGTACGTAGACGGTCTGAAGCGATCCCGTCGTGTTCGTCCAGGACAAAGCTTCGTTGTTCGTGGCCGTCTCAGAAATCGCGAGTTGCGTGCCGCCACAGCCGTTGAACAACTTCACGTCGATATCACCGTTGGCGTGCGTGAACGAAAGGTTCACGTTGAGCTGATTGCCGGCTGGCACCGTCATGCTGTACCAGTCTTCGTCGGTGCTCTTGACCACCAGACTGCCCGTGGTGCCGTTGCCCACAGACGCCGCGGCCGCACAGGTGTCGTTGTTCTCGAGGCCATCGTCACTGCCACCCGCCAGAAGCGAAGAGATGTCACCGAAGGTCTTCGAGAAAGCGCCGTACTGGTCGGGGTTTCCATTGCCCAGGAGCCCGCAGAACGAACTGCCCGTCGAAAGCTGGCCGATGAGTTGCTGCGTCGACGAAACAAAAAGCCCCGAACCCGACGAACCGGGTGCCGTTGGCCCGTCGTACCAACCCACCTGCACCAGATCGGGATCGCCGATCGCGATCTTGGTGCCGAAGCTGATCTTCTTGTAGGTCCCGCTCGGGTGATGAACACCCGTGACGTCGGTGCCGTTTGAAATCGACCCGGCGTTCCAGCCGACCCACCCCAGACCGCTGGGCAAAGCCCCTTCGACCATCAACAACGTGAAGTCGTAGGTGCCGATGCCAGCCTTTGTTGCCAGCAGTGTGGTCACAGCCGACTGCGGTACCGAGGCCAGCGACGGAGGCGATCCGTTGCACGTCGAACTCTGGTAGCGCCAGTAAACCTCGGTGCTCTGCGCCGTCGAGTTGTTGCCAATGCAGTGGTTGGCCGTCAGCAAGTACGGCGTCAGGTCACCCGCCTGCGAGTTGATCAACTGCCCCGAGCAGAACAGCGAGTCGCCCTGGATGAAGCCGAGACCCGCGACTGCATTCGAAGTGGTCTCCCACGCGCTGTAGCACGTCGAGTCGTTGTAGCAACCACCACCTTCTTGGTCGGAGCCGGCCAACGGATCGAGATAGATGTGCTGGATACGATCAAGCGCGAACGGCACTCGCCCCGCATCAGGCGGAGAAAACGCCGTGACGAGGTATTCCACACGAACCGTGTCGCCGAAACTTGTGGGTGTCCAGATCTCTTCCCCATGAAAGGGACCGAAGCCCGTGTAGGGGCCATGCACGCGTGTGGGGTCTGCGGGCGAATAGACGAACAGCGACGCGTCCTTTGGCAGGTTGAGATCGAGCCGTACCCGGAGACCGATGGCACCCGGACTCGTGATGTCGACGGCCCACAGAAATTGCTCGGGGGCGACCTGTGACCAGGTTCCCGAGTTGCGATCGAAGTCGACGTCACGCGCCACGCCGTAGCGCTGAGCGAGATCTTCGCGAGGCAACGCCAGGTCTTCAGCCACCAGCGCCGCTCTGTCGAGTGGCGACAACACGAGGCGGTCGATGAGGCTCATGTCGAGCGCGAATTGCTCCGACGGAAGAATCGTTGGCGCGGGTTTGGGCGCGGTCGGCCCTCCGGTGTCCGAGATTCCAAAAGTCTGAGGCGCCTGCGCGGAAAGAGTGGGCGAGGCGAACGCGACCAGGCCCAGAACAGCGGCGGCACATCGCGAAGCAAAGGTGGCATGGAGCACGGGCGTGCGAATCATGAATCGACTCTCCTTTGGCACGGGATCGGATGAGGACCAGAAGGATAAGCGATCCCGGGGTTCTCCGGGCCATAGACTTGACCGAAGCACCTCCGCGTCGTGATGCTGTTCGTTCCCAGCAGAGGGACCCCATGGGCATCAAAAACGAGGAGAGCGCCATGACGACGGAGCATTCGCACTACGCAGCCCGCCTGGAGATTGATCACCCCGAGAAGCTGGACAAGTTCAGTTCATTCTTTCGACTCCTCTTTGGCATCCCCATCGCCTTTCTTCTCGGCGCCCTGACTTATTCCGAGTACGTGATTCACGATTCGTCAAAAACAGGCTTTGACGTTCAATCTGCCTCAAGCACTGCGGTTGCACTTGCGAGTGCCACGGCGCTCATGATTATTTTTCGAGGGCGCTACCCCCGCTGGTGGTTTGACTTCTCTCTCGAACTGGCCCGTTTCCAGACACGGGTCTTCTCTTATTTCGCGTTGCTCTCCGACCGATACCCATCAGCCGATGAAGAGCAATCCGTGCACCTGGACCTCGATTACCCCGATGTAGAACGAGACCTCCATCGCTTTCTTCCACTGGTCAAATGGATTCTGGCGATCCCCCACTACATCGTTCTCTGTCTCCTGGGAGTCCTGGCACTCTTGAGTGTCATCCTTGCCTGGTTCGCCATCTTGTTCACGGGGCGGTATCCTAAAGGTCTGTTCGACTTTGTCGTGGGCTGGGCGCGCTGGAGCTTGCGTGTTCAGGCGTACGCATTCCTCCTGGTCACAGATCGATACCCACCCTTCAGCATGCGGTGAAGCACTTCCCGCAGGATCAAGAAATGAGAGACCTCCACCAACGCAAGCAAAGATTTGTTGAGCAGATGGCAATTGCAATCTCTGCTGCCTGCTGTGGCATTGCGTTGTACATGGCTCTCTTTCCGGCCTTCTACTACATGCAGTGGTTTGCAGTGGGAGCGCTGGCTGTCACGACTGTGCTGTCTTCCCTCGGTTGCTATTTCCTGCTCCTCATGTATTGGGGACGCCGGAAATCCGAGGCGGCTCAACCCGTTCAATTTCACGGCCTTCGCTTCATGCTGAGCATGCTTGCAGTCGCTGTACTTCTGGTCGTTTTCAAAGTGCCGCTCCACGCCTCTTTCATGCTCGCCCAACCGGGATTCGAAAACGCGCTGGCCGAGAACCAGGACGATCTGAGTCAGGTCGGTGTCCGCTCCTACGACTACGGCCTCTATCAGGTCAAGAGCGCGACCCGCGACTGCCACCACAAAGACCGGATCTACTTTCGATTCAGAGACGACAGCGAGTCAGCCATCATCTACAGCGAAAGTGGGCTGGATGACCTCTGCTACAACTCGGGCAACAAAGGGCACCTCTCGGGTAACTGGTACTGGATGAAAGAGGACTGACAACACGCCTCTGGCTGCCTTTGTTATTTTCGGGGCATGCCCACCAAGTCTCAGACCGTCACCGAGTTTCTCGCTTCGCTGTCAGACGACCGTCGGCCCGCCATCAAGGCGCTGCGCACGGTGATCCGCAAGAACATCGACAAGAAGTTCAAGGAGTCGATGGAGAACGGAGCCCTGGCCTGGACGCTTCCGCACTCGGTGTATCCCCACGGTTACCACTGCAATCCAGAGCAACCGGTGCCCTTCGTGGGCATTGCTTCGCAGAAGAGTCACATCGGCCTCTACCTGTTCTGCGTCTACACCCAGCCCGGCGAGGCCGAGCGTTTCCGAGAAGAGTGGCTCGCCACAGGCAAGAAACTGAACATGGGCAAGTCCTGCGTGCGGGTGAAGAAACTGGAGGACATCCCGCTCGAGGTGGTAGGCCGCGCCATCAAGCGCATCACGGCCAAGAAGTTCGTGGCCTCTTACGAGGCCAGTCTGCCGGAGTCGGTGAAAAAGAAACGCGCCCGCAAGGCGTAGGCGGCCTGGAGATCTTGCGACTCGCTTCACAGGGAGTGCAGACAGGCGGCGCACTCAAAGACATTCAGACTGACGGAGACGACCGTGGGCAGCACCATCGAGATCAACGACACCCTCGCACTGACCGCCGAGCAAGGATTCCCCGCGCACTTGCTCGACCTGGACGCTCATCGCCAAACACCCGTTCGCCTGGAGGATCTGGGCAACGAACGGCTGTCGTTCCAGAAGGAAGAAGCTCGCCTGTTTCACCTCGACCCCGTGCGCGTCTTCCTGGTGCAGAGCCTGAAGGGTCGCTGGATCTTCTGGGGCCACGCCCTCATTGAATCCCAGTCGATTGACAAGGTCCTCGATGCGGAAGGTCTCTGGGTACCCGGCACGTGGAGCACTCGCGGCACCTTCACCATCACGGACATCTACCCTCCCGACTACCAGGAGAGCTTCACACGTCGTGAATCGCCGCCTGGGCGCAGCCACTTCGCGTAAAACACGAGTACGAGGCCTCGCGGTATGAAGAGCCACCAGACACGCGAAGATCCGTATCCTGAGGCAAGCCGTTGCCGAGGGAGACTCGCTCTCATTCAGCCCAAGCGACTTATCCCAACGACTCTCACGACACTCTGAAGTACGGGGGATCCTTCATGTCGAACTTTGAACCCATCGCTGAGCTGACACAACTCTACGAACAGGAGTTCAAGGCGAAGGGAACCCCGGAGGGCTATCAGGAGTTTGACCCACCATCCAAACCCTGCGCCCCCTCCTGTCACGGAACGGAGAGTCTACTGGCCTACCTGAGTTCGGAGAACATCGAGGAGAAGATGGCCTCTTGCAAAGAGCTTCAGGACGTAGCCCGGCTGCACAACACATTGGGTTGCACGCCGAAACTGCGCGACGGTCTCGAGTGGGACAAGGACGCCTGGTGCGAACCCATCAAAGAGGGCCTGGCCGTCGTGGTCGCACGCTACGTGCACCGAAGACTCTCCGGCCCGGAGGTTCCCGAGAGACTCCGGCTCCCGGAACCCGAGGGGGCAAGCCCTTTCGAATACGGGAAGACGATTGCCATGGGCAACCTCTTCAAGTTCACGCTCAAGCGGAGGCCGGGAAAGAACGGCAAAAAATCCAACAACAACGATCCAACGTGGAAAAACTTGCCGGAGCATCTCGCCTACATCAAGCACGACCTGGAGGTGATCAAGCCCAAGGTCATCCTTCTCTTTGGCTCAACAAAAAGTGACCAGCGGAAAAAGAAGCTCGAGGGATTCCTTGAGAAGGACCACGTCGAGGCTCCGCCCATCATCGGCATCTACCAACCCCAGCGCTTTGTGCACAGCGGATACATGAAAGACAAGTACGACTCCGCTGGGAGAGAGGCCGTGAAAGAGTTCAAAGAATTGGAGACGTGGTTGCGCGGCGTGAAGGGTTTCAAAAAAACAGGGCACCGCCTTCTCGGCCAGGCCAAGTGCGAGGTCGACAAGCTCATCAAGCAGCATCGAGAGCCGTACGGCGACCCTTGATCCCGTCAGTCGCGAGGTGGCCCGTGCACGCAAAGCGCCGTCCGCAAAACGCTGCCCGAGCGCAGTGTGCGAAGCAGCAGGGCACAACAGTGACATTCGGAGCCACCGGGCACGCGAAGATCCGTATCCTGAGGCAAGCCGTTGCCAACCGATGCGAACCTGACGAAAAGGAACACGGACGATGACAGATGTGATCGATCTGAAGAGCAAGCTCGCCGCCTTCCACGACACCTGGCACCCGCGGGTCATCGGGGAAGCGAACGGACAGCTGCTCAAGCTGGCTCAGTGTGAGGGCGCACTCGAATGGCACAGCCATCAGGCAGAAGACGAGGTCTTCCTCTGCCTGGAAGGACGACTGGTTCTCGAACTCCGGGACCGTGAAGTGGCGCTCGAAGCGGGCCAGTTGTTCGTGGTGCCCCGAGGCGTCGAACACAAACCCCGTGCCGAGCCCCGCGCGTCGGTGCTGCTCTTCGAACCCAAGCAGACCCAGCACCTCGGTGGCGCAGGCGGCGCACGGGAAGTGGCGGTCGACGATCAGGAGTGGATCTGAACGCCGGGCGAGGCCGACGCGCTTGACATAAACTGGTACGCTTGATACTAGTTTAATATGAAGCTCCGCTTGCAGACCGACTACGCCCTCCGTGTGCTCATCTATCTGGCTCGCTGCGACGAGCGAACCCGGGTGGACGCGGTGGCCGAGGCCTTTCAGATCTCCCGTGAACACCTCGTGAAAGTCGCGCAGGCCCTCGTGCGCCACGGCTGGATCGAGACCAAAGCCGGCCGGGGCGGCGGCATGCGGCTCACGGCCGACTCCGACAAGCTCGACGTCGCCACCGTCATCGGCGCTTTCGAGGGCCGGGAGGGCGTGCTCGAGTGCGTCGCCGAACCAACAGTCTGCGTGCTCGAACCCGGCTGCCACCTGCGCCGCAAGCTCATCTCCGCCGAAGCCGCCTTCTACCGCGAACTCGAGGGCACGACCCTCGCCGACCTCGTCGCCAAACCCCGCGCCGGCAGCGGCCTCTCTCGCCTGCCCGTCAACTGACCACTCACTTCACACGGCTCACACGCCGTTCCCCGCAACGAGAATCCGACCATGGACGTCACCCTGCTCCGCAGTTCCTTCGACACGGTGCGCCCCATCGCCGACGAGGCCGCCAAGGCCTTCTACAGCACCCTGCTCAACACCTACCCCCAGGTGCGGCCACTCTTCGCAAACACCGACTTCGACTCCCAGCGCACGAACCTCATGCAGAGCTTGGCCGCCATCGTCACCCTCGTCGACAAACCCGACGAGATGGGTGCGCTGCTCACCAAGTTGGGCCACACCCACAAGGGCTACAACGTGACGCCCGAGATGTACGAGTTCGTGTCGGCCTCCCTCTTGGGCACCCTGGCCGGCGCCCTCGGTAACGACTGGACCCCCGAGACCGCCAGCACCTGGGTGGACGCACTTCACGCCGTGTCTGCCGCCATGATCGAGGCCCAGAACTCGGCGGCCACCTGAGGGCTCACCGCAGGCCGGCACCGGGCTAGGGCGGCGCGAACCGCGCGTCAGCCTTGGCCGCGAAGATGAAGTCGCTTTCGGTGAGACCGTCGATCTTGTGCGTCCAGATCTCGAGGCGAACCGCACCCCAGGCCAGGTGAATGTCGGGGTGGTGGCCCTGCTCTTCGGCCAACTCAGCAACCCGATCGGTGAACGCCCACGCCTGGACAAAGTCCGGGAACGTGTAGGCCTTGATCAGGTGGTGCTCGTTCACCACCTCCCAGCCGTTGCCCAGTTGGCGGTGAAGCTCGGCCAGTTGTGTTCCTTTGATGGGCGGAACACCGCCACGGCAAGGAACACATGTCTTGTCAGCCAGATCGCTCATGATCAAGGAGCACCGTGGAGGAGAAGGGGCGCGCCCTGTTCTACCTCTTCTCGGCACAGCTTTTAGATACCATGAGGTTCGCAAAACCCTTGAGGCCGAGAGACATCAAGCATGGGCTGGTTTTCGGTGAAGTGGCGATCCTGGGCTGGAGCATGCTCTTCCTGGCGACCACCAGTTGCGGCTTATTAGGACCAGCAACGATTGCTCCCGCGAGAAGAGATTACGCCGAAGCCATCCGTATCAGTGCGAACCGCGAGCTCCTCTCTAACATCGTGCGCCTTCGTTTTGCGGCGATGCCCGAAATGTTGGACCTCACACAGGTGGTCACCCAGTACTCGGTGACTGCTGTAGGCAGCGCCGGAGCCACCTTCCAATCCGGCGCAAACGAGTTCCCTCTGAGCCTGCAGTCCACGCTAGAAGAAAACCCCACGATCACCTACACGCCTGTCGTAGGCGAAGCCTTCGCGATGCGACTACTCGCTCCACTTCAGCCCTACCAGATCTTCATGCTGAACAACGCGGGATGGGACGCAAAGCTCCTATTCAGTACCGCCCTCCAGGGCATGAATAGTCTCAGAAACATCGCGGTCTCGATCGGCCCTATTTGCAAACCACTTCCACCGAATTTCGCCGACTTCGCGGAAGCCCTTCAATTGATCGATGAACTCGAGACCCTTCACATTCTGAACATCGTCTACTGGCCCCTGACGGGCATCAAGGAAACGGAGAGCGCGAAGAAAGAAAAGGGCGGTAGCCACGCCGCGGCGAATAACTTCACCTACAGCCTCGCTTTTTTGCCAAGCGAAGATCCCTCGCACCAGGAATCGAGCGCGCGGCTAAAGACTCTTCTGGGCCTCGCCCAGGACAAAAACCTCTTTCCGATCTTGATGAGACATGACAACGAGCAACCCGCGGACAGCGAACTCGTAATCGATGTTCGCCCCATGCTCGCCCTGATGCTGCATGTTGCGAGTGGGATCGAACTCCCCGACCCATACGCGCAGCAGTACCCCAATTGTGTGAAAGGCATGGACCGCTGCTATCACGCTCAGAGTAATTATCACCCAGCAGATATATTGAAAATCCATGTCACCGAAGCCCCCCCTTTGGAAGCCTATGTGGCGATTCAGTTCCAGGACCTGTGGTTCTGGATCGAACTGCATGACACCAACTCCAAGAACTCCTTCGCTCTTATCCAGTACCTGACGCGGCTCCAGCAAGCGCGAGGATCCTTGCCAAATGCGGGAGTTCTCCTGACCATTCCGACGAGTTGAGAGGATTACGCTCGACGGACACTCCGTGGGCAGAACACCGGCTATGAGGGCCGCAACTGCGCGCAAAGCGTGGTGATTCAAGCGGCTTGGATTTGCTTGCAGCAAAAAAGCTTCTGATCGCTATGCTACCGCCCACCCGGCGCAGCGTTGCTCCTCCCTTGTGACCCGCCGCCCGCCCGTGTCTCCGGCAACCCACCAAACTCCTGGTGGCCCGGTTGGTCATGGGCTCCCCGAAGCCCCACCAACCACTATGACGACCTTTGCAGAGCTCCAGCTCATGGAGCCCCTCCTGCGTGCCATCAACGACCAGGGTTACGACACACCCACGCCTATCCAGGTGAGCGCCATCCCTCATCTGCTCGAAGGGCGCGACCTGTTTGGTATCGCCCAGACAGGCACCGGCAAGACAGCGGCCTTCGCGCTGCCGATCCTCGACTATCTGGCAGGCGATCCGCGTCCGCCCAAACCACGCCGCCCGAGCGTGCTCGTGCTCACACCCACGCGCGAACTTGCGTCGCAAATCTCAGAAAGCTTCAAGAGCTACGGCAAGCACACCAACATCAAGCATGCGGTGGTCTTCGGTGGCGTGGGACAGGGCCCTCAGGTGCGCGCCCTCAAGCAGGGCATCGATGTGCTTGTCGCAACGCCGGGGCGCTTGCTCGACCTCATGGAACAGCGTCACCTCGACGTCGGCGACGTCGAAGTCTTCGTACTCGACGAAGCCGACCGCATGCTCGACATGGGCTTTATCCGAGATGTACGCAAAGTCGTTGCCAAAATGCCCGAGGACCGTCAGTCACTTCTGTTCTCGGCCACCATGCCTCCAGAAATCGTCAAGCTGGCGAGTCGCATGCTCAAAGACCCTGTGCGCGTCGAGGTCGACCCACCCGCAAGCACCGTGGATCGCATTGATCAGAGCGTGTTGTTCGTCGACAAGAACATGAAGCGCAAGCTGCTCTCCCAGGTGCTGCGCAACGAGTCGATGTACCGGGTGCTCGTGTTCACGCGCACCAAGCACGGCGCCGACCGGGTCGTACGCCACCTGCAGAAGGGCGGCGAATCGGCGGCCGCCATCCATGGCAACAAGTCGCAAGGTCAACGCGAACGCGCTCTCGAAGGATTCCGCAGCGGCAAGCTGCGTGTGCTTGTGGCCACTGACATCGCAGCGCGTGGTATCGACATCAAAGACATCACGCACGTGATCAACTTCGATCTGCCGAACATTCCCGACAGCTACGTGCATCGCATCGGCCGGACGGCACGGGCTGGACGAGACGGCGTGGCGATTTCGTTCTGCAGCCCCGATGAACGCGAGTACCTGCGCGACATCGAACAAACCATTCATCACGAACTGGATGTGGTGCGCGAGCACGCCTTTCCGTCCGAAGCGGCCGAGAAGGGCATCGTGCCGGACGCACCCGCCGACGCACGCAACAAGCAAACCCATGGCAGCAACCCCGGTGGCGGCCGCTCTTCAAGTCGTCGCGGCGGTCGTCGAGGCAGTCGTTCAGGCGGTAGAGGACGTGGCTCTGCCAAGAAGAGCCGGTCGGGCGAGCGAGCGAGCGGCAAGGCCAGTGGTGGTGAACGTCGCTCCGGCGGCGGACGCTCCATGGGCCATTCTTCCTGAATCGGGCTCACCGACTCACGCAAGGCGAAGATCCGCCCGACGCCTCCCCCACCGCCGAGACCGTCGAAAGCAGCGCCTGAGGACAGACGATTTGCTCTGCGCTGGAGCGAGTCTCATGATGCGTTGAAGGGACTCGGAGGAACATCCGCTGTCGTCGACCCCACATGACCCCCCTCGCACCCTCGGTGCGGGCCTGCACCGGACCGCACCGCGCGGTGCGGCCGCGACTCCTGCTGCCAGCAGTTTCCGCGTCAGCGAGGGCATGACCCTGGGTGATTTCACCCTGCGGCGCATCCTGGGTCGCGGGGGCATGGGAGAAGTCTGGGAAGCCGAGCAGAGTTCCCTCTCCCGTCGGGTGGCGTTGAAGTTTCTTCTGCCCGAGCGCGTCGACCAGAAGGGTCTCGACTTCTTTGCGCGAGAAGCCCGCGCCGGCGGTCGACTCTCGCACCCGGGCATCGTGTCGATTCACGGCGCCGGAGAAAGCGAAGGTCACTACTGGATCTCCATGGAGCTTGTGGAGGGATCTTGCGATCTGCGCCAGTCCATGGATGGACTGCGCGACGAGCCCGAGTTGCCGGAGAACTACTACAGACAGGTGCCCGAGTTTGTGGCCCAGGTGGCCGACGCTCTGCAAGCCGCCCACGAAGCAGGCGTGATTCATCGCGATCTGAAACCCGCGAACATCCTGGTGACGCCGGACGATCACCCCAAGGTGTCGGACTTTGGTCTGGCGAAGCTGGTGGACGAACACTCGATCTCGCACGCGGGCGATCTGGTGGGCACCTATTTCTACATGAGCCCCGAGCAGGTGGCGGCCAAGCGCGCAGGCCTCGACCACCGCACGGACATCTTCAGTCTGGGGGTGGTGCTGTACGAGATGCTGACGCTGGTGCGCCCCTTCGAAGGGGACACAACAGAACAGGTGGCACACAAGATCATGGTGGTCGACCCTCCGCCAGCGGACGAGGTGCGCTCAAAGGTGCCGCAGGATCTCGCGGTGATCTGCATCAAGGCGATGGAGAAGGACTCCGAACGGCGTTACGCATCGATGGCCGAGTTTGCAGCAGATCTGCGGCGGCATCTGGC
This sequence comes from Planctomycetota bacterium, assembly GCA_029245865.1. Classification (GTDB taxonomy): domain Bacteria; phylum Planctomycetota; class B15-G4; order B15-G4; family B15-G4; genus JAUIEF01. Next base: position 18,499 of record JAQWOM010000035.1, read on the forward strand.
GAATGAGCCGATCGTGGCAAAACCACCGACAGCGCTTCAGCGCGCGGGCAAGTGGATCACGCGTCACCCAACGAAGAGCGTCGCCGGAGCAGTCGCGGCGGTGGCGATGGTGGCCATCGGCTGGCTCGGACTCGTCGCGATGGACAACGCCGAGCAAGCCAGACGCAGCGCGGAACTGGCGCAGCAAACGACTCGATCTCTCGAAGAACGCGGCCGCGAGTTGGAGCAGACCAACGCGCAACTGACAGACGAAAAGGCGGCGACGCAGACCGCGCTGGAGCAAGCGCAGCAGGCCCGTGAGGAAGCAGCACGCCAACGAGATCAGGCCGAACAGCGGGCCGAAGAGTTGCAACAGGTTTCAACCTTCCAGGCCGAGCAATTGGCCGGTGTGGATGCAGAAGCCATGGGCCTGGCGATCCGCACCATGGTGTTGGAACAGGCCCAGGCTGCGGCGCAGCGGGCGGGGCATGACGCCGAGAGGCTGGCAGCCGAACAGACCGAACTGCAGAGACTGCTCGTGGGCACCGATTTCACCGGGATCGCGCTCGGCGTGCTGGACGAACAGGTGTTGCAGGGCGCGCTCGAGGCCCTGAAGGGTTTTGAGGACCAGCCGCTGGTGCAAGCGCACCTCTTGCAGACGGTGGCGAGCACGCTGCGGAAGTTGGGCCTCCTGGAGAAATCCCTGCCACCCCAACAGCGGGCGCTCGAGATCCGCCGACGTGAGCGAGGCGACGAGCACCCCGAGACCCTGGACTCGATCGGCCATCTGGGCGACCTGTTCAGAAATCAGGGCAGGTACGGCGAAGCCGAGCCCCTCTTGCGGAAGTCGCTCGAGGCCAGCCGCCGCACGCTCGGCGACGAACACCCGAAGACCCTGACGTCGATCAGCAACCTGGGGGCCGTGCTCAAGGACCTGGGCAAGAACGACGAGGCGGAAAGGCTCTTCCGCGAGGACCTCGAGGCCAGCCGCCGCACGCGAGGGGACGAACACCCCGCCACCCTGAGCGCGATCAACAACCTGGGCGTCCTGTTTTATACCCAGGGCAAGTACGACGAGGCCGAGGCCCTCTACCGCGAGGCGCTCGAGACAAGTCGTCGCGCGCTCGGCGACGAACACCCGAATACTCTGACGTCGATCAGCAACCTGGGCGTCCTGCTCAAAGTTCAGGACCAACTGGACGAAGCCGAGCCCCTCTATCGTGAGGCCCTGGAGACCAAGCGCCGCACGCTCGGCAACGAGCATCCGCACACCCTGACCTCGATTGGCAACCTGGGCATTCTGCTCGAGCGGCAGGGCAAGCCCGACGAGGCCGAGCCTCTCTTGCGCGAGGCGCTGGCGACCAAACGCCGCACGCTCGGTGACGAACACCCGGACACCCTGTTCTCCATCAACAGCCTGGGCAACCTGCTCGACGAACAAGGCAAGACGGAGGAGGCGGAACCTCTCGTGCGCGAGGCGCTCGAGATGAGACGTCGCACACTGGGCGACGAGCACCCCGAGACTCTGACCTCGATCAACAGTCTGGGTGTGCTGCTCCGCGGACAGGGTAAGTTCAAGGAGTCCGAGGTTCTTTTACGCGAGGCGCTGGAGACGAGACGTCCCACCCTGGGCGACGGCCATCCCGACACCCTGATCTCGATCAACAACCTGGGCATCCTGCTCAAGAACCAGGGCAAGTTCGGTGAGGCCGAGCCCCTCTACCGTGAGGCGCTCGAGGGGTTTCGCCGCACGCGGGGCGACGAGCACCCCGACACCCTGGCTTCGATCAACAGCCTGGGCAACCTGCTCAGAGACCAGGGCAAGCCCGACGAGGCCGAGCCCCTTTATCGCGAGGCGCTCGACGGAAGCCGCCGCGTCCTGGGCGACGAGCACCCGAACACCCTCAGTTCCATCAACAACCTGGGCGTCCTGTTCTTTTCCCAGGGCAAGTACGACGAAGCCGAGCCTCTCTTGCGTGAGGCGCTCCAGGCCAAGCGTCGTTTGCTGGGCGATGACCACCCGAACACCCTGAGCTCGATCGGCAATCTCGGCATCCTGCTTCACACCCAGGGCAAGACCGACGAGGCCGTGCCGCTCTTGCGCGAGGCGATGGAGACCAGCCGCCGCATCCTGGGCGACGACCACCCCGACACGCGGAACTCGATCGCCAATCTCGGCATCCTGCTCGAGATGCAGGGCGAGGACGAGGAGGCCGAGACTCTTTACCGCCTGTTGCTGGAGATGAGTCGCCGCACACTGGGCGCCGAGCATCCCTACACCGTGACGGTGCAGGAGCGCCTCGAGACCTTCCTTTCAACGCGTGGTGAAAACGATCCCTAGGGATCGCCGCTGATGCGGACTTCGTCAACGGCCCACCACCAGCGGTTTCCTGGACTGGTGTCGCGAAAGGCAAAGGCCACGTTGGCTTCGGCTGCGGGAACCTGCAACACCCCGGCACCTGAAAATCGGTCGTGGCCGTTATTTTCGCCATTTGGATGACTCTTACTCCCATTGCAGCTCTGCGGCCTGTCGTCAGGCAGACCAGGGCCTGTTTTCTTCAATTCACCACGGAGCAGGAGGTGCCGCCAAGATGAACACTTTGAGCAAACAACGGATCACTTTGCTTGTCACCACCTTGATGGCACTGCTTCTGGCGAATGCCGTTCATGCCGATGAGGAACGATTTCAACGGCTCGCGGTGATCGGGGCGAGTGCAAGCGCGGGCTTCGGCGTGACGGAGGAGATCCGCATCTCCGAAACGGAATCCCGAGTGGAAGGCATCAGCCTCGGCGATGTCCTGATCGAATCCGGACGGCAGTCGGAGATCGTGATCCTTGACCTGGCCAGTGACGCCTTCTTCATGAACCCTCGCAAGTTCGGGGAAGAGACGGTGCAACGTGTCGTTGCATGGAAACCGGATCTGGTCGTGGGCGTCGACTTCCTCTTCTGGTACGTCTACGGAAACTCGAACCACGACAATGACCCGGACGTCGAGATCGAGAAGCGTCTCAAGGGTCTCGAGGAAGGCCTGCGGATGCTCGAGAAGGTGAACGCACCCCTGGTGATCGGGGAGGTCTCGGACATGACGCCCGCGATCGGAAGGATGCTCTCGAAGAAGCAGGTTCCCTCCCCCGCCGCGATCGAGAAGGTGAACCAGAGGATCCATGCCTGGGCCCAGGAACGTCCGGAGGTCGTGGTGATCCCGCTCCACGAGTTGATCGAACGAATCAGCCGGGGCGAGCCCTTCACGATCGGCGAACACGCATGGAACCAGGAGGAACGGGAAGAACTCCTCAATTCGGACAAGCTCCATCCCAACCTGCAAGGGCTCGTCGCAATCACCCAGTCGATCAACGCAGAACTGATCGACAACGAGCAACTGAAGGAACGGATGCAGACCATGGAAATGGATCGGGAGATCCTGGTCGCCAGGATCCGGGGGACCGACACGGCGAAGCCCGAGGAAGCGACCTCAACAACTCCTTGAGCCGCATTCGATCGTAGTCGTTGGTGGCACGATCCATCGCTTATCCTCCACCAGTACCAGACCAGGCTTGCCCCTCGGTCCAGCTGAGT
>JAQWOM010000036.1 GCA_029245865.1 Planctomycetota bacterium
GTTGACGGTGTTCGGGCGTCCCGCCATGAAAGAAGGCCCCGTGCGCATCCTTGACGGGGCACCGCTTTCTAACTCAGCGCCACCATGGTCTCTGTCGAGCCATTCTCTTATCCCGAGTGCCCTCTGGGGATTGACGGGTGCACCGTATCCGACCAATGCCTGGTGGCAGAATCTGACACTGGGGAGCGGTGAGAACATTGCGAATGTTCTGCCCTACACAATCAAAGCCCGTAGTGACGGGCTGCATATGTGTCGGCCCAGCGAAGTGGTCACGCAGACATTCATTATCACGGCCTTTCTTGACAACCTCGTGTTTGGCGCTGCGGAGAACCTCGGCGTACGCAACGTGGTTTCTCACGATGACCTCTCGGTGACGATGCAATGGAAGAGCGGTGACCGCACGTTCACGTCGCCGTTGGTTCGAGGCATGCCCTACGTCACGGGAATTTATGACGCCTTCACGCCCGAGATTCGGACTCAACATGCAATTCTTGAGGTGAATGGCATGCCTGCAGGAAACGGAGCGACATTCTCCGGTTCGCGATTCGACATCAAGCTGAACAACGGCCAGAGGTGGCTCGTTTACGCACCGGCTTCTTTGACATTTGTGGCGGGCTTTTCGCGGCTGACTGCAGTCGAGCCGTACAGCGGTGCTCTTCGCGCTGCCATTGCGCCCTCTGGCTCAGATGCACTTCTTGATGCCTACGCTTCGTGCATTCCGGTTGGCGGAAATGTTTCAGCAAGTTCGTTCGGCAACAAGGCTTCACTGGTTTTTGAGTGGGAGACTGTTGGACGAGGTGAGTTACTCATGATGACTCTTCCTCACCACCGGGACATCTTGAAGGGGGTGCAGGAGAAGAACTTCAATGCTGACACGATTAAAGGAGAAATGAGTGCTGTGTCTGGCAAGCGGTGGGTCCTCCAGGAAAATCTAACGCAGATCTCCTGGGGAGCTTCCGAAGGAATCGATCCGCTGTACGAGGATTCTGTTCGACTGGCTCTTGCCGCGGACGTCGGACAGCAGGTGCTCGCTTCCGATACTTACTTTGGCGGCAAGCAACTCGCAAAACTTGGCCGGCTTGCGTTGATTGCGGATGAACTTGGCGAACTGGGCTTGGCTGCCACATACCGCGAGAATCTCAAGAGCGCTTTGCAGCCATGGCTCAATGGCGTGAATCCTGTCCCCCTTGTGTACGACACGACCTGGGGAGGACTTGTCGCGTCCAATGCCATCTCAAATCCGGGAGCTGGTTTTGGGCAGGGTTACTACAACGACCACCATTTCCATTACGGCTATTTTATTTATGCCGCGGCGGCGTTGGCGAAAGAAGATCCGGAGTGGAGAGAGGAGAACAGAGAGGCCGTCTTGCACCTGGTCCGCGATATTGCGAATCCCTCTGATCTCGACTCCTACTACACACCGACCCGGAACATGGACTGGTTCGTCGGCCACTCGTGGGCCTCAGGCCTCTTCGAGTTTGGTGACGGAAGCAACCAGGAGTCTACATCCGAAGCCGTCAATGCCTGGTACGGGGTTTACTTGTGGGGGCTCGTCTGCAACGAGCCGCGGTTGCGAGATCTCGGCCGGCTCATGCTTGCAACCGAAATACGATCTGCACAGCGTTACTGGCAGATCACAAGTGAGAGTGATATCTATCCGAGCCCTTTTGCGGACACCAAGGTTGTCGGGGTCCTCTGGTCAACGAAAGTGGATTACGCAACGTTTTTTGGAAACGCAGTCGAGTTCATTCATGGCATTCAGATGTTGCCTTTCACTCCGATATCAGAAGAACTCCTTCGGCCGGATTGGATCGTCGAGGAGTACCCCGTTGTCGCGACAGGCCTTCCCACTGCCAGCGAGGGCTGGAAAGGCTTTATCTATATGGCTCATGCGGTGATCAATGCTCCCGCAGCCTGGATAGAGGCGGGGACATTGGCCGGGTATGATGATGGGAACACGCGAACCAATACTCTTTATTGGATCGCGACGAGGCCCTGACCGCGTCGCCTTCATTTGCACTCATGACTTTCCGACCCAGATAATGCAGATGGCTTCAAAGCCACAGTGATCGCCCCCCCCGACATTGCGAAAGTTTTAAGCCATGCCTGTCACCTCGAAATATCACCACCCTCTTGCCGCACTGCTCTTGCTCGTGATGGCGTTCGGCTTTCTTGGCTCTGAGTCCAGCGCTCAACTTGGCATGCACGGTCAGGCCAAGAAGCGACAGCCGGTTGATCGAAAAGTGGTTGGCTACTTCATCGAGTGGGGAGTCTACGCCCGTGATTACCACGCTCTGGATATTCCGGCCGATAAGTTGACGCACATCAATTATGCGTTCGCCAACATTGGCTCAGATCTCCGGATTGCACAGGGTGATCCCTACGCGGCAACAGACAAGTACTACCCAGGGGATACCTGGGACCAGCCCTACCGCGGAGCCTACAACCAGTTGAACAACGTGTTGAAGCCGATGTACCCGCACTTGAAGACACTGATCTCGGTGGGTGGCTGGACCTGGTCAGGCCTTTTTTCGGATGTCGCTTTGACTTCGCAAAGCCGCGAGACTTTTGCGGAATCCTGCGTCGAGTTCATTCGTGCCTACAATTTTGATGGTGTAGACATCGATTGGGAATACCCCGTTTGCTGTGGGTTGTCGGGAAACACCAACCGGCCGGAAGACAAACAAAATTACACCCTCTTGATGGCCGAGCTGCGTTCACAGCTGGACGCCGCCGAAGTCGAAGATGGTCGAGAGTATCTGTTGACCATCGCCGCAGCAGCCGGATACGACAAGATGGAGAACTACGAGCTCTTAGAGATTTCTCAGCATCTCGATTGGGTCAACGTCATGACTTACGACTTGCGAGGAGCCTGGGACATGACAGTGACGGCTAATCATTCGCCTCTCTTTGCCAATCCGAATGACCCTCTTGCGGGGACGGACATCGGTGAGAAGTACAACACGGATTGGGCAATGAAAGAGTGGGCTCTCGCGGGTGTGCCAAAAAACAAGCTCGTGATGGGAGTCCCTTTCTACGGTCGTGCTTGGGGAGGTGTGCCTGCAATGGAAGGCGGGCTTTTTCAGCCTGGTACGCATGTTCCCGCCGGCACCTGGGATGATTGGTCCAGTGGAGCCACGGGTTTCAATGAGTGGTGGGAAATCGAACAGTTCGAAGACTCGGGGGCTTACTTGAAGTTCTGGGACCGCGCTTCACAGACTCCTTGGCTCTATGCTCCCAATCTCGAGGGCGGGCATTTCATCGGCTACAACGATGAGCACTCGCTGCAGCTCAAAGTCGATCATGTGCGCCAAGAGGGATACGGCGGAATGATGTACTGGGAGTTGAGCTCTGATCGAACTCAGACGCTGATCGATGTCGTTCACGGGGTCCTGCACTGACCAACTTTCGCCATGCAGGTGGAGGTCAGCTGGATAACACCGAGGGATCTCGGACGTCCGATTTCTCGCCGAGGAATCAGGGCTTGTAGGTGAGTCCGTCAATGTCCTCGTTCACAATGATGCCCAGCGCAGACAAGTCCAGCACGAGGGCCGCTGAACCAGACGTTGCTCCGCCGTAGTTGCCTGTGAACCGACCAACATCTTCGTCATCTCCGGCACCGCCACCTGCGCTCCACGAGCCCTGAGTCGAGAAGAGCATGTCGCCATTTGAGTCAAAGCTGATGGCCGACAGGTCTTCACCGGAATTCGTGCTGAAGCCTACGTCGCTGCCATCGAAATAAAGCGACCAGGTGCCGGATGTGGTGGATCCGGTTTGGCTCGGATCAAAGACCAGCACATCTTCGTCACGGCTCTTGGGTGGCCCGGCAACAAACACGGACCCGAGTGTCGAAATGCCGAGTGAGCCGTCGGAGAACTCGTACACACCGTCGATATCTTCTCCGTTGTTGCTTAGGCCGATGTCGCTCCCGTCCAGGAAGAAACTGAAGGTCCCGGAGGTACTTGCGCCTGTGGAGGTCGGCGTGAAGAGCACCAAGTCGGAGTCTTCAATGGTCAGCCCATTAGGGCCTCCCGTGAGATTGGGGACATCGAATGATGTGGCATTGAATGACATGAGAATGCTTCCGTCGTCGCGCACATGCATCGCATTGATGTCCGTGCCACCAATGCCCACATCAGACCCGTCAAAGTAAAGTGCCCATGTGTCCGTGGAGGAATCATAGGTGACGACATCCTCGTCTCTTACATTCCCCAGCCCGGGCACGGATGTTGTGGTCAGGAAAGAGATGTAATAGAGAGGTCCACCGCCACCTGTGTCGGGGTCTACCGTGATGTAGTTCGACCTGGTGAGACTGTCGGAGCCATCGGCGTTGGTCGCTGTCAGCGTCACGCTGTAGGTGCCGGCCGTCGTGTAGGTGTGAGAGGGACTCTGCGCACTGGACGAGCTTCCATCACCAAAGGTCCAGGACCACGAGGTGGGTGCATTGCTCGAGAGATCACTGAAACTCACGGTCAAGGGCGTGGTGCCAGATGTTGGCGTGCCGCTGAAGTTGGCCACCGGAGGGGTGGGTGCTGTGGACACCGTGATGTAGTTCGACCTTGTGAGACTGTCGGAGCCATCGGCGTTGGTCACTGTCAGCGTCACGCTGTAGGTGCCGGCCGTCGTGTAAGTGTGAGAGGGACTTTGCGCACTGGACGAGCTCCCATCACCAAAGGTCCAGGCCCACGAGGTGGGTGCATTGCTCGAGAGATCACTGAAACTCACGGTCAAGGGCGTGGTGCCAGATGTTGGCGTGCCGCTGAAGTTTGCCACCGGGGGCGTGGGTGTGGATCCACTCGCGAGGCCAAAATTGTCGGCGTAACCGAGGGAGGGCTGAATCGCGTCTGTTCCGTTTCCGACGAGGACGGTCAGCGTGAACACCGTGGACGTTGTGGAGCTCGGAAACAGTGCTGCCAGGTCGTTGGTGACCGTGGACAAGGCTGTCATGGCGTAGCCGTACTTCGAGGAAGTCCCCGAAGTGGCGGTGGTGGTGTCTGCGTAGAAGAGGTTGACCGTCGTGCTTCCATCGGTCACGTCGATGCTCATCCAGTCGTTGTAATTCGAGTTGGCACTTTCATTTCGAAGGAAGGTCGCGTCGAAAGAAAGTTCTGTTTCCCCAGAGAGATAGGAGAAGTCAGTTGAGACGCCAGCCCCTCCGGACGAGGGAGATGTGACGCCACCTGGGTTGGATGGAGGTGTCGCGCCGTTGGTACTCGCCGCACTCACCTCAAGCCATTGAGATCCCTCGCTGGGCAAATCTCCATCTGAAGATGTCCCGCCAGCGGGGTTGATGATATGCCCCGTGCCAAAGTCAATGTCCCACGGTGCAGAAGGCGAACTGCCCGCAGTTTGTTCCTCAAAGCTTCCGTCTCCGACTCCCTGGGGTGGCGGAGGAGGTGGCTCACTCACGACGATGTAGTTTGTGCGAGTGAGTGTGTCTGAGCCGTCTGCATCCGTAGCCGTCAACGAGACGCTGTAGGTTCCGGCTGCCGTGTAAACGTGGGCTGGGTTCTGTGAGGTAGAGGTGTTGCCATCGCCAAAAGACCAGTCCCAGGCCGTGACGCCAGCAGACGAGTTGTCCGTGAATGCCACGGTGAGGGGGGCATCTCCGGTGGTCGGGGTGCCGCTGAAATTCGCAGTGGGGCCGGTTGGGCCGCCGCCTGTGGAGCCGTTGTAAATGACAAGGGCGAAGTCCTGGTCGGTGGAATCGCCATTGCCGGGGACACCATCGCCCGCGAGAGAAGACGCTTCCACGGTTACGGTGAAGGATCCACTGACTCCTGCCGGGAGGAAGACCGATTCTGTGTTGTTCCGAATGTCCGATGAACCGCCTGTGACAGAGGTTGAGCCACTGAAGACGTTGCCCAGGTATGTGCTGCCCCCGACGGTGACGGTCAAGTCGAGATCGTTGACCCAGGGTGCACCCGAGGTCGGCCCAGGCGCGTCTGTCCAGACCAAGGAAACACGGAAGGGCACACCACTACTCTGGACTGTTCCACTCACCGAATAGGTTGCACCCGTTGATGTCAGGAGGTCTGTTTGATCGACCATGACTCGAGGCGCTGAGTCCAGTGTGCGAGTGAGTTGCATGCGCCCCATGCCCTGACTGTTGCTGGGCAGGCTGCCACCAGCTCCGGTCCCTGTCATGTATTCGCCGCCATTGACCAGAGTCGCCTTGAGCATGGCCGGGCTGGGTGCTGACATTCCCTCGTTTAGAAACCACTGATAGATCAGTGCCGCGCCGCCTGCGACGGCGGGCGTCGAGTGGCTTGTTCCGGAGGACCACCCATAGAGTGTCTGTCCGGAGGGCCAGTATTGATTGCACACGCTGGATCCGTTGTAGCTGCTCTGCGGGACGCCCGCCTGGATGTGTGTTCCGGGAGCCACAATCTCGGGTTTCCAGCGGCCGTCTCCTCCACTGCTGTTGACGGGGCCACGACTTGAGAACCCGATGATGTCGTCTGCGCTATTTGCACCGGAGTTGCTTATGGCGCAACCGTCTGTTCCGGTCATGCGCACATTTTCACTGGCACCGACGGTCAAGATGTTCTTGGCCGTTGATGGGGTGGACACCGTGTTCGACCCCGATCCGCTGTTGCCCGCAGCGAAGATGACGAAGTACTCCTGATTCCCGCTCGTCCCGGACTGAGCATCGCGAGTGATGAAGTCGAACTCCTGGGAATTGGAGTCGTAGTCGGCGATGGGGGAGCCACCGCTTTGGAAACTCCAGGAATTGGTGCTGATGCGGGCTCCAAGACCGTAGGCGCTGCTTTCATAGGACGTGGGGTCGAGGCCGCCTGAACCGAAAATGGCTGTGCTGCCGACCTGTGACCAGGGGGCGATGCCGAGTCCATAGTTGTAGCCGTTTGCGTCTTCCGCAGAGGAGCCTGTCCCGGTGTTGAGGCCGCTCACGATGTGTGCGTTGAGAAATCCGTGTCCGCCCTGTGATCCACTCTGGCCCGTCGGGTTCTGACTGAAAGCAACGCGCGACGAAGCGAGGTCGGGGTGCCCCGTCAGGGATGTCGCATCGTCGACCACATTCACAGAAAAGGAACCGAACTGAGATGATGTAAAGCCCTGTGAAGAGAGCCAGCTCAAGTAACCAGGACCCGACGGAGAGTTGCCGGAGAGATTGCCCGCAACGATCTGGCCTTGGGCTTCATCGTGATAGACAGCGACGCCGCGCTTCTCGATTTGAAAGACGCGCGGGTTGGATGCAATCTCGCGAAAAACGAGAGGGCGCACCATGGCGTGCACGTTCACCCATGGACCAACGACCTTGTAGCCAAGGATTTCATCGACGAGTCCTGCGACGGTTTGCACCGAAGACCGTGGGTCATCTCCAGCAATCAACTGGATGGTCACCGAGCGAGGTTCTTGGAGGTCACCCTCAAGGGCACGCCGTACCGACGGAGTCATTCGAAACCCGGGCTCGTACGCGCCGACATACTGGACGTGCATTTCATTTCGCACCAGATTTTGCAACGCGAGGACCTGATCGATGCCTGCCTGTACTACATAGGCATTCATCGACATGTACTGCAAAATTTCAACGCCGAGTTCTTCTAGTTCGTTGCGCCAAAGATCTTGAACCGGTGCGGCAAACTGCACCAGATAGAGTCCCGCGAGTGGGTCCATGAAGCTTGAGCCGGGAAGGCCGAAGAGATCTTCGGGGGCCATGCGAGCCAGAGTTTCAAGCGGTCGGCGGGTGTCGAGGAGAAGGCCATTGAGTGCGATCAGATCCATCTCATCCCGGAACGGGAGGCCCGATGAACGCAGGGCTTCCCGACCGCCGTAGGCTTGCTCGTCCACGATGGCGATGACAAAGCTTTCGTAGTCAAAGACTTGTTGGACGGCGCCGAGCGAGAGCAATTGCGACAGAGAAGTTGTGTCCGAGCGGTCGATTCGAACCTTGTGAAGCGGTCCAGACCCAAACGAGTGGCTGGGTATCGCAGCGTCTTCACCAGTAAGGCGCGGGTCGATTCCAATCACCTGGGCATCGACATGTGTCGTGAACAGTGTGGTGACTGTCAGGAGAGTCAGAGCTAATGGACGGAGGGCATGGACGAAGAAGCGTGAAGTCATCGGAATGCTCGCGGGATTCGGGACGAGTGATCCACTGATGCGGAACGCATGTTGACGAGTCGTTCCGATCGGACGCTCCGGCGCCAATGTCATGCGCACGCTGCCACCCGTGCGATGCAATCTTCGACGGTCGGAACCCGATTGAAGCTAAGGCAAGAACCGAAGATCGAACAGGGTGTTTTTTATCCTGCGTGTTGTGAACGAGTGATCTCTTGCCTTACGCGGCGTGCGTCATGCACGCAGATTGTCATCAGTGAATTTAACGCACGCTTTCCAAAGGCGGCGGAGCACGGCGCTTCACTGGTGAAGCGCTGGGGGACTTCGAGCGCCCGGAAGTTCGCGGTGAGTGTTGTCACTTTGCAAACACCAGGGCGTCATCAGGTCGTTGCGTTTGCAACGTCGAGTTGGCGCTTATGCGGGCTCTTTGCGGGGCTGCGTTTCTCGCACAAAGAATGCGATGACGGTGCAAATGAGCATCAGGGCAACAATCAGGCCAAACCCTCGCAATTCTTGAGTCGCGGAGGGCCCCTTCGAGGAGGAGACACCGATGTCCGCGAGTAAGCCGACGCCAGGTTGCACGGCGACGGGCAAGATCATGGTGATGAAGTTCACGAATGCGAGTTGAACGCCGCGCATCTGCCTGGCAGCAGAATCTGCCGCCATCACGAAGGCGAGTGCCTGTCCGCCGGTGGCGAGGCCGAGGATGCCGAGCAGCATGACAGCGAACCACGCGGGTTCTTGATTCGTCAGCAAGAGCAAGGTGGCGGCTGTTGTAGATACAACAGCGCAACTGAGGAAGATCACACGTCGGCGGCAAAGTCGATCAGCAAGCATTCCGCAGCCGACGCCACCCACGGCAAAGCCAACGAAGACCATGGTGGTGGCAAGGCTCGCTGCGCGTGACCCCATGCCCGTTTCGATTTCTAGAAAATTTACACCCCAGAGATCGCCGATCACTGAAATCGGTAGATAGAGACCGGCGGAAGCCAAGGCAAGAAGCCAGAGCTGGCGATTTTTAGCGACGCGCATAAAAGTCGCGAGCATGGGCTCTGGAACATCAGGGTTGTAGCCGTCCTCTTTCATGAGTTCGATAAACCACAACGGGCGCTTGGGAAGCACAAACCAGAGCAGGCATGCGATCGCCAACCCGACCCCAGCGCACGTGTAGAGAGGAGTGCGCCATCCAAAAGAGTTCGAGATTTCTGTCAGGGGTAATTCAGCTGTCGAAGCACCCAGTGTTCCCATGGCGACAGTGAGGCCGGGTACGATGCCGTGGCGTCGTGGCGGGAACCACACCATTGCCAGGTACACCACGCCGAGGTACGCGACGGCGCTTCCCAGCCCCTGAAGAAAGCGCCCGAAGCCCATCATGAGGAGGCTGTCGGCCGAAGCCAGCAGGAGGCATCCGAGCGCGACGATCACTGCTGCAGGGGCGACCACCATTCGTGTGCCATGGCGATCGAGAAGGCGTCCGATAATCAGTTGAGCAGGAGCGTAGGCCAGGAAGTACATCCCCATGGCCAGTCCAAACCGTCCCTCAGACGCTCCGGTCACACTCAGAATGTCGTCTCGCAGTACGCCGGGCGCAACGCGTGCAAAGAATTCGTAGAAGTAGAAAGCAGCGCCGACAAAGAAGAACAGCCAAGGGCGCGGCCCGCTGCGAGCTTCTTCAGCTTCGTGAACAATGGCTTTTGGCGTTCGGTGTTTTCGCATTGGAAGAAGAGCCTTGCGGAGCTTTCTAGGTAAGAACACCTCGCGTTCGCATAGACCGCGAATAAAGAGCGAGAGTCAGGGTCACAAGAAAGATCACGGCTCCAAAGACCAGTTCGCCGGGGCTTCCCATCATCGTCATGCCTTCCAACATGACGTAGTTCTGGAACGTGACGATCACATAGGCGATGCACGCGATGAAATAGAGAGAGACTGCACCGCGTTTCCTTAGCAGGAGCGACAATGCACCCAATTCGCCAGCAAAGACTGAAGTCCCCCAGAGGATGACGAGCCAGGTCGGGTAGCTCAAAAAGTACTCAACTTGCTCCGGCGTAAAGCCGCTTAGCCACTCTTCGTTTTGGGTCTGGGTCATGAGGAAATCCATGACGCCCATGGCGCCCCACAAAAGTGCGAGTACACCAATGAACCACAGGTGCCTTGGTGTGCGTTGAGGTGGAGTGCTTTGTGCTTCGCGCATGCCTCCCGTCCCTCTCAGGAATGAGTTCAGGTTCACTCGGATTTTCTCGACAAATCCTAGCATTGAGGGCTTCAGGGGCCGTAGATGCAAAGCTGTCTGCAAAAGCCGCAGCGCTGCTTGCTCTGCGCGACACTTGTGAAACTGAGCCGAGGGTTCCTTTTCAGGTCTCGCTGCCAACTGAATGGTGTGTGCGAAACATATTGCCTGGATCGTATTTCTGTTTGATCCTCTTCAGCCGAGGATAGTTGGTGCCCCAGAATGCCCGCTGCCAGTCGGGCTCGTGGTAATCGGCTTCGTTCGAATAGGTTCCGGCACCGGGTGTCGCCTGCCGAAGAATCTTCATGCCCGCATCGATCTTTTTGGCGATCGCTTTTCCTTTCTCGTGATCGGGACCCTGCCCAGGGACGCCCGGAAAAGCATGAGCTTCGCTGGCCGCCATGAGGATCCATGCCGACGCTTCAAAAACGGCTGGATTGATCGAGGTTTTACGATCTCTCTCGAGAGCCCCCCGAGGGGCGCCGGCGAGGCCCTTGTTCACATAGAGACTGAACTGCCAGTGCCTGGATGCTGCGAACAACGTGTCGGCCAGTTTTTCAGGCTCTGCAAAGAGGTGGGCTGGAAGCCAGCGCGACTTGTAGTTGTAGATGTACTCCGAGACCGCTTTCTGGTTCGTTGCCCACCAGAACTGACCGCGCGGTTGCCCCTCGCGGTTGTCGACTTGCACGACCGAAGGGTTGTTCTTCTGCCAATAGTCGAGGTTCCAGAGATCACGGAAGGGGAGGACCATGAAGCTGAGTTCCCCGCTGTAATCATCCGGGCGCGCTGTGACCCAGTCTTGCAAAGGTTTCCAGACCTGGCGCGCCTCCTCTTCGGAGAGATCGAGGAAGGTGAGTGAAACCTTCAACTCGTTTGCGGAGGTCAGCTTCACCGTCTCGCCCCAGTTCTGATTGTTCAGGTTCTCTGGATAAAAACGGATGAAACGCGCGAGTAATTTCCGAAAGGCCTCGTCGCTGGAGGCAGAGATGGTTCCGTTGAGCCCCCCGATTGTCTTGGGACTCTCGTGAGTTCGCAGAGTGAGGCGAGTGACGACGCCGAAGGTTCCCCCCCCGCCGCCGCGAAGTGCCCAGAAAAGATCAGCATTCTGATATTCGTTCGCGAGGAGTAATTTGCCATCCGCCGTCACCAGTTCGGCTTCAAGCATGCTGCCCGCAGCACTCCCGAACCGCTTTGAGAGAGCCCCGAACCCTCCGCCGAGGATGACCCCCCCGTTGCGCCGACCGACGTGCATCCTCCTCCTTGGACATAATGTCCGTGCTGATTGGTGACGGCTTCATACGCCTCCAACCAACGCGTCCCGGCTTGGACAGTCACGGCAGGGACTCCCGTCCCCGTGCCACCAGCAGGGGTGAATGCATCATGAACCGTCACGGCGCGCATCTTGTGAGTCCAGACAAGCAGAGAGTCGGCCGCGTTGGAACGGCCCAGGTAGTCGTGGCCTGTCCCCTTGATGACGAGTTTGACGTGATGCTCTCGAGCGAAGTTCACGGCAGCCATGATGTCGCTTGGCGTTTCAGCTGTGATGGCGTAGGGACTGACGCGAGCCGTCCAGGCGTCTTGCCAGCCGGTGGTCTGGGTCGCTCCGGGTTGTTCTTCGAGATAGAACGGGTTCTTCATGTTTTCCAGAGTTGTGGCACATGCGGGAGTCTCTGCGCTGATCATGCAGGCTTCGAGTGGAGGTGAGACGGGAATCAGCCGTCCCTGCACTCGTTCGTTGAGAGCGTCCCATTCATCTCTGCCCGGCCACGGGGGCCTGTTGACTCCCTGATGGCTGAAACGCTCGAAACTGAGCGATGTAGGAGTCGCTACAACGAGAGCAGCAAGCTTGGTGAGAGTCCCGAGGAAGTATCTGCGGCTGAGAAAGCGAAGGATCTTTCCGGTCTCCGTTGGATGACTGGCTCGTGGCGTGCGGCGGTCTTCTCAGTCTTCGGGAAAATTGTGCAGCAAGGGCAAGCTGAACGCCGTTCTAGTGCTGTTGGCGCCATTCCCCAATCCGATCTGCGGCCGCCTCAATCTGGTCGGTGGATCCTGCGTACGAAAAGCGAATGTAGTGCTGGCCAGAGAGTGGGCAGAAATCTGAACCAGGGGCCGCGAGGACGTGTGCGTTCTCGAGCATGTCGATGCAGAAATCGACACTGTCCTCTGCCAGGTGTTTTACGTGGCAGTAGAGGTAAAATGCTCCGTGCGGAGCAGCGAAGCGATCGAAGCCCATTCCGGGAAGTCGATTCAGGAGGATGTCCCGATTGCGGCGATAGCGTTCAACGTGCTGGTCTAGCTCTGTTCGACAGTCCAGGGCATGGGTGGCACCGATCTGTGCAGGAACAGGCGGGCAGAGATAGAGGTTGTGTGCCAGACCTGAGATCGGTGTGACGAGATAGTCCGGGATGACCATCCAACCGAGTCGCCAGCCAGCCATGGAATAGTACTTCGAGAAACTGTTGACCACGATGGCTTCAGCTGAGTAGCTGCAAGCCGTTGCCGGGGGGAAGTCATCTTCAAAGACAATGCCGTGGTAGATCTCGTCGGAGATGAAGCGAATCGCTTTCTTCTCGCAGTAAACGGCGAGTTCCTTGAGTTGTTCCGGATGAATCATTGAGCCCGTCGGATTGCCGGGGCTGGCAACGATGAGTCCATCGATGGGCTCGTCTATGGCTTCGAGATCAGCGATCGTTGGTTGGAATCCGTTTTCTATGGATGTCTCGAAAGGAACGCATTCCACGCCGAGCGTCGACATGGCGTAGCGGTATCCATAATAGAACGGTTGAGGTAGCGCGACGCGCTGCCCAACATCAAAGCAACCGACCAGCGCAAGAATCATGGCGCCCGAAGCGCCAAAGGTGATGACGATCCGGTCCGGGTCGACATCGGCGTTGTAGAGTTCGGCGTATTGCCGGGAGATCCTCTGGCGTAACGCGGGGATGCCGGCAGCTCCTGTGTAGCCTAAGGTTCCGTGCTGGCTGGCTTCTTGGATCGCATCGAGACATCCGTCTGGAGCTCCCGTGCTCGGTTGGCCCACTTGCAGATAGAGGATGTCCTGGCCCGCCGCTTCGATGTTTTTTGCGCGTTGCTGAAGCTGTTCGGCGATGCTGGGCGCTGCCCCTCTGTGTGAAGGTTCAAAGTTGGGTGGTCGCTGGCCCATTGCTTCTCCACGGAGTTGTTGGGGCAAGGCATGTCATTCTGGCGAATGGGCGCCCCAATGTATGCAACTGCGTTGACTCAGCTGTGACGTAGCACCCTTCAGCGAGGCACGCGCATGACCAACGGGTCATGGATGGCGTTCATGACATTGCTGGAGTTCATGAATGAAATGTGTGTCAACAGGAAGCCCCATGGAGTTGACGTAACATTCACATTCACATCTGCGCCTGGAACGAAATCTCCCCAAGGGGGGATGAATCCGAACCACTGGTAGTAGTTAACGTGGTAGGCGCTCGCCGGCGGCAATCGAACTTCTGGGTCGAGGTCCACGGTTGAGTCGTTTTCGATCGCATCGGCGTAGGCGGTGAAGGGAATATCAAATTCGCCGATGCTGGCTTTGTTGTCGTTGAGGCGCTTGGCGAGGTCATGTACAGAGCCGCCGCCATGGCTGAAGCCATACAGTGCAACGTGGACCACTCCTCGATCCTGAACAGCGCTCACAATCTCGTTGTAGACAGCTCCGGATCCGTTTGCAGCCACCTTGTCTTCAACGTACATGTGTGAGTCGTATGCTTGCTCTTGGAACTCGATGGCGAGAACGGAAATGCCTTCATTCGGTCCAAACGGTGGATCTGTCGGAAACTGAAACTCGCCATGCAGCCCAATCAAGACGCTGGTGAAGGGAAAGAAGCGGAGCCTGTCAGAAGTGACGACTTCGCCAGTTGTGATACTGCGTGCTTCGAGGGTGAGTCGCGCTGAGCCGCCGTGCGGATTCTCGACCCAGATAGATCCAGTCGTAGTTGATGGGCTGACCACGCTCTCGTTATTCGCGTCGAGTATCGCCGCGTTTTTTGTGGCGTTGCTCCAGACCTTGATGCTGTCGCTGCTTCGACGCATGACGTACTCATAGCCTGTCGGTGCGGGCGCCTCGCTGACATTCCACACCACTTCGATGAGGTCGTTTTCGCCCGAGACAGAAGTGTCGTCACGGTCGGGCTCCGAGTTGCCGTTGTCGTCGTCCCCGTTGATGCGTATGCCGACCCCGGGGGTCTCTTCGGTTGTGTCTGGAACACTGCGTCGGATGAGCGGTGATCCATAGGCCTCTGATTGCGGGCGATAGGCTGTCAGGCCGACACTCAGCATCGGTGGTGGCGGTGGATTGCCGCTGGTTGGCAGGCCCACGGAAGATGCCCCGGAGACGCGACCACCTCCCGGAGAGGGTGTCGGAATCTGGGTGCTTTGAAGCCAACTGATACAAAGTGCACCTAGAAGTCCAAGGCGCACAGAGAGCATGAGTTTTTCTGCCACTTGCATCCCTGGAGGATAAGGGATCATTGATGATTCGTCTGCCTTGGTGGGGAATCGGCCATGGAGGTGCTTTCCTACGCCTTCTCAGAAGGCTCCTCTGGAGTCGGGGCCTACAGCAGAGTTCTGTTGGGTGGCGGAGTTGGGTTTCATCTCGGGTACGCTGCTCTGAAAGAGACATTTTTGCGTTGCTGGGGGCTCCTCGCCATCGAACCCAATCCTCTTAATTCTGGCGCTCTGATCAGATGCGGTTGTCGGTTCCCCGGCAGGTCCCTTTCTGTTTTACGGCTGTTGGCCATCTTTGTCGGCATGTCGATTGTCGGTTGCGCAGAGAGCCAGGAGGACAGTCGGCCGAATCTTGTGCTGATCGTTGTCGACACACTTCGCGCAGATCATCTCGAGATTTATGGATATGGGCGCGAGACGTCGCCCGCGCTTAAAGAACTTGCGGAGCGCGGCATCGTTTACGAGAAGCATGTCGCCAGCGCAGGTCAGACGGTTCCCTCGACACTGACGCTGATGACTTCGTTGCACCCTGCTGAACACGGCTTTCGCCACCTGGGCAACGGGCACTTCAGCAAGAACAGGCCCGTCTATCCCGAAGCGTTGACGCTTTTGCCTGAGGTCTTCAAGGAAGCGGGCTATGCGACGGCCGGCTTTGTAGGCAATCCCTTTCTACAAGATAAGAACGGTTTCTCTCAGGGATACGACCGTTTCCTCTATTCGGATGCTGAAGGTGCTCGGCTTACCAATGCAGCCATTCGATGGGTGGAGCAGCGCGCATCCGAAGAGGAACCATTCTTTCTTTATGTTCATTATTTTGATGTTCATACGCCTTACCGCCCGCCAGGCCGATTTCGCGAGATGTTCCCACGCCCAGCAGAGGGTCGCGTTATCGAATCCAATGGGCGTGTGCCCGGTGTGCGAAAGCGTGACATTCGCACGACGGTTGCCCTTTACGACGGAGGTATCGCGTACGTTGATGACCAGATTGGCCGGTTGCTTGAGCATCTGGATGAACTCGGCGTCCTGGAGGAGACCGTGGTCGCTGTGACCTCAGATCATGGCGAGGAATTCATGGACCATGGAGGCTTTGGTCACGGAACACATGTGCATGGTGAACTCGTTCGTGCCCCTCTAGTGATTGCGGGCCCTGGTGTCCCAGAATCAGGTGGCCGCGAAGAAAATTTGACTCATCACCTCGATCTTGCTCCGACACTTCTGTCCTTGTTAGGTCTTGGTGTTCCGGATGAATTTCGAGGTGAACCGTTCGAAGGAACTGGCACTGTGGCATTCGCTGAAGACGGTCCTTTTTATGCCGTGCATGCGGATGGCTACAAGCTGATCGTTAATACGAACACTGATGGGGCGCAGGTGTATTCGCTGGGCGATGCGCTTGATCAGAGCCCACTGCAAGAGCCTGAGATTGAACGGCAATTACGCGATCGTCTCGCGTGGTACCGCGCTCTGCACAAGCTGCACGGTGAGGATGCCGACGCTGAGATCCCAGGCTGGACTGATGAGGAACGAGCCAAGCTTGAAGCACTTGGCTACACCCGGTAGCCCAGGTGCTTCACTGACCTGGGATTTTCTTCTGTTTTGAATGATGGGCTGCAGATCGGGCCTTTCGAGGCTTCTTTGAATAGGCCCCTGTCCAGGGGCTTCATATGGGGCGAGACCGCCTCAATCGCCCAGGGCTGAATCTCCGAAGAGTTGGTCATGGGAAGCGCGCATCTCACCTCCTTGCTCAAGATCACCCACCCCCTTCTCCAGGGGGGTATGTCTTGGGTGAGTCGATTTGAACTTGCTGCGGCTGTGTCCGAAGCGGGTGGGTTGGGAGTGATCGGTGCCGGGGGTATGGAGCCAGAGGAACTGCGCAGGGAGATTCGCAGTTTGCGTGCTCAGACAACTCAGACGTTCGGAGTGAATGTTCCGCTGCTGAACGTGCGCCCAGATGGCAACGCTGGCATCGTCGAGCAATTGATTGACGTGGTTTGTGAGGAGAGCGTTCCTGTCGTCGTTACTGGTGCTGGAACGCCCCGTCGCTTTACGGAACGCCTCCATGGGGCAAATGCGTTGGTCTTGCATGTTGTGCCCTCGGTTGAGCTCGCGCAGAAGTGCGAACAAGCGGGCGTTGACGTGATCATCGCAGAGAGCCAAGAGGCGGGAGGGCATGTCAGTGTCAAAGGGCTTTCATCGTTTTCGCTGATTCCCCAGGTCGTGGACGCGGTGGATGTCCCGGTGGTTGCGGCAGGAGGTATCGCTGATGCGCGGGGAGTCGCCGCGGCACTCGCGCTGGGCGCCGCAGGCGTGCAGGTTGGAACGCGCTTCATCGCAACGCATGAATGCAATGCTCATCCCGCATTCAAGCAGGCTTTGTTGAGCGCGTCGTCGGAAAGCACGGCCATCTACTGTCGGCAAGCGCATGCCAGCCGTGCGCTTGTCACGCCGGCCGTCAAAAAACTTCTCGAGATGGAATCTGAAGGACGCACGGTCGACGAACTGATCCAGTTTCGTGGTCGTGGCCGTGCCTTTGAAGGTTGTATCGAAGGCAATCTGGATGATGGCCTTTTGCCTTCGGGATCTGGCGCCGGCCTTGTGCAGAGCACACAGACGGTTGCCGAAGTGGTCGCCGAACTGACCCAGGGCGCGACACGAATCCTTGGTGACCTTGGCAAGGCCATCTCGCCGCCGGCAAGGGGCAGCGGCACGGACGCCAAGTGATCGCGCAAAAACGTCGCGATCTCCCTCTTCTGGATGCCTTGCGATTGCTCGCAAGTGGGGCCGTTGTGTTTCACCACATGCGTGGCGATTCACTTTTCGGGATTCCCTTCGGCTTGCCGCTTTTCCTCGTGATCATGTTTGCGCTTGCTTCGGGAAGCGCGAAGAGAGAGCCGTTCACGGATTTCGCGCGACGGAAGTCGCACTATCTTCTCCTGCCGTGGGTTCGTTGGAGTTTCATCTACATCGTCGTTCTTGGCGCGATCGATGTTGTTCGAGGCGGTGGCCCTTGGGATCGCCTTGAGCCTGCGATGGTCTACTACGGCGGACACCCCGCGCTTTGGTTCCTGCCCTTTGCAACAGTTGGACTCGTGGTGGCCAAAGGACTGCAGATGATCACGAGAGGCTGGGATCCCCTCGGCTCTGCCATGTCGTTGGCCGTGCTCGCCTTTCTTTCAACCGTTGGGATGGCCTGGTTGCATCCGAGCGAGATGCCGACACTGGCGTGATCCTGGTTGTCTGTTTCACCTTCTGTTTTTTGGGGCCTGGCTATCGGGCAGAGCGTTCGTGCCCGTAGTTCCGGAGAGAGATTGTGGATTCTCCTGGGGGCTGCGTGCTTGGCGTTTCTTCTGCTCTTGCTGGTGCCGCTCTTGGGGCTTGCCGAGGACAGCGCGCGTGGAATCACTCTCGCTGTCGGTTTGACATGCTTGGGTTTTGGATTGCGCCCCGAGATACCGGAGTCGATCCGTTGGCTGTCAGGCACGACTTTTGGCATTTACCTCGTACACCCTTTTGTCAGCAAGGCGTTGGTCGAGGTCTTTGATGTATTTACATGGCCTGCAGCCGTTCACGCGGCCATCACCTGGACGCTGGCTTGTCTCGGTGTGCTTGCCCTTCGGGCGACGGGGCTGCCATGGCACGAATTGTCGACCAAGCGGCCCGTGACGGGAACGCCCACGGGCCGACTGGACTGGACTGGCAAATCGAGCCCCCCAGGTGACCCGGGGGACGTGAGGTAAGGGCGCCGCTTCTCACCTTCGGTTTTTTGAAGGACCGCAGGTGACAGTCAGTTGCTAGGGCGTCGTTGCCTTCAGGGCATTGGACAGGGTGATCTCCCAGATCACAGAGATGTCCTGGACCAGGAACTGAAACCACAGTTCGCTCATGGGTGGCAGTCCTGGCGGCCAGGTCGTCGCGAGTGGGATCTCTCCGGCACCGTTGGTGACGAAGAGGATCTGCCTGTTTGGGGGCATCGCATAGATCGTGCCGCCGAAGAAATCATTCGGAACAGAGGTGAAGGACAGCCAGACAAGGCTCAGTACGCCAGCTGGAGCATTGCTGAGTGTGAGCGAAGCCGTGGAGCCAGGTGTCAACGGCCCACTGCCCTCAAGAGTGACGGCTCCGTTGGAGCCGACGGTTCCGCCGCCAAGGTCTTGCCAGGTCTCGATCACGGGCAGGTCCAGGACCCAGCCGTCCGGGAAGATGGGGTCTGGCCCCCAGCCACAGATGCGCTTGCCGTCGGGAGAGATCGAGGTCGCGTTGGCGAACAAGAGCGGGTCTACGGTCAGGCCAAGGCCGCTCGCGTAGTCGGCAAGCCGAAGGGTGCCGACACCCTCGAACCAGATCCAACTGACCAGACCGCCGAAGAAGAAAGAGCCGCCGCCGCCTACGATCGTCTTGCCGTCGTCTGAGACTCCAAGAGCCCAGTAGGACTGACCAGGTGAGGCTCCCGGAGGAGCGCTGAGAACTTGGACGGCTCCATCGGATGCGCGATAGCGAAAGGGGCGGTCGAACCGCTGACCGACGGCATAGGCTCCATCGGTGCTGATGGCGTTCACTTCTCCGAGTCCGTCGGGGTTAGACGGAGAAACGAGAATGAGTTCTTCCGTCATGCTGGGGCCGCGCCAGAGTGCTGCACGGCGAGGTCCGTTGTTGGCTTCATCCCAACCACCAATCACGCTGCCGTCTCCTGAAATGGCACTCGCACGGGAACTGTTCGGTCCCATCTGTGGCATCTGCACCATGCCTGTGGCTGCGGTCCACTTGAAAGCTGCGGCTGTTCCCGCGTCGACCCAGGCAAGGCCCACCACTGTCGAACCATCGTTGGAGATGTCGTAGCCGGAACTGAGTGACGCCCCACTGGGCGTGCCGCCCGGAATACCACCGAGTGGCAACACGACTCCTCCCGGAGACCAGCGGGTGGCCACATCCAGGCCGCTGATCGGATCTGTGGAAGTTCCCGTGAAGATGCTCCCGTCAGCCGAGAGGGCGGGGACGCCACCGCCGCTCACCATGCCGGGGACAGTCTGCTGGCCACCGCCTTCGGTCCAGGTGAAGCCTGCACCAATCACCGTGCTGCCGTCAGCCGAGATGTCCACAGGCTGCCCGGGTCCCACGTCAAAGTAGGCCGCATCACCACCAGCGATGGCGGCCGCAGGGCAAAGAGTCAGGGCCAGCAAGATTGTAAATGCGGGACTAGGAGTGCGAATCGCGAGCATGGAGTCTTCTCTATGGTGTTGGATGTGAAGTCCTCATGGCCACGGCAGAGGAGTCCCACAACATAACCTTTAATGAAGGTTTTAGGGGGGGCACTTCTGTTGAGGGTCTCAGTCGCGGAGATTGGCTGAAAGCTTCCCCGTAGCAGCGTTATTGAGCGGGTTCAGGAGTCGCAGAAAACCACTTCAAGGCCATTGGAGAGCGCGAGGTCAAACGGCTGGCTGTCGTCAAACAGAACGTACTGCATGAACAGCGTGGTGCCGATGAGTAAGTCGTCGTCTGGAAGTGTTGCGGACAAAGACAACTCGCCGCTCCCGTTGACACCGACGTTGACCAGGATGGCACCGGGCGAGGGATCGACGAGCAGGCGACCGCCGGCAAGTGGAATATCCAGCGATTGAAAGCTGCCGATGAGGAGGCCTGCCGTGGAGGGCTTGCCACCTGTCACGTCAACGGTCACCGAGTCACCGAGGACCGGTTCGCCGATCAATGAGAGCGCGAGGTCGGTGTCCGGGCCGGCGACTCCGTAGGACTGCACGCCGCACAAACGCACAGTTTCCGTCGTCGAGGTGCCGACGTTGCCTTCTGGGTCGGTGGACACGACGTGGTAGCTCACGTCCATGCCGACGAGGCCTTCGCTGGATGGTGCGGGGTCGACGACGCCACGCCAGATGGCACCACCCACGTAGTCCATGGGTGTGCTGGTGCTGGAAGATTCGTTGCCCTTGACTGTGTCGACGATGAGATCGGCCGCGATGTAAACGGTTTCGTCATCAACGAGCGCGTCTTCGATCCACGCTCTGCGCGGCCAGCCGTCGTCAAGACTCGAGGCAGGCAGCGTTTGGGGTGCTTCCGAAAGTTGTCGTACCACAGGTGCTCGGGTGTCGGCGGGGCCCGTGTTCTGGTGGTAGAGACTCCGAAAGGGAAGGTATTCACCTTGGACGCTTACGATGTCGTAATCGCCATCTCCGTCGAAATCACCCAGGCCAAGGTCGATCGTTGCGTCGGGCGTCGCGTCGAAGGCATCCGCAGAGAAGCTGAACCACCCGGGGCCTACGACGCCGGTGTTGATGAGCAGCTTCTCTTTGCTCGGGGGGCCTCCAACCGAAAAGGGAAGGGCTCCAACGAGCAAGTCGAAGTCGCCGTCGTCATCAACATCCAGATAGACGAAGTCGTTTTCGTCCTCGTTGTTCGGACCGTCGAAATAGCCTGTCTTGTCCAAAAACGAGAGATTGCCGGTTGGCACCAGGTTGTTGATGAGCAGGGTGTTGCGGTAGGGGGGGCGCCAGTTCATCAAGAAGGTGTCAAAGTCACTGTCCCCATCCAGGTCTGCAAACTCTGTCTCGTAGGTGTCTCCGCCAGGTGCTTCCGGGAAAATCGTGTCGTCGTAAGTGAACTGAGCTGTGCCATCGTTCAAATAGGCTTGCGTGACAGGGGACTTTCCGTCCACGACGAGATCGAGATCGAGATCCTGATCGAGGTCTACGAGTTTGATGTTCTGTGCGCCGATTTTCGGAACGGCTCCAAGCCGTGCAGGCTCGTCAGAGAAGAATCCAGACCCGTCATTCAGCAACAAGCGAGCCAGCCCTCCTGGAGCGGAGAACGTGGAGGGCCCTGCATCGGCAAAGACCAGATCAAGATCACCATCATCATCCAGGTCACCTGCAACCACAGACGAACTGTTCAGGATAAAGCTCGGTGGGAGGCGATGTGATTCGTCGAGCCAGCTACCCAGTATCGGATCTTTGATCAGTAATCGCTGTGGGGATTGAAAGCCCACCGCGATGGCCAGATCGTCATGTCCGTCTCCATCGAGGTCTGCTACGGCGCCAGACTTGGCATGCATGAGCAGGTCAGTCGGTAGAAAAGATGCCGTTGCATCGACAAAGACAGGATTGCCGTCCAATCCCAGCCCCGTGTTGCGCAGGAGTGTCGGTGGCAGGGGTTGGTCGCCCGGAGCCTGGAGATCCCCGGGAACCTCCCATCCCTGTGCATTCAGAATGAGAACGTCGAGCAGCCCGTCATCGTCCGCATCGAGCGGTATGGCTCTCTCGCTCCAGACTTCGAGGTCTGCGGGAATCGGCGCCCACTCGAACTGTTGAGAAAAGAGTGAACTTGAGAAGCAGGCCACGAACAGCGGCAGAGTCGCGAAATGCATGGAGAGGCTCTTGTGTTGATTCAGGATGAGGGGCTGCCTGATCGTGATCAGGGGCCCAAAGGCCCAAAAGGAGGGGGTCCTAGTCTACATGCAAATGCCCGGGCCTGCCTGAATTCGCAAAGGCGAGTTTAGGGCCCCGGGTACGCCCCAAGGGCGCTGGATTGCATGTTGGGTCATGTTGTGGCAGGGCGAGCTGGACATCTCGCATGAGTTGAGTCTCGCCTTCATCAAACATCTCGATCTTGCGGCTTGCTGCATCCTCGTTGTGGCTCTCGTAGGTACGAACCTCAAAAGGTTGAGACTGCTGGGCAGTCGATTGCTCGGGCAGTTCCATGGCCGGCATGCTTAAGAAAGCTTTCATGAACTGTGAGCTGATGCGAATGAAGGAGGTTCCAAGAAAACGGCGCCGATTGAACAGAGGGAACGTCAATCTCTCCGTGGGCCCGGGCGTTTCTAGGAAGCGAGTCCGCAGAGATGACTTACCAGGGCCTCTCCTTTGGTAAGGGGCGCCCTCCAGATATATTCAGCATGGGCAAGACGGGCTGTCGCTACCGTTGAGCTTGCAAGAGTAGGATGAGTTCTGCAATCAGGTCAGGGCCGAGAGAGCCCCGAAGGGGTTTGAGGGCCTTAGGCTATTTGTTCTTTGAGGGGCCGTGCCGCGGGGTACAGCAATGAACTTGGTGACTGAAGGAGTTCGACATGAGTGACGTTTCATCCGCGAGTCCGCAAGACCTGGCCAAGAGTTTGAAGGCGAGTTCGGGCGTGATGAGGACAGTGGGAGTGATTCAGATCGTGCTGGGGGCGGCAGCGATTCTTGCTCCTCAAGTAGCCACTGCGGTGGGCGTTGAGTTCCTCGCATGGATGCTGTGCTTTTCGAGTGTCATGCAGGGCGTGCTGGCCTTTCGTACGTCCGGCTGGAAGGGCGCTTCATTACTTGGACTCGGCGCATTGATCAGCCTTGCCGCGGGCCTCCTGATCCTCATGGATCCACTCGAGGGTGCCATTGCGATCACCTTGTTCTTGGCCATCGCCTGTGGGTTCGAAGGAGTCACTCGCCTCATGATCGGGATGAGTTCGGCAGGGGCTCATGCGCGAGGCGCTCTCGTCTTGTGCGGTCTCGCGAGTCTGGCCGTGGGTGCTCTGCTCGCGCTTGAATGGCCTGGAGACTCGGTCTGGGCGATCGGCTTGTTGCTGGGAGTCAATCTGTTCATGACGGGATTTTCTGTGATCGGCGTGGCAAGCGCTGCGAGCAGAGGAGATGCCCAGCAGTCCTCCTGAAACCTCATCCAGAGCAGTTGAGAGTATGATGGCTCCGATGCGTGCTCAATCGGCCGTGTGAAGTCGAATGACTCGTGATTGAGAGTGCAGAAATCATCAATGTGGGACGCAATATGGAAGGCGAGGACTTGAGTCCATGATGGGGCATGTGGTCAATCTGCTGCTGGAGTTTGTGCGCGAAAACGCTGGTGACAAAGCGCTCCAAGAGGTCTTCGAACAGGCGAATGTCGAGCCAGCGAGCTACCGGTTTGAAGTGATCTATCCAGAGGCTGAATTCGCAAGCCTTCTTGCAGCATGCATCAAAGTTCTCGGCACGACGCCAGGTGACGCGGAAATCGCTTTCGCTGAGTATTTCATGCAGGTCTCGCCCAGGCTCTTTGCCGCTTATTTTGAAGTGTCGCCAAGCACCCGATTGTTCTTGGAGCGATTGCCTGAATTGCATCGCAGCCTTCCCAAGGCCGCTTCGGAACTGCCCTTCAGGGACAAGGTCAGTTTGCTCGGTGCCAGGTCAGATGCGATTCGTCTGGGATATGAGTCGCCACACGAACTCTGCAAGTTTTTCATTCACGCCATAGGCCTCTTGTTTAAGTACTACGGAGAAACCGGCGATTGCATCGAATTGTGTTGTACGCGCGAAGGAGCCCCGCGTTGTGAAATCGAAGTGCGTTTTGACGATGAGCCGGTTGCTGCGGCATGAGCGAGTCTGGAGAGAGTGAGTCTCCAGAGGATTCTGAGTCTGAATACCGGCTGCACGTAGAGCGCCAGGTTCTGGCGTTGTCGCGTGGCCTTGCCAAGGCGATGTTTGGCGATGGCTCTGTAAAGGTTCAGAGCGAAGACGCCGACCCCATGTTTGGCAAGCTTGCCATGCAGATCAACGTCTTGCTCAGGAGCGAGAGATCTGCTGAGAGAGATCGAGACAGGCTTTCCGATGTCGCGCGCTCGCGCGCGGGCGACGTTGCTGCTTCAGAGGCTCGCGCTCAGGCAATTGTGAACAGCGTCTTTGACGCAGTGGTCAC
>JAQWOM010000037.1 GCA_029245865.1 Planctomycetota bacterium
CGCATTTCTGAAAAGCAATCCCGTGGCAGCCAACGAGTCGAGATTTGGCGTACAGGGAGGCGCTGCCCCCTCTTCATAAGCGCCCATGAGATCCACACCAAAGTCATCCGCAAGGATGACCACAAGATTGGGCTGGGCGGGGACGATTTCGGGACGCCTGGCAACCTGCGTGTGAGCCCCAGTCAGTTGAGCAGAGCCCGAACTCGTGAGCAAAACCACTGCAAGCCCAGCGACAACGAGAATGAAGCGCAACATAGAGAGCCCCGTGAGGAAAGCGAACTGATCGAGGTCACTCCCGCAAGGAGCTCTTCAGTTCGTGAGGGTACGCCCGAAGCTTACGCCGTGACTCATGAGAGAAAGATGAGAGCCGACTCTCCGACATGACAAGCAATCCACAACACCTACCCGCTGTCTTCAGGAAAGCGGAATAGACTGCGGGTGACGGAAGTAGTTCTCAGGGTCCCACCGCCGTTTGACACTGACCAGATTGCGGTCATTGTCCTTGAAGTTGCCCTTAAAGTAGAGCCAGAGAGCTTTGTCTACATCGCCTTGAAGGTGCGTACCGAGATCCCGATCGCAGTAGTTGTAGTA
Organism: Planctomycetota bacterium; assembly: GCA_029245865.1. Classification (GTDB taxonomy): domain Bacteria; phylum Planctomycetota; class B15-G4; order B15-G4; family B15-G4; genus JAUIEF01. Next base: position 592 of record JAQWOM010000037.1, read on the forward strand.
GCACCCATCGACGGTCCCTGTCGGATCGTTAGCAGGGTTTGGAGTCCCACCGTAGTCGGCGTAAACATCTTGATACATACCGCGTATCCACCGTAAGTGAACATCTTCTTGCTCCTTGAAGCCGCGGCTGTCTAATTGGCCTGGATACGAGTTGTTGTTCCAGTAAGTCTGGTATTGAAGCTTCATAATTGAAGAACGCTGCGGAATGGGAGTGGCCTCCGGGGTGAGAGAATTCACGACCCCTCCATAGCTATCGACCTGCACCAGTGATTGCGACATGTCAGCCTTCGAAGGCGTGACTTGTAGCCAATGAAAGAGCGCCTCAACCTGATTGTCCGGAAATGCTTTCCGCATATACGCCGACTTATTCTTGAAGAATTGGTTGGGCCCGCTCCCGTTCAGCGTCTGCAGCGCTTCCAAAAAAGTGAGGTGCACTGCTGGCCTTTGGTTCAACAACGCCGTGTTCATGTAAGCGGGCTGCCCCGCGAAGGGTTTCTTCAGGGCTGCAAAAGGACCAACGCCAGAAAAACGCTGGGTCTCGCGAGCGATTCTTGCCTGTGCATACGCGACGTGCTCCTTAAGCGTCGTCCCAGGGGGAGAGGCGATCTGAAAGATGAGCCCCAGTTGCCCACTGCTCACGTGCTGAAGCTTCAGAAGTGAGAAGTCCGTTTCAGGCATCGTGGCGCACAAATCTGCGTAAACCTTCAGCAAGTGCCCAAACTTTGCGCGAGTGACCTGATCCCAGTCCCACGTAATCGTCCAAATCGTCGCATAGTCTGGAGCGATGGGCGGGTCTTCAAAATAGTAACGGGCAATCACCCCAAAGTTGCCGCCCCCACCACCGGACAGTGCCCAAAAGAGATCACGTTCATCAGGGTCGCTGCTTCGTGGCGAGACGTAACGAAGTTTGGCCACTCGAGCTGCTGCATCCCACGTAACGATGTCAACGCCCGTGAGCCTATCGACGGTCAAGCCATGCATCCGAGAAAGCAGACCGTAGCCGCCGCCCGTGATATGACCACCTGCTCCGACCGAGTAACACGAACCAGCTGGCAGTGTTCTGTTGTAGGTATTCAGAAGAGTTCGATACGCCGCCCAGAGTTCGCAACCCGCATCAACAAAATAAGCATTGTGCTCAAGGTCAAAACCGGACTGGTTCAACGCCGAGATGTCGATGACTGCCATGGTCTCGTCGTTGTAGACAAAGTTCTCGTAGCAGTGCCTCCCTGCACTGATCTTGACGTTTCTTCCATAAGTGGACAGCGCTTCTGTGACATTCTGCTCGAGCTGTTCAAAAGTCGTCGGTACGAATGCGCGGCGAAGATTTGTAGCCAACCAACGGCGATTGAAGCCTTGCCGATCACTAAGGTTCGTCGGCTTGCGTGGGCTGGATCCCAGGCGCTTGAGCCTGGTGATTTTCGGAGGCTTCTGGCGTGGCGTCATGCCCACGAGGCCTGCCGCTCCTACCGTCGCTGCAACGCCTGTCAGGAAGGCACGACGAGATTGCTTGCCCTGCGACTTGTGTGACATTTCCGCTCCTTCAAAACAGCCGTTGGCTGCAAATTCTGAAAAGCGGAAGCTAGCAGATATCCTAAAATTTGAACATTTAAACTCTTGTAGGGCGGACTCCTTCTACCAGAGATCGCAACCTCTCAGGGGATCTGCGCCGCATCCTGACCCAAGAATTCTGCTTTGAAGTCAGTTCACCGGAGGCGACGTATAGCGAGCGCCCCCGGTCGTCGCGGCAATGCCCTCAGTCGCCGGATCTTTCCGAATCCGAGGCACGTGGCAATAAACGTGTCGTTCGCCAGCGATGATGGACGAGAAGGAAAATGAATATAGCGACAAGGCTATAGCGTCCTTCGACAGTCAGGCCGTCCAGCAAGTCGCCAATGTTGGCCACGATGCCAGACGCCCCCGGGAACATAATGTCGACGAGGACAAGAACAAGAACGAGAGATGCCCCAAGGCTCCCTAGCTCATCGAGCCAGCTTCCGACAGTGCGTAAAACCGTCCTCATGCAATCTCCCCGGCCATGGCCATGGGGACATCCTCGGTCATTCCCCCCTCCATCTCAACAGAAGCTGAGTAGATGAAGAAGCGATTGCATGATGATCGGTCAATGCCTTAGGCGGAACGAGACGATGGCACCACAAGCGCGACCAGAATCAGCAGGGTGATCAGGCCATTGAGACCGCTGAACTGTGACACCACACCACCGATACCAGCGATCACGTTGATCGTGCTCTCTGGATAGAGCACCTGGATGATGAGGAACAGCCCAACAAGGCTACAACCGAAGGCTGTAGCAGCTCGGGCCCAATCTCCAACTGTGTCCATTGCATTTCTAGCGTTCATGACAGCTTCCCTCCAAAGTGACAACCACACCCACAAGCTCCCCGCATGCAGGCATCTACTAGAGACGGCGTAGCAAATCATTTGCTCTCACAACAAAAAACTTATGAAAACTGTTTCCTCAAATCACATGCCTCTATATGAAACAAAATTAAGATTCATTAAGGCTCGGAGCCCTTCCCACCGACACTCAAATGCATGGAGCGCTTGACATGTAAAGTCGAACGCTTCGCCCGGGCCACTGCTCGACTCCCGCAGAAAGACTGACCCTTTCTCACTTTTCAGTCCGTGAGCAGCCCATGATCAAGAGTGCGCAACCTCTGCGCCCGGGCCGGCCCTTACCAGCTTCCGCGAAATCCCGAGAGCTTCTCAAGCCTCTCGCGTTCACCATCAAAGTGCGGGCTCAGCAGTTTCCGATCGGCCTCACTGAGCGGCGGTATGCTCCGAGTGATACTTCCTTTGATCCACCGGTGACTCCATTCCGGCGCCAGGCGAGCAACAAATCGCGCCACACCCTCGAGGCGATCATTGGTTCCGAGAAAACTTCGCAGAGCATTCCCAGACCGGCTGTATTGGAAAGACTGGTTACGACGACCAGGATCTTCTAACTGCACGCAATCCGGATCGAGACCCAAGAAAGCGAGACAACCCTTGGCGACCTGAACCGGCTGTTCGACAAGGTCTTTGAAGTCCACCAGATGAAACCGGTCCAGTGAAAAGTGCTCGAGCCACACCGCCAAGCGCTCTGAATAGAGACCTGCGCCGACGTAGCTGCGCCGCTCGCGGATTGCTTGCCCGAGCTCGCGGCTCTCACGCCCCTGACGCCGCTCGTGCCAATACGCCGAGTAGGCACGATCGACCGGGTCACGCAACACGTAGATAAAAAGCGCTTCCGGTGAGTATTCGTGAACACGTTGAACTGTGTCCACATCCCACGTCGCATCCCATGCTGCGGGAAGCATGGCGTAACTCGTGGATCCATCGAGCCACATCTCGACGTCATCTCGGGCAAAAAGGCTTCGGTACCAGTCGATGCCGCGATCGAAATTGACCGAGAAATACTGGGGTTCTTCCGGGACGCAAACCTCCAGGTCCGGATGCTGCTTGAGCAAAGCTGTCAGAGTCGTCGTCCCCGACTTCTGGGCACCAACCAGGTACGCCATGCGGGGTCGATCGAGAGGGCGGGTAGAAAGAGTGTCGGTCACGCTTCTACGGTCACGAGAGAATTCATCCAAAGCAGATCTTGGTGTGATTCGCGTTCAACCATCCGGCTCAATGGATTTGCTCAACCTAACCGAAAAGCAGGTAAGCCGTAGGATTGTCCGAGAGGAATGGGTTCCAGCCCGCCTCGGCGAAGACTGCAATGGCATTGATCAGAATCACAATCCAGAACAACCAGAGCACCCACTTGGAAAGAATCGACGGGTGCTTCGGAGTGATCGGTACGTCTTGGCGAATGAAAATAAGGTGAATCCCTGCGTCGACCAACAGAGCGACAAAGACTAACAACGCCCATGTGTAGAGATGCAATCCGAAGACGGGGCTCCCATAGCCCACGTCTCCGGGCTGAATGTGAAGCAGGATCTGCCGAATCGAAATAGCACTGCCAAGGATTGCGCCGAGAACGGTCATACCGAACGCGCATGTAAAGTCTCGCGGATCAACCCGGGAATGGCGATGCCCCACGGCAATCATCCAGGCAGGACCGAGAGCAGCAAGCATCATCGCCATGCGCTGCAGAATGCAGAGAGGGCAGGGGAACTCACCCGCAGCAAATTGCACGACGAACGCGCCGATCAACACAGCCGTCACGACAAGCACCGTGAGGTGTGCCGTGATGTAGCTGACGTGGCGTAAGAGCTGGGGGTTCACAGGCTGATGTTCAGCGGGTCGGTCGCGTGGTGCAGAAAAAGAAGTGCAATCGCCACCCAGCATGCGAAGAAGAGCGAGAGCGTCACCCAGCGCTTATCTCGAAGCCCAGATAAGCCCATCGCCAAGAGCATGAAAAAGATGAGGGAAGCAACCATGGCGTTTGATCTTACCCAACAGGCTTCATGGATCCGTACAGGAACTACGTGACAGAGCGAGATGTCCTGTTGCGAGAGTCTGCAAAAAGCGCATCAGGCCCGCCTGTCGCTCGAATCCCCGCACGCGAGTCGCTGAGCAAGCGCGTCCCAGTTCACAACCTTCCAAAAAGCATCGAGATAAGCGCCGCGGTCGTTGCGGTAATCGATGTAGTAGGCATGCTCCCACACGTCACAGGTCAGCAGCGGTAAGCACTGCCTACGCATCGGATTCACCTCATCGTGCGTTGCCATGACCTCAAGCTCGCCACTCTGGTTTTGCACCAACCAAGCCCAACCCGACCCGAAGTGCCCGAGCGCGGCTTTCGTGAATTCGTCGCGGAACGCCTTTACATCGCCAAAACATTCGCTGAGCGCATCGGCAAGTGGTTGAGGTGGGTCACCTCCACCCTTCGCGCTGAGCCCGTTGAAAAAGAACTCATGGTTCCACGCTTGCTCCGCATTACGCCGAACAGCGCCCTCTGGCCCGCAAACGAGCTGCTCAAGAGTTGGCGTCTCTCCCTTTCTCTTCGCGAGCAAGTCATTCAGATTATGCACGTATTTGGCGTGATGCTTGTCGTGATGAAATCGAAACGTCTCAGCACTTATATGTGGCTCAAGAGCCTCGTAAGCAAATGGCAGTGGCGGAAGTTCAAAGCTCACGAATGGCTCCTCATTTCTATGTGCAGATCGAGATCCTTTTTCAGTCGTAAGAAAGATGCTGCGCAATCGAGCCGCTGCAGTCAAAGCCTGTCGTGCCACAGAGTGCGAGCCCACGACCAAACACATTGAGTAGAATACTCGCATGCCATACCGCTTCACTCTCGCCAGAGCATGGATCTTCTTGGCGCTTATGGGCCTCGCCACACACGCCCAGGACAACGTGCGCCCCGAGGGTCTCGTCGCCCATGAGAACGGAGCTTTCGACGGCTACACGCTGATCGCCCCACTGCGCTCGAACTCAATCTTCCTACTCAACATGGCTGGCGAGGAAGTTCACCGCTGGGACCTGGAGCACACCCCTGGAGCTTCAACCTACTTCCTCGAAAACGGGCACTTGCTGCGCTGCGCACGAGTCCCTGACAACCCCGTTTTTCGAGGGGGCGGGATTGGCGGCCGAATCCAAGAGATCGACTGGGACGGCAAGCTCATCTGGGATTACCAACTCGCGGATGAACACATCACGCAACACCACGACTGCGCCCCCATGCCGAATGGCGATGTCCTTGTCATCGTGTGGGAGCGGCTCCCTGCAGGAGTTGCAGAAGAAGCGGGACGCGACCCTTCGACTCTCAGCGAACACGGCATGTGGCCCGATGCGATTCTTCAGCTCAGGCCCGTTCGGCCGAACGGCGCCGAGGTCGTCTGGGAATGGCATGCCTGGGACCATCTGATCCAAGACCACGACCCGAACCAGGCAAACTATGGGGTCGTCTCTGACCATCCGGAACGCATCAATTTAAACGCCGACCTTCTCACACCACCACCGCCTCCAGCAGAAGCACGCCGACGCGCGGCAGAAATGGAGGCGCTGGGCTACATCGGCGGTCAGCCCGAGAGAGATCACCCCGACGGCAAGACCGCCGAAAAGCCACGGCCCAACGGCGACTGGCTGCACACGAATTCGATTTCCTATCACCCAGATCTCGACCTGATCTTGCTGAGTTCCCCACGCTTGCACGAGATCTGGGTGATTGATCACTCCACAACGACTGAAGAGGCTGCCGGCAAGACCGGCGGGCGCTGGAAGCACGGCGGTGATCTTCTTTATCGCTGGGGCAACCCTGCGGCTTATGGGCAAGGCCGCCCCAAAGATCAACGCCTCTTTAGCCAGCACGATGCACGTTGGCTACATGGCCCTGGCGATGACTTACGGCTAACGATCTTCAACAACGGGAGAGGGCGCCCAGGTGGCAATGCATCCTCTGTCGACGAGCTTCGCTTGCCCTTTGACCGCGAGCTTGGTTTTCACCGCGGAGAGGGCAAACCTTTCGGTCCCCTTCGTTCGTCATGGACCTACCGCGACGACGACAACTTCTTTGCGTCATTTATCTCCGGAGCACAGCGCCTACCGAACGGCAACACACTCGTGTGCTCAGGACCAGAAGGCCGCGTCTTTGAAGTGACACCCGGCGGGCGCATCGTCTGGGATTACTGGAACACGCACAAAGGTGAAAAGCGAGGCCAAGGTGATGGAGCACGCCTTCCGGCTCACGCACTGTTTCGTGCGACTCGCATTGCAGCTGACCATCCCGGGCTGACTCATCTCTAGAGCCGCGAACGCACACGGCTCATTTCAAAGTCGACGTCACGGGATTTTCGGATGAATCGGAATCTGAAGTTCGCCATTCCGGTCGCCTGAGTGCGTAGAGCACAAAAGGCATCGCGGCAAAGATTACGAATCCGAGGGCAATCACAAGCACATAGCCAGTTCGCTCTTCCTCGGACACGATCTTCGGAGGCACAAAGGCAAAACAAATCGCGACGAGACCTGCAAGAGAACCGACACCCGCCAGAAACCAAATGCCGACATTCCCAAACGGAACCTTGTAGCGGCGAGGCACGTCAGGGTGGCTGTACCTGAGACGGACACTCGCTGTAAACATGAGCACATACATGAGTATGTAGAGCAATGTTGGCACGACATTCATGAGCCAGAATGCGATCTGCACATCGTCAAAAAATAGATAAAACGTCGAGACAGACGTCACCAAGATGGCCTGAAAAAACAGAATTGTCTTTGGCGCTGCATGCCGATTTTGTCGCTGCCAAAATGGAGAGAGTGCGCCGTCTCTTCCTGCGACAAGAAGGCCTTTGGTCGGAGCTGGAATCCAGTTATTGACTTCCCCCAGCATGCCCAGCGCAATCAGCAGGCCAGCGAATTTCACAAATTCTCCGATGCCATTGCGCTCAAGAAGGATTGCGATCGCTTGCATGATGCCCGCATCAAGATCGATTTGTTCCTGCGGAACAACAATGGCGATTGCGAGGCTGATAATCGTCACGAGAATCAACGCAACAGCAGCTGACGTGATGATTGCAATCGGATAGTCCCGACGTGGGTTTCGCGCGGAAGCTGCATTCGAAGCAGAAGCCTCAATGCCGGAAAATGTGAGAAAGGCTCCCACTATGAACGAAAGCTTTTCTGTTTCGCTTAGGTCAGGAACAAAGTTCTCCCACGAGAACTCTGTCTGCGATGGGTTCCCGTCCTGAAGGAAGAGGAGAGCGAGGCCGAAGAGAAAAAGAATCGGCAAGATGCGACCGAAGATCGTGCAAACGATCGCGACCATGCCGCTCGTTTCCATGCCGAAGAGGTTCGTAATCGTCAGCGCCCAGAAGAGGCCGTTGATCGCGAAAAAGATGAACCAATTGTTCTCAGCCAGGGCCGGATTGAATCCATACACAGCGACCACCACCATCACGGTCAGGATGGAAGGGAACCAGATGACGTTTTCTATCCACTGAAGCCAAACAGCGATGAATCCATACCGCTCACCAAAGGCCGTCTTCACCCAGACATAAACGCCACCATCCTCAGGCCATCCAGTGGCAAGCTCTGCCGAGATCAATGCCGAGGGCAAGAGGAACACCAGCGCCACGACCGCGTAAATAAACGTCAGTGAGAATCCATACTCCGCCATCGAAGGGGCGCCGTGGATGCTCGTGATGATCCCCGTGGTAATCATCACCAACGCGAGAACGGTCAGCGTTTTTTTAGGCGTGCGCGCCTTTTCGCTCATTCTGTATTGCTTCCTCTCGAGCCGAATTCACCTAGCGTCACAAGTTCTCGAAAAATACTGCCATACCCGCTCTCGATGGCGAGCAGAATCGAAAGTGCAACAAGACTCTGCACTCGATGCCAAAGATACTGAATCGGACTCATAAAGGGCATGTCGCCCGCTGTTCCCCTCAAGAATTCGATTGGCGTGAGCACAACCGACCAAAAGCCAGCCATGGATTCATCGACAAAGCAATGACCGGGAGAACGCCGTGAAAAAACGTCTCATCTTGATTCCAGGACTGGGCTTTGGCTCTGACCTCTTTGAGCACCAAATCCAGCACCTCGAAGAGGTTGCCGAGCCAGTGGTCGTCACCGTGACGGACGAGGCGATGGATCGCCAGGTCGAAAAGATCATGTCTGCTGCCGGTGAAGGGCGATTCGGAATCGTGGCTCATTCAGGAGGGACGCTTGCCGCAATCGCTTGCGCCGCCACTGCAACCGAACAGGTGAGCCATCTCGTTTTGCAGGGTTCCATGGGAACTTCCCTCCCGCCGATCAAAGAATTTTTGACCGGAATGGCCCACGATCTGGAAGCAGGGAAGGTCGCCGAATCTCGTGAGGCGATTCGAGAAACAGCTCTCGGCACCGGGCACCCGCATCAAGACGAACTCGCCGCCAGAGTCATCAAGGCTCAGGAGCAGATCCCCGTCGAACAATTCGTCACCCAGTGCAAGTTCATCGTCCGCAACATGGATCAGTCGGAGTCATTGCCACGCCTTGCAACAAAAACTTTGTTTGTCCACGCGCGAGACGACAAGTTCTTCGACGAAGAGCTCACGCGAAAGATCGCAGGCGCGGTCCCAGAGTCGACAGTCGCGCTCCTCGAAGACAGCGGACATCTTGCGGCTGTTGAACAACCAGCTGCATTTACAGCGCTCGTCCGGCTGTGGCTAACCGAAACGCGCTAACCGCACCGTCGCCAGGTCGTAAATTTCCCTGGTCGCTCCGAAGCGAAGATGGCTCAGCCAAGATTGCCCGGCGGCCAAGGGTATTCGATGTCGTCCGCGGTCTTCTGTGCAAGCGCTGCTCCCCAAAGGCGCTCGACAACATGAAAAGCCGCATCAAGGCCAGCGCTGACTCCCGCCGCGATCACAAAATGTCCGTCCTCGACCCAACGCCGATCGCCATGAACATTTGCCGTGGGCGCCAGCTTGCGCAGCTGCTCTAGCGACGTGTGGTGTGAAGTCGCAGCGCGCCCATCAAGCACTCCCAACTTCGCCAGCAACAACGAACCGGTACACACGGAAAGCACGACATGGGCTTCCTCTAACAAGCCCAGCAGATCTTTCAGAAAAGCCTCGTCTTCGAGTAGCTGGCGCACCCCCCGCCCTCCAGGCACGACCAGAAGGTCAGCCCGGTCAACATCGGACAGGGCAATCTGCCCCTTCATTTCTAGACCATTGCGTGACGAGAAGGTTACGGAAGAAGCCGTAGCCATACGCAGCCGCGGGCGCACTTCCTCATCGAGCCAGCCGATGGCTGACGAGAACACTTCGTAGGGCCCTGTGAGGTCGAGTAGTTCGACGTCCGGAAAGCCGACGAACACGATTTCTCGAATCGCACTGGCGTCGAAAGCGTCAGTTCTTGGGAGCCGCCCCATCAGGGCCCTTCTTTTCGTGAAGCGGCGAGTTCCCCAGGTCCTGCTCGACTTCCTCAACGATTCCAGGAACCATCGCCTTCACTCCCGTTCCCACGGATTGCTTGAAGCCCGTCAACATCATATCCGCAGCAATCGCTACGAGAATGATCCCCATGAAGCGCAAGATGATCTGCTGAGCATGGGCCGTCAAAAAGCGGCCGATCAAACCACTCAAGGCAAAACAGATCCCCATGACCAGAGTCAAAGCAGCAACACCTGCAGATGCTCCGATGTGACCTTCGAGGCTCGGATAGGCCGCAGCCACCGTGATCACGGTCGTGATAGAACCCGGCCCGCCTAGAATCGGCATGGCCAGCGGAACGATCAGGCAGCTGTTGACTGCCGATTCTTCGGTCTCAAGGTTGTCGAGCTTCTCTTTCCCAGCTTCCGTCGAATGACTCGTGTTCTCACCGCCACCGAGCATCTTCAAGCCAATGCCCAGCACAACGAGCCCGCCTGCAAGCTGGAATGCGGGGAGAGAAATCCCAAAAGCCGTGAGAACGGCTGTCCCACCAAAGACGGCCCCGACCAGGATGACCAGCACGACAAGGGTGACCTTGAGCGCGGCTTTTGCTTTGAAGGAGGCCGGCAAATCGCCGGTCATCGAAATGAAAATTCCGGTATTCCCGATGGGATTCATCATCGCGAAGAGACCGAGAAAGGCTTTGAGAAAGGCGGCGTTATCCATGTGCAGGATGATGCTGCATGGAGCTCGCTCTCTCAACCCAGAGCTTGAACGATTCATCCAAAGGGCCGGTCCGCCAGATCAGATCGGCATCTGCCTGCTCTGAGTCGACCTAGCGCCCGCTCACGGACGACACCCCCCCTGCCTGCTTCAGTCGCCTCCTGCTTCACTCACCAGCCGCTCGGACCGCGAACGGTCCAGCATGTCGCAGGCATCCTTATTCAGCCCGCCCCCCACGACGACCTCCTCACCGAGCTTCAGGTATTGGTCGCTTTCGGGTTCAAAGGCCGGCCACTCAGGAAGTCCTTCGACATTCGGGTCCCCGGTCGTCGCAAACTGAACCCAGTAGGCCTGCATCGTGGCGGCAAGCGCGCGATCCACTGCAGACACAGGCGGGCCGAGCGTTCCGAATGTGTACCCGATATCGAGAGCGTGGTGAGCCCCGAGCATCGGAGCCTGGGGATTGACCCGGGTGAATTCATATTGCCAAGCAGGCGACGAGACCTTGTCCATACCGCGCAGCATCTTACGCGTACCACGCACAAACCACTCGTCGGTAAGCCAGCGGCTCACCTGGAATGGAATTTCGACGACACCCGAAACCGGATACATCTCGAGCGATTCGTCGCTGTGATCCGGATACATGCCTCGCATCCACGCCTGATACGCATCAACACTGCGGAAGGGATACAGAGTCGTGAACACTGAACCTTCATGCGTGGTGGTCCCTGCCATCAAGGGCACATCATGCTGCTCACCGCGGGCAAACACATCTTCGGGGAAGTCGTGCAGGAACCACCCGTCCACGGCCACGTTCACCTCAAACGAGGCGCCAAGCTTGGCTTCGATGTCTTCCGCTGAGAATGCACGAAGTGCCTCAAGATTCGCCCCGTCCGAGTTTCCCACCAGAGTCGCGGCGAGACGCTCGCCGATCTCTTCAGCACTTCCATCAGCGCCTCGTAGCGGAACGAAATTATTGGGCGTGATCCAGGTGCTCTGCGCGATGGCCCGATGGAACAGGCCCTCGGCCAGTGGAGAAGCACACAACGACAACACGCTCGTCCCACCCGCCGACTCACCAAAGATGGTCACCTGCTCGGGATCGCCGCCAAAGGCCGCAATGTTGCGTTGCACCCACTCCAGAGCAGCAATCTGATCGAGCAAGCCGTAGTTGCCCGAACTGTCCTGCTCCGACTCGGCCGACAACTCGGGGTGAGCCAGAAAGCCGAGAGGGCCCAGCCGATAGTTGAGGGTCACGAGCACCACACCTTGCGCCGTGAGCGAGTTGCCGTCGTGACCTCTTTGATCGCCCCAACCTCCGACGAATCCGCCGCCGTGGATCCAGACCATGACCGGCAGCAAGCCCTCTCCCTCCTTGGCAGCCGTCCATACGTTGAGGTAGAGGCAGTCCTCACTCACCTCGGGCATGCTCTCGCCGCTCAGGTAGGCGATCATCGGACCCTGGTGGGCCACGGGAGCAGGCTCGGTTGCCGAACGCACACCGTCCCAGCTGACAGGTGGCTGGGGCGGGCGCCAGCGCAACTTTCCGACCGGAGGTGCCGCGTACGGGATGCCACGATAAACGCGTAACCCCGATTCGTCGTCGAGTTGCACACCCTGCACAAGCCCCGTGTCGAGGCGCACGGGCTGCTGCTCACTGCTTGCCATTGCAACCCACGGCAGCAAGAGCGGCCACACAAAAGCACTGATCATCCAAAGCCTCCTCGCGAGACGCGCACTAGGCCGCAGTGCACAAAACCACCTACCGCCGCCGAACAAACGTCTTACCGCCTAGGGTCCCCGTCTTGAACGGGGTAAAGATGACTGGCGACTTCCCAGGCCAGCGCTTCGGTGTACAGCGCCGCCCCACTTTCCCGCAGGTGCAACTCGTCAAAACGCAATTCGGGCGCCAACAGATTCTTGTGCTTGGCGGGATCGTCCAGGTCGATCAACGTTGGAATCACTCCAGCTTTTGCCGCCTCGGTGATGAAGTACTCCTTCTGACGGATGTCCGGAGCGTTCGTGAAGATCGGCTCGATGCCCGCATCTTCGGCAAGCTTGACCATGCTGGCCAAGATCTCGAGTTCGGCAGGTAAGAGCTCCTGCACCTCACGAGGTTTGCCTGTGTATTCAAGCATCGGTCGTGGCCGGTTCGGGTTTTCCCTGAGCCGTTTCGCATAACCAGCCAGCCCCTGCTGCATTTTTCTGTAACGGTCCATGAGCAACTTGCGCTGGTAGGGATCGGAATCCGGGACGGCCTCCACGGCTCGGTCCATGGAGACAAAGCCCCGGCCGTTCTCGCCAAGCCCGCCAGGCCCATCTGTAACGCGATAGTTCCGAGCCTCTGTCCGATCGACAGCCGTGCCCTTCAACTGAATATCGAGCAGTTCGCGCACACTGCCGACATTGCACAAGCGGTAACCAAACGAAACGAGATGGCGCTCTGTCATATCGAGCTTCCAACTCGTGCTCATCCCCGTTTGCCAGACGAGCTTCACGGCCAGCCACGTCGAGACCAGGTCGTGCCAGGCTTTGACGCGCGGCGTGATGTGGTTCATTCCGCCAAGAAGTGCGCCCGGAGCAGGTGCGTCGAAGACGACGGTTTTCAGCCGTGCGGGCTTCATCGCGAGGACCTTCTGGAGGATCCAACGATTCTCCAGCGCGCCCATACCGGGGACACCGAAGTTGAACGAGTGGATCGAGTGCCCTGCTTCAGCAAAGGCCTTGTCGAAGAGTACGGGGTCGACGTGCCGATAAAGCTGGCTGGAGCCGAGGAAGATGAGGTCGTACTCATCCTTGTGTTTTTCAAAATCCTCGAGCTTGGCGGTCGTCCAGCTCTGGGGAGCCGGTGGCAACTCGCCGTGGATCAAGACGCAGCAGCCGATCATCACCACCAGCCACCACAGCACGTGCGCAACGCCCACCCGCACAGGGGGGACCTCCCTGAGCGGACCGTCCTCCTTGACAAAACCGATCAGCGATTCAGTACGGGAGCGAGCCATGGGTCAAGCTGGAATCATGGGGGGTGGATTCAGAACTGGAAGTACACGAAGTTTTCGGCAGTGGCATGCACGAGGGTCAGCACCAAGGACGTGGCCACGGCATAGCCGGTGGTGAAGCCCCAGGGGCCGAAGCGTCGCCACCATCCCGCGAGCCAGCCCTTGTAGCTGACCCAGTGGATGGCGAGCAGCCCCAGCAAGAGCCACAAGAGCCGGTCACCCAGCATCCGTGTGGCCGTCTCCGGGCCCAGGAAGAACACGTAACTCATGAGGATATCACCGGCGTCGGACATACTCTCCGCGCGATACAAGATCAGCGCCATACAGATCCACCACATGGTCATGATGTTTCCGACCACGGCGGGGATGGGGATGCGACGCCGCCAAGGACTCATACGCCACTGCATCTGAAGGAGCAACCCCGGCACCATCACCAGGCCGAAAATCACGTAGCGCCAATCAGCCCCGTGCCATAGACCCGCCAGGATCCAGGTCACCAGGATGTTGAACAGGCCTCGGGGGGTCATTCCTTTCCAGCCGCCCAGCGAGTTGAAGACGTAGTCGCGAATCCAGAACGAGAGGCTGATGTGCCACCGCGTCCAGAAGGTCGAAATACTGGGCGCAAAGTAGGGGAAGTTGAAGTTGAGAGCGAGGTTGTAGCCGAGCAGCCCAGCTGTGGCGATGGCCATGTCCGTGTAGCCGGAGAAGTCGCAGTAAACCTGCGTGGCCCACAACCCGATGGCCAGATAACTGCTGCCCACGCCGTATTCGGCATGGCTTGCGAAGTATTCATCGACGAATTGCGCCACACCATCCGCGATGACGGCCTTCTTGATAAAGCCGATGAGGAACAGGACAAGGCAGCCACGAATATCTACCCAGGCGAGATTGCGCTGCGTGATGCACTGCGGAAGGAAGTCCTTCGCGCGCACGATGGGCCCGGCCACCAGTTGCGGAAAGAAGGCAACAAAGAACGCGAGATCGAGGATGTCCTCCGCAGGTTCGAGCTGCCTGCGGTAGATGTCGATGGTGTAGCTGAGCGTTTGGAATGTGTAGAAACTGATTCCCACCGGCAGGGCGATGTCGAAGACATACATCGGGACGTCGAGACCCAGCAGGTCCGCCATATCGACGGCCGACTCGACGAAGAAGTTGAGGTACTTGAAGACGCCCAACAGGCCCAGGTTGCCGATAAGGCTGGCTCGCAGGAGCCAGAGACGCTTCCTCTTGTTGTCTGTCTTGACCAGCTGATTTCCGACGATGTAGTCGAGCAACGTCGAGAAGAGGATCAGCGACAAAAAGCGCCAGTCCCACGCGGCATAGAAGACGTAGCTGGAGAAAAGCAGCCAGAGCTTGCGAGCCCGATTGGTCTTCAGCGCCCAATGGACACAGAACACCGCGAGGAAGAACGCGACGAATCGGAACTCGGAGAAAATCAACGGTCAGCGTCGCGAGAGGTGGTTCGAACAGATTCGATCTAGGGGCGCACAGGATAGAAAAGCTGGCCCCATCGAGGGCACATTCCACGAGAATTGTGCCCTGCAGGCGGCCTTGGGAAGCCTATCCCGAGATCGGCCCGAGTTCGCGTTGTCCTTCGAACTCCGGATCACATCAATCTCGGCCTTTCTGTCAGGGTGCCTGAAGGGCTCTGCATGCCGAAAAGTGCCGTCTTCGGAATCGAAAGGGCGGCAGGCCGGGCGATCTGGCCCCCATCGCCTCACCCTCGAGTTGCCGCCAGGCTGGCCCGAACCAAGCAGTTTCAAACATCGGGACAGCGGGTAAGAAACCGGCCTCGCATGCAGCAGCCGATTCTCGGGGTATCCTTCTGGTGCTGGGCCGAGCACATGCCGAGAGTTCGGTTCATCTACTGGAGCCACTGGGGTGACTCCGGTACGTTTCTCTGCTCGCGACCACGGCACTCTAAGACGTCATGAACCAGCAAGAATTCATCACAGAACTCGAGTCCATCGTCATGACGAAAAAGGGGTCTCTCACTCCTGAATCGATTCTTGACGACATCAACTGGGATTCGATGGCAGCGCTTGAGTATCAAGCACTGGCCGATGACAAGCTCGAACTGCAACTGGACCCGACCGACATCGGCATCTGCCGAACGGTCGGCGACCTCTGCAAGCTGGCGGGAATCTCTACCTAAACGCAGGCCGTCGGCTGCTCGAGTCATCGGCCACGAAATCTCCCTGCCCGGCATATCTCTCTGCGAGCTATGCGGCCAAGAGCATCGTGCAAAGTCTGTGCACGCCAATGCCCTGCAACGGTTTAGCTTTTGCGCGAGAATCCAATCCGCCCGCCGCCCAGAAGCATCAAGACGATGCCGCCCAGAAGATAAAGCATCTGCAGTTCGACCCCCCACCCTCCGTGCGAGTCGAGTGCAAAGATGTCATCTGAGTGCGCCAAGGCAATGGCGACGACCATGTTGCCGGCCAAGAAGAAGCCGGCGAGACGCACAAGCACGCCAGCGAGCATCAGCAAGGGAGCGATCACCTCGCCCACATAAACTCCGTACACCACTGCGGACGGAAAGCCCTTTCCAACCAGCATTGCTTCAATGCCGTCGGCACCGCCTTGCAGCTTGTGGATTCCGTGGAAGAGCAAAAGCCCGCCGATGGTGACACGCAGAAGAAACTTGCCCCAATCGTCTCGCGTCAGATGACCAGTTGCCATGAATTATCTCCGTGGGTCAGGCACAAATCAGACCTAGTTGGAGACGGATCTTCGCAAGACAGTTCCGCGCGTTCCACCAGGCCAGAAAGAATCTGGCCTGCCGACTCACAAAGCGGCCGAAAGCGCTCGCTTGCACGAGTTGCTTGACAGAGAGTCAGCCGCTAAAAGAAACCGAAAGGCCCGGAGGGCAAGTCGCACGAGCGAGAAGGCCTCAAGGTTCCGCGTCGCCCCAACAGATCCTGCTATGAAAAGCTTTCACCTTCACCGGTCTCTACGCATCGCGAGGCCGCTCCAAGACATCTTTCCATTCTTCGCTGACCCGAAGAACTTGGAATCCATCACGCCGCCCTATCTGAAGTTCCGCGTTCTTTCGTCATCTACAGCAATGATTGAGGAAGGGACAGAGATCGACTACGCCCTGCGCCTTCACGGGATACCGATTCGTTGGCGCAGCCGCATTATCGACTGGGACCCACCTTACAGCTTCACCGACACTCAGATACGAGGCCCGTATTCGAAGTGGCATCACCGACATCACTTCGAAGAAAGCGGAAATGTCACGACGGCAACGGATCACGTCGAATACGCAATGGTCGGAGGAACGCTTGTAAATAAATTCTTCGTGCGCCCTGACCTCGAACGCATTTTCGACTACCGGACCGCCGAACTCGCTCGCCGATTCAATCTCGGCACCGCTTCAAAAACATGACCTAGTGCGCGCGCAGTGCTTCCACCGGTCGCATGCGTGCGGCGCGCCAAGCCGGCAGGGCTCCGCCCAACAGACCAAGCGCAAAGGCCAGCACAAATGACGTCCCCACCAATTGGGGCGTCACGCTAAATGCGAAGGACACATCGGTAAACGTATTGAAGTTTGTCATCCCGGTGCCGAGGCCATCGAACGGAAGCGTAAGGAGGACGCCGGCTATGCCGCCAATCAGTCCGATGAACGCTGCCTCAAAGAGAAAAGTGACGAAGATGGCCAGTCGGCTGTAGCCGAGTGCAAGAAGAACGCCGATCTCATGGGTGCGAGAGGCAACAGAAGCGAGCATGGTGTTCACGGCACCCAACACCGCCGAACTCCCCATGACCAACGTGAGAAAGAAAGCGAGGCCTTGCAAAATACCGCCAAGCGCCGACGTCTGAGCTTCCAGGTACTCACGCTCTGACTTCATTTCGACCGTTGTTCGACGGTCTGCAGCCAGTGACTCCTTGACTGCCTCGATGTCTGTACCGTCTTTCATACGTGCAACAACCCGCTGAAATCCGGGCCGGTCGAGAGCGTCGAGCATCCGCTCAACATCCCCCCAGACTTCACTCCCCTGGGCTCCGTCGTGCTCGTAAACACCCACCACCTTGAAAGGAGTCAGGTTCAGCGTGATCGTGTCGCCAATATTTGCCCCCTTCATGCGACCCGGGAGCGGCTTGCCGAGCACGACCTCATCGGCCCCGAATTCAAACCACCGGCCGTCGAGGAGTCTTACAGAATCGCCCATCAACTCAAGCGACAGGGGTTGGATGCCACGCAGCGGAACATTCGTCAGATCGCCGTCTTTCGCTTCCATGTAAACAGCCAGAAAGCTCTCTGCCGCGGCGAGTGGCCGTCCATCAGCAGCTCGCGCGATCTCTGGCCGTTCTTTCATGACGACTTCGACGATATCTCGAGAGATCCAACTTTCACCTTCACTCGATGCACCTGGCCGCAGGTAAACAGCGATGTTCTGCTCTCCCCGAGGTTCATAAACCGAAGCGAACCCGTCACGCAAGGCAATCACACCGGCAAAGACTGCAACCGTGCAAGCGATGCCGAGCATCGTCAACAAAGCTGACGAACGGCGAACCATCACATTTCGCACTGTGTATCGAATAGGAAGCATCAGGCCTCGCTCCGCAGAGCATCGGCGGGCTGCAAACGACCAAGGCCTAGAGCGGGGCCAATGCCCGCGACCACTCCCACCACGAGAGTCACCCCCACAGCAAGCAACAAGGTCGAGGGCTCAACGGTGTATCCGGGAAGAGCCCCTCCGACGGCCCAGCGAACGGGTTCCTCGAACAAGGCCGCAATGCCAATGCCCAACGCCCCACCCGTGAGACACAAGACCAGAGATTCATACAAGAGGAGCCGCGCGACACAAGCGTTGCTGAACCCCAACGCCTTGAGAATCCCCGCTTCACCACGCCTTTGCCGCCCCGCCATGAGCATCGTGTTCACCACCGAGAACAACACGGCAAAGACGATGGCCCCCCCAATGGCGCCCATGAAGGCCGGCACATTGCCCAGCATCGCAATGAAGAACGACTGAAAGACTGCCTCGGTTGCGGTCTTGGTTCTTTGCGGGCCATTTTCGAACAAGCCATCAATGGCCTGGCTCACCAGGCCAGGGTCTGCGGTGGCTTCGAGGTTAACCATGTACACCCCGGTCCCCATGTCGTCGACCATTCCCTCGGCCTCCAGCGTTTCGCGGAGGTAGTCGAAACGGAAGAACATCTGACGTGGATCGAAATTCGACTTGAGCGGTTCATAAATGCCAACAATGTCGAACTCCCAAGCACTGCGATCTTGTTTCGTAAAGATCTTTGCAATGATCGGTACGGTGTCTCCCACCTTCCAATTGTTCTCGCGCGCCAGGTCAGGTCCGATGATGGCAGCTCGACGATCTGCATTCATGGCCGCTTGAACTGCCTCGAGTGCTGAGTCCCCTGTCACACCACGGGGCCCTTCGGCGACACGCATGTCCTTCGCATACATGTGCAGAAAATTCTCATGGTCTACGGCGAACTGAGCAAAGGGCTGCTCGTCTTCTTTGAAGTAACCGCCAAACCATTGAAAAACCGTGACGTCTTCCACCCCGGGCACGGCGACAATCTTTTCCTGGTAGCCCAAGGGAAGGTTGACGAAAAGAGAGACTGCAGACTGCACAACCAGGCGCTGGGTCGCTTCTGAGTTCACCGCGCGATCGAGCGTCGTGACGATAGAAATCACCGAGCAAAGCAGAAACATGGCCAAGGTGATGGCCGCCACTGTGAGACCGCTGCGAACCCAATGCTGCAGTAAATGCTTCCGGACAAGAACTCGACTCGACCTCACGGCCCCTCCCCCGTGACATCCACCAGCAGGCCTTTGTCCAGGTGAGCCGTCCGTTGCGCAAGTTCACCGACCATGGGGTCGTGTGTCACAACGACAAGGGTTTTGCCCATTTCTTTGTTGAGGCGCTGCAACAACTCCATGACGGACGTTGCACTTTCTCTGTCAAGGTCTCCCGTCGGCTCATCAGCCAAGATCAAGTCTGGATCTGTTGCGATGGCACGAGCAATGGCAACACGTTGTTCCTGCCCTCCAGACAGCTGCTTGGGCCGATGTGTCATGCGGTCACTCAGACCAACAACATCGAGAGCGAATTCGGCCTGCTTTTTCCGCTCGGAGGATCGCAACGGTGTCAGCAAGAGCGGCAGCATGACGTTCTCAAGCGCGGTAAGAACCGGCATGAGATTGAATGACTGAAAAACAAAACCGATGTGCATGCTCCGCCAGGGTGCGAGCGCAGACGATGACATCGCACCTAAATCACTGCCCGCCACGGACACACGACCTGAGTCCGGCCGATCCAGGCCTCCGGCAATATTCAGGATCGTGCTCTTCCCAGAGCCACTGGGCCCCATCAGCGCCACAAAGTCGCCAGCATCCACCTGGAAGTCCAACGAGTCTAAAACGGTAAGAGTCTCGTTGCCTCTCGAATAGCGTTTGCTGACGCCCTGCATTTCGATCATGGCATTCATGGGGTCACCTATCCGACAGCAGGTTCATTGAGAAGGGGAAGACAAGCGGACAGCCATCCCATCCGACAATTCTGGCGAAGGATTCAAGACGACTCGCTCGTTGCCCTGCAAGCCCGACAGCACTTTGACCTCACCGGCCACAGGCTCACCGATCAGCGTCACAGGATTTCGTACGAGTTGCTCACCCTGCAGCAAGAAAACAAATGGGCCGCCCTCTCCTTCAACAATTGCGGACGCCGGCGCGTAGAGGCCGCCGTCCCCTTCCTCAGAAGATTCCTTTTCAGGTGGCAAAAACACGGCGCGAACGCCTAGCTCCGGAAGGATTCGTGCATCGCGCTCGAGAAACTCAACCCGCACTTCAACAGTGGCCTTGGTGCGGTCAGCCTGCGGCCAAATCTGCCGCACACGCCCCTGATAAGAGTCCCGGGGAAAAGCATCCAGATAGATGCGCACCGGAGCTCCCTCAGTTGCAACGGCAAGCGTGCTCTGTGAGAGTTCGACCTGCACTTCAAGCGTCTCGAAATCTACAAGCGTGGCAACGGCCCCGCGTGCAGTGGGTCCGATCGCGCCAACGGCGGACACAACTTCGCCAAGTTCTGCGTCTTTGGCGGTGATGATGCCCGAGAAAGGCGCGTACACAGAAGACTTATCGATGCGCACATCAATCGCTTCCAGGGAAGCCTTGTAGGCATCAAGGCTCGCACGCGCTTCATCTCTCGCTGCGAGTGAAGAGTCGCGCCGTGAAACAGATGTGTCGCCTGTCACCAAGAGTTTTTCGTGGCGAGAAAACTCAGTCGAAGCCAGCGCGAGCGTCGCTTCTGCCCGCTCAATCTCTGCAAGCGTCTGCTTCCGCATAGCCAGAAGCTCACGTGTGTCGAGTCGAGCAACAAGCTCTCCTTCTTCTACACGGTCTCCTTCTTCGACGCGGAGTTCGACAATACGCCCCTGAATGTCTGTAGAGAGTGCGGCCTGGCGACGTGCAACGACGTAGCCGTTGGCACTTGTTCCCTCGGACTGCACCACGCCGCCCGCTCTCCGGACGGTGCCTGCGGAAACCGTCGGTCGACTCTCCAAGGCAGTCGCCCAGCCACCTCGCCAGAACTCCCAGCCAGCGAACGCGACCAAAAGAACCAAGCACATCCACCAACCGCCACGGCCGCCGCTGCCGCCGCTGCCGCCGCTGGCAGAGCGGTCGATGGAGAGCCGCGAGAGATCGGGAAGGTCACCTGAGTTTGCCATGGACCGCGGATTGTACGGAAGGTGAGCGCGCCCTGCTCAGGCGCTCTCTGTCTCCGGTTTTCAGGCGCGGCCACCTGCTGGGGCACCCTCAGCTTTGAATCTCTCCCAGATCCCGTAGGCGCGCCAGGCAGCCAAAAAGCCGACCCCACTCAGCGCCGCACAAAGGTGCATGGACAGGACAAAAGACTGAAGAAAGTCCTCTTTTTGAGCGTTATCGAGCACGGCAAGGCTGGCCAGTTTCCCAAGGAAATAGCCGCAGATGGCCACACCAAGAATTCCGCCCACCAAGGTGACCATGAAATAGACGGCAGAGGCGAGGCCTGACTTCTTCTCTTCGATGGTCCCGATGGCAAGAACTGCCAGCCCGGCTGAAACGAAACCCTGGCCCGTACCAATCATGAGCAGCGGAGCAAGAAAGAAGAGGTTGCTGGATTGGACGGTTAAAAAAGACAGCCAAAGAAAGCCTAGTGCAAGAAGTGCGAGCCCGGACACAGAGGGAATCTTTGCCCCGACCTTGTCGATAATCTTCCCTCCGAAAGGAGAGACCAGCCCGAAGCTCAGCGTCAGCGGCACAAAGAAGAGTCCCGCCTGCATGGGGCTCAACCCGCGGGCGTGCTGAAAATACAGGCCGAGTATGAACAGCAGCGCAAACCAACCGAAGAAATTGCAGCCGCGCGCAAAGAGCGTCAAGACGAAGACCCGATCACGCAACATTTCGGGCCCTAGTACCGGATCCTTGACCTTCTTTTCGACAAACAAAAACACGACATAAAACGCGCAAGCGATTGACAGGATAAGGACAGTTTTTAGTGACCCCCATCCCCAGGTATTGGCTTGGTCAAGTGCGACGACCAGCCCAATCAGGCTGACCGTTAAGATGCCTCCGCCTACGTAGTCAATGGATTCGCCGGCAATTGTTTTTTCTCCTGGCACAAACCGACGCGCCAAAAAAATGATCAGCCCAACCAGGGGCACATTGAAGAAAAAGATCCAACGCCAGCTGAACTCTTCCGCGAAGAATGCCCCCAGTACAGGACCGATGGCCATGGCAAAGCCAGCAGTCCCCATCACGCTCCCGATGGCGAAGCCTTTTTTCTCCGCCGGGAGGGCCTGGAAGATCACCGTCATGACATTCGGCCACAAGAGTGCGGCTCCTGTCCCCTGAAAGAGACGGGAAATCACGACAAGGGTGCTGTCGGGCGCGAAGCCGCCCACGGCCGAAGATATCCCGAAAATAACAGAGCCAATAATCACCAGCTTGCGATGACCGTATATGTCACCCAGTCGCCCACCTGGAACCATGAAGGCGCAAAACGTGAGCAAGTACGCATTCACAATCCATTGCAACGTAGACATGCTGCAGTCAAATTGTCGCTGCATGGTGACCAGAGCAATATTGGTCGCCGTGAACTCAACCCCAATCAGAAACACTGCGAAGCACATGCTAAACAGCGTTAAATACCCGGGAGACAGTCTCTTCATTGCAGAAGACTCGAGAGCGGATGAGTTGCCCTGAAGGGGGGCATCTGTAAGTGCCCGATGGAAGTGAACTGCACCAAGCCAGAATGATCGCGAGGCGTGAGCCGCAGATTGTACGGGAGCCAGCCTCGAACTTCTCGTCCCCCTTCAATCGGCCTTCAAGGGATCCGGAGAGGATGCACTCTCCTCATCGGCGTTCCCGATTGGATGTCGTATCCTCTCGTGATGGGCTCTGACTGGCAAATCAAAGCGGCTGTCGAGCACTCGTTGAAACTCTCGGCGCTCGCCCTGGCTTGCCTGGTTTTTCATGGCTGCACTCGCAGCGAGCACAGTTGGACAGCGGATCTCACAGACCCGGACCCGTATGTGAGAAGTCTGGCTTCCATAGGACTAGGGCTTCAAGCGCCACGCGATGCCGCTCCGGCAATTCCCGTACTGCTCGAAACCATTGACCGCTCTGAGCTCGGGCTCCAACGTCCTGCCGCGGAGTTGATCAATTATCTCGGCGTCGCCCACACAGATCAGTTGCTTCAGATCTTGGCGACCGAAGAGTTCATGACCGAAGACCGACGTGGTGCCATCCTAAACGCGCTTGTGACAGCCGGCGCCAAGGCGGCAGGCCCAATCGTGCGCTGCTTGCAAGGTCCCGGACGCGCACAGGCTGGCGACCTGGGTGACGCCTTGCTGTTGATCGGGGAGCCCGCCGTCCCTGCGATCAGTGAGCTTGCAGCCTCTCCCGACGAGCCCTCATTGCAGCACTTTGCAATTTTCCTACTCGCTCGACTCGGCCAGAAGGCACGTGCAAGCCTTCCCATCCTGAAGGCCGCATTAGATTCACCCGACCCCGGAGTGAGGCAAATCGCACGGCAAGCCATCGAACTCGTCGACCCTGAGAGCGAAGCGAAGATCGACACGGGCGTACGCTGATATGAATCGGCCATTGGCTCCATCCCGTGCGCATGCATATGCACTCATCTCGGTGGGCCTCGCCATCAGTTTCTTTACCGCCACCCTGTGTGGCGCATGGTCCGCCGCCACATATCGCCTCCCCCTCTCGTTTCTCTACGGGCAATCCTTCGACTGGGTCGCCATCTGTCTTCTCGCCTCGATCGTGTTGGCGGGGCTGGCGCTGTGGAAAACTCTTCAGCGCCTGATCACGGGAGAACGACTCGCTCGACCGCTTGCTCCACTCCGCCACGCCTTCACAGTTCTCGTCCTTGGCTGGCTCGCCTTTCTCGAATTTGCACAGCCATTTCAGCGGTTGCATTTCGAAATGGCACTTGGCCTCTTCGGGGGAGCATGGGCTCTTGCCTGTCTCTTCGAGGTTCGAGACGCCAAGCGCACACCGCGCATCCTGCGTGCTCTTGACCTCGCTCTGTTCAGCCTGTGCGTCGCCACTGTCACTGCCGAGTCAGGCCTGAGGGCCTATGCATTCCTTCAACCCTCACCACTTTTCGTTCTTACTGGCTCAGGCCCGGACGAAACCATACGGCGTTTTCGCAACAAACCGGGCGAGATGCGCTTCGGCTTCCCATGCAACTCTCGTGGCTACTACGACCAGGAATTCTTCCGGGCAAACCAAACGCAAGACGACCAGCTTCTCATCTCGATTGGTGACTCATTCAGCGTTGGTGCGGTCCCTCACGCACTGCACTACACCACAGTTCTCGAAGAACTCACCGGCAACACGGTTTACAACATGGGCGTGGCAGGCATTGGCCCACCCGAGTACGCAAGTCTTGTCGCTCTTGAGGCCGCCCCCCTGAAGCCCAAAGGGATCTTGGTCTCAATCTTCATCGGTAACGATCTCGACGTCCTCGACGTACGCTCGGAACAACCAGATCCACGACTACGCTCCTGGTGGCAGAGCGACCAAGTCTTTCTTTTCGTCTTGCCTCAACGACTTGCTCGCATCCGCAAAGAAGGCGAGCGGCTTGTCAATGCGGGCAAGGCTCAAAATGCTCTCCCGCACGTCGTCGACCAAGACGCGGCTGCCATGACGGCTGCATACCCATGGACGGCGGACCCTCTTCTGGAAGAGGCCTCGCTCAGCGAAGCAGCATTCATGCGACTCGAGACTGCGCGCGCACTCTCTGCCTATACAGCCACTCCGGAATCTTTAGAGCTCGTCTATCGGTCGATACAAGACGCCAAGCGAGCCGCCGGAGACATCCCTCTCTACGTTTTGCTCATACCGGACGAGTTCCAGGTTGAAGATGAAATCTGGGACGCCGTATCTCAGCAATTCAATCAGCCACCACAGCGAGATCGGCCACAAACAATTCTCAAGGCATGGCTTCGTGATCAGAAGATCCCTTACCTCGATTTGCTACCAGTCATGCGCGCAGCCACGCCTCTGAAAGACGGTCGTCGCCACCTGTATCACCTTCGCGACACTCACTGGAACGCCCGCGGCAATCGACTTGCCGCCGAATCGATCGCCGACTTTCTCAGGTAGGCGAGCCGTGCCTATTTAATGCGTTTGTACTGACCGCGCCCGACTCGCTTGAATCGTTCGTCTTTGGTGAGCGTCGTCGCAACTTGGATGCCGAACGTTTTGCTCGTGGTCCTGTATCCGTTGGACATGACAAATGCCGCCACCTCTTTTGGAGAAGAAACGGCCCCCACTTCCATCGCATTTGCGATGGAGTCCGCAAGCGTCATGGCATTTTTGGTGCGGCTCTGACGAGCAACAGGCCCGCCGGGAGTGGGCCCAGACATATTCGGGGGCCGCCCCAGCCCACGCTTGCGACCGGCGCCTCCACCAAGGATTGAAGCGATTTCAGACTGCACGTCCGCGAGTTGTCCGCGAAGAGCCTGCTCTTTGTTTTGCAGGCCCTGCAGGGCAGCTTGCCGTTGACGAAGCTCCCGCTCCAGGTCCGCGATGGAGAGATTGCTCGCAGCCATGATCTGACTCCTACAAATTAATGAAATAACCAGCACCCGACATAAGTCATTCAAGTATTAGTTAAATGCGGTCAAGATGCAACGGCAGCGCTTTCCGTTCGCTTTGAATTCCTTGCGCTCACTTGTGGCAGCACGCTTCCGAGTGCCAGACTGTCTGCGCATGAACGAGAAGCCAACCACACCGCGCCGACCCAAAGCAATGCAGCGCTTGGCTTGGACCATCGCCTCGCTCAGTGTGCTTCTGCTCGGCGTGCGCCTCGCACTCCCGGCGACATTGAACCACTGGCTCACGAACATCTTCTCCGAAGAATTAAACCTCGACGCGACGATCGGTGACATCGATATCGACCTCTTTCGGGGACACGTCTTCCTGACTGATATCGAGACTCGACTGGAGGGCAAGAAGCTCGCCAGTGCACGCACAGCAGACGTTCACCTCAACCTTTACGAACTCATCGTGAGTCAGCGAGGCACCATTTCAATCGAACTCCACGAGATGGTCGGTGAAATCCACGTGGAGAAAGGCGGTGCGCTCAACGTCTCGAAGGTCGGCCCTTCCGGGAACACGCCCTCCACGCCACCAGATATGACACCACCGGCAGTTGATGCCGATCGCATTTACATCGACGTGCAGGCCGACAACGCACAACTCACCATTCACGACAAATCTTCCGACCCGGCCAAGCCCCTCAGTCTGCCGTTGCCGCAAGTCTGGATAA
Source organism: Planctomycetota bacterium (assembly GCA_029245865.1). Lineage (GTDB taxonomy): Bacteria > Planctomycetota > B15-G4 > B15-G4 > B15-G4 > JAUIEF01. Next base: position 26,914 of record JAQWOM010000037.1, read on the forward strand.
GAGTCACCAAGATCTTGATCTCCGGTCCAGATCTGGGCGCAGACCTGATGGACGTCGGGATTCTCGGGTCCATCGGGCGACGGTCTGAACCGGCACTCTTTTCCGCAGGCTATTGGGAAGGCCTTGAGCCCAAGGGGACCTACCTCGAACTGCATGCCGCCTTCACTGGCCTCGACATTCGCGGCATTCCTCAGTGGGTGAATCCACATGCCGGGAGAATTCTTGGTGGCGACGTGCTCAACGTCTCTGTCACCACGCTCGCCCACAAGAGCATGATTGATAAAGGCGTCATTGAACTCGAAGTCGTGAAGTCTAAACACACTTTCGAACTTCTTTTCGGTGGCCCTCTCGACGCCCCGGTCTTCGACAAGAGCAGTCAGGTTCTCCAGGCCTTTCGCTTGGGATTCCTGCGCGTCGTCGACTCTGGCTCAAGCCTTCTTTCACAGGCGGGCTCCATCGGCGAATCACTCTGGAATCGCACATCCGGCGTCTTCACTCACACAGCAACAGGCGTAAGTGATGCCATCACAGAGCACTCAATCCGGAAACTAGGAGAAGGCGTTTGGGAAGGAATTTCCGGTCTCTTCAGAGGCTCCCCCAAAGATGACAAGGAAGACCTGAAGGAAAAGTGGACCCGCATGGCGCAACGCCAACTCGAGTTCCGCAAGCTCTACATGGAGCGAAGGCTAGCGGTTGCCAAGGAGTTAAACCCCAAGCGCGTTCCCTACTTCGAACAGCAACTGAAAGACACGGCCTGGGCGGAAGAAGTGCACCAACTCATTCCGAAAGAAGCTCTCCACCCCGACCACGAGGAAAAACCTCAGTCCTAGCCAGTTGGAGCGACCTTGTGCAACGGCGACAGTTCCTCAAACACATAGCGACAAGTGCGCCAGGAGCATTGACTGCAGCCACCGCCTTGGCGGCGACCGTTGCAAATCCACCTCAAGATCTTCTTGGCTCCGTCAATGCTTTGGGGCGAGCGCGTCGCGGCGACGCCTTCAAGATGGCCTACGCACCACACTTCGGGATGTTTCGGCACAGCGCGGGCGATGATCTGGTCGCACAAGTCAACTTCATGGCCGACGAAGGCTTCTCTGCGCTTGAAGACAACGGCATGGCAAACCGTCCACTTGAGCAACAAGAACGCATTGCCTCTGCCATGGAAAAACGTGGCATGCGCATGGGAGTCTTTGTCGCCAACTTTGGCACAGCATTTAACAAACCCAGCTTCACCACAGGCCAACCCGAGCACCTCGAGAGCTTCCTGGAAGACCTCACCGTGGCAGTAGACGTTGCCAAGCGTCTCCGTGCGACCTGGATGACCGTCGTCATGGGAGACCTTGAACCGCGACTTGAGCCGGACTACCAGATGGCCAACGCTGTGGAAATGCTCAAGCGTGGCGCAGAGGTGCTGCAACCGCATGACCTCGTCATGGTCATCGAGCCACTGAACCCGTGGCGTGATCACCCGGGCATGTTCCTCTCACGCATCCCGCAGGCGTATGCGATTTGCAAGGCTGTCAACAGCCCCTCCGTCAAGATTCTTGATGACCTCTATCATCAACAAATCACTGAAGGCAATCTCATACCCAACCTTGACATGGCATGGGATGAGATCGCCTACATACAGATTGGCGACAATCCGGGGCGCAATGAACCCACCACAGGTGAGATTCATTACCAGAACGTCTTCCGCCACCTACACTCCAAGGACTACGACGGAATCCTCGGGATGGAACACGGAAATTCCAGGCCCGGCTTGGACGGGGAGCGCGCCGTGATCAACGCTTACCGATGGTGTGATGCCTACACATAGGCGGAACCTGTCACGAGCGTGAAGAACTGCCCTCGCTCGGAAGCGCGCAGCCGCTACCAAGGCGCTGGCTTGTAATCCTTGAGGAACTGCCCCCAGAGGTGCTCGCCGGTTTCGAGGCCAACAAACACCGGGTCGAGTATGCGAGACGCTGCATCGACGTGGTCAAGAGGTGGGTGAAAACCATGTTCGTCTCGTTTCTGCAGAGTGATGTGATGTGGGTCTTCGTCCGTGATCCACCCCGTATCTACAGCATTCATGTGAATGCCATCACGCTGATAGTCCGGAGCTGAAGTGCGCGTCAACATATTGAGCGCGGCTTTCGCCATGTTCGTATGTGGATGTTTGTCGGTCTTGAAGGCTCTGTAAAACTGGCCTTCCATCGCCGAGACATTCACGATGTGCTTATCACGCCCCTGCGTACGCATCATCAGAGGCTTGAGGCGAGCATCCAGAACGAAGGGAGCCACTGCATTGACCAGAGTGACCTCTAAAAGTTCCACGGTGCTCACAGCGTGTAAAGGCAACCGCCAACTGTTGACGCCCCGCAAATCAACTTGCTGCAAATCTGCATCCAGACGACCTTGCGGGAAAAGTGCATCCTCAGCGCGCTCATCACCCTCCACAAGGGCCAACTGACTAAGCGCCGCAGAAAGCGTGAGACCCGCAAGCTCGCGGGGAGAGCGCTCCTGCTGCCTCGCGGCCGCCTCGGGCAAATCAGAGGCTCCGGTTCCTTCCCCAAGCGGCGGCAAAGAGCCATCGACTCGCAAAGCCTCGTAGTCAGCAAGAACGACACGCGCTCCCTCCGCCAACTGGCCGAGCGGCATCGCTTCCGCCTCCATAAGATGTCCATAAAACCCAGGAGGGCGGCGCACCGTCTGACAAGCATTGTTGATGACCACATCGAGGCGTTTTTCTGTGCGAACCAGGTGTGCACAAAGCGCTTCGACACTCGGCGTGTGGCGCAGATCTAAGCCAAAGACCGCCAATCGATCTTGCCACTCTCCGAAGTCAGGTTCCCGGGCGTACCGAGCCGCAGCATCACGAGGAAAACGCGTGGTGACGATCAACCGCGCCCCCGCACGAAGCAGCTTGATACCGACCTGGTATCCGATCTTGACGCGCCCGCCCGTGAGCAATGCAACTCGCCCAGTCATGTCTGAGCTTTGCGTGCGCTTGGACCAATTGAACGCCGCGCATTTCGGGCACAAGGCATCGTAAAAATCATGCACATCATGAAAGCTGGATTTGCAGACATAGCAGCTGCGCGCATCCAGCAATCTCTCAGAAACCTGCTTCTGCCCTTCCGCGAGACCTGGCTGCTGAGGGCCATCGCCACGCACCTCTGGCGTCGGGTAGACGAGCGACAGGCGTTGCGTTCGAATGCCAGTCCGGTCAAGCACAGATTCATCAGATTGGCGTCGAGCATCGAGAGCCTTCCGCTTACGCGCCTTCCTGTAGATTGAACGCTCTAATGGATCCGGACGAATCAACTGCCCACAGGCCCGAAGCAGGCGATCGCGAAACCCAGAAGAAAGCCCCGCGAGGCGCGACCGATCCGCGACCAATTCCTCCAGCCACTCAAGCACCTCGGACTGTTCTTGGAGATCAGCAGAGTCTGACGAGTCGGGTGAGGGCGATGACGAAGAAGAGGACGGCACGGTGAAGAATCTCGCGACACAAGAAGGGCAGCGCAGTCTACGGAAGTACTCGCCGCTCGTCTCGCTTCAGGTCACAACCACCTCTCAGCGAGCGTTGAGAGCGCTCTCTTTTGCTCACGGGACCATACGCAAAGTATTCAGGCAGGCCGGTCAGGCAAAGACGCTCCCCGAGCAGCGAGAGCCGCGGATTCCTCAGAGAGATCTTGAGGAGCCCGGCCAATCTGCGTGAGAAACATCAAGTAGAACAAGACAGGTCCGCCGATCAGCACGATGGCAACGTGAATCGCTGTGATTCCTGCCAAGGCGGCGCTTGCCGAGACGCCGAGTGCATACACAAGACATGCCTTTCCAAAGTAATGAAATGCGCCGATTCCACCAGGCGTAGGAAACAACATTCCAATTGTTGTGAACGTGTAAACAAGAAACACCGAGCGCATCGAGAGCTGGTCCAAGCCGAAAGCCACACAGCCACGTTCAAATGTGAACAGCCAACAAACCCAGATGAGCAGTGACAGGATCAGTGCGATCAATGCCTGGCTGGGCTTCGAACGTAGTACCAAGATGCCGGCCGAAAAATCTGCCAAAGCAGACTCTAAACGTGCTCGCCATTTGACCGGCAGTCGGTTCAGCAGCGGGCTCATCCAACGTCGCGTCGTGGTCGGACGCAATGCAAAGAGCACCAAAATCACTGCAACAGCTGTAATGCCTGCCATGAGAGTGAGTGCCGCCGTTCGCATATCTGCGAGATCTACAGAAAATCCGCCGCTCGCGGCTCCAAGCTGCTGAGCCTCTTTTGCCAATCCGGCAGACAGTTGATTGGCTTCTGCAGAAGTGAAGACAAACAGGCTCACAAGCACGAGCACTGCAAGCATGAAAACGTCTATCAAACGTTCAATGAGCACTGTTGCGGCAATGAGAGCCACAGGAATCCGCGTTCGACGGTTCAGATAAACGACACGCACAACCTCGCCTACGCGCGGCAGCACCGCATTGACAGCGTAGCCGAGGGCTGCAGCCGCTGTCGTGAAGTGCACGGAAACAGGAACACCCAAGAGGCACCTTTGGCGAATTCCGCGAATCACTACGGCCAACCCTGTGAGACCTAGCAACTCGAGAAGCGGGGCCACTCGAACGTCGAGAAAGACGCGCTTCATTTCCTCCACATTCACATCGCTATCGCGAAATGTCAGATAGAGGAAGCCGCCACCCAGGCCAAGGCCTAGTACGACGCGCAACAACTTACCTAGAAAGCTGCTCTTCTTTGGGGCGAGAGTGTCTGAATCGTCCGTCATGTGCTTCCTCGATTGAGCCGAATCTCGCCGAACGGTGCGAAGTACCAACCCGAAAGATCATCTCATTCTGAGCGAGGAAGCAAGCGGAAGTCTTTTGCAGCCAGACGCTTTCTTCATGGTAGACAAGCCTTCACTGAAATTTAGACAACTCGATCGTACGCACGATTTAGGATAATCACACCATGGACATTCGCATCCAGTACTGCCACTCCTGAGGCTTCCTTGCCAGGGCGACGAGTTACGCCGCCCAACTCCAGCAAGCATTGGGAACTTCGGTCGAACTTGAACTGGTTCATAAACGAGGACTGTTCCGTGTCCTTGTGAATGGCCAAACCGCCTTTATTCGTAAGGGTGGCCTGATCGCGAAGCTTCTCGGTAAACCATGGCCAACGCCAGACGAACTACTCGCAGCCGTAAAAGCTGCGAATCCATAGTCGGCTCTGCCTGCAAGCCAGGCGGCCTGGGTGCCTCAACGAAGAAAGAACCCGTGCTTCAGCGGGTCCTCTGGATCGACAAAAAACTCATGGCGACCGGTCAAAAAAGCCGAGCCCGTGACGCGAGGCACGATTCCTTTCAAGCCACCGACATCGACCGCCTTCGTGGCACACACCTCAAATGATGTGCCGATGAGACTCTGGATCACGACGGACTCGCCGAGCGCGAGTTCATCTCGAGCAACGAGACATGCCGCACGGCCTGAGACGCCAGTTCCAGTTGGGGATCGATCCAGTTCGCCATCGGCAAACACGCAGACATTCCGCGAGTGAACGCCGTTTTCTGCGGGCTGATAAAAGATCGTGCCGTACAAGAAACCCAGGTCTGGATCACCTTCCGGATGAACGATCTCGCAGTTCCTTATTACAGCCTGCTTAACACGGCGACCCAGATCGACAATCTGCGCAAACCGAGACGGCTCGAGTTCGAGCCCCACGGTTCGAGCATCGACATAAGCGTAGAAGGCCCCTCCATACCCAATGTCGCAGGTCACGGGTTGGCGACCCGACGAACCGAGACCCTCAACTTGTGCAACATGATCACGCTTGAGAAGAAAGGAGGGAACATTGTCGAAGGCGACCCTGGCCACACGCCCCTTTTCGCGGATCGCGCTTGCCGTCACCCTCCCTGCCGGCGTATCGATCCGGACAACGGGTCGGTCCCCGGAAAGATCCAGAAGACCTGTATCGAGACACACCGTGACCAAGCCAACAATGCCGTGCCCGCACATCGTGCTGTAGCCTTCGTTGTGAAGGAAAAGAACCCCAAGGTGACCATCTTCAGTCACTGCTTCTGTGGGCAAGCAACCGTACATATCAGCGTGCCCGCGAGGCTCCCACATGAGAACACGGCGCATCTCTTCTGAATGCCGCTGCATCCAGGATCGCTTGGCGAGCATTGTGTCGCCCGGCGGCTCAGGAATGCCTGACATGATGACCCGAAGCGGCTCACCAGCCGCATGAACATCGAGAGTCTGGATACGGCCCCAGTCACCTGGTGGATTGAACTCACAAGCCTTGCCGAGCGCAGTCATGTGGGCCCCATCAGCAAACGCATCAGATCGAGAGCGGCATGCAGGCTAATTCCCCGTGCAACTTTAGCGGTCAGGCTGCGGCGTCACTCGCAAGTAGGGCTTAATCGTCTTCCAACCTTTGGGGAATTCTGACTTCGCCTCCTCGTCGGACATCGTTGGAACGATAATCACGTCGTCTCCATCCTTCCAATTGACCGGGGTGGCGACGCTGTGATTTGCAGTCAGTTGAAGAGAATCGAGCACACGAAGGATTTCATCGAAGTTCCTTCCCGCTGACGGCGGGTAAGTGATGGTCAGCTTCACTTTCTTGTCGGGACCAATAATGAACACAGAACGCACCGTGAATGTCTCGGCTGCATTCGGGTGAATCATGTCGTAGAGCTCGGCGACCTTCCTGTCTGGATCCCCTAGCAAAGGAAAGTTTAGCGCGACGCCCTGTGTTTCTTCGATATCAGTCGCCCATGCTTCGTGATCGGCGACTGTATCTACACTCAGCCCAATCACCTTGCATCCGCGCTTCTCGAACTCAGGCTTGAGCTTTGCGACAGCTCCTAGTTCGGTGGTGCAGACCGGAGTGAAATCTTTCGGGTGAGAAAACAGCACACCCCAACTACCACCCAGCCATTCGTGAAAACTGATCAGCCCATCTGTGCTGTTGGAAGTGAAGTCGGGCGCTGTGTCCCCCAGTCGAATGGCCATCGATGGCTCCTTGAGATCTGTATGCGGTGGTGAGCTTGGCAAGAGAGCGGCATTTGAATCGGCCCCCGTCGAACACAGACTGTATCCAATCCGCAATGACGGCGGCGCTTCCCTACTGCCAGCCCATCGGGTCATAACCTTTGTCACGAAGGCACTGCTCGACAAAGCGCTTGAAGACGGGATCCGGCTCCGCCCCCGCCCAGAGCCCGCGTACGACTCCAATGGCCGCTCCGGCCGCCGCTCCCGTTCCTGCACCTCGGCCAATCCCACCGCCCGAGAACGCACCTGCAGCAGCCCCTCCTGCAGCGCCAGCCGTCGCCCCCTTGGCGCCTTCAGTCAAGGCCTTGTTGTCCTTTCCGTATTGCGCCACTTGGCTCTTCGCGAACTCGAAACACGCGTCGATATCTTCTTGTGCTCGGTCCCCTCCGACCTGATTCCAATAGGCATTCGGATAGAGCGCCGGCCGCTTGTGAGACGCACACCCGGCCACAACAAGAAGTAGCGCGAAAGGAATCAAAACACATGGCGAGAAAGAGGCTGGCCTCTGATGCATGACACTCTCCAAGAAACCACTAGTCATCTTCCATGCCGCCTGACAAGTCGCGCTCACGCTCAGAATCGTCTTCTCGCGGGCCGAGTGAAACCAGCCGGGCCACCAAGATGGCAATGAAGAACGCGCCAGCGAATGCTTCGATGACCGTGAGCATCTTCGCGAAGCCATTCACTGGCACGATGTCGCCATAGCCCACGCTCAGAATCGTCACGAGACTGAAGTACAGCATATCGAGCGTACCGCGTCCTTCGGAGGGCACGATGGAATTGGGCGTGCTGTACCCAGTCGGGTCAATCCGCCAAACAGTGACGTGAATAAATGCGAAAGTCATTGCTGCCAACAAATACACCGCCATGGCAACCACAATCCGATCCCGCATGGAGATACGGGGGCTCATGACCCTTCGGAGCAATTGGTAGATCGCGTAGAAGCAGAAAATAATCACGCCAACCAGGCGTCCTGCCCACAGAGGCTCTCCCCAAAACAAGATCAGCGACGGAGCAAGAAGCAAGGAGGCGAAGATGCGCTGGCCACGCGTGTCGGCAGCCGACCAAACTGCAGCGAGCAACACCAGCGTCGTGCAAACCCCCGAGAGGACTCTTCCAAAGGGCTCACGCAGCAATTCAGCAAACGGGTAGGCGAGGATCAGCACGATCAGCGCCACGAGCAATTGCACGCTCCTTGACTTCAAAAGTGGCGTTGCCTGCATGACGAAATCCTATTCTCACGTCTCACGACTTCAAGAAATCAGAGCCTAGCGGTTCTTTGATGCTAGATCGACTGCGCGCCCACTTGCACGCGCCACTCCCTCTCTAGGCATTCCTGCCGGGCGCTGGCTCAACGCGAGGCTCTCTCCTAGAATGTTCGGTTCAAGGAGCTTCTATGAACGCACAACTCATAACCCACGCCGCTCTTCTGTCTTCTCTGCTCGCGCTCAGCGGGTGCTCGAAAGACGGCAAAGAAAGCGACGCCCCGAAAGCAGCTACGCTTCCTCCAGTTCCCGTCATTGTGACGGAGGTACAGAGAGAAAACGTGCCGATCGTTCGCGAGTTTGTCGCTCGTACCGAAGCATCAGCAACAGTCACCGTGGAAGCCCGAGTCCAAGCTGTCCTGGAAGCCATGGAGTTTGAGGAAGGTAAGCCAGTCGAGGCAGGAGAAGTTCTCTATCGTCTCGACCCCGCGACCTACAAGGCCAATCTGGCCGCAGCAGAAGCTGGACTTGCCAAGGCAAAGGCTGATCAGAAACTTGCCGAAGAACAAGTTTCTGTACGCGCTGCAGAAGCTGCCGTAATTATTGCGCAAGCCCGGCTCGAAAAGACCAAGCAAGATGTTGCACGCTTCCGGCCGCTTGCCGAGCAAGATGCCGTGCCACAACAGGATCTCGACACTGCAATCTCAGCGCAGGAAGTCGCAGAAGCCGAACTGGATGCGCAGCAAGCAAATCTCGAGAACTCCCGGATTCAAGAAACCGTTGGCGTCCTTCAAACACGTGCTCTGGTTGAGGCGGCTGCAGCGGCTGTCGCACTGGCGCAACTCGAAGTCGGTTATTGCCTCATCAAGAGCCCCATCGACGGCTTGATCGGGCGCACCATGGTGGACGTGGGCAATCTTGTCGGGCGAAGCGGGAACACAGACCTCGTCACGGTGTCTAGCATCGACCCCATGCGCGCGACGCTGTCTATCAGCGAAGCCGAGTTCATCCACTTCCAAGAGGAAGATCGAAAGAGACAAAACGACCCAAATGGCACGCACGAAGAGGCCGCTACCCCCGTAGAACTCTTGCTCGCAGATGACAGCGTGTATGGGCACAAGGGTGAAGTCATCATGGCCGAGCGCGCCGTCGCAATCGAAACCGGCACACTTCAGCTTGTGGCCGAATTTCCCAATCCAGACGGCTTCCTCCGCCCGGGCCAGTTCGGTCGAGTTCGTGCCACCGTGGGTGAAAGGAATGAAGCCATCCTCGTTCCGCAACGGGCAGTCATGGAGCAACAAAGCGCCAAGGTTGTCTACATCTTGCTCGACGACAACACGGTTGCCCTGAGAAGCGTGCAAGTTGGAGAACGATACAAGAGCGACTTTGTCGTCTTGGCCGGGCTTCAAGGAGATGAGCGCGTGATCGTCGAAGGACAAATCAAAGTTCGACCCGGGATGACCGTGGCACCAATAGACAAGCCAGCACTTAACAATCCCACCGCAGCACCGGAAGGGCGCTAACTTGGGACAGTTCTTCATTCGACGTCCCGTTTTCGCGATGGTCATCTCTCTGGTGATCTTGCTGGCAGGCAGCCTCTCCATCCAATCGCTGCCCATCACGCTCTATCCGCAGATCACTCCGCCCACTGTCGAAGTTGAGGTCAACTACCCAGGGGCCAACGCCGAGACGGTCGAACAGTCCATTGCCGCTCCCATCGAAACCGAAGTCAACGGCGCCGAGAACCTGATCTATTTCTCGTCGAAGAGTTCAAGCGACGGGCGATACGTACTTCAGTGCACTTTTGAAGTCGGCACGGACCTCGACCTGGCAAACGTGGACATCAACAACCGCGTGAACAAGGCCTCTTCCAAGCTGCCGGCAGAGGCCATTGCCGCAGGTATTTCGGTACGGAAGAAGTCGCCCGACATGCTCATGGCGATTGCTGTCTATTCGCCAAACGGCGCCTATGACGAGACCTTTCTTTCTAACTACACGTCTTTGAATCTCGTGGACTCCATCGCCCGAACACCGGGCGTTGGCAGCACGATGATTGTGGGCCAGCGCGACTACTCCATGCGCCTCTGGCTGCGCCCCGACAAACTCACCAAGTTGGGATTGACGGCTGCGGATGTCGCAAACGCCATCCGAGAGCAAAACGTCCTGCTTCCTGTAGGCGCCGTTGGCCAACCTCCCGCGGAAGCGGGCGTCGAATTCCAATATGCGGTCAACACCAAGAGCCGGCTCACCGAGGTCTCCGAGTTTGAGGACATCATTCTTCGAACGCTCTCCGACGGGTCGATTCTTCGCGTAAAAGACGTCGCCCGAACAGAGCTCGCCGCCAAGACCTACAGCTCGTTTGGACGCTACAACGGCTTGCCAGCCACCGTGCTGTTGGTCTATCAGCTGCCAGGTGCGAACGCGCTACAAACGGCCGAAGGCATTCGCAACCTTCTCAGCGACCTTGAGGAGCGCATGCCGCCTGGCCTCACCTACAAGATCGCACTCGACAACACGATGTTTATCACGGCCTCCATCAATGAGGTCATGCAGACTTTTTTCGAAGCACTGCTCCTCGTGCTGATCGTGGTCTTCATCTTCCTGGGAAGCTTTCGGGCGACTCTCATCCCAATGTTGGCCATTCCGGTGTCCCTCGTGGGCACCTTTGCACTGTTCGGCATGCTGGGCTTCTCCATCAACATGCTCACGCTGTTCGGCATCATCCTGGCCATTGGCACGGTGGTGGATGACGCAATCGTTGTGGTGGAGTCCGTGGAGTCATACCTGGCAAAGGGATTGACGCCAACCGAGGCCACCATTCGCACAATGAAGGATGTCACGCAGGTGCTGATCGCATCTTCGCTGGTGTTGTGCGCAGTCTTCGTCCCCGTGGCCTTCATGGGGGGTATCACAGGGCAGCTTTACCGCCAGTTCGCACTGACGATCTCGGTCTCGATCATTCTCTCGACCATCGTGGCCATGTCGCTCACACCAGCACTCTGCCGGCTTCTGCTCAGACCGCGCAAACCCATGCGAGGCCCCCTCGGATGGCTCCTTGGCCTGTTCAATCGCGGGCTCGAAAAAACAACAAAGGGCTACGCGGTCCTCACCCGAGTGATGGTCAAGACACTCATTGGAGCCCTTGCCTTCCTGGCCGTCATGACAATCGGTTCTTGGAATCTTTTTGGCGCACTGCCGGCCGGCTTTGTGCCAGACGAAGATCAGGGTTATTTCTTTGCGACGCTGTCCTTGCCAGATGGCGCTTCGATGGAACGCACCGACAAACTCGCAAAGCGCACAGAGAGAGACCTTGCCGCGATTCCAGGCGTCGATCAGGTTGTGACCCTCGGTGGACTCAACCTGCTCACAGGAGCCTACACTTCGAACAACTCTTCTTTTGTAGTCTTGCTTTCAGACTGGTCTGAACGCACCACACCCGACCTACAAATCAACGGCGTCCTCAAGCAGGCACGCGCCACGCTCTTCTCTTACCCGGAAGCCATTGGGTTGGCTTTCTCACCTCCACCCATTCCCGGGCTTGGCTCGGCGGGCGGCTTCCAGTTCGAACTGCAAGACCGCAGCGGAGCAGTGACATTTGAAGAACTCGCTCAAACCGGCGACAAACTTGTCGCGGCAGCACGACAGCAACCAGACTTGACCGGACTGTTCAGTGCTTTTCGCGCCAACGTCCCACAGATTGATTTCAAGCTAGATCGCTCGAAAGCCAAAACACTTGGCGTTCCCGTCAATGAAGTCTTCCAAGCCTTGCAAATCTACCTCGGTGGAATTCAGGTCAATGACTTCACACTGTTCGGCCGGCCATTCAAGGTCATGCTGCAGGCCGAGCCAGAGTTCCGCATCGACCCCGACAACCTCAAAGAGATCTTTGTTCGAACTGACACTGGCGCCATGGTGCCGATCAGAACTCTGGCAACAATCGGCTCGACAACAGGGCCGGATCTCATCCAGCGATACAACATGTTCAGGACATCCGAGATCAGTGGCAGTGCCGCCCCTGGTTACAGTTCAGGACAAGCCATCGAAACCATGGAGACGGTGGCCAATGAAGTTCTGAGTGAAGAGTACGGCTACGAATGGACGGGCACGGCCTATCAAGAGAAAAGAGCGGGCGGTGAGCAGGTGGTCATCTTTGCGCTCGGATTCCTCCTGGTCTTCTTGTTCCTCGCAGCAAACTACGAGAGCTGGGTGATTCCTCTTGCCGTCCTGCTCGGGCTTCCTGTCGCCGTCTTCGGGGCCCTCTTCGGAGCATGGATTCGTGACTACATCAATGATGTCTACATCCAGATCGGCCTGGTCCTGCTCATCGGGCTCGGTGCAAAGACCGCCATCCTCGTTGTGGAGTTCGCCAAGCAGCGACATGATGAGGGCGAAAACGTTTCAGAGGCTGTCATCGAAGCCGCTGCTTCACGCTTCCGCCCCATCCTCATGACAGCCTTCAGCTTTGTGCTTGGCGTCGTTCCTCTCGTCACGGCTGCAGGCGCTGCAGCAGGCTCCCGCCGCTCTCTCGGCACAGCCGTCTTCGGGGGCATGATCGCCGCGACTCTCATGACGCTCTTCGTCACGCCGTCGCTTTACCGCATCTTCCAAGGCTTCATGTCCCGCTTCTTCAAGAAGAAGGAAGAGGAGGCAGCATGAACAATCCGCTTCGAATCGCGTTGCTGGGCTCGGTGCTTTTGACCTCCTGCATGGTCGGACCCCGATTCGATCCACCTGTCCCGATTGAACCGGAGGCATTTCGAGGCGCGGAGAACACCGAAGAGTCTTTTGCCGACCTGGCCTGGTTCGAAGTGTTCAGGGACCCTTCACTGCAAGGCCTTATCCGAACAGCGCTCCGCAACAATTACGATGTACGCATCGCAGCCGAGAGAGTCATCGAGGCACGCGCCCGTTACACGGTCATCAACTCAGGCCGCTACCCCGACGTCGACGCGTTCGGCGTCCAGCAGTGGGACCGAGTTTCTCGCGACAGAGCCCCCGCGGGAGTCGACCGCAATTCGCAACTGACCTCGATCGGGCTCGGCCTCTCATGGGACCTCGATTTTTGGGGGCGGTACGCCAGTGCCTCCGATGCCGCAAGAGCCGAACTCCTTGCCACAGAGTTTGCCCGCGCCGCGATCTTGCAGTCTCTTGTGGCGGACGTTGCCCTGGCTTATTTCCAATTGCTCGAGTTGGATTCGGAACTCGCGATTGCTCAAGGCACTCTCGGCTCGCGCAACAAGTCAGTAGAACTCGTTTCAGCGCGTCTCCGAGAAGGCCTCGCCAACAAGGTCGAGTTGCGCCAAGCGCAACAACTCGTTCTGATCGCAGCGTCGCTCGTCCCGATCCTCGAGCAGGCCATTGAACGGCAGGAAAACTTCATCCGGCTCTTGATCGGAGACTTGCCGGGACCGGTGCAGCGCAGCGAACTCGGCCAATACAAGGAGAACCTGATCGAGATCCCTGCGGGGCTCCCTTCTCAGGTCCTGGAACGCCGCCCCGACATCCAGGTCGCGGAACTCAAGCTGATTGCTGCAAATGCACGGATCGGCGAAGCAAAAGCTTTGCTCTATCCTTCCGTCAGCCTCACAGCCTCGGGAGGAGCGGCAAGCGAACAGCTGGGCGATCTGCTTCGCCCCGGCTCCGGCACCTGGAGCCTGGTCCCCTCGATCTCGCTCCCCATCTTCAACGCGGGTCGCCTGGAGGCCAACGTCGAGGTGACAGAATCGCTGCAACGGCAGGCAGCACTTCAATACTTGTCGACACTACAACGAGCTTTTCGCGAAGTCGCCGATGCGCTGATCGACCACACAAAGTCTCACGAAGCGCGGCAACTGATTCAGATCACCGAGGAAACCTTGGCTGATCAGGTCCGGCTCTCCAGGATGCGCTACCGCGGAGGTGTCACAGCTTATTTCGAGGTTCTCGACAGTGAGCGAGAGCACTTCGATTCCGAACTGGCGCTGGCCCAGGCCATCCGCGATGAATTGACCTCGACCGTTCGGCTCTACCGTGCACTCGGTGGAGGCTGGCAAGGCACCGCCGAGTTGGCCGCCGAGGGTGTGCAGGAGGTTCCGGTCCTCAATGAAACACCAGAGCCCGGCGAAGCACAGGCGGACGCCTGAGTTCACGCACTGAGACTTCGAATCCGCCGGGGCCCCCAAAGGGAGCCCCGGGGACTCCTTACAGCACTACTCGGTCGCGTCGCCGGTCTTGGCTGTCTCAGCCTCAGCCTCGCCCGCGGCCTCGGCCCGGGCGTCATCGGCGTCATCGAGCGCCTTGATCCGCGCCGGACTCACCGGATCGATGGGGTTCGTTCCGCCCCAGAACTCGATCGAGTTGAAGATGAGCATGTCGCTGATCGCGGCCAACGGATAGACGTAAATAAATCGGAACACGACAAACACGCCTTCTCCGAGCCACCGATTTTCAATCTCACGGTTCCAGGTGTGCAGGCGTTTGGTCGCATTGAAAGGCCCGACACAACTCGTGAAACAGAGACCAACGAGCAAGGCGGACAAGATCACGCGTTTCATGTTGAAGATCTTCATCGTGGACTCCTTTCTAGAACTGTGGGCCGTTGTTGCGAGTCGGACGCGGAATGGGATTTGTGCCCGTCCACCACTGAATCGAGTTGAAGATCACCATGTCACCGAATCCGGCCAAGACGTATCCGGGCAAGATCAAAATGAACACGCCCTCCTTGGACCACTTGTTTTCGAAAGACATGTTCCACTTGGCCAGTTGCCCGACAGTGTTGTTGGGCCCGATGCATCCAGGGGCCAGAAAAAGAAACGCGGCCATGGCCAGAACGGCCAGGGGCCTGGATCGTCTGCTGCTCATGAATGATCTCCGATCATCGTGCGCAAAGAAATTTAAGAACCATCCCGAGAAAGTCGGGGCGCAGAGTATAGAGCAACCAAAGCCCTCTGCGACAGAGGGCCTACTCAGAGCGTCGTGGACTGCCGAACGATCTTTGCCGGATGAGGCAATTCGCTCTCTCTCTCTTGCCACCACCGCCTGCCATCCGCTGAACTCCAGGGACTCAAATCGAGGGAGTCGAGCGTGGCCAGGATTTCGTGGACCGACTGAGGGCGCTCCGTTCGATCTTTGGCCAGGCAACGCCTCACCAGGGCCTCGAGTTCAGGATTCACCTCGGTGGACATGCTGATTCGCAATGGAGGAGGATCCTCGGTAGCCACCTTGCTCCAGATTTCCATCAGGCTCTTGCCAGAGAACGGTTCGCGAGCTGCTAGCAGAGAGTAGGCCACGCACCCCACGGCCCAGATGTCTGCTCGTGCGTCCACATCCATCGGCGAATCAAACCGTTCAGGCGCCATGTACAGCGGAGACCCGGTCACTTCCTCGACGTGCGTAACCTGCATATCTTTCGGCGCATCGAGATCCTTCACGAGCCCGAAATCCAACACCTTCACCACGTCGTACAGGCCGCCACGCTCGCAGAGCAAGATATTCATCGGCTTGATGTCACGATGAATGATGTCCAGATCATGGGCTTCGGCGAGAGACTCGCAGACCTGGCGAATGATGTGGACGACGCGTCGCTGGTCTTGCCCTCGATACTTTTCCACCAACTGGTACAGGGTCAGACCCGGCAAGTATTCCATCGCGTAATAAAATTCGCCGGACGTCGTCTTGCCGAAATCATAGATCTGAACCGTATGAGGATTCGTGAGTTGTGAGGTGACCTGAACCTCTTGCTGGAACCGTTGTTCAGATTCGGGCGTGATGCGGTCCTTACGGAGAACCTTGATGGCCGCCGGGCGAGCAAACATTTTGTGGTTCGCGAGAAAAACGGTCCCCACACCTCCCTCACCCAGCACTCGCACAATTCGGTAGTCGCCATACTGACGCGCCAGGTCGATGTCGGCCTGCAGACTGAGATTCTTGGCGGCGAAGACGAGCAGCCCGATCACCAGGGTGATCACGCCCCAGAAAAGCACTCGCAACGACGTGACCAGTGCCGACATCGCGGCATATCCCTCGGCCTTGTCGATCTCTGTCGCAACGCCAAAGCCATACTCATCAAGCCAGGTCCAGGCCCCCGCGACCTCGACACCCCGGCAGTCGCGATAACCGCTGACGTCAAATCCAGATCGTTTTTCGTCAATCGCGGCGGCCGCCATATGCGTGCGAGGCCGGTCTTTGATTGCGAGGTCCGACGTGCCGCCTTGCGTCAAATCGACTCCGGGATCGCGCAACTGAACCTGCAAGACAGCAGACGTCTCTTCAGGTTTGAGCAGTCCCAGTTCTTTCAGTTGGTCGAGAAAGACACTTTCGGAGAGCATGACGCCATTCGCATCGAAAGCATAAGTCTCTCCCGTCTCACCGATGCGACCTGCCTCGAGAATCGCTTCGTATTCCTCTGAAGGTTCGATAAGAAATGCGAGCAACGCAACGGCCTTGCCCCCATCATCGAACACGGGTGTTGCGACAAGCATCGTGGGTGTTGTGACTTGAGGCGCCAAGCTGCGAACCATGGCTCCATGCTCGAAGGGCGGCAACGCAACCGTTTCTCCGGAGAGCACCCGAGTAAGAACGGTTTCACCGAAGTCGGACATCATCTCACCCAGATTTTGGTCTGACTCGTCGAACGGCGAATAACCGGCAACAAGGCGGCCACCTGCACTCACAACTCCAAAACCGTCGAAGCGGCGGTGCGTCAGCAACGGCCCCGCTCCATGGGCAGGCTGCTCATCACCCATCAGAGAGTGCACAGAGGCCGTGTCGCGAACCGCATCCGCCAATGTCGAGAAGAGAACCGCTTGGTCGCTCGAACTCTTGAGAGCCTCTACGGAGCCCCCCGACTTATCGCCAAGCTGCGCAAGCGCGACAATCGCTGTCCTCACCGCCGAGTCCTTGGCCCACATCTGGGCGTCTGTCTCCACAGCCGCGAGCCACTGCCGCAAAGCCATCACATCGGCATCGAGCACGGTCTGCAACTGATCCGCCAGCAATTCATCGAGTGATGTGTGCACTCGTTCATAAGTCCAGACATCAAAGGCGATGAGTAATAAAAGGAGCAGCGCCCCGAGCGAGAGCTTTCCCTTCATCCTCCCAGAGGCTTTCCGCATAGCAGAAAAACGGCTCGTAGCGGTTGGCATATGAGCGGCCGCACGCCGGAAGTACGAGAGTCGAGACTTCTCTTCTGGCGTCGCCTCCGAGGGAGGCATCATCAACGTCTGATCTTTGTGATGCGCAAGAAGAGACTCGACATCGCGCCGGAGTGCTTCATCGCCGGCACAGGCCTGCCTCAGATATTCTTGGCAATCTTCGTGGTCCAGGTAGCGCGCTCTTTGAAAGAGCTCCTTGACCCGCTGATATTGTTTTTCAGTCATCAGCCTCGCCGGCATCGAGCTCTCGACGCAACCAAGCACGAACCATCGTCCAGTCGTTTTCCACGGTGCGAGTCGAGACGTCGAGCACTTCGGCTACCTCTCGCACAGTCAGCCCACCAAAAAATCGGAGCTCGACGATGCGAGCTTGCCGCTCATCGATCTCTTGCAGTTTTTCCAATGCCTCGTTAAGCGCAAGGACATCTTCGTCGCGCTCAGGAGAAATGGCGATGTCTGACTGCAAGGCAACCCGCACACGATTTCCACCGCGCTTGCTCGCCTTTTTGGCCCGTGCATGGTCGACCAAAATGCGCCGCATGGTTTGAGCTGCAACGGCAACAAAGTGCGCACGCCCTTTCCACTCCACCCGAGTTTGATCCACAAGGCGCATAAAGGCCTCGTGAACCATGGCCGTCGGCTGAAGGGTATGAGCCATCCCTTCGCGCCGCAGGAACGCCGCCGCCATCCCTCTGAGCTCGGTGTACACAAGCGGGACGAGTTCCTCAGCAGCCAAGGCGTCCCCCCCCTCTAGCTCCTCCACAAGTTGCGTCACCTGCTTGTCGCTCAAACCCATGACCTCCCGGATTAAGAAAATATCGTAGCCGAGGAGGGCACTGTGGCCGCATTTCGACCTTTCTTCGGCCAAGAGCCATTTTTTATTGCGGCTTTTCAGGCCGGTTGACGCGTGAGTCAGTGAGGCCGGATGACCCGCACAGACCGCCGAGATCCTCATCCGCTCTCGGCGGGGGGCCATTCGAATCACCTCACTCTCTCTCCTTGTCTCAAAATGCTGCCGTGGGAGCTGGTTCCGTCCCCTGGACCTCTCCCAGGCCATGCCAACGGCAGCTTCTTAGGGGGGTGTCGGCTTCCCCAAGCCGGCACCCCCCGCTTAATTGGGCGCGTGCGACAGAGCATGCAAACGGCCAGAGAGCCCATCAAAACGTCACCGGGAACTGCAGCGAAAAGTCTTCAAAAGAGTTGCGGGTCTGCCCCTCGGATCACGCGTAAGTGAGTGAACCCCACTCAATCCGGGAGCTCGTCCGATGACCACTCGCAGCCTCGCTGAAAGCATCAAGCCCCTCAAAGCGCGTCGTGAACGCACTCGTCCCAAGAAAACTCAACCGGGACGCTCTCTCCCTGCGCTGTTCGCTCGCGAACGCCTTGAGACGCGCATCCTTCCGTATCTGGAAACTCTCCGTGAGGCGATCCCCCTGCCGGCCCCCCATCGCCGCCTCTACGACGGAGCATGGGTGATCGGCCTCTCCGGAAACTTCCGGAATGGCACTTTCAAAGGACATGCCTACGAGCCACTGAGTCGCATCCAATTTCTGATCCGAATGGACTCCAAGAACAGCGAATACTCTATTTCCTGCAGCAGCACCGTGTTTAACCACGACCTTCAGACCGACCGGGTTCATGGCCGGTTCAACGAGTCCACCCAGGCCGTCGAAGAGTTTGTGGAAGAGCAATGCCTGCAGTTCGCACGCAGCTTCCTGAATGCCTCTCCGCATTCCCTCCGCAAAGAGCTCGGGATAGATAACTGAGTGCGAAAGTGGATCGCGGCATATGCCACAAAAAACACCCGCCGCTCACTCAAAGAACAACCTAGCTGTCGAACACTGATTCCTGTCTCCGGCTGGCTGCATCGCCAGCGCACGGTCTGCAGCCGGCCGGTACAGATTCAACAGGGCCTCAAGCCCTCTGCCTGGATCGCATGGAATCCGTGAAAATCTGACCAAAACTGCGAATCGGGCCCGTACCATCGCCCGGAATGCCACTGAATCGACCAAGAGCAACGACGGTCACCGCCTGCCACGACTGCGACCAACTGAACACAACAGTCCAGTTGGCGCCTCGCGAGAAGTCTATCTGCTCCCGGTGCGGCAACATCCTCGACAGAGGCGGCAAAGAAGTGCTCGCCCGGACATTGGCCTACGCCCTCGCCAGTTTGGTCCTGCTCATTGTCGCGAACAGCTTTCCATTCATGGAGTTCAAGATTGCCGGCCGCGTGCAGGTCGCCCACCTTTACACGGGTGTCGAGCAACTCTACGCCGAAGGTTACTGGGAACTCGCCGCAATGGTTTTGTTTACGAGCATTGCGGCGCCCCTCGTGATGATCAGCGGCTTGCTGGCTCTCACCATTCCCATTTCCATGGGCAAGCGCTTTGACTGGATGATCCGTCTCGGAAAGATTGTCACGAAGCTGAGAGTCTGGAGCATGATGGAGGTTTTCCTGCTCGGCGTCATCGTCTCCGTCATGAAGCTATCAGCCATGGCAGAGATTATCTTTGGCCCGGGCCTTGTTGCTTTCGCGGCCCTCATCTTGACCTCTTCGGCATCCATCGCCGCATTCAACCCGGTGCCCTTCTGGGAATACATGGACAAAGGGCGCAGTCCATGACCACCGCACGCTCACTTGGCCTGGCCCGATGCCATGACTGCGGGCTCGCGAGCCGAATGCCTTCTGCAACCAAAGGGACCAGCAGTTGCTGCCCGCGTTGTGGCTCCGCGCTGCATCTGCGGAAACCCAACTCACTCTCTCGCTCATGGGCGCTCGTGATCGCGGCCTACTTGCTCTACATCCCGGCAAATCTCTTGCCGGTTTCCACCATTGTTTACCTGGGCAACGGCGAACCAGACACCATCATGAGTGGCGTCATCATGCTTTTTCAGACTGGAGATGCTCCGATCGCACTGCTTCTGTTCTTCGCCAGCATTGCGGTTCCCATGCTCAAGCTCATCATTCTCACATGGCTGCTGATCTCGGTTCACTTTCGTTCCAAATGGAAGCCACGTGACCGCACAGCGATGTACCGCCTGATCGAGCTCATCGGACGCTGGTCCATGCTCGACATCTTTGTGATCTCGCTGCTCGTTGCCCTTGTGCAGTTGCAAGCGTTGGCGACAATTCATGCAGGCCCAGGAGCCATCGCATTTTGCTCCGTCGTCGTGCTGACGATGCTTGCCGCCGAATCATTCGACCCCCGCCTTATATGGGACGTCATGGAGGAAGAAGCATGACCACTGAGTCTCCTGCCCAAGCGCATCCCGAAGCAGTCGTTCGGAAGCGCAAAGGTATTCAGACCGTCTGGATCGTTCCCATTGTGGCTGCCCTTGTGGGTGGCTGGCTGTGGTTCAAAGCCATGGAGGACAAAGGGCCGACCATCACCATCACTTTCAAGACCGCGGAAGGCCTTGAAGCCGGCAAGACCAAGATCAAATACAAAGACCTCCAGGTGGGTCAGGTCAGCGACATCAGCCTCGATGCCAGTCTCCAGTACGTGGTCGTCAAGGCAGAACTAGACCCCGATGCAAAGGAGTACATGGTCGACCAGACCAGGTTCTGGGTGGTCAAGCCACGTATCGGTGCCGAGGGCATTAGCGGACTGTCGACCATTATCTCGGGCTCCTATATCGCCGCAGATATTTCTTCTGAAGGAGCGCCCACCAAGACATTTACAGGCCTTGAGGAACCGCCGAGTCGGCCAACCGACTCCAAGGGACTGCGCATCAAGCTACGAGCCGACAGCCTCAAGTCGATCAGCCAGGGCACTCAGGTGACCCACCTCCAGATCAAGATGGGCGACGTGGACAGCTACAAGTATCTGGAGAAAGAAGAGCTGATTGAATTTGAGCTCTACATCGAACCCCAGTGGGCCGATCTCGTTCGAAAAAACACACGGTTCTGGAGCACGAGTGGGTTCGACGTCACGCTGTCAGCGGAGGGATTCGATCTTCATGTCGAGTCGCTCGAATCCATCCTCACTGGGGGCGTTGCGTTTGGCGCAACACCGGGCGAGCCCAAAGGCCCCCCGGCAGAGAACGGTGACATCTTCACGCTCTTGCCGTCAGAAGCTGCGTCAAAAGAAATCAACACAGACCCCCAGCGGACCATCGCTTACTTCCACGAATCTGTTCGTGGGCTCAAGGTCGGGTCTTCGGTCACCTTCCAGGGCATCGAGATCGGCAAAGTGCTGAGCGTGGAAGTCGAACTCGACGCGCCCCAGGCAAGCTTCCGTGTGCCAGTGATCATGGAGACCTATACGAGCCGCCTGGTCATGAAGGAAATAGACACAGAGAAACCCTTCAATGAGCGCCTCAAGATGATGGTTGACCAGGGCCTGCGAGCTCAATTGAGTCACGCGAATCTGATCACAGGCGCGCGCGGAATCACCGTTGAGTTCCGCAAAAACAGCCCCGCAAAATTCTATGCTGACTCCAATGGATTACCGGAAATCCCAACGGTTCCATCCACGGGCGAAGCGCTTAACGAGATGATCACGGAGTTGCCAGTGATCGTTAAAGACTTCGGGAAAGCTGTGAAGAGCGTCACCAGTGTTGTGGACTCGGCCGAAACAAAGAGCATCCTGGCTTCATTGCACTCGGCCGCAGATTCCTTGAAAACAGTGATGGACGAAGTCAGCGTCAATACGGATCCACTCCTCACTTCTGGGCGCAAGGCCCTCGGCGACTTGCAGGTGCTCCTCGACAATGTGAACAAGGTCGCTGACAACCTTGGCAAGAGCACGCCGCAACTCATGACCACGATTCAAGAGACAGCAAACGCAGCCAACACCATGCTGAAAAATGGCGACAAGAGCTTGGCGTCCATCACAGCAGGCCTGCCTCTTATCGAACAACAACTCGTCAAGGCTTTGCGAGAAATCGCCTCTGGAATGAGCGCGGTGAAAGACCTGGCCGACTACCTTGAACGGCACCCCGACGCCCTGATCATGGGCAAGCACAACTCCGGAGGACAGTGATGCAGCGTGACGCAGCGCCCCTTTCTCTCAGACTCTTCGCGAGCGCACTCTGTGTACTCTTGCCAAGCATGCTGCTCGCTGGATGCGGAAGCACTCCGAACAGCCGCTTCTATGTGCTGACGCCCACGGCCCCTGCGGCAATCGCCACCGGGTCCCCGAGCATGAGAGTGGGTCTCGAACCCGTCATGCTCCCTGATGCCTACAACCGACCTCAGATGCTCATGACGGTAGCGCCCAACCAGCGCATCTTGTGGGAGTTCGACCGTTGGGCCGGTTCGCTGGCCGACAACATGACTCGTGTTGTCGGACTCGACCTTGAAGCTCGCCTGGGCCCCACCAGCGTCTATGCCCAACCGGGATTCCATATGCCAACCCTCGACTACACCGTTGGCGTCGAGATTTTGGAACTCGAAATGAGCCCAGACGGTCAGTGCACGATGACTGCGAGGTTTCACATCGCAGACAAACAGCGTCAATGGATTGCCTCTCACCAGGTCGACATCAACCCGACGAATCCTTCAAGCCACCCTTCCGGTCCAGCCGGAGTTGCGACCTCGATGAGCGCTGGCCTTGACACCATCAGCCAGTCCATTGCAGATGCCCTGACTCGAGCGAACGCATCCAAAGCCACTGCAGTCCGTCAAACTAAATGACGTAATCGTCAGCGCACGAAGTCAGACGCCTAAGGTTGGTACTCACCTTCGCTCTGCCCTTTGTAGTCAAACACGTTCGACGAACCTTCGGGAAGCGCGAGGCCCGACTCGACGACACCGAGAACAAAATGGTCGTCACTGCTTTGCACGTAATCAAAGTACGGGAAAACGATGCTCACAAAGCTAGGCAAACCCAGCAGGAAAGCATCGTGATGAAATCCAAAACTGGCCGGCGCCCAAGTCGGTGGAACCAGCAGGTTCTCCTCAAGAGCTGACATCCACAGCTTTCCATCGGCGTCAAAGTGCAGGTCCGGGATATCCCCAGCCTCTCGCATGAGGCCGTAATCGATTCCGATCGTGCCCGGATTTGCTGGAGAAAACTGCCCTCGGATGCTCGTGTATCCCCCCAGCGCCGGATCAGAAATCCCTGTGTAACCGCCAGATAAAGCATCAAGGCCGTTCAGCGTGCATTGAACGGTGTCCCCAGAGATGGAGATGTGCATCTCCACGTCGTCCGCGTCGACGTTGATCTCAGCAAGAGGGAAGTAGGCACCGCTGAACACCGTGGACGACCCATCGTGAACGCTGACCCGTACCCGCCCCTCGTTGGCCTGACGCTGCATAAAGACCATCGATTGGTCGCCGCCAGCCGTAGCGAAGTCGATGCCTTCGTCGGATGCGCGCACGATGGCTCCCACCCAGCTAGCCACCGGCATACCCTTGCGAACCTTCAGTAGAATTTCCTGGTCTGTGTAGGTCACATCGGGAAGTACCAGGCGTGAGTTCTCCGTAAGAGCCAGATGCCGACCGCTCAACACAGGATTTGGCAATGTCACCGGGTTTCCCAGCTTCACCTCCAAGGGACCAAGCGTACCGTCAGAAAAAACCGCGGTGATGGAATGCGGGTTCTCCTCCGGGTGCGGTGGCGGACCGTCGCAGGGCCCTGTAGGAGAAGGCGGAAAGCTTGTGTTCGTGGGATTACCGCTGAGAAAGAAGTGCGCACGGTCGATACGAAAATTCTGTGAGCGCCCGCTGATCTCAAAAGTGTGCAACCCTTCGCTCAGATTGAAGTGAGCCGTCTCCTTGGTGCCGTTCGAATATTCGAATCGTGAAACCCAGTTCCAGTTGTTCTGACTGGAATAGGTTTTCACCCAGGTGCCACCATCCATACGAGTCCAGCAGTCATTCTCTTGCGTAGAGTCGGGATCGTTGTGGTGATTGTAAATGCGCATCTGGTAATCACCAGCTGTTGCGATGTTCAGCGTGTAGGTCAGAACTCCATGCCCGGGACTGTTGAATTGATTCCCACCAGCCCAGCGGAAATAAGAAGGCCCTCCGTATCCAGAGAACCCCGAAAACTGCGTCTCTTCGACCCAGCCCCCGGCAGGCGCCTGGTCTTCGATCTCGAGAACGAGCAGCCCGTCTTCTTCGCAATATTCAAATTGCGCATTGAGGTCACTCGCACTCATACCTCCGGCCAAGAACAGAGACAAAGCCCCGATCAGCGCACGCACTGCACAGAGGAAAGGTCGCGGCGAAATCAAAGAAACGTTCGACTGAAGCTTCGTGCTCATCAAGAGGGTTCTCATGCGTGGTGTCCGCGTCACATCGGCTAGGACTTCATGTCAGACCCCGGACAATCGGGCCATCGACAAACTCCAACTCTTTTCAAATCTGCCTCAATGGAAAATAGCACTGCAGCCCCAAAATGGCGATGGCGAGGATCCCAGCGCGGGAGCCCGCCCCTGCTCCATTTCGACTTGTCTGCTCAGCCTCTATGATGCCCTGTTGGCAAACGCACCAAGCCGCAGGACACCGGCGCAAACTCAACGGAAATCAGGCGATGACACGATCTACCCTTCGCAGCGTACTCACGGCCTTGGGCTGGCTCGCCTTCGCGACCGCCTGCGCCTCACCGGGACCGCTCGATTCTCCAGCGAAACGGTTCGAAGGCGTCAATGCCTGCCATCTGGCTGTGACCACCGACTCTCCCGAAGCACAGGCCTGGTTTGATCAAGGGATCACGCTGATGTACGGCTTCAATCATGAAGAGGCCATTCGCAGCTTTGCAGAAGCGGTGCGCCTGGATCCCGATTGCACCATGGCCTATTGGGGGCTGGCTCACGCGAGCGGAACCGACCTCAACAATGCCGGAATGAGCGACGGCGACAAGAAGCGCGCCTATGACGCGGCCATCGCCGCTGTACGGACTTCTGGAAACAAGCCCCCTCAAGAAGCTGCACTTGCCTATGCCATCGCAACGCGCTTTTCGTGGCCACCTCCCGCTGACCGCCGCGAACTCGATGAGAACTACGCGGCGTCCATGGCAGATGTCTACGCGAGATTCCCCGAGAATCCCGACATCGCAGCACTGTACGCAGAGTCACTCATGCTCTTGCAGCCGTGGGATTACTGGACTGCGGATGGCCAGCCCAAGGGGCGCATTTCGGATGCCGTCGCAACACTTGAGTCTGCACTCCGTGTAGACCCTCAACATGCAGGAGCCTCACACTTTCTGATTCACGCACTCGAGGCAGGCGACCCCGCGCGCGCCGAGGCAGCCGCCGACGAATTAGCAACTCGTGTCCCAGGCTCTGGACACCTGCTGCACATGCCATCACACATCTACGTGCACATCGGGCGCTATCCGGACTCATCCGATGCAAACCAGAGAGCAGTCGCCGCAGATGTCGAGTATCTCCAGAACACAGAGAACCCGGGCTTTTACCTTCTGTACTACGCCCACAACCTGCACATGCTTGCCTACAGCGCCATGATGGAAGGCCGAGAAGAGCTGGCAAACGAAGCCGCTCAGCAACTCATACGAGATATGCCTGAGCAGTTCATCGAGAACAATGCGAGCTTCGTCGATGGACTCATGTCGACTCCACTCCATGTCGCGATTCGCTTTGGTCGCTGGCAAGAGATTCTTGATGAACCGCAACCGCCGGCTTACAGGAAGCTCTCTCTGGCGCAGTGGCACTACGCTCGCGGAATAGCCCTGTCAGCCCTCGGACGCCCCGAGGCCGCGGCCAAAGAGTTGGCCGCGCTTGAACGCATCGCACCCACTGTCCCCAAAAACTGGAGAGCCGGCAGCAACCCGGCGAGCATGGTTCTGGAATTGTCTCAGTCCATGCTTCGAGGTGAATTGCTCTGGCGAGAAGGCAAAACCAAAGAGGCCTTCGAGGTGCTGCGCGACGGCATCGCCAATGAAGACTCCATGGTCTACGATGAACCCCCGGGCTGGATGCAGCCGGTTCGCCACGCCTATGGTGCGCTCTTGATGGCCGACAACCGGCTGCAGGAAGCCGAAGAGGTCTATCGCCTAGACCTCGAGCACAATCCCGGCAATGGTTGGTCACTTCTAGGACTCGAGCAGGCCTTGCGTGCCCAGGAACGGCACGTCGAAGCTCAGGCAATCGACAGCGCGCTGGCCGTGGCTTGGGCACGTGCTGACATCCAGGCCGAGTCCTCTTGCTACTGCGAGCCCAGCAACCCCAACAGCTGATCCGTAAATCGCCACAAGCCTCGCAGCTCTTGGAGCTAGCTCCTCAAGAAGAGGCGCCGCAACATCTCGAGTGCGTATGTCACGCTCCGCATGCGGATGGCCTCACGCCCCCCGCGCCACTGCTCGCTCCGAACAAGAGTGTCGTCGGCAGTCGCTAATCCGAACACCACAGTCCCTACGGGTTGGTCTACCGAGCCCCCTTCCGGGCCAGCGATCCCCGTGATGGAAATCGCCACATCAGCTCCGGAATTGACCCGCTGGGCCTCCGCCATGGCCGCGGCAACCGGCTCACTGACCACGCCATGCTCGGCAATGAGCTGCTCAGGAATACCGAGCCGCTGAACCTTCGCCTCGTCACTGTAAACCACCAGAGCCTCTCGGATTGCTGCGGAAGAGCCCGGAACAGAGGTCAGAGCGCCCGCCAGTAATCCCCCTGTACACGACTCGGCGGTGCTCACAAGAAGCCCGCGTTCCAGAAGCTGCTTCACCACAACTTCTGCATGAGAGGCCTCGCCAGAGCTGAACACGGCCTCCCCGAGGCGTTCTCGGGCTGCAAGGAAGGTGGCGAAAACGGCGTCTTCGTCGTCACCGCGCATGGTCACCGTGAGGACCCCCAACGAGGCTGTCACCCCCACCACGCAATGGCTGCGCTCTCGCCTCATAAGTTCGCCCAGCACCTCAGCGACAGTCGATTCGCTCACACCGCTACACATCAACTTGCGGGCTGCGACTCCAGTTCCCCCGCCCAAAGAGTCCAGGAATGCAGACACCATGGGCCGCAACTCCAGGGGAACACCTGGAAAACACGCGACACGCAATTCCGGGTGGGCACCGACAACCCCACCTATTTCAAAGCCCGGAGCGGTGCCTCGAGCATTCTCAAGAACAGTTGCCCCCATAGGAAAAGAGGCTTGCCGCCGACTGCCCTCGGACAACTTCGCGTGAGGCCCCTGGGCCTGGCCCAAGTATTCAGAGAATTCGACCAGTTCGGTTTCGAAGGCGGCCGCAACCCCATCACGAGTGAGATCATCCTGTGTAGGGCCAAGACCGCCGGTGATTAAGAGCAGTTCGCAATCTTCTGCTGCACGCTCAAGGGCTTGTCGAATGGCCTGCACATTGTCACCAACACATGCCGTACAAATCAGTTTGTGGCCACGCGAGGCAAGCTCTTGGGCAAGCCAGTGCTGGTTGGTGTCTAGAAGATCCCCTGCAAGTAGTTCGTCACCTACTGAGAGAATGCCGACTCGCGTCATGAGTGCCCTCGCATCCTCGTGCCCTCGCGGCACTACTTCCCGACCAAGAAGTGTGCGACGTCGCCATCTCGCATGACATAGTCGCGTCCTTCGGTTCGAAGTCGACCAGAGTTCCGGATCACCTGCTCGCTCTTGAGCTCGACCAGATCATCAACAGAGTAGACCTCGGCTCGAATGAAAGCCTTTTCGAAATCTGTGTGGATCGCGCCAGCGGCCACGGGCGCGATATCGCCCTGGTGGATTGTCCAGGCACGAATTTCTTTGGGCCCAGCCGTGTAATAGGTCATCAACCCCAGCAAATGGAATGCGCTCGCCACGAGTCGATCAAGGCCCGGGCGCGTCAGCCCCATATCTGCCAGGAATTCGATTCGATCTGCGAGATCCATGGCTGCCAACTCGTTCTCGATCTGGGCGCAAAGCACAACGACTTCGGCATTTTGGCTTTCTGCATGACGTCGCACTGATGCGACATGCGGAGAATCGCCCTCGAGGTCGTCATCCGCCACGTTGCACACGTACAGCACGCGCTTCATCGTCAACGGCAAGTAACGTCGCAGCATTCGCTGCTCCCGGTCGCTCCAATCAACAGACCGCAACCACGCCCCGCCATCGAGGCAGGCGACAGCTTTTTCGAGACAAAGAAGCTCTTCTTTCGCCTCGGCATCCTGACTGCGCGCCTTCTTTTCCGTTTTCTCGACTGCGCGCTGCAACGCATCCAGATCCGACATGATCAGCTCGAGTTCGATCACTCCTATGTCACCGATCGGATCAACGGCTCCTGAAACGTGCACGACATCGGGGTCTTCGAAACAACGCACCACATGCAAGATGGCTTGAGTGTCACGTATGTTGCCAAGGAACTTATTACCGAGCCCCTCACCTTTACTCGCACCCGCGACGAGACCTGCAATGTCCACGATCTCAAGTACGGCAGGTATGACCTCCTTGGTCTCGATGTGCTCCTGAATCAACGCCAACCTCTCATCTGGCACTGGCACGATGCCCACGTTGGGTTCGATGGTGCAAAACGGATAGTTGGCGCACTCTGCGCCTGCCGCTGTAATCGCGTTGAATAGGGTCGACTTGCCCACGTTGGGTAGACCGACAATGCCGCATGCCAACTTCACGAGTGACTCCGATTTCGTGGAGAGTTTTCCGTACACAAAGCTTTTGCATCCGCTGTGCAGAGGCGGCGCATTCTACGGTTGATCCGGGGGGAGAGTCGATCCCCAGCCACCAGGTCAGGCACTTCGCTGTTCGTCAGCCCGTCGAGCCAGCAGCAATCCCACCTCGTAAAGCAGCACCATCGGAATCGCCACCAGCACCTGGGTCACCACGTCTGGAGGCGTCATGATGGCAGCGAAAACGAGAATCCCGACGAAGGCCATCTTCCGTGAACTCCGAAGTGTCTCATAGCCTATGAGGCCGGCACGCACCACCAACCACATCACAACAGGCAACTCAAAGACGAACCCCATCAGCAGCGTCAAAGAGCGCAAACTGAAGAAGTACTCGGAAAGAGTGATGTCCGGTGTGGCCACATCAGCACTGACAAAGCTGAGCAGGATGGGGTAAGCCAGCTGAAGCAAGACCGTGAAGCCGAACAGCAGGCCCACAACAAACAATCCGACTGCGAACGGGAAGGCTTTGAAGATCGCCTTGCGCTCGCGATCGAGCAGGCCGGCACCAACAAAGCTCCAGAGTTGAAAGAGGAAGTAAGGAGCTCCCCCAAGTATTGCGAAAGATCCCGCGACTTTCATGACGAAGACAAAGCCTTCGATGGGCTTGATGATGATCAAAGTACCCGGGTCTGGATCACCCATGGCAATCATGCGCTCGCGAGCCCAGTTGTAGGGCAGCATGACGACATCGATAAGCCAGTCGCGGAAGATGAAGCCTGCGATGAAAAGAAGAACAAACAAAATGAACGAACGGAAAATGCAGCGGCGCAACTCTTCGAGGTGTTGGCGGAGAGGCATGCGCGAACCTTCAAGCTGATCTTGCTCGTGTTGAGCGTTGCCCGCGGGCCCCGTGGAATCATCGCCAGTCATGAACCAGCCCTCCGAAACACACCGGCCTCATCCAGTTCCGCAACCACGGGA
The DNA here is from genome assembly GCA_029245865.1 of Planctomycetota bacterium. Lineage (GTDB taxonomy): Bacteria > Planctomycetota > B15-G4 > B15-G4 > B15-G4 > JAUIEF01. The sequence goes on from JAQWOM010000037.1 coordinate 56,783, forward strand.
ATGGTGTCTACGCGCGCACAGTCAAGAAGGTCAGTGGCAAGTCCCACATCTGCCAGCTTGCGTCCCGACAAGCTGCGCCGCAAGAGCCCCTGGAGGTCATGTTTCCAGGTATCGAACACGGCAGCGGCGACGCGCATGCCATCGCCTGGCTCCGCCCCGCCAAGAAGAGCAAGACTCCCCCCGATGCAGCCCGCTGCAGCCACATCGTCCATGGCCACATGGCCACCACTTCCCGCACAAACCAGCAAAACATCGTCGTGCGCCTGATCGACAAGCGAGCGAGCGGTCGCCTCCGCATTGAGCAAACACGCACCCAACAAGCGCGCGGCCCCTTGGCAGCGCGCCACGGCCGCCGTTCCATTGGTCGTCGTCAACACCACTTCGCGCCCTTCGCAGATCTCTGTTGTGAAGTCACCTGGGCTGTTGCCGAGATCGAATCCGTCGGGAGGCAAACCGCCTCGCTCACCCACCAGGAGAGCGCCTGTCCGCCCCGCCAACTCCCGAGACTCGTCAACGCCAGCAACAGGGGTCACACCTCGAGCCCCCGCCGCCAGCGCACAGCACACCACACTGGTGGCTCGAACCACATCAATCACCACGACGGCTGTCCCAGGTGCGAGCACCTCGGGAACCAACGACTGTGTCAGAGCGACTTCGACGCGCACGCCAGAAAACCGAGACCGCGTTTCAGTCTCTCAAGTAGCTCGCAAGCTCGGGCAGAAGAATGATGCGGATCCCGAACTTCTCGGCTGTCCGATACGCATCGGTGTCGGTCAGCGGCACGGCATCATCTCCTTCTGACAGACTCTCCTCACCAAGCACGAGAACATCCGTCGAAGTTCCCACAGAACCGTCAACCTTTGATCCCATCTCGGCCAACCGCTGCGTGACAAACTCCTTACTCAGCGTGAGAGGGAAATCTCCGAGCAGATAGAAGTGCAAACTGCGTGACTTGTGGAAATGTGGGTTGCGCACCAGGTCGCCCGGAAGCATCGGATCACGCACATCCACCTCTCCGATGAGACCCACCATGGCGTTGTTGTCGTTGACCTCGCGGACCTCCACCTGGCCACGACTCACGAGCCGGCCAGCCTTACCGCGCCGCAGGAGCTCGAACCGAGTCCCTGCTGTGAGGCCCTGATCATCTCCCAGATCGATCCAGGCCACATCGCCGTTGGGGCCGACTAGCATCAACTTGCCGTCGGGCTCGTCGGGTTGCACCGGAGCGCGCTTCGGAGCCAGGGCCAAGATGTGCGCAGCCGACTGACTTGCGGCCTTCCGAGCGGCATCTTCGGTGTCCGCAAGCGAGCGTTCCGCTGCCCGCTTGTCTGAATCAAGCGACGTGTTTTCGTCGGTGATGTCATCGATACGGCCCTGGTCATTCGAAGCCTGACGATCTGATGCGTCCTGAGCATCGGCCAGTTGCTGTGTGAGCGAATCGATCTGGCTCTTGTAAGTGGATTCAATGGTCACCGTCTTCTGCTCAGCAGCTTGACGAGCCAGGCGCTCTCTTTCGAAATCAGCCTTCGCCAAGGTCAGGGTCGATATCGTCGACTGACGATTTTCGAGCAACTTTGTCACCGCATCATCGAGGGTCACGTTCGCACTTCCCACGACGTCGCCCAGCGCAGCAGTGACAGCCTCCAACTCCATCGTCACGGAAGTCGCATCCGACTTGGCTCCGATCGTCCCGTCGTCTCGGTAACCGACGATCTTGGAGAGATCTGAGAAGTCCGTGTTCAGATCATCCCAGCGGGATTCCCAATCGTTGCGTGCGGCCACTGCAGTTGCCGCGCGCTCATCTGCACCGGCAATGCTGTCGTTCGCAACGTAAAGGAGGTAAAGCGTCCCCAGCCACAGGATCATGACAACAATGAGCCAGGTAGCATTGACGGCGCCTGCTTCGCGGCGACGGGAGGTCGGGAGGGGCGTGATCACGTGGCCTCTTTCTGGTGACTGGCTGAGGTGTGTCACCGGACCTCGGAGAGGTCCAGTTGGGTGGTCTATTGGTCGAGCCCCGGCCGCTGCTCCGGAGGGCAAGCTGCCCGGAAACCCGTAGGGCGCGGATTATAGGCCCGTCCCCCCGGGGCGGCAACGCAGACTCGCCCAGAGACTGCTGGAGACACCGACCGGAAGGGTCTGCTGGCCAATGGCATCCGATCCAGACTAACCTGCCCTCCATGGGCCTGATCATCGGATTGCTCGGGGGTGTCGCCAGTGGCAAGTCCACTGTGGCACGCCTGATGGCCCAACGAGGCCTCCTTCACGTGGATGCGGACGCCCTCGCCACCGAGGCTGTCCAGGAGCCCTCCATCAGGAGGGCCCTGGCCGCCCAGTTCGGTGAGGATATTTTTGACGAAACAGGGGCCCTGAACCGCTCTTTGCTGGCAAAACGCGCGTTTGCTAGCGATTCCACGACGAAAACACTCAATGCACTGGTCCACCCCGAGGTCCGAAAACGGATCGAACAAGCCCTCGAGAGCGCGGGCTCGCGTCCCGTGGTCCTCGATGCCCCGCTGCTGTTCGACTCTCCTTTCGCTCAGCGAGTCACGACCTGGATCTTTCTGGAAGTCGACCCAGAAGCCCGAGATGCCCGTGCCGCAGAGCGAGGCTGGGCCCCCGACGAGCGGGCGCGCAGGGAGACTCGGCAGGCCTCTCTGGCCAACAAACGCGCTTCTGCGGACCATGTGCTGGAAAACAATGGGAAGATCGAGGATCTTGGGTCGAGAGTCGACGCCCTCCTTCGACAGTTGGGCGTCCCGATCTGACAGAACGCGTCGGTATGTGGCCGGGCAAAAGAGCCACGCGCTCGGCATCCAACCGACCCTGCTTCCCCCGAATCCGGTCTCTCCCTCGCGACCTGCCCCGCTTAACACCAGACCGCCCATGGCCCCGCCACCCAAGAACCGCCCGAAGGAACGTGAGCAGCCCGACATCCTTCGTGTCGACGATGTCTCCGAACTGCCGCCCCCACCCGCAGATGGCGCAGACGAAGAGGAAGCCACGGCGGAACAACGCCCCCGCTACGTGAAGAAAGCCCCCCCTCTGCCGGGGATGCTTGATCACCCTGAGCCGGCCGACCTGGCACAACTCGCATCCCTCCCGATCCCTGAGCTGGTTCAACAACTGCGCCAGTACGGAGTCTCATGCCACGAGGGCATCGACCGAAGCAAGCTGCTCGTCGCGCTCATGCGCAACTCGGACAAACTCAAGCTGCGTCTCCTCGGCGAAGGTCAGATCGAGTTGATGCCCGATGGTTACGGCTTCCTGCGTTGCTCGAGGAACACCTTTCTTCCATCACCTGATGATCTGTACGTCTCTCCACAGCTGGTCAAGGAGTACGCGCTCTCGCCAGGCATGTATCTGAAGGGTCGCGTCAAGCGAGGGCGCCGCAAAGACAAGTACTTCGCCATCGAAGAAGTCCTTGAGATCAATGGAAAGGACCCCGATCACGCCAAGGACATCAAGCGTTTCGACGACCTCACCCCCGTCTTCCCGGACAAACGCGTTCTGCTCGAGACCGATGATGCCCGCGATTTCTCTGCGCGCATCGTCGATCTCGTCGCACCGATTGGGTTCGGTCAGCGCGGGCTCATCGTGTCACCGCCTCGCTCCGGAAAAACGATGATGCTCAAGGCGTTGGCCAACGCCATCACCACCAACTATCCAGACGTCAGGCTGCTGGTCTTTCTGGTGGATGAGCGCCCCGAAGAAGTCACGGACATGATGAGGTCCGTGAAAGGCGAGGTCATTGCTTCCACGTTTGACGAGCCCCCGCAAAGGCATGTAGCCGTCACGGACCGTGTCGACGAACGCGCACGCAGTCTCGTCGAGTCCGGATACGACGTCGTCCTCCTGATCGACTCTCTGACCCGCCTCGGCCGGGCATTCAATGCCGCAGCTCGGACTTCTGGTCGAATCCTGACCGGAGGCCTGGAATCCAATGCGCTTCAAAAACCGAAGCGGCTTTTTGGTGCGGCTCGAAATATCGACGGGAAGGGTTCCCTCACGATCCTCGCGACAGCCCTCATCGAAACCAACTCGCGCATGGACGAAGTCATCTTTGAGGAGTTCAAGGGAACCGGCAACATGGAGATCGTGCTGAGCCGCGCTGTCTCCGAACAGCGCATCTACCCGGCCATCGATATCCACAAATCGGGAACTCGCATGGAGAATCTGCTCTTCGATCCACAAGAGGCAGAGTTTGTCACCACGCTGCGGACAGCGCTGGCAGACCTCACTCCCGTGGATGCCATCGAGAACTTGCTGCGTCGAATGAAGAAGACGTCAACCAATGTCGAGTTCCTGCTGGGCTTGCGGAACGCAAAGTTCTAGTCGCCTCCTCAAGCAAGGGGCGACGGGTTGCGGCTTAGCCGCCCGCAGCCCGCACCTGAATCATGGGGGCCCAGCCACGCGCTCCGGCTGAAGTCTCGACCAGTCGCCAGTCATCGCGGCTCTCCTCATCCTGCACAACGGCTCCCGCAGGCAAACGAAACAGCACCCGACCCTCCAACGTCGGTTCCGCTCGCACCGCCACACCTTCGACGACAACGGCTCGGCGGACATCCCACGCCCTCGCGGCATCTGACCCCATGGCCAATCCCACCGCGGCCACGCCTACGACAAGAGCCGTCCAGGCCGTCCGCCGACCTGCCCACCCGGCGCGAGAGACCGCCAAGAGCAAGATCGCAAGAGCCGCAAGCAGACCCACCAGTCGAGACACATCCGCTTCAGTCATGTCGAGGGGAAGCCGCCTGAGTGTCTCCCAAAAAGCCGGTGTGTCCTCTCCGGCCGCACCACTCAGTGCTCGAACCTGTTCCAGGTTTCGGCGAACACGCGGGTCCCCCGGATCTATCCGCCACGCAGCCTCAAGGTGCCAGATTGACTCACCCCAATCTTCAGCACGTGCCGCCGCAGTCCCTGCATTGGCATGCAACACGGCGCGGCGCGCCAGATCTGGCTCGAACTCGGCCAGTTCTGCGAACAACTCGAGTGCTGCGTCGTACTGTCCATTTCCATAACTCTCGACAGCGACCGCAAACCGAGCGTCGTCAGCAATCGCAGTCTCCTGTGCCCAGCCCCTTTCCATGGGCATGAGCATCATCAAGCCGAGCCAGAGAGCGCACCTGAGAAAGCTCACGTCACGGCCTCCAATTGGTCGGCCAGAGATCGTGCCTCCGCGCGCACACCGTTCAAGTCGAGAGTGGCTCCGCCCAGATAAGCCGCCTCCCATCCCGAAACGACTCGCACCAGTTCCTCTCCCAGAGCGCGATCCGGCAACAAGCCGGCAGCTTCGTTTGCAGTCAAACCGCCAGCCGGACCATCAAGCCGTTCCGCAAGATAGCGAGAAAACGCTGCCGCCACTGCAGCCGGCCCCGTCGCATCCCGCAGAGACTTCTCAAGAACACTCCGGGCACCTCTGCGCACCACCTTGCGTGGATTGTGTTTCTTCCAGTCTCGACTCCGTCGTCGCAGTTCGATCAAACCCAGAAGAATCAGGGCGCCCGCCGGCGGCCCCCATGCCGGCCAGCGAGAACTTTGCGGAGGAGGCAATTGTGTCCTGATGCTCTCGAGATCGTTGAGCACTTCCTCCGGCACGGTCAATTCCGTGAGACCGCCACCCCCTCCAGGAGTGACATCAAGTGGGAATGGCCCGACGCTTCGCGTCTCATACGTCCCCGAACTCGTGTCGAAAAAACCGAACTCCAGTTCAGGGATCTCGGTCACCCCGGCGTTTTTGGGCGAAAGTTCAAAGGAGAGAATCCGTGTGTTGGGTCCCTTGGACTCGTCTTTGCCGAACAAGCGAAAGTCTTCGAGTTGTTCCTCAAAGGCAGGCCACTCGACCAGATCCAGATTGGTGCCATCCTGACCGTCCGCTCGTAAACTCAGCTTGAGATTGCAGCTTTCACCAACCGAGAGGCTCGTTGGCCCTGCAGAGCCTACGAGGTTGAATCGCCCCACTGCATTGGTGAAAGAATCCGGACGCCCTTCAATCGGCGTTGGATTCACCGTGATCTTGGCGCCCTCGGCAAAGGCATCTGCAATCAAAACACGCGTCGGCACAACGGAACTGCGATTGAGCATACCCCCAAAGAAGGGGTCTCTTTCCCGGCGACTCTCCATGACCAACCGAACGCTAAACCGACTGTCCGGCAGTGTCACAAGCCCTGCCTCTGTGGCGAGCATCGGAATGCGCGTTCGGAGCACGAGACGCATCCCGCCGCTCACGACCTCACGAACCTGGCACAGCGGAACCTCTGCACGTCCCCCGTTGACTGGCATGGGGAACACTGATCGACAGCTCGGGTTCGGAATATCTCGCGGGTGCAGGCCCGGCACGCCCGAGAGCCAGGGCAGCGAGAGCTCTAAGCCGCCACGTGGGATTCTCTTCTCCGCATCCGGGTGAATCGACGCGGCGACATCCATTTCTACGACTTGACCCACCCAGAGTTCTTGAACAGAAGGTCGAACCGAGAGTGACACGAGCCCCTCTCGGAGCGAACTGCTTGCGACCGAGATTCTCTGAGCAGCTGTTTCTAGCTCTGTCCCACGGCAGTTGAAACGAATGGGAGGCAGCACCAATTCGCCGGCACGTTCGGGCACCAACTCGAACTGCCATCGCGTTGTCAGGGAACTGCGGACCCGACCATCGATACCAACTTCGATCTTTTGCGTGCTTGGAGTTCCACGGAATGTGAGGCGTGCGCCGTCAATTTCAGGAACGTCCAACAGATCACAGTCCGCACCTTCGGCCCCGGAAACCGTGACGACCATGGCCATCACAAGCCCGACTTCCGGACGATCGGGCGAAAGCTCCACCGAAATATCTGGGGCAACGAACGCGCCCGGTGGATCGACCGGGGGACCACCCGGCCACGCGGTGACCTGAAGACACAGAAAAGCGCAGGAGAGCATCACGTAGCGAAGGTTCACCAATCCCGCTCCACTTCCGTGCGCTGTTGAGCACGACGAATGCGCTGCAAAGCCCGTGCTCGGTCTTCGAGTTCTTCGAGCTGTTCCAGCAGCTTCACCATCTCCTGAGGAGTCAGCTGGGTCTGTTGTCCGGGCACCGATTCGGTTTGCTGAGGCTCCGAGGGCTCCTCTGGCTGCTCTCCTTCGCCTTGCTGCTGTTCGGACTCATTTTCACCGCTGTCCTGCTCCTGATTTTCACCATCCTGCTGCTGGTCTTGCTGCTCTTCTCCATCTTCGCTTTCTTCTTCGTCAGACTCCTGATCATCCTCGCCCTCTTCGTTGTCCTGCTGTTCCTGATCTTCTTGACGCTTCTCCAGCTCTTCCTTCATCTCTCGCAAATCGTCCATGCGCTGGTTGATCGCGGCGATCGATTCGCGAGCTGAAGCACTCTCCGAGTTCAGTGCATTTTCTTGATCCACCAGCGCATCAAGAAACTGACTGCGGCAATATTCAAGTGTTTTGAGACCTTCATCAATGGCCTCGATCATGGGCCCCGGATCGACATCTGCCGGAAGGCCCGCCGGATCGAGGGGAACACCAGCACTCTCCAGGTCACGTTCAGCAAGCGCGTAAAGAGCAACGCCCTTGTTGAAGAAGGCGCGAAAGGCAAGCCTGCCCGCCATACCTTTGTCGTACTCAAGAATCGCACCTGCGTAATCACCCTGGCGGTAACGGGCGTCTGCCAGTGTGTGTGCAATCACTGGCGCACCCGGCCATTCGATTCTGGCCTGCTCGATGAGTGCGATGGCAGTGTCCGGATCACCCTCGGCCAAGGCTTGCTGCGCCTGGCGCACAAGCATTCGCCCGGCCCCCTCGTCAGCCATGACTGGCGACGTCAGAACACTCAATGCCACCAACGCAAATATGGGCAGGGAGAACAACCGGATCTTCATCGAGCGACCCTCCGGTCAGAGACCAGAGAGCGCGTCAAGAAACACGCCAACGCAGCCATCAGTGCCCACTGGTAACGGTCAATACCTTCTTCCCGAGTAGAGCTCCCTCGTGTCACACCCTCCATGACCGCAATTCGCTTGGCGTAAAGTTCGTCCAGGGGAAACGGCGTCTGCTCAGCGGACAAAAAGGCTCCGTCTGCAATTCCAGAAATGGTTTCCAGCAAATCTTCGTTTGGACGACTCACCACGACAGTTCCATCTGCATTCTTGACGGCGCTCACGCGACCGCGAGCGTCGCGCACGGGGATTGTCCCGCCCTCCTCAGTTCCAAAGGCGACCACATAGATCGGAATGCCGCGAGCTCGAGCCTCATACGCGATTTGACTCGGCGGAGGGTCGCTCGTGAGGTCTTCACCGTCTGTCAGCAAAACAATCACGGCCTCCGACGGATACTCATCATCGAAGGAATCGAGCGCCAACTCCAAACCTTCGCCGACAGCTGTGCCACCGAGCCCATTGCTCGTCGTATCGATGTCATCGAGAAACATGCGAAACGTGGAGGCGTCATGAGTGAGTGGGCACACTCGACGCGCATCGCCTGAAAAAGTGATGAGCCCTACGCGGTCACCGACCATGTTCTCGAGCAAGCCGCCAATCTCACGCTTCGCCCGCTCGAGCCGCGAAGGCTTGATGTCTTCAGCCAGCATGCTTCTGCTTGTGTCGAGCACGACCATGACATCCACACCGCGACGCTGCACCTGTTGCACGGCAGTCCCGATCAAAGGCCCCGAGAGGGCCACAACAAGTAGCAAGAGTGCCAACGCAGCAAGCCCATCGCGCATGATGCGGCGTGGCGCCGAAAATCCAGGCGCCAGGGCATCCGCCATGTGTCCCAACAACTTCAGCCGCCTACGCCGCGCAACCCCAGCGCTCCAGAGCGCCCCGAGCAACACAGGAAACGCCACCAGCATCCAACTGAGTGTTGAGGGATCTTTGAAGCTCATGCTGCGAACTCCAGATAAGGGCCTCGCCTCAGGAGAATCTCCAGAAACAAGCAGGCGGCTGCGGGAATGATCAACCAGTGGTAGAGGTCGTCATAGTCCGTGTAGCGAACATCCTCGCGTTCGGTCCGTTCGAGTTCATTGATCTCTTCGTAGACCTCAGCCAGCGCCGCAGCATCTTTCGCGCGGAAGAAGCGGCCGCCTGTTGTTGCCGCAATGGACTCGAGCAACTCCGTGCGAAACGGCACTTCGTACTGCGTGTTGAACAGAGGGTTTCGCTCAATCTGCGTGCCAGCACCTACTGTGTAAACTCGGATGCCAAGATCTTTGCAGAGAGCTGCGGCCTCGTTGGGATCCACCAGCATCACGTTTTCTTCACCATCTGTTAGCAAGACGATCACCTTGCTCTTTGCGTCACTGTCGAGGAGCTTGCGTGCTGCATTGCCTACTGCGATTCCGATGGCCGTCCCGTCTTCGGGACCGTTGGGCTGAACACACTTCACACCACGCAGGTGCTGAATGACGGCATCTTGGTCCAGAGTGAGAGGACACTCCGTGCGCGGCAATGCCGCAAAACTCATAAGACCTATTCGATCGTCTTCGCGATCAGACACGAACTCTTCGACCACTTGCTTCACGACTTCTAGATTCGTGACATTCTTTTGCAATCCAGCCTGAAGCATCGACGAGGAAGTGTCGACAACAAGCAAAATGTCGATCCCCTCGGTGATGACCCGGGCCTCTTCACGGCCACGCAGCGGGCGCGCCAACGCGACAATCAAAAAGACAGCGGACAGCGTCAGAAGTAGAGCTGGCAACCAGGTGGTGCGTGACCTCATCGTCCGGGGAAGCCCGTCCAGCACGACTTCGCTTCCGCCATCCACTGCCCCGCGTGCTCGACTGCACTTCCACAGAACGAAGAGTGCCAGCGGAATCAAAAGCGCCAGAAACCATGGATCACCAAAAGTCATACCGACTCTCCTTCCGGAGATTCCGCAGACGAATTCACGGGCGTGTCTTCCAGTGTCCGCGTCTCTTCAACGAATGTTTCCACCATGAACAAGAGAGGCTCGGCAACGGACGGCGAGGGGCGCTCTCCTGCATACTTCACGAGATCGCACTGCTGCAAAAATCCAGCCAGCGAATCACACCGCTCACCCAATGCGTCATGTCGAACGGCTGCCTGACTCAAAAATTCTTCCGTTGTGAGGGCGGGCGCGTGAAGCTCAAAGGCGCTTTCGATATAGACGCGCAGCACATCACTGACTCGAATCAAGAACGGTCGAATCTCTTCGCGCGAGTTTGGCAGGTGTTGTCGTAATTCTGTCAGCGCCTCCTTGGCGACCCGATCTGCTGGCGGGTGATACACAAAAACGGGTTTTTCGCGGCCTTCTGCCACAACCAACCAACCCAACAGCAACAAGCCGATCACAGCGGCTCCGATGAATGGCCATGGCGAAGCAGGTGGCCGAGGCACCTCAACAGCATCCAGCAGATCGGCGACCTGGCTGCGATGCCCATCGGGGACGTCTAACAACACGCTGATTTCCAGCGCAGGCAGATCGGTTGTCTCGCCCTCTGTATTCACCACGGCCAGCGGCAGGGTGTAAACACCCTGGCGAGCCATGCTCACCGGGCGCCGCAGTTCAACGAGTTGGCTGGCATCACGGGACTCTTGGGCCCGCCCCTCCGAACGATCGCTGGCAACATCGCGGCGGGTCACCCGACCAATCATCACATCACCAAGGTGACCTTCGACATCCAGGTGAAGGCTCTGCAAATCCGGCCCGCGAACCACCAACTCGAACGGGCTTCCCAGGAGCCGTGGCTCACGTGGGTACTCAACGGAAAACCCCGGCGGCAACTCCGCTTCCTTTGCCTCATCGGCTGCAACGGGATTCCATGAGAAACCGTGGGCAAGGCTCGCTACAGAGAGCAACAGAAACGCAGCCAGTCGAGCAGCGAAGCGGTTCATCGACGACGTCTTTCTCGCATCTTCAGATAGCCGACCAACGGATCAACCACCGAACCGCCGAGAGGGATATCAACAAGGTCAACGCGATGTTTGCCAAGCAAAGTTCGCAAGGCCACCGTACGCTCTTCGGCATGCTGCCTCATGGCTTGGCGCACTTTGGAAGAACCCGTATCGACCATCATTTCACGACCGGTCTCCGGATCACGCCAGCGCACCATTCCCACGGAAGGCAGTTCGTGGTGCAACGCATCGACCAGACGCAAGGCGACCACATCATGACGACGGGCGAGAACGCCGAGTGAACGTTCATATCCCTCGGTGAGAAAGTCCGACAGCAAGAAGATGTAGCTGCGCCTCTTCAGCACATGCGACAAGTGATCACACGCCACGGTCAGATCTGTTGCCGCATCTTCTGTATCGCGATACAGCGCTTCACGAATGATTCGAAAAGCCTGTCGGTTCCCGCTTCGAGGGGGAAGTTCGAGCTCGAGTTCATCGGTAAATCCGAGATAACCAGCCCGGTCACCCGACTGCGTGGCACTGAACGCCAACACGGCCGCAAGCTCTGCCGCTGACTGCCGCACGGTCCGGCGATTTGACCCCAGCCGAGTCGACGCCGAAATGTCATGCGCCAACATCACAGTCTGTTCGCGCTCCTCGACAAACTTCTTGATGTACGGGCGGCCAGTACGCGCCGTGACATTCCAATCGATCGCTCGCACGTCATCGCCTGGTACGTATTCGCGAACCTCTTCGAACTCCATGCCACTGCCACGAAAAACCGAGGCAAAGCCGCCTGCAACCATATCTGTCACTGCCTTGCGCGTGCGCAACTGCACGCGCTTGACAGAACTCAGAATCTCAGCGGTATCGAGTTCGCTGGTGGTGGTTTTCACCGATGCCTCCAGACCTCTGCATCCCAAGAAATGGTCACTGCCCTACGGCACGTTGATCTTGTCCAGGATGCGCGTGATCACTTCTTCAACCGGGACTTCCCGGGCCTCTGCTTCGTAACTGAGCAGAATGCGATGGCGCAGCACGTCATGCGCCACGGACTTGATGTCGTGGCCTTTGACATAGGCTCGACCATCCAAGAAAGCATGCGCACGACCCGCAAGACCCAGAGAAATCGATGCGCGAGGGCTCGCCCCGGTGTCGATCAGCGGAGCAAGCTCTTCGAGGCCCACCGCCGCCGGATCACGAGTGGCGCGCACAACATCCACGATGTAGGCCGTGACCAACTCATCGATGTACACCTCATCCAGCATGGCCATCGCGCGCTGCAGTTGCTCGCGAGTCGTGACCTTTCGCACCTCTGTTCGAGGCTTGGGTCGTGCCATCTGATCTACGATGCGCCGCTCGTTCTCCTTGTTCGGGTAGTCCACGTGCACCTTGAACAGGAAGCGGTCCAGTTGCGCTTCAGGAAGCGGGTAGGTTCCTTGCTGTTCAAGCGGGTTCTGGGTCGCCATGACGAAGAAGGGTTGCGGCAGATTGAAGGTCTCGTCGCCAATGGTCACCTCGCGCTCCTGCATGGCTTCAAGCAGTGCCGACTGCACCTTGGCAGGCGCTCGGTTGATCTCATCGGCAAGCACCAATCCAGCAAAGACGGGTCCGCGCCGTACGCTGAACGTGCCATCGGACGGATTGTAGATCTGCGTTCCGGTGATATCGGATGGCAAGAGATCCGGCGTGAACTGAATCCGGTGATAGGACAGGTCAAGCGCCTGAGCCAGTGTTCGCACCAGCATGGTCTTCGCCAGGCCAGGAACACCTTCCAACAACACATGGCCATCACTCAGCATGGCGATCACCAGCCGCTCGACCAACGGCCGCTGACCGACGACCACTCGCTCAACTTCATCCATGAGATCAACAAGGAAGCGAGCCTCCTCCTTGATGCGCTCACCGCGCTCCAGGATGTCTGACACTGGGTCTCTCCACGACAGTCACAGGGTTGAATGGCACCCGCCCCGGGGACCCGGGGCGGCCTAGAGGGTTCGACGAGCCAGATCCGCTGTCCCTTCCGAAACCTTTTTCAGAAGGATCGCAGCGGAGCCGGTCCACGGCCCTCAATCCGGCTCGACAGGGCAACAATTCGGTCCCCATCAGCCGACCTGGAACTATACCGATCAGCCCCCCCTCTTTGTTTGGACGATTACTGCCCTCACACGGCGGAAGTCTGCCCCCCGGCGACGGAACCCCACCACCACCGTGGCTTCGGCGCCGCGCCCCGCTCTCCTCGCCAGCCCCTCCGACCCTCTATGGGTAGGTGATCAAACTGGACACGACCTGGAGAGTGACCTTGAACGACCTCGTCGCAGTCCCATCGGTCATGCTGAATCGCAGCTTCACTTTTCCCACATCTGAAAGCGCCGGGGTCCACATAAAGGTCTTCGAGTCGACGTCAAAAGTTGCGCCCGCGGTGTACGGATAAACCGAGGTATCCGCGGACACCGCCACCTCATCTCCATCGGCATCAAACACCAATAAAGGAAGCGAATAGGCTTCATTGTCGAGAGCCATGGCATGCTTGATCTTGGCAGCAACCGGCTTGATGTTCTTGCTCGGGTTTGTGTTCGGAGCGACAAGTGAAATCTTGAACGACTTGTTAACCGGCTTGTTCACGCCATTGTCCGCTGTCATGGCCAGCTTGTACTTGCCGGCAGGTTCCGGATCGTCCCATGTCAAAGTGCGAGACTTTGAATCATAGACTGCGCCTGACGGGACGGTGGTCTCATCAACAGTGACCACGACCTCTGAGGGAGGCGTGTCCACATCTATCACAAGCAAGGGCATGGCAAATGAATCGCCAGCGACACCCTTTACGGTGTACTTCGTAACCACAGGCGCTTTGGTCTTCACATTGGCAAGGTTGGGAAACGTATTTCCGAATGCGAGCGTGCGATAGCTGCCTCCGGGCAACTCAAGAGCCACGTTACGGTCGACTCCCTGATAGATCTTCCCGTCCTGTCGTAGCGAGAGAAACTCGCCGTCGAAGATCAGCAGGGACTCGTAGACACTGTTGCCGTCCGGATCCGAAGGATCGCCGGGCAAATCCACGAGAGGTGTCACGGGATCGCTTTCCTCGAACACCTCCCCGTTGCCGCGCAACGCGAGCCAACTCCCGGCGTTGAAGAATTTCAACGCCTGGTAGATGTTGCCCACGTCCACATTGTCGTGAGAGCCCGGAAAGGGCAGTTCCACGGACCAGGGCACTGCGGGAGGCCCACCTTCGGCACCCGCCTTGTCGCCAAACGAACTCGGATCCGCGACAGCGATGTAACCATCTCTGCGCAGGCCATAGAGATTCCCGTTTTGAGGATTGACGGTCAGGCCGATCCACTCGGTGATTGTCGAATCGCCATCGTTGTTCCCGAAGCGATTGGGCGCATCAAAACGAAAGAGCGCCGGCGTCTCGACGCCACGGTGAACACGCCCGTCACTTCGGAGCGACCACGCGTTAGTTCCGTCGTTAGTGATCCTGGTAAAGAAATAGGATCCCTCTGAAAAGGTGACGGCATTCGACCCATCGACATTAATCCGGCCGTCAGTACGTAGGCACCACTGGCTCTCATCGAAGACAGTCAGGTCGATCCAGAAGGCATCGAAAATACTGTCGAAGGACAAGTCGGCAACTTTTGCACCGCTCTTGCTGAGTTTTCCATCCGTGCGTAACACCCACCAATCTTCACCCTCAATCGCCAAGGCGTCCCAAACCTTGAGGTTCGGTTTCAGATCCAAAATGGTGGTGATGTCTTGCACTTTCACCCCCCCAGACAGCTTCGTGATTTGCACCGCATTGACGTTGACCTTGCCCTGAGAGTTGAGGGCATAAACATAGATCTGCCCCAAGACGCCAGGGGACACGGAGGTGAGAACCAACGTGGACACCAAGCACCGAGCGATGAGTCCGGTAAGCGGGGAAGGGGTACGGCGCATGATCAAGCTCCTGTCCTTGAATGGCAGTAAAGAGGCTTCACGAGACTGCCCGCCTCCCTGATCTGCTGTCAACGAGAGGGGGCATCAGGCAAAGGGGCTGCCCCCGGAGAGCCCCCCTCAAGAGGCACAAAACCCACCGTTCGGGGCCTTCAGGCCAACATGAACCAGAATCCATCTTCCGTCCAGCGCCCCTCCATGGCCCAACGAGTAAGAAAACAAAGGAAAAAGCGCGCGGAACGTCTCCGCGTCTGCCTGCTCCTTTCCTCGTACTGGACCAAAACTCATGGACGCTCCCAGAATCGTCTCCTCCGAAAGCACTTCCCCCGCTCCGCTCTCCTCACGGACAGGCTTCCATGAGTTGCGCAATCACCTCGACTCGCGAGTGGTCGGCCAGCAAGCACTCATCAAGCGACTGCTGGTTGCCCTCCTCGCTGATGGGCACCTCTTGGTGGAGGGCGCTCCTGGACTGGCAAAAACGCGCGCGATCAAAGAACTCGCCAATGCCATCGAGGGAGATCACCACCGCATTCAGTTCACCCCGGACCTGCTCCCGGCTGACCTGACAGGCACAGAAGTCTTCACGGCCGAAACCGGCGGGTTCCACTTTCAGGAGGGCCCCGTCTTCCACAACCTCGTCCTGGCTGACGAGATCAACCGTGCACCTGCCAAGGTGCAATCTGCCTTGCTCGAAGCCATGGCCGAGCGTCAGGTCACGGTGGGACGCAAATCTCATCAGTTGCCCAAGCTGTTCCTCGTGATGGCCACGCAGAACCCCGTCGAGCAAGAGGGCACTTATCCGCTCCCGGAAGCCCAACTCGACCGTTTCCTGATGCATGTGCGCGTCGACTACCCGGGCTCGGAAGCCGAGCGCCGAGTGCTGCATCTCGTGCGAGACGAACTCAGCTCAAGCGCCAACGCTGCGCTGTCACTCGTCTCTCAATCGGACATCTTCAGTGCCCGAGACGAGGTCCTGCAAATCCACATGTCGGACGCTCTCGAAGAGTATCTCGTCCAGTTCGTCATGGCGACACGCCAGCCGGGCAACTACGACTCAAAACTGGAGAACGCCATCGAGTGGGGGTCAAGCCCACGCGGAACCATTGCCCTTGATCGTTGTGCGCGTGCACATGCCTGGCTTGATGATCGCGAGTTCGTCACACCCGAGGACATCCACGCCATCCTGCACGACGTGTTGCGACACCGCATTCGGCTCTCCTTCGAAGCCGAGTCCGATGGAATGACAGTGGACAGCTTCCTCGACGAACTGGTCCGGCTCGTCCCCCTGCCGTAGTCGTCTCAAACTCCGCGACAAAAGGACACATGTCATGAAAGCACCGACACACACTCACGAATCTGCTCCTGACGCCGCCGTCACGGTGAACCATCGCGAGTTGCTCGCGCTGCGAACTCCCGCACGCACGATCAACAACCAACCGAATCGCAAGGCACGCGCTGCCTTGGCGGGTTCGACCCGATCTGGGTTCCGGGGTCGCGGCATGGACTTTGAAGAAGTACGCGTCTACCAACCCGGAGACGATCCACGCATCATCGACTGGCGCGTCACCGCACGGCGCGGACACCCGTACAGCAAGGTCTTCAACGAAGAGCGTGAACGGCCGGTCCTGTTTCTCGTTGATCAGGGCGCCAGCATGCACTTCGGCACAAGGTCATGTTTCAAGTCGGTCGCAGCGGCGCGGGCGGCAGCTCTCCTGGCATGGTCTTCTCACGAAGCCGGAGAGCGCGTGGGCGGCCTGGTGTGGAATGGGACAGCATCCGTACGCATCGCCGCCACTCGCGGACGGCGTGGTGTCCTCAACTTGCTTCAAACAATCGCCTCTCCTGGTGACAGCGAGTTTCCGCAAGAGACGCCGTTCACAGAAATGCTCGGTCGACTCGATCGCATGACACCCAGCGGAGCCTCCGTGGTGGTGATCAGTGATTTCTACGGAATGACAGATGCGGCATGCCGCCGGCTCGAGCGGATTGCGAGTCGGTGCGAATTGAGCTGCGTGCTGACCTACGACCCTCTGGAGCAAGAAGCCCCTCCGGCCGGCTGGTACCGGATCTCAGATGGCTCGAATTCCACACCCATCTGGACAGGAGACGACAGCTGGCGCTCCGAGTACGGCGAAGCCATGCGCCAGCGCCTCGACTTCTTGAACAAGTTGGCGCGCACACGCGGCGCCACCGTCATCGATCTCGCAACGAATGAAAACGTTGTTTCGAAACTACAACGCACGTTCGGCCAACGCACCCCGAGCCGCCAGGGGGGGCGGTCATGAACATCACGGACACAAACCCACTGTCCGCCTTGCGCGACATCCATCTCCCGGACCCTGTGTCCTGGTGGCCACTGGCCATCGGGTGGTGGGTGCTCATCGGGCTTGCCCTCCTGAGCGCCCTGCGGTTTGCATTCATGGATCGGAAACGCCGCAAACTGCGCGCATTTGCCCTCGCAGAAGTTGACCGCCTCGCCGGAGACTGCCGAGAAGGGTTCAACAGTTCTCATCTCGCCACAGGGCTTTCGGTGTTGCTGCGCCGCGTCGCCCTCGTCCGCTTTCCGGACGAGGAGGTCGCCGCGCTGCACGGCAGCGCCTGGATCGACTTCCTGAGTCGAACATCGGAACGCCCCGAAACCATGGTTGCCGTGGCTGACGGACTCGAACACTCACTCTACGCCCCCCCAGAACCCGTCGAGCACAAACAGGGCGACAGTTGGATCGAGGCCTCTCGATCCTGGATTCGGAGGAACACATGATCACGTTCGGAATTCCATGGTTACTGGCACTGCTGCCCCTCCCTTGGCTGGTCCGCCACTTCGCGCCCGCAGCGAAACCCGCACAGTCTGCCGCATTGCGTGTTCCATTCTTCGGACACCTGGCCTCTCGCGCAGGCGGATTCACTCGCGGCACACCCCGCAACAATTGGAAGACATGGCTCGTGCTGTCGCTCGCCTGGCTCCTCCTGGTTGGCTCCGCAGCACGGCCCCAGTGGCTTGGTCCGGCCCAGGCCGTGCCGACAGAGGGGCGTGACCTGATGCTCGCGCTCGATGTGTCAGGAAGCATGGCGCAGGACGACTTCACAGTTTCGGGTCGCGCCGTCGACAGGCTAAGCGTTGTGCGCGCCGTCGCCGATCAGTTCGTCGCCGACCGAGAAGGCGACCGTGTTGGCCTCGTCCTGTTCGGGTCGCGCGCTTACCTCCAAGCGCCACCGACTGCCGACCTGGACACCGTACGCGACTTTCTTGGTGAAGCAGAAGTTGGCCTCGCAGGCAAAGAAACCGCCATCGGAGATGCCGTTGGGTTGGCCGTCAAACACTTGCGCAACCGCCCAGAAGGCGACCGCGTACTGGTCTTGCTGAGCGACGGTGCGTCCAACGCGGGTGTTCTGGATCCCATGTTGGCAGCAGACCTGGCCAAAAAAGAGGGCGTGCGCATCCACACCATCGGCGTGGGTGCAGATCGAATGGCCGTCAACACCGTCTTCGGAACCCAGATCGTGGACCCTTCTGCCGACCTTGATGAGAAGACGCTTGCCTCCATCGCCGAGATGACAGGCGGACAGTCTTTCCGGGCCAAGAGCACAGAAGGTCTGCTCGAGGTGTACCGCGAGATCGACGCTCTTGAACCCACCATTGGTGAAGAGCAATTCGTCCGTCCCACAAAACAACTCTTCTATTGGCCGCTCGGTGCGGCCTTCGCCTTGTCCGCGCTGTACGCGATTGGATGCATCCTGCGACCAGGAAGCTCAGCCCTCGCCAGCAGCTCTGCCTGGAGGACCGCCTGACATGCAACCGCTCATTGATGCACAGGCCTTTCACTTTCTACGTCCACTCTGGCTCTTGAGCCTGGTGCCTCTCGTCCCCCTGCTCTGGATGGCGCGGCGTCGCGCTCTGAATGCTTCTGCCTGGACGCGTGTCTGCGATCCGGCGCTGCTCCGCCATCTCACGGTGGATTCCAGCCAGCGGGCTCGGCGATGGCCACTCGCCATGCTGGCAGCAGGCTGGATCGCTTCAGGACTCGCCATGGCAGGTCCGACCTGGACGCGCCTCCCGACGCCCTCTTTTCGCGAGCCATCCTCCACGGTGATTGTGATGAACCTGGCTCCCACAATGGATGCGCAGGACATCGAGCCCAGCCGTCTCACTCGCGCTCGCTACAAAGCCCTGGACCTTCTTCAACGAGATGCTGACGGGCAGTTCGCCTTGGTGGTCTTCGGCGAGCAGCCTTGCCCTGTCACTCCCTTGTGCGACGACCCCAAAGTGGTCGCAGATGTGGTTCCACTGCTTGAAACCGACCTGATGCCGGGCCGGGGTGTGTCTGTGGGCCGCGCCCTTGATGAAGCCCGCGACCTGCTGACTCAGGCCGGATCCACCGAAGCTCGCATCCTGCTGGTAACCGATGGCGCTGGTGACGACCCCGCAGATGCCGAACGCGCAGCTCGCGAGGCATTCGGAGACGGCTACTCCGTGTCGGTGCTTGGAGTGGGCACGGAAGCCGGTGGACAGCAACTGAATGGCCGAGTTCGAAGCGTCCACGGACTCAACACCGAAGCACTTCGTCGCCTGGCGTCCGCAGGTGGCGGACACTTTTCAGAAATGTCTACGGACGACAGCGACCTCGAGCGAGTGCTTCCTCATCGAGAGGCAAGTTCTTCGCCAGAGTCGAACGTGGCCCGCGAAGGTCGCGGAGTGGATGTCGACACCTGGGCTGACATGGGTGTCTTTCTCGTGTTGATTCCCTTGCTTCTCGCACCGATCGCTTTTCGCAAGGGGTGGAACACCAGCGCACCTGCCCTCGTCTTACTCGCCGGGTTTTCCGGTCCTGTCGAGGAGGGTGACACGCTCTCCGAATGGTTCCAACGCCCAGATCAACAGGCCCAAACGGCCTTTGAAGCCGGAGATCACGCACGTGCCTCAGAGCTTTTCGAAAATCCCAACTGGCGTGCCGCAGCACTCTACCGGGAGGGTCGTTACGACGAAGTCGAATCGACACTGAGGGGTCAAGCAAACATCGAATCGCTCTACAACCTGGGCAATGCACTCGCTCACCAGGAGCGCTTCGAAGAGGCCATCGCGGCCTATGACAAGGTGCTCGCTCAGGATGGTGGGCATGAAGACGCCCGATTCAATCGGGATCTTCTCCAGGAGTTGCTTGACCAGCAACAGGAACAGGAACAGGAACAGGAACAGGAACAGGAACAAGAACAAGAACAAGAACAAGAACAGTCCGGCCAGCAAGGTCAAGAGAAGCAACAAGAACAAGAACAGTCCGGCCAACAAGGTCAAGAGCAACAACAAGGACAAGACCAGCCCGGCCAGCAAGATCAAGAGCAGCAACAAGAACAAGACCAGCCCGGCCAGCAAGATCAAGAGCAGCAACAAGAACAAGGCCAGCCCGGCCAACAAGGTCAAGAGCAGCAACAAGAACAAGACTCGTCCGGCCAGCAAGACCAGTCCGCCGGCCAGTCGACCGAAGAACGCAACGAGGACACGGGAGCGGAGCCCTCCCCAGAGGCGACCTACGAGGAAGTCACTGGCTCCGAGTCCGAGGCCGCACAGGACGATGCGTTGTCATCCGCTTCCCCGACGGAAGAAGTCCCTGAGGGTCGGCCTGTAGGCGTGGACGCCCCCGCCTCACTCAGTGAAAACGATCAAGCAGTCGAGCAATGGCTCGGCCGCATCCCTGATGACCCGGCAGGTCTGCTCCGAGAGCGGATTCGTCGCCGATATGTCGAGCGCCAGTTGCGCTCGAGAAGGAGCTTCCCATGACACGTCCCCTCTCCTTGTTCGTTTTTCTCGTGAGCTTGGTGCCGACCGCCCATTCACTGGCGAATGTCCCTTCGGCAAGCGCTTCGCTCGCAACACTCGGCACAGACCTCGAGGTCCGTGCCGAAAAGTCGCGCATCTCCGTAGGCGAAAGCTTCCAATTGCTCGTGCGCTACCGCGGCGACCGCCCGACAACGCCCGACCTGGCAAAGCTTGATGAAGACTTCGAAATCCTCGACGTTCAACAGTCCTCGCGCACGAGCATCGTGAATGGCATGCGAGACCAAAGCCTCGACTGGACAGTCAGCCTTACGCCTCGTCGCGAAGGCACTTTCCTGATTCCTTCCTTTCGCGTCGGAACAGATTCCTCCGACACCTTGCAGATCCAAGTTGATGCGACACGAAATGGGAAAGCGCTCTCTGCGAACGCGCCGGTCCGCCTGGAAGTCGAAGTCGATGACACGGAGCCCTATGTCCAGGGCAAGGTCACCGTCACAGCTCGCGTGTTCCTGGACGATTCGGTTCGCGACGGTGCTCTCGGCGACCCAACGCTCGAGGGAGCCCTAATCGAGCGCCTTGGGGAAGACACCTCTTATGAAACCGAACTCGACGGCAAGGCCTACTCGGTCGTAGAGCGCCGCTATGCAGTGTTCCCCCAGGCCAGTGGCCCTGTCACGATCCCACCCCTTGTTTTCGAAGGCACACAGCGCAACGCCTCGCGCACGAGCCGCTCTCCCTTTGGTGACCCCTTCTCGAACAGGCGCTCACTCATGGACGACTTCTTCGGAAATGACCCTTTTGGCTCGTCTTCACCCTCATCGCTCATGAGCGGGATGTTCGATCGCGGACGTCGCCTGAGGACGCAATCAGAGGCGATTCAACTCGATGTCCAAGCCCGCCCAGACAGCACAGACGGCGGTTGGTTTCTGCCAGCACGGCACGTCGAACTCTTCGAGGAATGGTCTGAAGATCCGCCGACGTTTCGTGTGGGCGAACAAGTCATCCGCAACCTGGGCATCCAAGCCGTCGGTCTGTCGGGAGACCAGCTTCCCGACCTGAGACTCCCCGAAGTGAGAGGTCTCAAGCAGTACCCAGAGACTGCCCAGAACCGAACCTTCGCGAACGACGGCGAGACCGTTGCCGTCCGAGTTCAACGCGTGCCCATGATTCCGACCGACGCGGGCGATCTCACACTCCCCGCCGTAGAACTGACCTGGTGGGACACGGAAGCCGACGCCGAACAAACAGCCCTTCTCCCCGAACAAACGGTCCATGTTCTTCCTGCCACCGGCGTGACCCCCATGGCAAACTTCGCCACAGCCGAATCTCCGATCCAGGTCGAAGCCTCGGACTTTGACGAGGTGGACCCGAATTCAGACTCCTCTTCTCGGGACAGAGGACTCGACTGGACTCTCTGGGGCCCTCTCATGGGCATGGCCACCCTGTGCACTCTCGGCATCGGCGCCCTGGCCGTCCGCCGGCGGCGCAAGAACTGGGCTGCAACTCAGTCAGAGGAAAACCCCGTGGAGCCCCTCGGCCACTCGGAATCGGCCCTGCGCAAAGCCTGCTTTGCGGGGGATGCCGCGGCCGCAACTCAAGCTCTGGTCAGCGTTGGCCGAGCACGCGACCGGCATGCCTCGATCTCCAATGCGGGTGAAGTCGCCAACTTCTTCGGCGACGAACGGCTGACAGAGGCAATCCATCAGTTGACCAAGGCAGCCTATGCCCCGGGAGAAATGGCCTGGGACGGCAAAACCCTCTGGGAGGCCTACCGCAAGTGCCGGCGCCGCCGAATGGCCCCCACATCGTCCTCTGAGGCCCTGCCTTCTCTTTACCCCTCCGACTGAACGAAACCCCGCCCACTTCGATCGAGCATTCGAACGAGAGCTCGGATCTCTATACTGCAGCGCTGATACGGAACGGGCCTGCATGAAGATCCTTATCCTCGAGGACGACCGCGTGGCCTCGGATTACCTTGCAAAAGGTCTCCGGGAGCGCGGCTACGTGGTCGATCAGATCGAAGACGGTCTTGAGGGGCTGGTCCGTGCTCGTCACGAGCCCTATGACGTCTTGATCGTGGATCGCATGCTGCCGTCATTGGACGGCCTTGCCGTCATCGAAGCGCTGCGTAGCGCCGGGCAGCACACGCCAGTTCTCATCGTGAGCGCCCTCGGGTCAGTCGATGAACGCGTGCGTGGCCTGCGTGCCGGCGGCGACGACTACCTGGTGAAGCCCTATGCGTTTTCAGAACTCCTGGCGCGTCTCGAAGTCCTCGCACGCCGTCGGTCAACTGCTCCCGTGGAAACTGAACTGCGGGTCGGCGATCTCGCCCTCGACCTGCTGACTCGCGAGGTCACACGAGCAGGCACCGAGATACCCCTTCAAGCGCGCGAGTTTCAATTGCTTGAATATCTCATGCAACATGCGAACCAAGTGGTCACTCGAACCATGCTGCTGGAGTCTGTATGGGACTACCACTTTGACCCTCAAACCAACGTCATCGACGTGCACATCAGTCGGTTACGAAAGAAAATCGATAAAGACTTTGAGTACCCGCTCATCCACACGGTGCGGGGCGCTGGATACATGATCCGTGAAGGAACGTAGCCCAAAGCGCTCGATCCGCCGGCGCCTCGCTCTTGCGCTTGTGGCCTACTCCATGGGCTGTGTCGTCCTGAGTCTTCTGGCGGTCTATGCAGGCGTCGTCGTTCCCGATCGCCAGCGAGTCGACAGCACCCTTCTCGAGGAAATCGGCAACATCAGGGCTCTTGATGGCGAGGCCGATCACGGACCCGTTGAGAAAGCCATCGCAGAGCGCAGCGGCACGGAAGCAGAATCTGGCCTCTTCTATGCCTACTGGGAAAACGAGACCCAGATCACCCTTGCCGGCAACATGGCCCCGCCCGCCGAAGGTGCGCTGGGCCTTCCAGGGACTCTGGCCGATAGCGACGGAGCCCGTCTTGCAACCTACGTCATCCAAGAACGCCACCTGCGAGTCGCCCGGCAGGTGATGCCGTCCGACCGCTCGGTCGTTGTCGCTCAGGACATCACTCCACAGATGACCTTCGAGCGGCGATTGATCGAGACCTCCATGATCGTCGGCCTGATTGCCCTCATGCTCGCCATAGGCACCGGCCTCTGGCTGAGCCGCGGCCTCCTCGGCCGCGTGGAGCGCATGAATCGAATCATCCTTTCGATCCTGGGCGGCAAGCGCGACGCCCGTGTCCCCGTCAATCAACGCAGCGATGAGTTCGATACACTCGCTCTGCACTTCAACAAGCTGCTTGATGAGAACGCGCGATTGATTGCGCAAATGAGCGAAGTCACCGAGAACATTGCCCACGACCTTCGCACACCGCTCACACGCATCCGTGGTTCCATCGAGTCTGCCCTGTCGAGTGCACGCGAGGCCTCGGCAGACACCGAAGTGATGCACCGTGTCCTGGCCGACACAACCGACCTACTCGAAACCTTTGGCGCCCTCCTGAGCATTGCCCGCGTCGAGAGCGGTGCCGAGAGTTCGAGCATGAAGACTCTGGACCTCTCGCAGCTCACGCGGGACGCCGTGGAACTCTACGAGCCCGCTGCCGATGAGGCTGGCTGCCGTATCGACTTCACGGCCGAAGAAAGCTTGTCTGTACGTGGTCACCGACATCTCCTCTTTCAAGCGCTCAGTAATCTGATCGACAATGCCCTGAAATTCGCGGCAAGCAGTGGGTCCTTGGAAGTGAATGTGCGTCGCGGACCAAGCGGGCCAGAATTGAGCATTTCCGACCGCGGGCCGGGCATTCCCGAAGACCAGCGAAAATACGTTTTGCAACGTTTCGTGCGGCTTGAGCAGTCACGAAATACACCCGGCACTGGCCTGGGGCTAAGCCTCGTAGCGGCTGTGGCTCAAATGCATGGTGCGAGCTTGACGCTGTCCGACAATGCTCCCGGCCTCTGCATCACGATCGCGTTTCCTGAGGGCGCCCCCCTGCCCCTCAAATGAGTGCTCGGTCACAACCGGCACGACGGCCCATACGAGCCGCAGCCACCACCGTTTCACGCGGGGACCGAGGGTCTGTATGCTCCCTGACCCTCGAAGCAGAAATCATTGTGCTTCGTAGGCATCACCCTCAACAACTCATCAACCCACCAACAACACGAGCACGAATCAGACATGACTAACTTCATCGGCAAGGCAGCGCCCGACTTCTCTGCACCGGCTGTCATGGCCGACGGCACCACGAAAACCGTCAGCCTTTCAGACTACGCCGGACAATACGTCGCCCTCTTCTTCTACCCGAAAGATTTCACTTTCGTGTGCCCCTCCGAACTCATCGCCTTCGATCATCGCATTGCGGAATTCGAAAAGCGTGGCGTTCAGGTGCTGGGTGTCTCGATGGACGATGCAGAGACCCATGCGCGCTGGCGTGACACAGCCATCAATGATGGCGGCGTTGGCCCCCTGAAATACCCGCTCATCGCAGACACGGACAAAAAGCTCTCCGAAGCATACGACGTGGTGCACGCGGACAGCGGCTTCTCTGCACGAGGCACTTTCCTCATGGATCCAGAAGGCGTCTGCTGGCATGCGGTCGTCAACAACCTGCCGCTTGGCCGGGATGTCGACGAGTTGCTGCGCGCCGTAGACGGCGTCCAGTTCTTCAAGGAGAACGGCGAGGTTTGCCCGGCGGGCTGGTCGGCCGGAAAGGCCGGCATGGCCCCCAACGACGAGGGCGTGAAGTCTTACCTCACGGATCACGCTGGCAGCCTCTGATGAGGTCTGCGGCGCGGCTCTCTGAGAGCCCGCTGACTGACGAGCCCCGCCGAGCCCCGAGGTTTGACCTGGGTGCGGCGGGGCTCGTTGTCCTTCTTGCCCGACCCATCACAGGCCGTGGCGTCTCAACCACCCGCCAGTAGATTTTCCACCACAAGCTTCGTGGAGGGGAAGGCGCGCTCCCGCAGCTTGGCGAGCTTCTCCGACGACAGCCCACGCCCAGCCTTGATGGCTCGCGGGCGAGCAACGGCGAGCAGTTCAACGTCCGAAACAGGGTCCAGCACGAGAAAGCCTGGCATGCCGCTTTGCCGTGTGCCCAGCATCTCTCCCGGGCCTCGCAATCGCAGATCTTCTTCGGCCAGAACGAAACCATCGTCCGTTGAACACAACGCGTCCACCCGCTCGCGGGAAGGGCCCGCAGAGGAGAGCGGGCCGAGCAAAAGGCATCGGCCGGGACGCTCTCCGCGACCGACACGTCCACGAATCTGATGCAAGGTGGCCAATCCAAACCGCGCCGGGTCTGGGATGACCACAAACGTAGCAGCGGCCACATCGAGGCCCACCTCCACAATCACCGTGGCCACCAAGACCGACAACTCTCCGGCGCGGAAGGCATCGAGAACCCTGTCCCGCTCCTCGGCAGGCATGCGTCCATGAACAGAGCCCACCGAAACATCTGGACCGAGACGGTTGCGCACCAACTCCAACGTCGACTCGACCGAGTGATTCTCTTCTTCTTGCGAAGAAATCGAGGGGCACACCACATAGCCTTGCCCACCCGCCGAGATTTCCTTGGCCAGAGAGCGCCACATTGCGGGCTGTTTCCCTGACGTCACATAGCGAGTCACACGCGGAGACCGGCCAGGAGGAAGCTCGTCCAGCAGACTCACGTCCAGCTCACCATAGGCCGTGAGTGAGAGCGTGCGTGGAATCGGCGTGGCCGTCATCACCAGAAGATGCGTCTCTTCTCCTTTGCCTCGAAAGCGCATTCGCTGTCGCACACCAAAACGGTGCTGTTCATCGACGACCGTCACGGCCAGATCGGCAAACTCCATGCGTTTGCCCTGCAAGGAATGCGTGCCGACAATCAACTTGGCCGAGCCATCCGCAGCAGCCGCCCGTGCGGCTCGTTTTTCTGCGGCAGCGCCGCGCCCGGTGATCAACGCAACACGCGGCCCATTGCCCTCCGGCCACCCAGAGGCCACGAGTTCCTCGAGAGCCGTGGCGTGCTGCATCGCAAGAACTTCCGTTGGAGCCATGATGGCTCCCTGGCGGCCACACCCCACGGCTGCCAACAGCGCATAGAAAGCGACAAGGGTCTTGCCTGAGCCAACGTCACCTTGAAGAAGGCGCCCCATGGGCCGGCGCTTCTCTGCGAGGTCTGCGCGCAACTCTTGAAACACTCGCGCCTGCGCAGCAGTTGGTGTGTGCGGCAGCTTGGCGAGTAATTTTCGATGCAGCGTCTCGCTGACCTTGACGGGCGGTGCTCCATGACTCGCAAGCGCTGCTCGGCGCGCACCCACTTCAAGAGACAGGGCCCAGGCCTCGTCGTAGGCCAAGCGCTGGCGCGCTCTGCGTGCAGATTCCAGATCGTCTGCCAGATGAATGGCAGTCAATGCCTCTGCAAGTGTCGGCTCGCCTGGTTCCAGGTCGCGCCATTCCGAAGGTGGATCCGCTTCAAGAATGGTGGCGAGAAGTTTGCGATGCACTCTCGGTGCAATGCCCACCGGCAATCGGTAGATCGGCAAGCAAGAAGACGCGGGCCCCATGGCTTCCTCGGGGAGCCGCTCGTAGTCTGCCGCCAGCAACCGCGGCAGGGCTCCGTCCGCAGCAGGTCGTTCGACCTTGCCGGCCACCCACACTCGTTGCTTCGCCAGGCTCTTCGCCAGATACGCCCGATTGAAGAGCAACACGAGAGCTTCGTCGCCAGAATCATCCCGAACCCGAAGGCTCACCGTGCTCCTTCGCCCTCGGCGTCGGAGCGAAGAGCGCAAGACCTGCCCCACCAAGGCACCTCGCTCTCCATCGACCAGCGCCGCCACAGGCCCTGGTTCGGGGCGCATCCGGTACCGATTGGGCAGGTGATACAGCAGGTCTCGGCAATTGTAGAGCCCCGCAGCGGCATAGGCTTGCGCCCGTGCAGGCCCGATTCCGGGCAAACCCTGAGGAGATCGGTCGAGGAGCTGTTGGGGCTTGGCTGCGTTTCGCGTCACAATGGGCACTGATGATGACCTCTCGCTCTACATGTTGTGAAATTCTAATCATGGTCGGCAGCCTGCTGCTGTCCCTCACGGCCACCACTTTCGGTGCGCAGCAGGCTGGGTCTCCAGCTCTTCAGGCCGATTCTGCGGAGTTGAGCCGCGCCTCGGCCCTTCTGGATCAAACCAGGGAGGCCCTTGCGGAGGCTCAACAAGCCGTCGAACAACTGGTCTATGACCTGGAAGACGACTACGCCACGTTGACGAGTGCGTCCGGCGCCGCGGGTGCGAGGCGCGCCCTGGTCCTGGCCATGGCCGATGCGATGGAGACGGCTCAAGCCCGAATCGCTGCCGGAGGCGTTGAGAGTCGCCCCATGATGCGCCCCAGTCGCGTCAAGGCGCTCACCAAGGCCTTTCAAGCCCCGGTACGAAACTCATCCAACGTCCACTCGCGACTGGCAGACTGGGTTTCAGGTCAAGTGGCAAAAGGCCTCGGTGGACAAACTCAACTGGGCGATGTGGATGCCGAGCAGATCCAGCAACTCGTCGACGCTTTGTTTGTGACAGACGAGGCATGGCCCGAATTCTGGAATCGCACCTTTCACGTCAACTTGCCAGAAGCCAAGAGCTACGAGTCAGCGCAACACAACTACGAAGACGCCGGCCTTCAAATGGACCGTCTCAAGCATCCTGAGCGCTACGGTCCACGCGGCGAACGAGCGCCACCGGGCATGCTGGTCATTCCGGGCGGAGAATACACACTGGGGCCCAACTCTGGTTGGCCTCGACCGCGGCGCATCAAAGCGTTGCAACCGTTCGCGCTGGACAGGCATGAAGTGACGAATCGTGAATACGCGACATTCCTCGACACTCAACCCGCCCCCGCCCAACCGGCGCTGCTCCCTCGAGGGTGGCAGCTCACAGAAACGGGTCGTGCGATGTACGACACCACCCGCCGTCAGCACCCCGTGATTCACGTGAATTGGGCGCAGGCCGCAGCCTATGCCGAGTGGGCTGGCAAACGTCTCCCCACGGAGGACGAGTGGGAGGCGGCTGCGGGAGGCCTCGATGGCAGGGCCTACCCGTGGGGCAATCAGTTCCAGGAGGGTTTCGCGAATGGCGCCGGCGTCTCGAACGACACCATGCCCGTGGAGAGCTTTCCGGGCGCTCGCTCTCCCTCGGGGTGCTTCGATCTTGCGGGCAATGCCTGGGAGTGGACGTCAACGCTGGAGAATGGCACCGACATCGTGAATCTTCCGGATGGACTTGTGAACGTGGCCATCCGGGGTGGAAGCTATCGGAGTCAGCGCCATGAACTCGCGACACGTGCCCGCTGGACGGCGCCAGGCATGGATGCCTTCTCTTCACCGACCTACGATCGCCCCATTGGTTTCCGTTGCGCAATGGACCTGCCATGACAGCCTTCTCCACACCTCCGCCAGCCGCACAACCTGAACCGAGCCCCAAGGGATCGCTCGGGGAGACGACTGGCCTGCTGTTGGTTCTCGCGGCAGACCTGATCTCAGTACCTTTTCACTTCGTGGCATTCCTCATGACCCGCGACTCGCACTGCCGTCACTTCCAGAAATCGCTCCAGCAAGCAGCCGACTCCACGGCTCAGCAAACGAAAAGCTCTTCGTCATGAAAATCCCGGGAACGCCCATTCGTCACGCAGGCGGCAACTACCTGCTCGTCGAAGGCGGTTACAGTCACGACACCCGCAGCATCACATTGCTTGCCGAACCTGAAAACTCGGACTTTTCTCATCCCGAACGCGCACAACGCATCGTCTGGATCGACCAGGGTGAGTGGTATCCCATCGCGCAGTGGTCCGTCGGCATGGTCGCTCTACAAGAAAACGACTATTCGGGTCAGCGACCGCTCATCGATGAAATCTTCGAACGATTTCGGCTTGAGCAACAAGACCTGCCCACCATCGCCTGGGCCATTCAGGGCGAGGGAGGATTCGCGGGGACACTCGAGCCCATCCTGCCGATGGGACTGGCAGTCAAAGTTTTTGAAGACGAAGCCGGTGCTGCCGAAGTCTCCGGGGCGGAGCAGCTCGTGCCGATCACCAACCTGCCCAACTTCCTGACACATCTGGCCCGCGAGGGGTACGCAGGAGTCATGATGGACGGGCAGCAGCCCCTCTTCTTCTGCATCGACTCCATGAGTGAGTTGCAGTTTCTTCGGGTGCGGCGATCCGATGGAGGCTCGATGCAGCTCGACATTCTCGACGAACAGGGCGGCTGGCTTCAGTACGAAGGCTCCGAAGAAATCGAAATGCTTGAGAACCGCGATGCGTGTGACAACCGCCTCGTAGAAACCATTGGAAGGCGCCCTGTGATGAGTTGGCCAAACGACGGCGAGTTCTGGTCAGTCGGGCCAAAAGGCGGTTCCCCCGGACTCATCACCAACGAAGAAGATGAGTTGTCTTACGGCCTGCTCTTTGTTGACGAGGACGAAGCGCGTGACTGGCGCGAGGACACGGAATCTCCCTGGGTTTCTTTTCCCGTGGAAGACCTGAATCATTTCCTCTCCCGCAAGGAACTCGAGGACTGCGGCGCTCTCCTCAATCCAGGAAGTCACCGGGTGCATTCCGGCATTCTCTGGCTCGACGGCGAGCGAATCGTGCTCGACAGCTACAGCGGCTACTGGGCCCTCGACGGCGACGAGTTCGAACAGGTCGGCTAGCGACCAGCTGCGTCGGCTGATTTCCCGACCTACGGCGCCTCGGGGAGCACCTCAGACCAGAGTGTCTTCGTCATCCTCGCGCTTGCGCTTCTTGCTCTGGCTCTTGAGGAAAGCCCGCTCCTGCTTGCGGAGGCTTTGCTCGGCCTTCGCGAGGTTTTTAGATGTTTCGGCAGTCTCGCCGTCGGGACTGGCTGCCTCAGCACGACTCTCTTCGTCAGCCTCTGAATAACGGCCGGGGTCGTCACGATCGACCGTCAGACCCGTGAGAAATGTCCCGAGGACCTGACCTCCAGCCGATCGAATCAGATCGAGACTGCGGTTGACCTTCTCACGCGGTGCTTCCTGGAGTCGCACCACCACAAGAGCTCCATTGACCAGTGCCGAGACAACACACGCATCGGTCCACGGATTGACGGGTGGTGAATCCAAAATGATCCACGAGTAACGACGCTTCAACTCCGTGATCAAGTTCACGAACTGCTCAGAACCCAGAAGTTCTGCAGGGTTGTCGGGCTCTGCACCGGCACAGATCACATCCATGTTTGGAATGACCGTTGGTACGCGCACCTGACTGAGCGAGACATCTCCCTTGATGAGTTCGGTCACTCCCTGGTCCATATCAACCCCAAGGATCCGACCAAGACTTGGCGCTCGTGAATCCAGATCGAGAAGGCAGACCTTGGCGCCCGGAGCCTCTGCGAGGCAAGCCGCAAGGTTGGCGGCCGTGATGGACTTTCCTTCGCCACGCTGACTGCTCGTGACCACGATCGCCCAGGGCGCCCCGGAACGATTGATGGCCATCAGGTTTGTGCGACAAGCTCGGTACTGCTCTGCATGAAGCGCGCCGGGCTCGTGGTACATGACCAGGTGTCCGTCGACCCTGGACAAGAGACCGCCCGGGCGTTCTCGAACGTGTTCCTGTTGATCGACGGGCCATGACGGATCCGAGGCCGTGTCGGCAGGCTGCACGGGTCTTTCGTTTTCGGTCATGGACGCTCTCCAGGCATTCCACCCAATCGGGTGATGAGCCCCGCAGTCTTCAACAGAATCGCGTCATCATTGTCGCGCAGAGACTGCGAAGCTCGGCGTCCAAAACGCTGCAATCGCCGACAAGAGCCCTTGGCGAGCAGAATTTCGTGTTCCAGAGCCTCCGGCCCCACGGTTTCGGCCCCCTGGTCGTGCAGGCTGACAGCCCGGGACAGCACGGCAGCCTGGGCATAGGTCGCCAGAACTTGATCCGTCAGGGCCGCCACGACCAGTTGCTGCTCGCGGAGGGCCTTTCCGTGCGTCCGCACGGCCTTCCCCGAAGCGACAGCCAGTTCGGCCACTGCCATCGAAAGGGCCAGGGACTCGGCTCTCAACTCATCGGGCACCTTCATGGGGTCGGGGACCTCGGCACCGTCAAGCAAACGCCCGTAAGGATCATCGCGCCCCGGAATGCTCTCGGACAAACGCTCTGCCGGCCCTCGCAGCCCACTCGTCGCCACCATCACCCGGAGGATTTCGTTGGTGCCCTCGAAAATCATGTTCACACGCGCATCGCGAAGCATGCGCTCGAAGGGGTAGTCCGTCGTGAAGCCATTGCCACCGGCACACTGCACGGCATCGTTGACGACAGACCACAGCGTCTCGGTGCCAAAGATCTTGCACAACGCAGACTCCAGAGGCAGATCGACACCGTGCCGATCTGCCAGCCCGGTGGTCAGGAACACCATGCACTCCAGTGCGTGGAGGCTCTGTGCCATGCGCCCGAGCTTTTGCTGAATCAACTGAAACTCGGCGATGGGTCGTCCGAACTGCTGCCGCTCGGTGGTGTATTTCACGGCTTCTTCGAGCAGGTAGCGAGACGCACCGAGGCAACCACCCGCAAGGCCCGTGCGCCCCCCATTGAGGATATCCAGCGCCAGCCGAAACCCTTCACCGGGCACACCGACAAGGTTCTCAACGGGCACCGAAACGTCCTCGAAAACCAAGGGGACGGTAGAGCTGCCACGGATGCCGAGCTTTGTTTCCTCGCGCCCCGCCTCGTAACCCATTTCACGCTCGACCAAGAGGCAAGAAATCGAGGGGCGGCCATCTGTTCGCGGATGATCCGGAGTCCGCACAAAAAGTGTGACGAGGTTCGCGAGCCCGCCATTTGTGATCCAGAGCTTGTTGCCATTGACCACGTAGTGCTGTTTGTCTTCGGACAACTTGGCGGTACACGTCAGCGCTTGTGCATCACTGCCGGCATCGGGCTCCGACAGGGCAAAAGCGGCCTTCAGTTCACCGGTGGCCAGGCGCGGGAGGTACTTTGCTTTCTGTTCCTCGGTGCCAGCCAGCAGCAACGCCTTGATGCCGATGGTCGAATGCCCGCCAGACAAGATGGCGACGGCGCCGTCCGCTGCCGACAGGTCCATGCCCACGCGGCAGTACTGCGTCGCATTGAGGTCCAACCCGCCGTACTCCTCGGGAATGCGCATCCCGAACAGACCCAGTTCTGACAGCCCCGCAAGGACTGCCTCGGGGACCGCATGTGCTCGATCGATGGACTCGGCATCGATGTGTTCCTCGGCGAAGCGCCCAAAGGACCCGCGCACCATGGAGAGCAGTTCAGCCGAATCCGGGTCAAGGAAGGGGTAAGGACAGAAATCGGCCGCGTCGAGCTGACCAAGAAACATCGAATGAACAGGAGATGGCACGGTTCTTTACGCCTGGTCTAAAGGGGTGAAAGCGATTTGCGACGAAATGGGCCGAGGCGTGAACTCATGACCACATCATCGGAACTAGAATGCCTGAGACAAAAGCCTTCATTCACTTGACGGCAACCCACGGGGGTGGCTCAATAGACGTTCCCGCTGACTCTTTGTCGGCATCGCTCTTTATCAGTTCGATTGTGTGTTCTCGGCCTCGGGGAAGACGGTGAAAATCCGTCACGGACCCGCCGCTGTGAATGGTGACAACAGGTACATGGGGCCTTTCAGCGTCCCGGTCACTGTCTGATGCACACGCCTGACCAGAAGAAGAAAGTACACATCTTCTCCTGAATACCATGCGTGTAAGCCCATCGGATGGGAAGGCGTACCTCGCGGTCAAGCCATGAGTCAGAAAACCCTGCCGACGAAACGCTCGTAACCGCCTCGGATATAGGCCGGCGCGAGCACTCGTTGTACGTCCTGCCCTCGGAAAATCGGATCTCTGTTCGATCCTGCATTCTCTGCTCGGCAAGGGGACGAAGGCCGCCAGGCAAGCCTGGTTGGAGATCTGCGCACCACATTGTGCGCACGAAAGATCCCGACCACTGCTCAGGCGGCTTTTTTTGTCTCTGGAGGTTTCAACCCCGCCCTGCTCACCCACCGAGCAGAGCGCAACTTCGCTCGGGGAACCAGAACACGCGTCATGCGCATCCCCCGGAATCATCACCGTGCCTTTCTACTCAACTTTGCTTGCTGTTGTCGCTCTGAGCGGCTCCGCTCTCTGCTCTGACTTCACGATCCCGGCCGGCTACAACTTCGAAACCTCGCTGGCCGCCGGACCCGTTGTGGGCGTTTTGAATGATGGACGCCTCCTGGTCTCGACCGGATTTTTTGGCGCCGATGAAATCTCCGTCGTCGAGGCCGATGGCTCTCACGCGCTCTTCGCGACTGGATTCGGGTCGCTGGCCGGAGTCGCCCAATCGCCCGTGACAGGCGACATCCTCGTCGGCGACTCTCTCTTCACACCCTCACTGACCGTGCTCCGAGACATCGACGGCAACGGAGACGCGCTGGGAGCAGGGGAAAAAAGCCCCTTTGCGGTTCAACCGGGCCTGCTCCCCGAAGGTCTGGCCCCACTGCCCTTTTCGCTCTCGTTCCAACCGGGCACAGACAATCTCTTCATGACCGGCTCCACCCCTTTTGACCCCATGGTTCCAACGGTCGGTGTGGTGTCGAGGTTTTCCGCCGGAGTCGAGACAACCTTTGCCACCGGCCTCGGCTATCCGGCCGGCATGGTCTGGGATGGAGAAGATCTCTACGTCGCAGACCTGAACGCCTCCACATTTGTCGGGCGCATCTTGACCCTGACAGACGCCAACAGGGATGGCGATGCACGCGATGCGGGCGAAGCGGTCGAGTTCGCGTCAGGACTCAGTGGCGCCAATGGACTGGTGCGTGCAGCGGACGGTTCGTTCTACCTGTCCGGCGTGTTCGATGTGCTTGAAGGCGGCGACTTCAGTGGCTGCATTGCCCGAATTCTTCCCGACGCGAACGGCGATGGTGTGCATGACGGATTCACCGAGGCATACATCGACGGCTTTGCGTTCACGGGGGCCCTGACTCTGATCGAAGGTCCCGAGGGCTTCACCCCTGGCGCGGGGGGTGACGGCCAGCTTTACATCGGCGACTTCTCTGCACCTGCGGGCGATCGGATCCTCACTTCGGCCCCCCATGCGGCCACCCATGTGCTGGGCGAGGTCGCGAACAACTCGACCTTTCAGATCATGGTGTCCGGCGAGATCGGAGCCACCGCATTCAGCATCATTTCCCTGGACACCTCGACCACGACGATCGCAGGAATCGGCGACCTCTGCCTCGGCTTCCAGGGTGCCTTCAAAGTCTTCGCCCCCCAGACCATCGGCCCGACTCGTTCCGTGACTCAGAAGATTGACGTGCGCGATGAACCCGCGCTGATCGGTCTCGAAGTCGCCATCCAGGGCATCGTGCTCGAGGATGGGCGCTACGGACTGGGCAACTCACTCCATTTTGTCGTCAGCCCCTGATGACCCACGACACGTTCGAGATTCGAAGATGAAACCGAGTCAACTCACCGCATCGCTGCTCGCCGGGGGCCTTCTCGTCGCTTTCGCGGCATTCAGCACCCCCTATGCGGTCACGGTGCCGACCCTGCTCCCAGGCCCGCACAGCACGGGCGATTTCTTGGCCATGACAGGCTCACCAGAAGGCGAGGGTCTCTATGTCGCCTCAAACGATGTCTATCAACTCGGTGTAGGCGGACAGGTTGTCCTCGAACTGGGGGCCACAGCATCTGACGCGGCCGGGACGGATCTCATCATCTACGAGAACCCTTTCCTGCTGATCGGCGCCACGAACTATGAATCCTGGGCCGAAGTGCTCACCGTCGAGGTCTCAACGAACAGCTTTGACTGGGCCGCCTTCCCAACCAGCTACAGCGGCAGCCCGGGCCCCTTCGGCCTGTTCGAGGGATTGCCCATGCACCACTACCGCGGCTTCGCGGGTGTCTCTCCCTTTGCGGCCAATCCCGCCGAGGGCTATGACCCGGCCGATGTGGTGGCCAGTGGCGGCGACGTCTTCGATTTTGCAGACCTGGCAGATGACCCGCTCGTTCTCATGGGACTCGTCGACCTCCAAGACATTCGCTTCGTGCGTCTCACGGATGTGGTCTCTGGCACGTCGCAAGACAGTGCGGGCAACACCGTCTGGGATTGTGGTGATGCCAACTTTTCCTGCGCAGACATCGATGCCGTGTTTGTGAAAAACAGTTCCGAGATTGCGACAAACGGTCGACCATGGGTTGAACTCAGCATGGAGGAGTTTCCAGGCGGCACCTACATGGTGCTCGAGCTCGGTGACCCGGATGGTCTCTGGGAGATCGTCCCGTTCCTCACGGCCAGCGCGAATGGTGTCCCGGGCGACTTCTACAACCTTCTTCAGTACTTCGTGATCCTCGAGCTAGACGACACGCACGCACGTCTGGCCGCGGGCCCCGTCATCCCGCAACTGCCAGCGACCCAGTTCCGCGTGACAGCAACGGACGGCACCGGACAGAAGGGTGGCGACGCCATCTACTTTCCTTGACGAAAACGAGGTCAGAGGCCTCAATTCGCCTCATCATTCGGCAAGTGAGGTGGTCAGAGATACCATGAGAGTGACATGGACAAGGGTCACTCGGAATCATCGCGGCGGGATCCCGCCCAACTCGAGACGCTCTTCCAGCAGGGAGGGCAGGTCTTACTGGCCTCCATGTGCGAGTCGTTCCTTGAGCGAAGCGGTCAGCGTCTTGCGGCGTTGAGTGCCTCCACCGATCCGGCCGCCATGGCGCGGATCTGCCACGACCTCAAGACCAGTTGCCGCATCGTGGGCGCGCGCCACCTCGCGCAACTCTGCGAAACTCTGGAATATGCCACCGAGAACGGAAGCCCTCCGCCTGCGGGAGCCGTGCAGGAGTTGAACGAAGAGTATCTGCAAGTGCGGGACTGGCTCGAGGAAAGGCTGCGAAGCCCCGCGGCCACGGCGCCGGAAGAAGACGCTTCGGATCGCCCCGAGGACACCAACAAGCAACCTGTCATCGCCCTCGTCGAAGACAACCCGGACAACCGCCTCTTGATGTCCGTGATCCTGGGTCAGACCTACGGCATCACCGAATACACCTCGGGCGAGAAGGCACTCCAAGGCATCTCGAACTCTTTGCCCGACTTGGTCCTTCTGGATGTTTCGCTCCCCGGGATGGATGGCCTGGACGTGCTCAAGGCTCTTCGTGAGGACGAAGCCCTGGTGAAATTGCCGGTGGTGGCGCTCACAGCCCATGCGATGCATGGCGATCGGGAACGCTTTCTGGAGGCGGGTTTCGACGAGTACATCTCGAAGCCCATCGTCGATGAACAGCTCATCTTCGACATCATCGACGGCCTGCTCGGTCGCTCGGAGCAGTGACCACAAACAACGGCTTTCAGG